>NZ_JBDOQV010000003.1:0-22500 GCF_039839345.1 Roseovarius sp. CAU 1744 | reverse complement strand
AGCGTAGTGTGACATAGTCTCATTCCTCCTTAGCGGCCTCGGCCGCATTGGAGGAGAGAGGCTTTCGATGAAGCCGGCGCGTGAGCGATCCGGTGGAGAGATCACTAGTGAGAATGATGACATGAGTAGCGACAAAGAGTGTGAGAGACACTCTCGCCGAAAGTCCAAGGGTTCCTGCTTAAAGCTAATCTGAGCAGGGTAAGCCGACCCCTAAGTCGAGGCCGAAAGGCGTAGACGATGGGAATCAGGTTAATATTCCTGAGCCAGATGGAAGTGACGGATCGTGAAGGTTGTTCACCCTTATCGGATTGGGTGGGCCGCTAATCGGTTCCTGGAAATAGCTCCATCATCAGATCGTACCCTAAACCAACACAGGTGGACTGGTAGAGAATACCAAGGCGCTTGAGAGAACGATGTTGAAGGAACTCGGCAAAATACCTCCGTAAGTTCGCGAGAAGGAGGCCCAGTTTCTACGCAAGTATTGGCTGGGGGCACAAACCAGGGGGTGGCGACTGTTTACTAAAAACACAGGGCTCTGCGAAGTCGCAAGACGACGTATAGGGTCTGACGCCTGCCCGGTGCCTGAAGGTTAAAAGGAGAGGTGAGAGCCTTGAATTGAAGCCCAGGTAAACGGCGGCCGTAACTATAACGGTCCTAAGGTAGCGAAATTCCTTGTCGGGTAAGTTCCGACCTGCACGAATGGCGTAACGACTTCCCCGCTGTCTCCAACATCGACTCAGCGAAATTGAATTACCTGTCAAGATGCAGGTTTCCCGCGGTTAGACGGAAAGACCCCGTGCACCTTTACTACAGCTTCACATTGGCATTAGGCCGAACATGTGCAGGATAGGTGGTGGGCTTCGAAGCAGGAACGCCAGTTTCTGTGGAGCCTCCCTTGAGATACCACCCTTGTTCTGCTTGATGTCTAACCGCGGACCGTTATCCGGTTCCGGGACCCTGTGTGGCGGGTAGTTTGACTGGGGCGGTCGCCTCCTAAAGCGTAACGGAGGCGCGCGAAGGTTGGCTCAGAGCGGTCGGAAATCGCTCGTTGAGTGCAATGGCAGAAGCCAGCCTGACTGCGAGACTGACAAGTCGAGCAGAGTCGAAAGACGGCCATAGTGATCCGGTGGTCCCGAGTGGAAGGGCCATCGCTCAACGGATAAAAGGTACGCCGGGGATAACAGGCTGATACTGCCCAAGAGTCCATATCGACGGCAGTGTTTGGCACCTCGATGTCGGCTCATCTCATCCTGGGGCTGGAGCAGGTCCCAAGGGTACGGCTGTTCGCCGTTTAAAGAGGTACGTGAGCTGGGTTTAGAACGTCGTGAGACAGTTCGGTCCCTATCTGCCGTGGGTGTAGGATACTTGAGAGGAGTTGCCCCTAGTACGAGAGGACCGGGGTGAACGATCCACTGGTGGACCTGTTGTCGTGCCAACGGCAGTGCAGGGTAGCTATGATCGGACAGGATAACCGCTGAAGGCATCTAAGCGGGAAGCCCCCCTCAAAACAAGGTATCCCTGAGGACCGTGGTAGACCACCACGTCGATAGGCCGGAGATGTAAGCGCAGCAATGCGTTCAGTTGACCGGTACTAATTGTCCGATAGGCTTGATTTGATCCAGTAGAAGCCAGACTTCTACGATCAGAAGCATACACTTAAACAGAGTACGCGACTTGGAATTCAAGGGTTTTTCTTGGTTTGGTGGTCATAGCAAGAGCAAAACACCCGGTCCCATCCCGAACCCGGCCGTTAAGTGCCTTAGCGCCGATGGTACTGCGTCTTAAGGCGTGGGAGAGTAGGTCGCCGCCAAACCTAGTAAGACCCTTGAGATGTATCTCTCTAACGATGACGCCCCATACCTTTCTCTGACTTGGGGCGCATAATTGGCGCGGGATGGAGCAGCCCGGTAGCTCGTCAGGCTCATAACCTGAAGGTCGCAGGTTCAAATCCTGCTCCCGCAACCAACATACCGCCCTCCGGGGCGGTTTGTCGTTTCTGGATGATTTTTGAATCCTCAGTCTCGCGGGTTGATCCTGGATAGGTCCAGTTTATGTACGACTTAGTTGGGCTTTCTCGAACAGGGTACATGGCGCTTGCGGGCGCATGTTCAGTTTGTGATGAGGTGCCCCCTACCTTCGGCACTATTTCTGCGCCTTCACGCGGGTTTCCTATTGCCTGAACATCCCAATGATCCGTTCATCTGAAAACCGGCGTTTCGTGCTCCATCCTTTTGCGTGGGCGGATCATCAATCCTCAGTGGCCTGATTTCAGGGGACTGGGTCACTACAAATTTAGCGACACCTCAATCAATCAAACTGGTAGGTGCTGACGTCAGAGATAACGCGAATACATTTGGGTACTGTCTGAAACTGTTGGCGGTATTGCCCAGGAGGTACGCCAAGCAGTTTGTTGAACACCCGTCGCATTGAATCAGCTGTAGCAAAGCCGCATTTCACCGCGATACGCTGCATCGGCATATCAGTGCTCTCAAGCAACCTTCGCGCCGCATCAATTCGGGCCTTCATTATGAATTCACCGGGCGTTGTGTTTAACTCGCGACGGAACACCCGAGCAAAGTTTCGTGGGCTCATGCCGCTCATATGTGCTAATTTTTCGATGGTCAGATGTGTGTCAAGGTTTTCGAGGATGTATTCCTGAACCTTTTGTATAGCATTGTCTTGCGACATCTGACCGATGAGGTGCGCACTAAATTGCGACTGGCCCCCGGAGCGCCTTAGGAAAACCACCATGTATCGCGCCACGATCATTGCGATCTCATGGCCATAGTCCTCTTCAACCAGTGCCAAAGCGAGGTCTATGCCGGCTGTAACACCGGCTGCGGTGATCAACGGCCCATCACGCAGAAAGATGGCATCTTCATCAAGCTTGATACGGGGGTAGTTCTTGCGGAGTTCCTCAACACATTCCCAATGCGTCGTCACCCGTTTACCATCAAGAAGCCCGGCTGCTGCAAGAATGAACACGCCAGTGCAGACTGAACCGTAACGCCTCACGGTCGGTACGCGGCGCTGTAACCAGCCTATGACATCCGGACTGATCTTCTGAAATGAAGGGTCGCCCGCGATCAGGAGAGTGTCGATTGGTTCATCAGCATCGTAAATGGTTCGATCTGCGAGTAGTTGTAGTTGACCAGTACCTGCAACTGTATTTGTTTCCGTTGATATGATCTGAATGTCATAGGCAGACATGTCATTCAGTCGGCGCGCCGCCTCCCAGAAGATCTCAGCCGGACCGACGACGTCTAAGGTCTGGACGCCAGGCGGCGCTAAGATGGCGACACGCATAGTAGCACTATCCTTTCCAGTTAACCTCATGCACCCGCCGGAGACTAGACCGGCGGGCGTGTTTGTAGGGGCTGAAGATCATGCGTCCCGATAGAGGCGTGGCTCAAACAGGCCGATCTTGCGCGCGCTCGATACAGTCTTGGCAGAGGCAAGCACTGCGAGGTCGACAAGCGGCTCAACAATGACAACCAGCATGTATGCCGCGCCAAATGTTGCAATAGCTGCAAGGCTTTCTGCGCCAAATTCCTGACCATAGATCGCCCAGAAGGCAACCCAAGCGACAACACTCCCTTGATAGGAGGCGCTAAGGGTAAGCGCCTGTTTGTACGAGATATCAACATAGCGGGTAGATTTAGGCACAATCCGGTTCGCGACCTCAGAGATGACGAACAATGGTGCAAGTAACGTGGTGACGTTCATACCGTATTGCGGAAGGTCACTGGGCGCAAAAAAGACGGCCTGAGCAAGAAGGCCAGCGGCAAGGCCCAAACCCGCAGGACCTGCACCAAAGATCAGAAGAAGTGTGGAGCCAAGAATGAAATGCAGCTCCGACACGCCAACGGGGAAGTGCGGTAAAAGCTCGAAGAACGCAAAAGTTAGAGCAGTTGTTGCGATCCCTCCGAGGGTCAAGGCGATGCCACCCCGTTCTCGGACAGTGTCAAAAGCTTTCTTGGCAGCGTACGTGACCGCAGCGGCCCCTGTGCCGTAGCTCAAGATAAGTTTGGCAGGTTCGACGATACCAGGTTCAATATGCATATTTGTTTTCCTTTTCAGTCAGGATGTTAATCGTGGCTCGCCACAAATCAGGCTGAAGCGGGCTTAAGGTTGTTGAGGGAGGCAAGCTCTTCCGAGTCGATCGCACCCGATTTTGTTGCGGCTTTCTCAAGTGCGCTGAGGAAGCGCTCGTAATAGTCCCAGGAAGCATCTGTCAGGTTGTGGGACGCTTCCCAGTTGCCGATCTCAGCTATTAGCTCGTCGCGGAAATCGTCCCATTCGAAGACGCCCTGTTTGGCCAAGGCGAGGGCGATGCCAAAGGCTGTCCGCTCCCACTCGTGACCGAAACATAAGGTTCCATTGTAGCGTGGCGGTGTGTCTGGCTGGCCCAGCATTTCGGTCACCGCGTGATGTTCGAAACGTGTCAACATCAGTGGACCACTATGCGGCCTTGGCCAGCGCGACGCCCATCATGCTTTCCGGCGTGACAAGCGCTGCGAGTTCTTCCTCGCTCATCCCTTCGGTACCTTCTGGGCGCTCAGGGATGACAAACCAGCGGATCTGTGCGCTGGAATCCCAGAGTTTGACATGCACTTCCTCTGGAACATCGACGCCAAACTCCTTGAGAACCGCACGAGGTTCCCGAGCAGCGCGACTGCGGAAGGCAGGGTCTTTGTACCAGTAGGGCGGAAGCCCAAGGACCGGCCACGGATAACAGGAACACAAGGTACAGATGATAATGTTGTGGACGCCCGGTTCATTGGCAACGGCGCGCATGTGTTCGCCTTCGGCACCTGCCATAAAGTCGCCAAGGCCAAGTTCTTCGATAGCTGCCGGAGTGTCCTCAACCAGTTTTTGCTTGAAATCTGGATCCATCCAGGCGCGGGCCACGATCTTAGCGCCGTTGAACGGCCCCATGCGCGTTTCAAAGAAATCTAACACCTGATCGACAGTCTTGTCGGTGATGATGCCTTTCGTGATCAGGAGGGCTTCAAGGGCCTTGGCCCGGGCTGCGCTCTGTTTTTCGCGGTCGCTGTCATATTCAAATAGGTTTGCCATGGTATCGTCCTCCGGCCTAGGCGTATTCTGGTGATTTGAGGTAGCCTGCATAGAGATCAGCAAAGACCGTCACGTTCGGCTCTACGTTATTGGGCCAGATTTCATCGGCGCTGACGCCGACGGTATAGCAGGGCATGGCAGGCCCAATGCCGTCTTCCTCGATGTCGCAGAGATAGACGTAGGCACCGTCGTAGACTTTCTCGACCTCGCAGGTCAGACCGCGCATAAATCCAGGAACGCGGGAATGCGCAACCGATGGCGGGTCCGCGACCACAACCTTGTCTCCCGCTTCAAAGTCGTAGGACACAGTGACGTCACGCTTTGGGCTATCGCCAACCGTTAGATACTGAATAACCCTCTCATCAATGGGCGCGACGTTCACTTCGGGAAGCGGTTTGTCCGGATCAGCAAGATACTCTTCAGTCAATGCATCAAGCTCTTCTTCGGTGATGTAGTCGTTTTCGATGAAATAGCCGGAAATGCCACCAAGCCATTTTTCATAGTACCGGTACTTGAAGTACTCGAAAGGGTTCATGGCCTCTGCACCTTTTCGTAGGTCGGCCCAAGTCCAGATGGTTCGGAAACTTGATGGCGTTTCCGGTAGATCCAGCTGCGTTGACAAAGCCATCATCGCCGAGTGAATTCCAAAAATCCGGGTTTCCCAGTCTTCGACAAAGACGCGTATGTCGGTACTGACAGGGCCAACGGCCTCAAGGCCTCCAAGATGGTGTTGTAGTTTCATTTCGTGTTCTCCGGCAAACTGTGAGATCAGGTGTTGGGTTGGGCTTCGGCAGTTTGCCCGGCTGAAAGCAATTTCGTGACGATCTCTGAAACGAAGCCGAACGAGGCGCCAACCACCATTGCAAGCATTGCGATCAGAGTGGGATGCGTAAGGGCTTCAGCACCAGTGATTGTCGTCTGCGTCGCGGCAGTGGTGCCAACAAGCGAAGCAAATCCGAACACAATGGCCGGTGGAAAATCGAGCAGCTTGGTGCCAGAGGCAAAAACCATTGCAGACGTGCCAGCGCCTACGAGTATGGCAGCAAACAGGGGGGCTGAGGGTCCGATTTCGATAATCAGCAGCGTAATCGAAGCGATGATGATCCCGGTGAAGTTCGAAGCGATCGACTTGATGTACCCGGTTTTTTCTCCGCCACAAGCGAAGAAGGACGCCCAAGCGATGAACGTAACCCAGACGGGGACAGGGATCAGTGTTGCTGTAACATAGGTATCAATTGCACCTAATACGCCCAGGCTGATCATGGCTGCGACAAGTGGGGGGAACATGTAAGTCTCTCCTTTTTGATTGCGTTTCTATGTCTTTGCGGCTTTGTTATTGCGCCTTAAACGGCGATATCTTGAGGTAACACTTGAGAGGAACGGAGGCCGGTTCTGAGTGCAGCCTCGTCGAGGTTCCGACCGATAAAGACGATTTGGCTGCTGCGGTGTTCGCCTGGCTTCCAGACTGCGCCTGGCCGGCCGTCGAGTGTCATGTGCACTCCGTGACAGACAAAGCGTCGTGGCTCGCCTGCAAAATTCATGACGCCTTTTAGTCGAAATAGATCCTTACCTGTCTCCTGGACTAACGTATTGAGCCATTTGTTGAACAGTTCAGGCACCAAGGGCGTGTCATCTTCTAAGGCGACGCAGGAAATGCTGCCGTCGTGTTCATGATCATGCTCGTGTTCATCCAGAAGATGCGGTTCGATTCGCAAAATACGTTTGAGATCAAAGGCTCCGACATCCAAGAGATCGGATGGCGAGATATCGCAGTCTTGTGCGCGTACGCAGCTTGCAAGTGGATTCAGCGTCCGAATTTGGACCTCGACTGATTGTAGTACATCCTCCGTCACCAGATCTGTCTTGTTTAGGATCAGGAGATCTGCAAAGCACACTTGCTCTTTCGCAACCTCTTGGTTGAGTTGAATGCCGATGTGTCGAGCGTCGACCACCGTGACAATCGCGTCGAGCTCCATGCGCTTTGAGAGCACTTCATCGAGCACGAAGGTTTGAACAACGGGGGCGGGATCTGCGAGGCCCGAGGTCTCAATGATAAAGCGGTCGATGTCATCGCCTCGCTCCAGAAGACTACGAAGCGCAGTGATCAGGTCAGTCCGAACAGTGCAGCAAATGCACCCATTATTCAGCTCGACAACCTCATCCTCTGTATCGACGACGAGCTGCCCATCAATTCCTACTTCCCCGTACTCGTTGACAACAACAACGATTTTCTCGTCGGTCGTATTGTGTAGGATGTGGTTTAACAGCGTTGTCTTGCCAGCGCCGAGAAACCCGGTCAGGACTGTCGTTGGGATTGCAGTCATCTTTCGCTCCATCTTTGTTCGCACCTGAAAAACAGGCACCAAATAATGCAGCGGCGTACGGGTTCTGTTGTCTCTCTATCGCAAACTTGCCAGATCAGATCAGATACAATTCAGATACGGGCTGCATCGTTGGGATCAATAGAGGCCCTGACGGTCATCTGAGATAGTGAGAGTGGAAAAGTGGTCGGACAAAGAGCATGCACATCCTGCCATTGCCTGCAAATTCATCAACGACAACCCAAGAATGTTAGAAAAATGGGCTGTTTCAAGAGATCTTCATGAAAGTTTAAGGATTCCGCTCCATTGACTTGGTACTTTGCCACAAAGGAGGGATATCATGGCATCGCAAGCTGCCCCGGGGCCGAGACGACGAAAAGAAGCAGGTCAAATGCCTCTTGGCGGCGAATCACATCGAGCGTTCTGCAATCTTGGCGTAAACAAGAATTGCCAAATTCAGCATTCAGCTTTTGTGTTCGGAAAACTGTGCCAGTTGTTTGCGAACACCTTTGATTTTGGTCGAGATTGCTCTGGCAATTTCAAGTCTGCGAGCAGGGTTCATCCGGTCAACAATCGCCGCTACGCTTATCGCCGCGATCGGGTGTTTCTGGCTGTTTAGAACAGCCACCCCGATTGCGCCCATGCCAGGGACAATTTTACCGTCATTGAACGCGAACCCATGTTCGCGGGTTTCCTCGACCAGAGTGCGCAGTGTTTCGGTTGTGAAGGCCGAATACGGTTTCAGAATCTTGTTGTTTCGACGGATCACAACATCGATTTCCTCATCCGGAAGCGCAGCCAGAAGGGCGAGGCTTCCTGCGCCGACACCAAGCGGGCGGCGGTCTCCCACGTCCAGCGTGAGACTCTTGATGGGAAAACTGCCCTCATATCTTTCAACGCAAACTGCTTCGCCACCTTCTTTCAGCTGAAGATAGGCAACGTCCTCGGTTTCTTCG
Organism: Roseovarius sp. CAU 1744; assembly: GCF_039839345.1. Taxonomy (NCBI): domain Bacteria; kingdom Pseudomonadati; phylum Pseudomonadota; class Alphaproteobacteria; order Rhodobacterales; family Roseobacteraceae; genus Roseovarius; species Roseovarius sp. CAU 1744. The sequence continues at coordinate 14,144 of NZ_JBDOQV010000003.1, read as the reverse complement.
ATTATTTCCGACAAGATCGGGGACAGTACATTGATGATGGCGCCGCGTATGTTCTCGAATGAGTTGCAGGTCATTTCGAATCCCAGATAGTATCTGCGGCTCTTGGGTTCCTGATAGGCAAAGCCCTGCTCTACAAGTGCGTTCAACAGCCTGTGAGCAGTGGATTTGCCCAGGCCCGCGCTGCTGGAGAGGTCCGACAAACGCCATCCGTCTCGGGGGTCGTCACGCAACAGTTTAATCAGTGCCAGAGCGCGTTCAACCGAGCGTACGCTTCCGTCAGATTCTCCCTCCATGACCTCTTACGTGTCTCCCTTGCACCTGAATGCCATGGCATTCACTGTTCCCGCCTCGTCTTGCGGCACTTCGTCCGTTCACCCTGAGGCATCGGGTTTCTGTATTACACCGGGTTAGGTTGGCTGTACAGCGAGGCGTTGACAAGACAAAAGTACCGCTATACGGTACAAAATATTCCAACATGCGAAATACATAACTTTGAGCCAGTTGCATGTTTTTGGGCTCTACGAGGGAGGATATCGTGCTCAGATTTACTTTGTGGGCAATTGTCGTCGTGTTATTCGGTGTCTTGGGCACCGGGGCCTCGATGGCCAAGGAGAGGTCACTTTCACTACTTTCCAGCTTTCCGGAGAACTTCGCGTTCACCGAGGCGATAGGAATGGAGTTCATCAGGCGAATAGAGGAGCTATCGGAGGGGGAGATTTCTGTCTCGTTGTCCGGCCCGGAGGTTGTACCTCCTTTTGAGGGTCTGGAACCGGCGCAGGCGGGCCTTTACGATATTCTTTTCACGCACGGGGCATATCATTCGGGAACGACCGGTGTCGGTCTCGCCATTGACGGCATGGCAACCGATCCAGCCTTGCGGCGCAGCTCTGGTGCGATGGACTATATCGACGCGCATTACCAGAAACTGGGGATGAAGTTCGTGTCGTCTCCCTGCGCCGGAACAAAGGGGTTACGCTTCTATTTGCGCCAGGAGATCGATAACTCTTCTAAGTTCAGCGGATTGAAAATCAGGGGAACAGAGCCGTACAACGTTATCATCCGTGAGTTGGGCGGCTCACCAGTGCTAATGTCCGGGGGAGAAATCTATTCATCGATGCAAAAAGGAATCATCGATGGTGCTGCGTTCCCGGTTCTGGGCGCAAAGGGCTACAAGTGGTACGAAGTTGCCAGCTACTATTCCGAACCCAAATACGGCCAGACCTGTTTCATCATTCTCGTCAATCTTGATGTCTGGAACAGCCTCGATCAGGATGAGCAGAACCTCATCAGCAAGGTGGGGCAGGACCTTGAAGTCGAAACAATCCCACTCGTTGACCGGATGGTCGAAGAAGAAACCTCAGCACTGCGGGAGCTGGGCATGAAGCCGACGATTTTCCCGGCGGAGGTAACAGACAATCTTGAAGCGCTCTGGTCAGAAGGCGTCTGGCAGGTTGCGGTCAAGAAATCCGGCGAAGACGCTCAGAAGCTTCGCGATATCGCACGGGATGCCGGCCTGAGCAATTAGGAGGGAATACCGGCGGCCAGTAAGGTCTGGTAGCCGGTGTCACCCGCTCGCCGCAATCGGGAAAGCCACAAGTTTCACGGCGCATGTAAGCGGGTCATTTCTTCAGCGGACTGTTGCAAGTTACCGTGCTACTCATGTGCCAGCATATGTTTGACTGTGCCGACAATACGTGCCGGATTAACCCGCACCTGGTCTTCCAGAGTTGGCGAATAGCTTACAGGAATTCTTGGGGCACCCAGCCGCTTCGGTGGGGTGACGAGACGACCAAAAAGCCGCTCCGAGACTGTTGCCACGACCTCGGCCCCAAACCCGGCAACTGAAACCGCCTCATGCACGACCAGAATCCGGCGGGTTCGATGGGCGCTGGCTAATACGGTGTCTAGGTCCCAGGGCCAGATCGTTCTTAGATCGATGATTTCAACCTCAATGGAAGACTCGGATGCCAGCGTGGCCGCTGCGGCCAGGCAGTCATGCAGGGCCGCGGACCAGGACACTATGGTCAAAGCATCACCCTTGCGAACAATGCGGGCACGGCCGATTTCCGCGGGCGGGTCGTCGAAGCCGGGGTCGCCTGAGGTCGACCATAGATTCTTGTGCTCCAGAAATACCACCGGATCGTCACACCGGATGGCGGCCTTCAGCAACGCCTTTTCATCCCTTGGAAAAGCCGGCGTAACAACTACAAGTCCTGGAATATGGGCATACCAGGCTTCGAGAGACTGCGAATGCTGTGCCGCTGAAGATCGCCACATTCCGAACGGTTTGCGCACGACAAGCGGCACGCGGGACTGGCCTCCGAACATGTACCGGGCTTTCGCGGCCTGGTTTACAAGCTCATCTGTTGCGCAAAGGGAAAAGTCTGAAACACGCATTTCGACAACTGGACGCGTGCCCATCATCGCCGCACCCACTGCGGCGCCAAGCATGCAGGCTTCAGATATCGGTGCGTCGACCACGCGGTCGGACCCGAATTCGGATTGCAGCCCTCGATACTGACCAAACACGCCACCGCGCCCAAGGTCTTCGCCGATCGCCCAGACATCCGGGTCGCGCGTCAGTTCCTCGTGAAGCGCCTCATGAGCGGCGTCGACATAAGTGAGTTCTGTCATTGGAACGGCCTATGGACAGGACTGCCAATGTCCTGCACATCGGCATAGGCGTCTTCGGGCGTCGGCCAAGCGCCTGCGGCAGCACTGGCGGCGGCGTCCTTCATCTCGTTCATGATATCTGTTTCTGTGCAGATCAGTTGTTCGGGATCCATTCCCAGGGCGACAAGATGGGCTCTGCACCGCAGGACCGGATCGTTCTTCCGGTTTTTCTCAACCTCCGCCATCGGGCGATAGTGACCTGGATCGGTCGCCGTATGCCCATACATCCGGTACGTCCGCGCGACCATCAATTGCGGTTGGTCTCGGCGCGCTTTTTCGACCAGCGCCGCCGCTGTCCGATCCGTCTCCAGCACATCATTTCCGTCAATCACTACTGACGGGATGCCCATCGCCTTCGCGCGGGCATCTGCCCCATCTCCCGACGTAAGAGTCGACGTCCGGGTGGAGGCTGCAAATGCGTTGTCCTCGCATACAAAGAGGATTGGCAGGCCATAAATTCCGGCCCAGTTCAGTCCTTCTAGAAACGGGCCGCGATTGATTGCACCGTCCCCGAAGAAACACACAACAATCTTGTCTTCCTTGCGGAGCTTGATGGCATGTGCGGCACCAACGGCGATTTGGATATTGGCTCCTACGATGCCGTTTGCGCCAAGCATGCCGGCGCTGAAATCGGCAATATGCATCGAACCGCCCTTGCCCTGACAGTATCCGCCTTTCCTGCCAAAAAGTTCCAGCATCATGCGTTTGGGGTCCGCGCCTTTTGCAAGTGTGTGCCCGTGTCCCCTGTGTGTGGAAAGCAGAACATCCTCTGGACGAAGATTGGCGCACACGCCTGCGGCAATCGCTTCCTGTCCGATATAGGGATGCAAAGCGCCGAATATCAGCCCTTTCTCCAACGCTTCGATCGCAACGGTCTCCAGCGCACGTATCCGGACCATGTCACGATACATCGAAAAAACATGGTCTAGGCTCTGGTCAGGACTGTCGGAACCGTCGCTGAACATGCCTTTGGTCTTCCCTTGCATCCTATTTCCTCCCCGCCTACAGCAATGGTGCTAGCACGCATCTGAAGGAGAGGGCATGATTTTCTTGGTGCTGCGGGTCGGGTTAGCGCTTACTCACGTACCCTGATTTGGGAACCGAAAGTACATTGAGCGGTCAGTTTTGCCATCTGCGTTCTGAAAGGCAAGCCTCCCACATGTCACAGGAAACAATATGCTTTCCCATCATACCCCCTGCCTGAGCATGCGTCGCAAGTATCAGTGACGGAATAACAGCCTGCAGGTGTCGGCGTTACCGTTTTCCAAAAATGGAAAGATAAATTTCATCTCTTTGCGTATCCAGCCTGGGCCGCTTCGCCTAGCCTTTGAAGAGAGAAGCGCAAGGCAGCATAGGCCCGACATAGGCAGGCGCGACATCGGTCCACGGTCCGGTCAATCGGACCGTTCTACTTACGCCAGTCCTGCCACCAGCCCAGCGTGCCTGTATCACGCGTCGGGAAAAGCCGCCTCCGGAAGCAAGGAAATGACATGACGTACGAAGTGGAAAAGAAGTGCCGGACCGCGTCGGCGCTCTATTGCGATTACCGCGATGCAGGAAACTTTGACTTGTTGTCTAAGCTTTTTCTGCCCGATGGCGTAATCGACTACAACGGGGTTCTGTATTCAGGCCGCCGTGCCATCGCCGAGTTCGTGAAGTCGCGAGCGGGCGCGCCGACATTTCACCATCAGAGTTTCATCCGGTTCTCAGAGATCTCGGACGGCAGTATTGAAGCCGAAAGCCGGATACTTGTTTTCACGGAACCTCTTGATGAGCAGGCGGGCATCGGGCGTTTGCTGGTTGCGGCATCTTACTACGACAAGTTTTCCGAACATGGATCGGACTGGTTGTTCGAGGAGCGGCGCATCCGGTCGGTGGCTCTCAAGTGATGAGCCGGGCCGAATTCAATTACGGAAAGGGAAGACAATGACAAAGGCGGTAATGATCCGGAAACAGGGCGGTCCGGAGGTAATGGAACTGGTCGAGTTGAAGCTTGCCGCGCCACAGGCCCATGAAGTCGTGCTTCGGCATACCGCCATCGGGGCCAACCTCGTGGACACCTATCACCGGATGAACACCACTGGACAGTACGCCATCGAAACACCGGCTGTGCTTGGTTTCGAGGCTGTCGGAGTCGTAGAAGACGTTGGTGATGCTGTTGAGAATGTCTCTATCGGTGATCGCGTGGCCTATTGCATGGTGCTTGGCGCTTATTGCGAACGCAGGATCATCGCGGCCGACCAACTTGTCCGGATTCCTGACAGCGTTTCCGATGAAACGGCCGCCGCTTGTTTCATAAAAGGGCTGACCGCTCAGTATCTGCTGTCCAGTACCTACAAAGTCGGCGAAGGGGACACGATCCTGATCCACGCTGCCGCGGGCGGTGTCGGTTCGATCATGTCGCAATGGGCGCGCCATCTTGGTGCGACTGTCATTGGAACAGTTGGGTCGGAAAGCAAGGGGCGCATGGCCAAAGCCAACGGGTGCGAGCACATCATCTACTACCGCGAGGTAGATTTCGTTGAAGAGGTTTTGCGCCTGACCGAAGGACATGGCGTGGACGTGGTGTATGATTCCGTGGGCGTAGATACGTTCGAAGGGTCGCTCAAGTGTATTCGGCCGCTTGGGACGCTCGTCAATTACGGCCAGGCATCCGGCCCGGTTCCCCCCTTCGACATATCCAAGCTTGCCGCAAACGGATCGATTTTCTTGGCAAAGCCGACGCTGGGAACCTATATCGCCCAGCCGGGCCGGCAGCAGCGCATGTCTGACAGCCTGTTTGACATGATCGAACGCGGTATCGTCAGCATGGAAGTCAGCCAGACCGTTCGACTTGAAAATGTTCAGGAACTGCACCGGGATTTCGAAGCCCGCAGGACCAGCGGTTCGGTCGTCGTGATCCCCTAGGTTCGCGGCAGCACTGTCTTGGCTATTGGTGCGCTTGGAATGGTTTCCAATTTGTTCCGGCTGAAGGAGCGCCTTTTGTGGAAACCTCCCCACAGTTCCGTTTCACATGTCCGGATATGTAGGTGCGAATGTATTGCATGTCAGGGTGGCTAGCAGATCCCCTTTGCCCAGGAGAGATCGGGTAAGTTTATGAAATAGTGAGAATAAATTGTTGCCCCAGGTTCCGTTTCCGAAATCTGCGACAGCTGGTTCTCGCCTCCGTGACACATCTGGAGCTTCATGACGATAAGAAAATAGTTGCGTTTAATGGAACAATAAGTACCATATAATGGAACAAAATGAGGACGAGGGCTCACCTCGTCAGGCGATACCGCCAAGGGAGGAGAGAAATGAACAAGACGCTTGGAAAGTGGGTGACTGCAATATGGTTCGGTGCGGCCGCCGCCGGAGGGGGGCAGGCGGCCGAATACAAAATGCTGTCAAGTTTTCCGCACAGTTTCGTCTTCACGGAGGAGATCGCCCAACGTTTCGTGGCTGACCTCACCGAGGCGTCAGAGGGGGAGATCACAGTTGACATCATCGGGCCGGAGGCCGTTCCGCCATTCGAGGGGCTAGAGCCCGTTCAGGCGGGGCTTTATGATTTCATCTTTACGCATGGCGCGTATCATGCTGGCACCACGGGCGTAGGGCTTGCAATTGATGGGGTTGCGTCCGATCCGGACAAGCGGCGGGCTTCCGGCGTGATCGACTTTATTTCGGACCACTACGAAACCATCGGACTGAAGCTGATTGCCGCTCCCACGACCGGCACAAAAGGCCTCCGATTTTACCTTCGCCATGCGTTGAGCAGGGAGACGCCGCTCGAGGGGATGAAAGTCCGCGGAACAGAAAACTATCACCCGATGATCCGAACGCTTGGCGGTTCACCGGTGATGATTTCCGGCGGGGAGATCTATACTGCGTTGCAGAAGGGGCTGATCGACGGCGCCGCCTGGCCAACGCTCGGCGCTAAAGGCTTCAAGTGGTTCGAGGTCGCGCCCTATTACTCCGAGCCAAATTTCGGTCAGACAGGGGTTCTTATTCTAATGAACCTGGATGCCTGGACAGCAATGAGCGACGCGGATCGCGCGCTCGTGTCGCGTATCGGCGAGGAACTGGAGCAGTCAACCATCGTAGGCATGGATGCGCTTACTTTGAAGGAGACCGAAGAGCTTCGGGCGCTGGGTATGAAGCCGACACGGATTTCGGAAGCAAATGCTGCGCTCTTGGACCGGCTCTATGCACAAGGCGTCTGGCAAAAGGCGATTGAGAAATCTGGTGAACACGCGGTAACCTTACGGGAGATCGCGCGTGAAGCCGGGCTTACGTACTGATCGCCATGGAAAAGTCAGCGTTGGATATTGTGGACACTGAGCGGCGACAGAACTTTAGGGGACTTATCTCAGCACTCAAACTGATCGATCAATGGAACACCAGGGTTCTGATATCGGTTAGCGGATGTGCGTTGATATTAATAACCTTGTCTTTCGTGACTGAGGTGTTCCTTCGTTACTTTTTCGGTTCTCCTACGGATTGGGTGAACGATCTAGTCCGGTATCTCCTTCCGGTCGTCATATTCGGCACAGCGCCATACGTCGTCCGTGTCGGTTCACATGTCTCGATCGACTATCTGGAAAGTCTATTGAGTGGCGTTTCCCGTGTACTGCTGCATAGTTTCGTGCTGGTCGCGGCAATGAGCATCTGTCTTGTCACCGGTGCAATTGTCCTGGCGGAGGCGCATCGGCAGTTTGAAAGAGGGATTTATACAGTCGGAACGCAATCTGTGCCGAAATGGTGGATCACGTCCGTTATCGCGACGGGGTTCCTGTCCATGGCATTCAGTTACATGACGCACCTTCTTGGCGCTGTGCTGGGGGAGGCGCGGGATCAATGATCTGGTATGAAACCCTTTTGCTTGTCGTTGGTGCACTTCTGTTCATCATGGCGACAGGCATTCCGCTCTTCGCGGCGTTTCTGGTGGTTAATGTTGGTTTCGCGCTCATCCTGTACGGACAGAAATCACTTGGTCTCTTTGCCAATTCTATCTTTAGTACAACCACCTCCGACAGCCTGATCGCGATCCCTCTGTTCATTTTGATGGGCGAAATCCTATTTCGATCCGGATCGATAGAAATTCTGTTTCGCAGTGTTGATCTGTTGATCGGCCGGGTGCGCGGACGTATGTACTTCGTCGTAACCGCGCTTTCGGTCGTGTTCGGAGCGCTGTCTGGTTCAGCCGTTGCCGTGGCGGCAATGCTCGGGCGTTCCGTTTTTCCCAAACTGGTGGAACAGGGTTATAGCAAGTCGTTGTCGACATCGCTTATCCTGGGGGGCGCGAGCCTGGCCCCGATCATTCCGCCCAGCGTTCTCGTGATCGTGCTCGGGGCGTTGGTCCGGGACGTGTCTATTGCTGGGCTGCTCGTGGCCGGCTTGCTGCCGGGCCTCCTTCTTAGTGTGATGATGCTGATATACGTCTTTGGCTCTATGTATTTCCGGTCGGAGGTGGTGGATGCACCCAGCCGTGATGCCAACGAGGTCAAGGGTCTTGGCGATGTGGCTATGTCGCTTGTCCAGCTGCTTCCATTCTCGATCGTCATTTTTTCGGTGATGGGTTTCATTCTGCTCGGCGTGGCAACGCCGTCGGAATCCGCCGCAACGGGAGTCGTCGGGGCGATGCTCGTGGCAGTTATCTATCGTAAGTTCAACTTAACAATGATGCGAACGGCAATCGTTGAGGCTGCCAAGCTTGCCACGACCATCTTGATAATCGTGGCTTGTTCCAAGCTGTTTGGTCAGCTGCTTTCGGCGTCTGGGGCAACACGGGGCCTAATTGAATACGTGGTTGAACTGGATGCCTCTTACTGGACAATGTTCCTGATCTTGATGTTGGTTCCGCTGATCTTGTGCATGTTTCTAGACCAGATTGCGTTCATGTTGCTTGCGGTGCCGTTATATGAACCGATCGTGCAGCTATTCGAATATGATCCGATCTGGTTCTGGATGCTTTTCCTGATCAACCTGACTGTCGGAAGCATTACTCCGCCATTCGGCTACACGCTCTTCTCACTAAAAAGCGCAACAAGCGCGGCCCCCGGCATTTCAATGAGCGTGGTCGAAGTGTTCCGCTCTGCTGTTCCAGTTGTCCTCGTGTTTATCTGTGGCATGGCAGTCATGTCGGTTTGGCCTGAGATTATCAAGCTGGTGCCCGAAAGGCTGATGAAATGACCGCTGCCAAAACCTCACGTCGCTCTAGAACCGAAACTGTGCCGGGTGCCAGGACCGCTACGGTCCCGATGCCCCCGCCGGTCACCCGAATTTCCAAAAAGGATCGCTTCCACTTCCGCTGACTCAGACAAGAACGAGCGTGCCGCCTTGGAACTAGGCAGCGCCACTTGATGATCTCTGCCTGCCGCAGGGAACAGCTTTTTATTGCCAAATGAATGAAAGGATACGCAATGCTCGATGAAGCTCCCACCGGCAACTTTGGCACGGTGCACAAGGAAACGGACCACGATGTCGTCATCATTGGTTCCGGATTTGGCGGAATCGCCATGGCGCATTATCTCGACGAGCTGGGCCTTTCCGATTTCACGTTGTTCGAGAAGGCTGACACTGTTGGTGGAACTTGGCGCGAAAACCACTATCCGGGTGCGCGGTGCGATGTACCGGCTGCACTTTATTCCCTGTCCTATGCCCCGGAATGGAGCTGGACATCGACCTATCCGCTGCAGCCGGAAATCCTGGCCTACATGCAACGCACGGCTGAGCGTGAGGGGGTCACGCTACGCACCCATTTCCTAACCGAAATCGAGCATGCTGAATTCGACCAAGACCGTGGAACCTGGACCGTGCGTGACAAGGAGGGGAACTCCAAGACATGTCGTGTGCTTATTTCTGCCGTAGGACAGCTAAACCGGCCGTCCGAGCCTGAGATCAAGGGCAGGGATACCTTTACCGGGTCTGTCTTCCACTCCGCGGAATGGCGTCACGATGTCGATCTGACCGGTAAGACCGTTGCCGTCGTGGGCACAGGCGCGAGCGCGATTCAGATCGTGCCTGCGATCGCGCCGGATGTCGAGAAAGTCGTCCTGCTGCAGCGGTCGCCGGCATGGGTGTTCTGCAAGGATGAACGCGACATCCCGGTCTCTGAGCGTCTGACGTACCGTGCCAATCCCGACCTCATGCAGAAGCAGCGGGAAGAGCTCTACGAAGTTTTCGAAGAAAACTATGACAAGTACATAGCTGGGACAAAGCTCAACATAGAGTTTCAGGAGGAGTGCTACGAACTGATCGAGAGGCAAATCCCCGATCCTGTTCTGCGGAAGAAGGTCACGCCGGATTATACGCCCGGTTGCAAGCGCATTCTAGCATCGAACGAATGGTATTCGACCCTCGCGCGCGACAATGTCGCAGTGGTAACCGCCGGTCTAGAGGCTATGGACGGCGACGAGATCATCGATTCCGACGGTGGCCGTCACAAGGTCGATGTCGTTGTCCTTGCGACAGGGTTCAAAGCAACGGAATTTCTGCAGCCGATGACGGTCAAGGGGCTGGACGGGGTCGACTTGCACGAGGCGTGGCAGGGCGAGCCCGAGGCCTATCGAGGTGTAAGCATTCCTGGATTTCCAAACTTCTTTGTCATGTACGGACCAAACACCAACACGCACAATTCCATCATCGGCATGCTCGAGGCGCAGGCTCGGTATATTGCCCGGAAAACCAGGTTCGTTCTCGACAACCCGGATCAAAATCTAATGGTCAGGCGTGCGGCACTCGAGGGCTTTTACGAAGAGATGACGCCAAAGTTCGACAAGTTCTCGTGGTCCGGTGCGTGCCAGAACTGGTACCGCACTGAAAGCGGGCGGGTGATCAATAACTGGCCCGACCGTACCCGAGCCTACTTTGAACTTATGGAGGCGAATGATGACGAAAGCTATGAAATCGTGCCGACACTGAATGCTTCTGAACCGGCAAACTGTGAGCCTGCGGAGTAGGGCGATGACGCTTCATCCCGATATGTCTCGTCACCTTGGCGCCATGCAAGATGCGGCGTCGCTCGAGGAAATGACGCTGGACGAGCTTCGAGCAAGCTTTCGGCCTGTGCCGATCGCGGATCGCGCCACTGTTGGTTCCGTTGAGGATATGATCACCAATATCGGGACGCCGATGCGTTGTTATCGCCCGGATCGTCGCCGAAATGAAAAGCTTATCGTTTTTTTCCATGGTGGCGGCTATGTCGCAGGGGATCTGGAAAGCCATGACCACGTCTGTCGGGACTTGGTGAATACGTCCGGGTCCGCGGTCATTGCTGTGAATTATCGCAGGTCGCCGGAATATCGGTTCCCGGTGCCGGTCGATGATTGCTTCGCGGCGGTGAACTGGATCTGGAGACATCTGCCCCGGATCGACAGTGCCGCCGATCGTTTGGTTGTGGTCGGTGATAGTGCCGGTGCAACGTTGGCAACGGCGGTGTGTCTGCGTCTGCAGGGCAAGCCGACGCCAAAGGTGTGCGGTCAGGTGTTGGCCTATCCGATCACGGATTACCACACACCGCCTACACGCTCCTATCTTGAGAATGCTGAAGGATACGGGTTGACGCGTGGCGCCATGCTGCGGTTCTGGAGCGAATACATTGAAGATCCGGCACAAGCCCGCCATCCTTGGGCCTCTCCGCTCGGTGCCGCCACGCTTGCCGGTCTGCCGCCAGCATTGGTGATGACGGCCGAATACGATCCGTTGCGGGACGAAGGGGATGCCTATGCAACCCGTCTGAAACAGGCCGGTGTACCCGTCACCCATACCCGTTACCAAGGCCTGATTCATGGATTCCTCAGGCTGTCGCCTTACAGCCCGGTCGCGCGTGATGCATTAACTGCCATCGGTGACTGGATCAACACGGTTTGAATCCTTTCCATTGGCAGTAGGCGTGTCATATTGCGCGGCCTTTCAAAAACGAAAACAGCATCGTCACCTGACGCAGCGAATCCGCGCGCATGGCGATGGGTTCTACTCTTGCAGTTGTCGGTACCTCAAGGGAATTCACGTGAAAGTATATATAAGATAGATACTTGAGATGACCTATTCTCGGCACACATTCATTTAGCCATCATGCTATCGCACACGTTTGCGAAAACGACCTTTGCAGTTTTGGAAATTTATGTGCGCCTACCTTGGGCATATGATCGGTTTGTCGATACCTGAATGGCGGCGTGTACCTAAGGCAACCGCGTGTGCGCAATGACTGGAACACACACCATCTGGCGCGTTTTGTGGGAGGAAAAAATGGAAGATGTGGCATTTATCGGACTTGGAACAATGGGCCTGCCGATGGCGACAAACCTTCTCAAGGAGGGGCGCAATGTTCGGGGTTTTGACCTTAGCTCAGACGCAACCGGGGCCTTCGTTTCGGCGGGCGGTGTGGCCGGAGAATCCATTGCGGACACTGTCGCAGATGCGGGGGTAGTCATCACGATGCTGCCAACGACTGAGATCGTGAAGGACACTTACCTTAATGCTGAGGGTGTGCTTTGCCATTGCCGCAAGGACGCGCTCCTGATTGACAGCTCTACCATCGATGTGGAGACAGCGCGCGAGCTGAACACGGCTGCCGCCGAGGCGGGAAACGGTATGTTGGATGCGCCTGTGTCCGGTGCCATGGCCGCCGCTCAGCAAGGGTCACTCGTCTTCATGGTGGGCGGCAGCCAGGACGATTTCGACCGGGCGCAGTCAGTCTTTGCCGGCATGGGACGAGAGAGCATTTACATCGGCAGCAGCGGCATGGGACAGGCGACGAAGATCTGCAACAACATGCTGCTTGGGGTGCATGTTGCCGCTGCAAGCGAGGCGCTGGCACTTGGGCAGGCACTCGGGCTTGACCTGAACCTGCTGGCCGAAGTGATCGGCAAATCGTCGGGCTCAAGCTGGGTCATGTCTCAGTACTGCCCGGCGCCAGGCGTGGTGCCCGGAGCGCCGTCCAGCAACGATTACAAACCCGGCTTCACCAATCCGCTGATCGCCAAGGACATGGGTATATTTCAACAGGCGGCCCTTTCGGCAACACGCCCTTCGCCGATGGCATCAGCCGCGCTCGCACTCTACCGCACTGCTATCCGGAATGGTCATACACAACGGGATTTCTCCGCGATGTTTGAGTTCCTGGGTGGCGAAATCTGAAACGACTTTTCCAAACAAACTGAAGGAGATACCTAATGACCAAAGCAATTCGCATTTCGGAGAAAGGCGGCCCGGATGTCATGAAGGCCGTCGATGTCGAAGTCGGCGCCCCCGGTGAAGGCGAGGCGCTCATCCGCCACACCGCCATTGGCGTGAACATGGTGGATGTCTATCACCGGTCCGACACCGAAGGACAATACGCTATTCCGGTACCGAACACTTTGGGCGTCGAGGCCGCTGGCGTGGTCGAGGCGGTCGGCAGCGGCGTTGAGGGTATCAAGGTCGGCGACCGGGTGGCCTACTGCATGGTGCTTGGCGCTTACTGCGAGAAGCGGCTCATTCCCGCGGAGAAGCTTGTGAAGCTTCCGGAATACATCACCGATGAAATCGCGGCTGCGTGCATGATTCAGGGACTTACGGCGCAATACCTATTGCACAGTTCCTACAAAGTGACGGCCGAGAGCACCATCCTTATTCACGCTGCCGCGGGTGGCGTCGGGCTGATCATGTGCCAGTGGGCGCGGGATATCGGTGCCACGGTCATCGGTACGGTCGGAACCAGCGCCAAGGGCGAGTTGGCCATGGAAAACGGTTGCGATCACGTAATTTACTATCGAGAAGAGGATTTCGTCGCTCGCGTCAAGGAAATCACCGGTGGGGCCGGAGTTGATGTGGTGTATGATTCAGTTGGACTCGATACATTCTCTAAGTCCCTCGAATGCTTGCGCCCGCTCGGCACCATCGTGAATTTCGGCCAAGCCTCCGGAGCGGTTCCGCCTTTGGATATATCGCTACTTGCGAAATCGGGGTCCGTGTTCTTGGCCAAGCCTACACTGGCGACATACGTAGCCCAATCGGATCAGATGCGCGAGATGGCCCGGAATCTGTTCGACAAGATCAATTCGGGTGCCATTAAGATCAATGTCAGTCAGTCTGTTCCCCTGGGCGATATCGTCCAGCTTCACCGAGACATGGCCGATCGCAAGACGGTCGGGTCGGTATTGTTGAAACCGTAGGGATTTTCTGAGGGGAGAAGACGATGCTGGAAGTTCGGTGTCGTCTATCCCGGCGGCAGATCAAAAGATTGCATGTTGTTGGCGGGGCCGAAACAGTTCTTGGTTTTGGCCCCGGCCATAGGGAACAGCACGACCGTGCACTTCTGTCTCCGACGTGGACCCGGGCGCGGAGGGTCCGTGCGCACCAGAGACAGAAGAGAGAACGATGATGCGGATAGGAACGCCGAAGGAAGTTATTGAGGGCGAGAGTCGGGTTGCGATGACGCCGGATTCAGCGGAGCAGTTGCGGAAGCTGGGCCATGACTGTGTGATCGAGACGGGGGCCGGTGTGGCGGC
>NZ_JBDOQV010000022.1:0-1181 GCF_039839345.1 Roseovarius sp. CAU 1744 | reverse complement strand
CATGGCAAAGGAAAAGTTTGATCGTTCGAAACCGCATGTGAACATCGGGACCATTGGTCACGTGGATCACGGGAAGACGACGCTGACGGCGGCGATCACGAAGTATTTCGGTGATTTCAAGGCCTATGACCAGATTGACGGCGCGCCGGAGGAGAAGGCGCGGGGGATCACGATCTCGACGGCGCATGTCGAATACGAGACCGAGACGCGCCACTACGCGCATGTGGACTGCCCGGGCCACGCCGACTACGTGAAGAACATGATCACGGGTGCGGCGCAGATGGACGGCGCGATCCTGGTTGTGAACGCGGCCGACGGTCCGATGCCGCAGACCCGCGAGCACATCCTGCTGGGCCGCCAGGTGGGCATTCCCTACATGGTCGTCTACATGAACAAGGTCGACCAGGTCGATGACGAGGAACTGCTGGAGCTGGTCGAGATGGAGATCCGCGAGTTGCTGAGCTCGTATGATTTCCCCGGCGACGACATCCCGGTGATCCCCGGCTCGGCGCTGGCGGCGATGGAAGGCACCAACCCGGAAATCGGCGAGGAATCGATCAAGAAGCTGATGGCGGCAGTGGATGAATACATCCCGACGCCGGCCCGCGCGGTCGACCAGCCGTTCCTGATGCCGGTCGAGGACGTGTTCTCGATCTCGGGCCGCGGTACGGTTGTGACCGGCCGTGTCGAGCGTGGCGTGATCAACGTGGGCGACGAGATCGAGATCGTCGGCATCCGCGACACCAAGAAGACCACCTGCACCGGCGTTGAAATGTTCCGCAAGCTGCTGGACCGCGGTGAGGCGGGCGACAATATCGGCGCGCTGCTGCGCGGTATCGACCGTGACGGCGTCGAGCGTGGCCAGGTGCTGTGCAAGCCGGGTTCGGTGACGCCGCACACCAAGTTCGAGGCCGAGGCCTATATCCTGACCAAGGAAGAGGGTGGCCGTCACACGCCGTTCTTCGCCAACTACCGGCCGCAGTTCTACTTCCGCACCACGGACGTGACCGGCACGGTCGAGCTGCCGAGCGGAACCGAGATGGTGATGCCGGGCGACAACCTGAAGTTCACCGTCGAACTGATCGCACCGATCGCGATGGAAGACGGCCTGCGCTTCGCCATCCGCGAAGGCGGCCGCACCGTCGGCGCCGGCGTCGTCGCCAAAATCATCGAATAATCCC
>NZ_JBDOQV010000021.1:0-1328 GCF_039839345.1 Roseovarius sp. CAU 1744 | reverse complement strand
TCAAACGATATTGGCTTCGGTTGCGTTGATGATGTCCTGGCGGGAGACGTCGGGGGCGAGTTCGATGATTTTCAGGCCGTTCCCGGTGACGTCGAGCACGCCGAGATTGGTGATCACGCGGTCGACCACCGCCTTGCCGGTCAGCGGCAGGGTGCATTGTTTCAGCAACTTGCTGTCGCCATGCTTGTTGGTGTGGTCCATGATGACGATCACGCGGCCGACGCCGGCCACCAGGTCCATCGCGCCGCCCATGCCCTTGACCAGCTTGCCGGGGATCATCCAGTTGGCCAGGTCGCCGTCTTCGCTCACCTCCATCGCGCCCAGGATCGCCGCCGCGATCTTGCCGCCGCGGATCATGCCAAAGCTGGTGGCGCTGTCGAAATAGGAGGTCCGGCGCAGCTCGGTAATGGTCTGCTTGCCGGCATTGATCAGGTCGGGATCCTCCTCGCCCTCGAAAGGAAACGGGCCCATGCCCAGCATGCCGTTTTCCGACTGCAGGGTGATGTCCTTGTCGCCCACGTAATTGGCCACCAGCGTCGGGATGCCGATGCCGAGGTTCACATACATGCCGTCTTCCAGCTCCTGCGCGGCCCGTTCGGCCATCTGGTTGCGGTCCCAGGGCATCAGGCGTCCTCCTTCTTGCGCGTGGTGCGCTGTTCGATGCGTTTCTCGTGTTCGCCCTGGATCAGGCGGTGCACATAGATGCCGGGCAGGTGGATGTGATCGCCGTCCAGCGCGCCCAGCTCGACGATCTCCTCGACCTCCAGCACGCAGATCTTGCCGCACATCGCCGCCGGCGGGTTGAAGTTGCGCGCGGTCTTGCGGAACACCGCGTTGCCGGTCGGGTCGGCCTTCCAGGCCTTGACGATCGAAAGATCGGCAAAGATGCCGCGCTCCATGATATAGGTCTCGCCGTCGAACTCCTTGTGCTCCTTGCCCTCGGCGATGACCGTGCCGACCCCGGTCTTGGTGTAGAAACCCGGAATGCCGCAGCCGCCGGCGCGCATCCGCTCGGCCAGGGTGCCCTGCGGGTTGAACTCGATCTCCAGCTCGCCCGACAGGTACTGGCGCATGAATTCGTCATTCTCCCCGACATAGGACGACATCATCTTCCTGATCTGCCGCGTGTCCAGCAGCTTGCCCAGCCCGAACCCGTCGACACCGCAATTGTTGGACGCGATGGTCAGATCCTTCACGCCGCTGTCGACAATCGCGTCAATCAGCAACTCGGGAATGCCGCACAGACCAAACCCGCCCGCGGAAATCAGCATGCCATCACGCAGCAAACCGTCCAGCGCCGCAGACGCGCTACCGTATACTTTCTTCAT
>NZ_JBDOQV010000020.1:0-1548 GCF_039839345.1 Roseovarius sp. CAU 1744 | reverse complement strand
GATTTTGTTGAAAAACTCTTCCTTGATTGGTGCATGAACTGCTGATTCAATTCTCTCAACGAGCGGGAGAATGAGCCATGATGGGACCGAAGCAGGAAGCGCAGGCGGCGCTGTTCTATGAGTTCTCGCTGGAAGATCATGTTCCTCAAGATCATCTTCTGCGGTCGATTGATCGTCATCTCGATCTGAGCAGCATCCGAGGACATCTGGCAGATTTCTACAGCCACACGGGCCGTCCGTCGGTCGATCCGGAACTGATGATCCGCATGCTTCTCGTGGGATACTGTTTTGGCATCCGGTCCGAACGGCGCCTTTGTGAAGAGGTGCATCTGAACCTGGCTTACCGTTGGTTCTGTCGTCTTGATCTTACCGACCGCATCCCAGACCACTCTACTTTCAGCAAAAACCGCCATGGTCGTTTCCGCGAAAGCGGTCTGCTGCGCCATGTATTCGAGGCGACTGTTGCGCGCTGCATGGAGGAAGGCTTGGTTGGTGGCCAGGGGTTTGCGGTCGATGCCAGCTTGATCAGCGCCGATGTCCAGAAGCAGAACTCCAGCAATCCCGAGGACTGGGCGGCTCGAGAGATAGACCCGATTGATGCGCCCCGTGCCGTGCGCGAGTATCTCGACAAACTGGACGACGAAGCCTTCGGTGCGGCGACCACAGCCAAACCCAAGTTCACGGCTCATGCTGACCCTGCCAGCCAATGGACGGCAGCGCGCAAAGGCCCTGCGTTCTTTGCCTATTCCGATAATTATCTGATCGACACCGATCACGGGATTATCGTTGACGTGGACGCCAGCCGGTCGAACAAGACCGCCGAAGTGGGTGCCATGCGCAAGATGCTCGACCGCACCGAAGAGCGTTTTGGGGTGAAGCCTGATTGGATCGCCGCTGACACCGCCTACGGATCGTCCGATAATCTGGTTTGGCTAACGCTGAAACGCCAAATCCTTCCCTTTATCCCGGTCTTCGACAAGGGCGAACGGACCGACGGAACCTTCTCGCGGTCTGACTTCACATGGGATGACGAGAACGATCGCTACATCTGCCCCGGTGGGAAAGAGATGCGGCACACCTGGCGGACCTATTCCGATCCCGCACGCAATGCACAGACTTGGAAAGCCCGCAAATATCGGGCGCGGAAGTCCGATTGCACGGGCTGCGCGCTGAAGGCCAAATGCTGCCCGAACTCAGAAGCCCGCGCGATCCACCGCGAGAAGTACGAAGCCGTCAGGGAGTTCACCCGCCAATGCACCGCATCAGACTTCAATCCGAAGGCTCAGGCGCGCCGGAAGAAGGTTGAAATGCTCTTCGCTCATCTCAAACGCATCCTCGGTCTCGGCCGACTCCGATTACGCGGGCCTTGTGGCGTTCAAGACGAATTTACACTCGCAGCCACGGCCCAGAACCTCAGAAAACTAGCAAAGCTCAAGCCACTGGTGCCCGTCGCCGGATAACCAGTCGGGCTGGCGGTGGATTGCCTCTTCAAATCAATTCGATAGCCAAAGCACGAGCGCCGTATACAACGAGTTTTTCAACGGAATC
>NZ_JBDOQV010000002.1:0-520240 GCF_039839345.1 Roseovarius sp. CAU 1744 | reverse complement strand
CAAAGCTCAAGCCACTGGTGCCCGTCGCCGGATAACCAGTCGGGCTGGCGGTGGATTGCCTCTTCAAATCAATTCGATAGCCAAAGCACGAGCGCCGTATACAACGAGTTTTTCAACGGAATCGGCTCATAGAAGTCATTGGGCAAAGTCTGAAAATCGAAGTCAAAAGCAGTAGGTGCTTTTAATACCCAAGACGTTTTTTGCCATCTTAAAATTATTCCTAATAGGAAACTTTAATTCTTATGGTTGAAAAACGGTAAACGACTCTGTACGGTGCTCCAGACATGATTCATGGAGACGCCAATGTGTGGGATTGTCGGACTATTTCTGAAAGATAAGTCACTGGAGCCAAAGCTCGGTGAGATGCTGACCGAGATGTTGATCACGATGACGGATCGCGGCCCCGACAGCGCCGGGATCGCGGTTTACGGAGATACGCGGGAAGGGCATGCCAAGCTGACCATCCAGTCGGCTGATCCCGACGCCGATTTCGCCGATCTGGGCAAGGATCTGGGCGCGGCCATCGGCGGCGATCTGTCGGTGCGGGTGATCGACACCCATGCGGTGATCGACCTGCCCGAGGCCAAGCTGGCCGATGCGCGCGCGGCGCTCAAGACGCTGCGCCCCGGGGTCAGGGTGATGAGCGCCGGCGAGGTGATCGAAATCTACAAGGAGGTCGGCCTGCCCGAGGACGTAGCAAAACGCTTCGACATCCCCAAGCTGACCGGCAGCCACGGGATCGGCCATACCCGCATGGCAACGGAATCGGCGGTCACCACGCTGGGCGCGCACCCGTTTTCCACCGGGGCGGATCAGTGCCTGGTTCATAACGGGTCGCTTTCCAACCACAATTCGCTGCGGCGCAAGCTGGCGCGCGAGGGGGTGACGGTGGAGACGCTGAACGACACCGAGGTTGCCGCGGCCTACCTGACCTGGAAGATGCAGACCGGCAGCACCCTGGGCGAGGCACTGGAGGCGGGGCTGGATGACCTTGACGGGTTCTACACCTTCGTCGTCGGCACCAAGGACGGGTTCGGGGTTGTGCGTGACCCGATCGCCTGCAAACCCGCGGTGATGGCTGAAACCGACCAATACGTGGCCTTCGGCAGCGAATATCGCGCGCTGGTCAGCCTGCCGGGGATCGAGGACGCCAAAGTCTGGGAACCCGAACCCGCAACCGTTTATTTCTGGAACCATTGAGATGCAGACATTCGACCTGGCAGAAAAGGGCCTGCGCGCCCTGAATTCGACCCTGCAGGGACAATCGCAGGATACCAATGAAACCGCCTGGGAGGTGGTCAATGCCAAGGGCAGCCACGCAATCGCCGTGGGTCTGGACGCGCCCATCGAGGTGACGGTGCGCGGTTCGACCGGCTATTACTGCGGCGGCATGAACAAGCAGGCCACGATCCGCATCGACGGCTCGGCGGGGCCGGGCACCGGCGAGAACATGATGTCGGGCCGGATCGAGATTTCCGGCGATGCCAGCCAGTATCTGGGCGCGACCGGTCATGGCGGGCTGATCGTGGTGCGGGGCAATGCCTCGTCCCGCTGCGGGATCTCGATGAAGGGGGTCAATATCGTGGTCGAGGGCAATATCGGCCATATGTCCGGCTTCATGGCGCAATCGGGCAATGTGGTGGTCTGCGGTGACGCGGGCGATGCCCTGGGCGACAGCTGTTACGAGGCGCGGTTCTTTGTGCGCGGCAGCGTGAAGAGCCTGGGCGCAGATTGCGAGAAGAAAGAGATGCGCCCCGAACATATCGCGTTTCTGACCGATATCCTGGCCGAGGCGGGGGTGGATGCGAAACCCGAGGAGTTCACCCGCTATGGCTCGGCCCGCAAGCTCTATAATTTCGATATTGATAACGCCGGCGCGTATTAGGGGATTGAGACCATGAAAGATCACGATATTCCGCACACCACGCCGCGCATGTCGGCGACCTTCACCAATGACGTCAACAGTGACATCCGCCGGGCGGCGGCCACCGGCATCTATGACATCCGCGGCGGCGGGGCCAAGCGGCGCGTGCCCAATTTCGACGACCTGTTGTTTCTGGGCGCGTCGATCTCGCGCTACCCGCTCGAAGGGTATCGCGAGAAATGCGACACCAATGTCACGATCGGCGGGCTCAACGCGGAAAACCCGATCGAGCTGGATATACCGATTACCATCGCGGGCATGAGCTTTGGCGCGCTCAGCGGTCCGGCGAAAGAGGCGCTTGGGCGCGGCGCGTCGGCGGCGGGGACATCCACCACCACCGGCGATGGCGGCATGACACCCGAGGAGCGCGGCCATTCCAGCAAGCTGGTCTATCAGTATCTGCCGTCGCGCTACGGCATGAACCCGGACGACCTGCGCAAGGCCGACGCGATCGAGATCGTCGTGGGGCAGGGCGCCAAGCCCGGCGGCGGCGGGATGTTGCTGGGGCAGAAGATTTCCGACCGGGTGGCCGAGATGCGCAACCTGCCCAAGGGGATCGACCAGCGCAGCGCCTGCCGCCACCCGGACTGGACCGGGCCGGATGACCTGGAAATCAAGATTCTGGAACTGCGCGAGATCAC
Source organism: Roseovarius sp. CAU 1744 (assembly GCF_039839345.1). NCBI lineage: Bacteria > Pseudomonadati > Pseudomonadota > Alphaproteobacteria > Rhodobacterales > Roseobacteraceae > Roseovarius > Roseovarius sp. CAU 1744. Next base: position 517,675 of record NZ_JBDOQV010000002.1, on the reverse strand, counting down.
TGGCTGGAAGGTGCCGATCTATGTCAAGGTCGCGGGCGCACGGCCTTATTACGACACGACGCTGGCGATCAAGGCGGGCGCGGATGCTGTGGTGCTTGACGGGATGCAGGGCGGCACGGCGGCCACGCAGGACGTGTTCATCGAACATGTGGGCCAGCCGACGCTGGCGATCATCCGCCCCGCGGTGCAGGCGCTGCAGGATCTGGGCATGCACCGCAAGGTGCAGCTGATCCTGTCGGGCGGCATCCGTTCGGGCGCGGATGTGGCCAAGGCGATGGCGCTTGGCGCGGATGCGGTCAGCATCGGCACGGCGGCGATGATCGCCATCGGCGACAACGACCCGAAATGGGAGGCCGAATACCAGAAGCTCGGCACCACGGCGGGCGCCTATGACGACTGGCACGAGGGGCTGGACCCGGCCGGGATCACCACCCAGGATCCGGAGCTTGAGAAACGTTTCGACCCGGTCGAGGGCGGGCGCAGGCTGCGCAACTATCTCAAGGTGATGACGCTGGAGGCGCAGACCATCGCGCGGGCCTGCGGCAAGAACCACCTGCACAACCTGGAACCCGAGGACCTGGTGGCGCTGACGATGGAGGCCGCCGCCATGGCGCAGGTGCCGCTCTCGGGCACCGACTGGTGGCCGGGCAAACCGGGCACGGGGTTCTGAAAGAAGTTGACAAGGGGCGGCCAAACCGCCCCTTTTCGATACCAACAGGGAAAGGAAGAATAATGGCAAAAGATCTGGCCGCCTACGCCAAGAAAAACGGCGTCAAGTATTTCATGATTTCATTCACCGACCTCTTTGGCGGGCAGCGCGCCAAGCTGGTGCCGGCGCAGGCGATCGCCGACATGCAGGAGGAAGGCGCGGGTTTTGCCGGTTTCGCCACCTGGCTGGACATGACCCCGGCGCACCCGGACATGCTGGCGGTGCCGGACCCAAGCTCGGTCATCCAGCTGCCGTGGAAGCCCGAGGTGGCCTGGGTGGCGGCCAACCCGGTGATGGAGGGCGCGGATGTGGCCCAGGCCCCGCGCAACGTGCTGCGGCGCCTGATCGACGAGGCGGCGGGCGAGGGGATGCACGTGAAGACCGGGATCGAGGCGGAATATTTCCTGCTGACGCCCGACGGATCGGCGCTGAGCGACGAGTTCGATACCGCGGAGAAGCCGTGCTATGACCAGCAGGCGGTGATGCGCCGCTATGACGTGGTGCGCGAGATCTGCGACTACATGCTGGATCTGGGCTGGGGCCCCTATCAGAACGACCACGAGGATGCCAATGGCCAGTTCGAGATGAACTGGGAATTCGACGACGCGCTCAGGACCGCCGACAAGCACTCCTTCTTCAAGTTCATGACCAAATCGGTGGCGGAAAAGCACGGGTTCCGCGCGACCTTCATGCCCAAACCCGTCGAAGGGCTGACCGGTAACGGGTGCCATGCGCATATCTCGGTCTGGGACGCACCGGGCGACAAGGCCAAGAAGAACGTCTTTGCCACCAAGTCCACGGGCGGCAGCCAGACCGCCGAGCTGGGGCTTTCCGATCAGGGCGCGCATTTCCTGGGCGGGATCATGAAACACGCAAGCGCCCTGGCGGCGATCACCAACCCGACGGTGAATTCCTACAAGCGGATCAACGCTCCGCGCACCATGTCGGGGGCCACATGGGCGCCGAACACGGTCACCTGGACCGGCAATAACCGCACCCACATGGTGCGCGTGCCGGGGCCGGGCCGGTTCGAGCTGCGCCTGCCGGACGGGGCGGTGAACCCGTACCTGCTGCAGGCGGTGATCATCGCCGCCGGGCTAAGCGGTATCCGCCACAAGGCCGATCCGGGCAAACGCTATGATATCGACATGTATGCCGAGGGCCACAAGGTACGCGGCGCGCCGAAACTGCCGCTCAACATGCTCGATGCCCTGCGTCTTTACGACAAGGACAAGGAGCTGAAAGAGATGATGGGCGACGAATTCTCGAAGGCCTATCTGAAGATGAAGCACCAGGAATGGACATCTTTTGTCACGCATTTCAGCCAGTGGGAAAAGGAACATACGCTGGATATCTGAGAGGGGCCGCACGTCGCCCTGAATGGGGGCGGGCGATCCGCGATTGCCGCGGTGACGGTGTTACGGACGAAGCGGACCCCCGCAGAAGACACGCCGCGCGGTGTCAATCCGCCCCCACGGATCGGCGAAGTGCGGCGGGCTTCGCCGGTGTTGCCGCACCACGGATGCGATGGCCGATAAGAGCCCGAAGCGGGATGTCGCTGAGGCGCTAGGCTGATGTCGTCGGCCATGTTAGGTTTTCGCGATGGAGGGGCCTTTGCGATGACCAGATCAACCACCATTCTTGTCGGCACCACCAAGGGTGCGTTTCTGCTCACCGCCCGCGACGGGCGCGAACATTGGGAAATCAAGGGTCCGCTTTGCGATGGTTGGCCCATCAACCACGTGATCGGCGACCCGGCCACCGGCACGCTCTGGGCGGCGGGCGGCGGTGAGTGGCACGGCGCGGGTGTCTGGTGTTCGACCGATGGCGGCGACAGCTGGGCGCTGTCCAAGCTTGCCAACGGGCAGCTGGATGAATGGGCCGCGAACGACCCGGAACTGGCCGAGATGTTCGGGTGGGAGCCGTCGGACGCGCCCTTCACCGGCGAGATCGAAACCCTCTGGTCGCTGCACCATTCGCACGGCACGCTCTATGCCGGCGCAAAGCCGGCGACGCTTTTTGCCAGCCATGACCGGGGGCAGTCCTGGCAGCGCATCGAGGGTCTCAGCAACCACCCTTCGCGCGACAGCTGGAACCCCGGTGCAGCCGGGCTGGTGCTGCATACCATCGTCAGCACACCTGCGGCGCCAGACAAGCTCTGGATCGGTATTTCCGCCGCCGGGGTGTTCGCAACCGAGGATGGCGGCGCATCCTGGGAACGCCGCAACCGCCTGTCCAATGCCGATGCCTGCCCAAAGCATGATCATCCCGCCGCGCCCCGGGACGGTGAAACCGGTCATTGCGTGCACAACATGGTCCGGGCAGGAGATGGTGATCTGCTCTACCAGCAGAACCACCACGGCACCTGGCGCAGCCCCGATGGCGGGCGCAGCTGGGAAGACATAACCGCGGGACTGCCATCGAGTTTCGGGTTTCCCATCGCGGTGCATCCGCGCGATCCTCGGACGCTCTGGGTGCTGCCGCTCAATTCCGACAGCGGCGGGCGTTACCCGCCCGAGGGCTCGGCGGCGGTCTGGAAATCGACCGATGGCGGTGAAAACTGGGCCGCCCGCCGCAGCGGGTTGCCCCAGGAGAACTGCTTCTTCACCGTGCTGCGGCAGGCGATGGCGACAGATTCATCCGATCCCGCCGGCATCTACTTCGGCACCAATACGGGCTCGGTCTTCGTCAGCAGCGACGAAGGCGAACACTGGACCGAGGTCGCCCGGCACCTGCCCACCGTTCTGTCGGTCGAGACCCTGCAATCGCCCGAAGCGGCCGGCTAGCCTGTGCCCGGCCGTTAGGTTCTGTCAGTCAGGATGATCCCGACACCGGCAATGACAAGCGCACCGCCCAGCATGGTGCCGGCGCTCATCACCTCGCCCAGGAAAACGGCCCCGCCCAGAACGGCGAACACCGGCAGCAGCAATAGGAACGGCGCCACCCGGCTGACCGGGTTGCGGCGAATGAGCGTGTACCACAGCCCGTATCCCAGTGCGGTCATGACCAGCCCGAGGTAGAGAACCGTCGCCCAGACCACCCATCCCGCGCTCTGGATCGCCTGCCAGTGCCCGGTTTCGACCACAAGCGATACCGCAAGAAGTTGCGGCGCCGCCATCACCGCGACCCAGGCCGTGACCGTCAGCCCGTCAATATCCCTGAGCCGCCGGATCATCGCCTGGCCCACGGCCCAGACGAACGCGCCCGCGACGACCAGAAGAACCGAGCCAAGCGCCGCCGAGATCCGCGGCTCTCCGGCGATCTGGTAGACCCCGAAGAAGGCCAGCGCGATCCCCGCCCATTTGCGCCAGCCGGTTTTCTCCTTGAGGAACACCGCGCCGACCAGGACCAGAAACGGAACCTCAAGCTGCACGATCAGCGCGGCAACGCCCGCATCCAGCCCCTTCAGGCCGGTGAATGTCAGGCTGTATTGCAGCGCCGCGGAAATCAGCGCGATAAAGAACAGGGCCGCCATCTGACCCCGCGGCATCCGCACGAACCACACCAGCACCAGTGCCGTTACCGCAAAGCGAAGCGCCATCAGCAGGATCGGCGGAAAATGTGCGATCGCCGCCTTGGCAAAGACGATGCCCAGCCCCCAGGTCAGCGCCACGCCAACGCCCATCGCCAGATCAATCAGCGTCAGACGGCGTGGCGGGATATCCGTGGCAACAGGCATTTCCAATCCCGACCACAGCCTGTCGGCGCGGTCTGTCCTGTCTCCGACGGCGGGCGTGTCGCAAACCCGCGCCGCTGGCAACAGGGCCGGCCCGGCGGCGCCGAATCACCTCTACCGGGGGTTGTGGCCGTGCGCCCGGGGCAAAAAGTACCGCCGCTGTCTTGCCGGAAGTGGCCCGGAAACGCCGCTAAGGACCCAAAATCGACCGCATTTAATTCAAATCATGAACAATCCGACCCAATCGTGGCAATTGTATGCCGCGCCATTAAAAAGCCTTTAACTCGTTGTAATCCAGCCAAGTTTAGCGGTCACATTCTCAATCGGGCCACATAAAAAGCGTAATTGCTTCGGCCCGGTGCAAAACGTGACTTTGCGAGTGTTCTTGGTTTTTCCAATCCCGATAAGGGTATCGAGGAATATCTTTGACGCCGACAAACGCGCCATGCCCGAGATACCCCCAACAACCTGATCCCATAGGCCAGCGGCACTATCGGATTCACCCGGAGGGTAACGTGAAGAAGACCGAAACCAAAACGGCAAACACCAATTCGTGCCCACGCCACACGATCCCGGCATCGCCGGCCGTGGTGATCGATCTGCCGGCCCGGCAGGATGGCAAATCCACGCTCTGCGCCACCACGAAAATCTTACCCAGTACACATGTTCTTCTGACTTGCGGCCTGTCCGCCTAACCCACTACATCCGCACATGAAGGAAACGCATATGTCTGCCAATCTTCTCGAAAAAGCCCGTGACAACCGCCGCATCGCCCTGGAGGTTCTGGAACAGCGCGAAAGCAATCTGTTCGTTCTGTCGGCGGCACGCAAGAACGCAATTCGCCGTGACAAGCAGGTGATGTTCTTCTCGCGGCGTGCGACCGCATCGAAATTTGCCCGCGCCGAAACCCGGGTGGCCTGAGCCGGTTTGACGGGCCCGGGCGGCGGCGCTGCCGCCTGATGGCCAATCACGCCAGGCGCCCACGGCAGCTTGGATCACAACTGCCAACGCCCGGCACATCCCCATTGCCATGACAAGATACGCCCGTCAGAGCCACGGGCGCATCCTACGTGCCGGACATGTGCTGCCGCCGGGCACGCCCACCGCGATCTGCTGAAAATCTGCGCATCCGTCCCGGCATCCTCTGCACAGTCACATTCTTACTGATGAAGGACACTCACCAGCAAGGAAACACACAGATGCTACGATCCCCCGGCCTGAGATTCATTATCGTCGGCCTTCTCATCCTCCTGATGTTCATTCCCATCCTGTTTGTCAGCGAAATCATCAATGATCGCGCCGGCTACAACCGGTCGACGCGCGACAGCGTCGGCCGGGAATGGGGCGGGCAGCAGGTGATCAGCGGGCCGGTGCTTGTGGTGCCGGTGCAGGAAACCGTCACCATCCGCGAGAAACAGCGGGTGCTCGATCCCGTGACCCGGCTTCAGAAACTGGACGAAGATGACAAGCCGGTCTTTCGTCACGTGGATGTACAGAAAACCGTCAATCGCGATCCGGTCTACCTCTATCCCGGCAAGTTCACCACAACCATCGACGCCACCACGCAGGAACGTCATCGCGGGATCTTCACCGTGCCGGTCTATGCCGCCGCCGCCGAAATGAGCTTTGATTTCCCCACGGAACTGGTTGCCGATACGCTGCGCGGCAAGGAAGTGGCCCTGTGGGACAAGGCCGAGATCCAGCTTCAGGTGACGTCGAACCGCGCCCTGCGCGGCGTGACCAAGCTGACGGCAGATACGACCCCGCTTCAGATCGAGCCGCTGGCCAGGGGCGACAGTCACACCGGCGGGTTGCGGGCGCCCACCGGCGATCCCCGCAAGCAAAGCAGCTACACGCTGATCCTGGGCTTCAACGGGGCGCAATCGCTGTCGATCGCGCCCGTGGGCCGCGACAGCGATGTGACACTGACCAGCGATTGGGCGCATCCCTCGTTTCGCGGGGCGTTCCTGCCGAATGACCACACGGTGTCCGAGGATGGCTTCACCGCGCACTGGCTGATCCCCCATCTGGCGCGGCCGCTGCCGCAGGTATCGCGCACCAGTCAGGAACACACCGCCCGGCACGAGGCCGGCTTTGGCGTGGATTTCTACCAGCCCAACGATTTCTACCAGAAATCCTATCGCGCGGCGCGCTACGGGCTGATGTTCATCGCGCTCACCTTTCTGACGATCTTTCTGATCGAAGGGCAGGCCAAGCGCCCGACGCACCCGGTACAATACCTGCTGGTGGGTCTGGCCCAGTCGACGTTTTTCCTGCTGATGCTGGCGCTGGCCGAACAGTTGGGTTTTGGCGCGGCCTACCTGGTTTCGGGGGCGGCAACGGTTGCGCTGGTGACCGCCTATGGCGCCACCGCGTTGGCGCTTGGCCGTCGCACCATCGTGCTGTGCCTTCTGCTGACGCTGCTCTACGCGGTGCTCTACCTGATCCTGCGCAGCGCGGATTACGCGCTTCTGGCCGGATCGGTTCTGGCATTCGCGGCGGTCGCCGGCACGATGTACGCCACCCGCAACGAAAACTGGTATGGCGAGCAGCGCGGGAAATCCGGCCGCGGGTGGTTCCGCCGCCCGCCACCGACGGTACCCGAGGACACCCCAACACACGTATAAGGATTCTTTTCTGTCCAAAGACCCCAGCCTTTTGCTAGGCTGGGGTCAGTTGTGTTGGGGAGCGGGCCATGATTAAGGCCGATGTAATTATTGTCGGGGGCGGACTGGCTGGACTTGTTGCCGCGCATGAGGCCACAAATCGCGGGCGCAAGGTGATCCTGATCGATCAGGAGGGGCCGCAATCGCTGGGCGGACAGGCCTTTTGGTCGCTGGGCGGTCTTTTCATGGTCAACACGCCCGAACAGCGCCGCCTGGGTATCCGCGACAGCACCGAACTGGCGCGGCGGGACTGGCTGGGAAGCGCACAATTCGACCGCCCCGAAGATGACATGCCCCGCAAATGGGCCGACGCCTACCTGGAATTTGCCAGTGGCCCCATGCGCCGCTATCTGCGGGAAATCGGCATGCGCTGGTTTCCCGTCGTCGGCTGGGCCGAGCGGGGCGGCCCCGCGGCGCGGGGCCACGGCAATTCCGTGCCGCGGTTCCACATCACCTGGGGCACGGGCGAAGGCATTGTCGCCCCGTTTGTCAGACAGGCCGACGCCGCGATCGACATCGGCCTCTTACGCCATGCGTTCCGCCATCGCGTGACGCGGATCGAGATGTCGGACGGCCGGGCCACCGGTGTCTCGGGGCAGGTGCTGGCCGAAGATCCGGCCCGGCGCGGCGCCTCGACCAACCGGGACGTGATCGGTGAATTCCTGTTCGAAGCCGACAGTATCGTCATTGCCTCCGGTGGCATTGGCGGCGATCACGATGCTGTCCGTGCCCTCTGGCCCCGCGACCGGCTGGGCGCACCGCCCACGCGCATGGTGTCGGGTGTGCCCGATTACGTCGATGGCCAGATGCAGGCGGTGGCCAAATCCGCCGGTGCGGGGGCGATCAACGAAGATCGCATGTGGCATTATTGCGAAGGCATCCGAAACTGGGATCCGATCTGGCCCAATCACGGTATCCGTATCCTGCCGGGGCCGTCGTCGATCTGGCTGGATGCCGATGGCAACCGGATGGAGCCGCCCTGCCTGCCGGGTTTCGATACGCTCTCGACGCTCAAGCGCATTCTGTCCACCGGCCACCAGCACAGCTGGTTCATCCTGACGCAGAAGATCATCGAAAAGGAATTCGCGCTTTCGGGCAGCGAGCAGAATCCTGACCTGACCTCGGGCAAATGGCTGAACGTGTTGCGCGAACGGCTGGGCAAGGGGGCCACGGGCGCGGTCGAGGCCTTCAAGGAAAAGGGTGCCGATTTCGTCGTGGCCGGTGATCTGGCAACGCTGGTTGCCGGCATGAATCGCCTGACCCCCGATGCACCGCTGGACCCGGAACACGTCAGAAGCCAGATTGCCGCCCGCGATGCCGCGCTGAATGGGTCAGGTGCCGGCGATGCCCAGATCGACGCCATCCATCACGCCCGCACCTATCTGGGCGACAAGCTCATCCGCACTGCGCGGCCGCACGCGATCCTCGATCCGGCCAACGGTCCGCTGATTGCCGTGCACCTAAATATCCTGACCCGCAAGTCACTTGGCGGGTTGCATACCGATCTGAATTCACAGGTGCTCCGCCCCGATGGCACGGTGTTTGACGGGCTCTACGCGGCAGGCGAGGTTGCCGGCTTCGGCGGCGGCGGCTATCACGGCTATAACGCGCTCGAAGGTACGTTCCTGGGCGGCTGTATCTTTTCCGGAATCAAGGCGGGGCAGAACGCATGAACCCTGATCGGCTGCGGGATGGCCTTGACGCTGTTGCAAACTGCAACCTGTCTGTCTGCCGCTTGGTGACGCGGTCCCGGGGAGGGGCGGGACCGCGTCGGGGGCGGGTCAGGCGATCATCTTTTCCACGACCTCGCCGAACGAGGACGGGGTGGGGACGATGGTGACGCCTGCCTCTTTCAGTATCTCGACCTTCTCCTGGGCGGATTCGCCAAAGGCCGAAACGATGGCGCCGGCATGGCCCATCCGGCGGCCCTTGGGCGCCGACAGACCCGCGATGTAGGCCGCGACCGGTTTCTTCATGTGATCGCGGATATATTCCGCCGCCTCGGCCTCTTGCGGGCCGCCGATTTCACCGACCAGCACCACGGCATCGGTATCCGGGTCATTCTCGAACAGTTCGAGGATGTCGCGGAAGCTTGATCCGTTGATCGGGTCGCCGCCGATGCCGATGGAAGAGGAGACACCGATGCCCTTTTCCTTCATCTGGCTTGCGGCCTCGTATCCCAGCGTGCCCGAGCGGCCAATGATGCCAATGCGGCCCGGCGCGTAGATATGCGGCGGCATGAGGCCCGCGAAGGCCTGACCGGGGGTGATGATACCGGCGCAGTTGGGGCCGATCAGGCGCATCCGCTTCTCTGACTTGTAGCGGCGCATGTAGCGTTTGACGCGGATCATGTCCTGCGCCGGGATGCCGTCGGCGATGCAGACGCAGGTCTTGATGCCGGCATCCGCCGCCTCCATGATCGCATCCGCCGCGAAGGGCGGGGGGACAAAGCAGATGGCCAGCGTCGCGCCGGTTTCGGCCACCGCGCCCTTGACGGTGTTGAAAACAGGCAGCCCGTGATGGGTCGTGCCGCCCTTGCCGGGGGTCACGCCGCCCACGACTTTGGTGCCGTGGTTGATCATGTCCTGGGCATGGAAGCTGCCGATCCGGCCGGTGATGCCCATCACCAGAACCTTGGTATCCTTGTCGATCAGAATGGCCATCACGCGGTCTCCATTTCCTTGGCTTCGGCTGTTTTCCACTGGGCGACGACCTTCTCGGCGGCCTCGGCCAGGGTATTTGCGGTGGTGATGCTCAGCCCACTTTCGTTGAGGATCTTCTGACCCTCTTCGACATTTGTGCCGCTGAGCCGCACCACCAGCGGCATTTTCAGGTCAAGCTCCTGAACGGCGCGCACGACGCCTTCGGCGATCCAGTCACAGCGGTTGATACCGGCGAAGATGTTCACCAGGATCGCCTCGACATTGGGGTCGTTCAGCACTGCCTTGAAGGACATCAGAACCCGTTCCGGGCTGGCGCCGCCGCCCACGTCGAGAAAGTTCGCGGGCTCGCCGCCGGCCATCTTGATCATGTCAAGCGTGGCCATCGCCAGACCCGCGCCGTTGACGATGCAGCCGATCTTGCCCTCGAGCCCGATATAGTTGAGCCCGCGATCGTTGGCATAGGTTTCGCGCGGGTCTTCCTGGCTCTTGTCGCGCAACTCGGAAATCTCGGGGCGGCGGAACAGGGCGTTTTCGTCAAAACTGAGCTTGGCGTCGAGCGCCACGATCTCGCCGCTGCCGGTCACCACCATCGGGTTGACCTCGACCATGGTGGCGTCAAGCTCGTCCATGGCGCGGTAGCAGCCGATGATGGCCTTGACCGCCTGCGGGATCAGCGCCGCATCCAGCCCCAGCGAGAAGGCGATCTCGCGCGCCTGGAAGGCCTGCATCCCCACGGCCGGATCCACCACCGAGCGGATGATCGAATCCGGCTCATTGGCGGAAATCTCCTCGATCTCCATGCCGCCCTGCGCCGAGGCCACGACCACGACACGCTCCTCGGTACGGTCCATGACGAAACCCAGGTACAGCTCCTGTGCGATGTCGGTCGCCTCTTCGATATAGAGCCGGTTGACCAGCTTGCCCTGCGGGCCGGTCTGGTGGGTCACCAGCTTGCGGCCCAGCATCCAGCCGGCAGCATCCGAGATCTCGTCATCAGAAGAACATACCCGCACCCCACCCGCCTTGCCGCGGGCGCCGGAATGGATCTGCGCCTTGACCACGCATTTGTCGCCCGACAGCTCCTGCGCGCGGTAAACCGCCTGTTCGGGGCTGTAGGCGATGCCGCCCCGCGGTACGTTCACGCCGAACTTCTTGAGAAGCTCCTTGGCCTGATATTCATGAATGTCCATTTGCGGGCCTCCTCACCCTTTGGCTTCGATCGCGTCGGCGACCGAAATCACGTTGTTGGCCATCCGCTCGCTGGCGGCGTCGATCATCTTGCCGTCAAGGCTGGCGGCGCCCTTGCCCTCGGCCTCGGCCTTGCGCAGTTCCTCGATGATGCGCCGCGCGCGGGTCACTTCCGCCTCGGGCGGCGAAAACACCTGGTTGGCCAGTTCGATCTGGCTGGGGTGGATGGCCCATTTGCCCTCGATCCCAAGCGCGGCGGCGCGTTTGGCCGACAGGACGTAGCTGTCGGGATCGCTGAAATCGCCGAACGGCCCGTCAATGGCGCGCAGCCCATAGGCGCGGCAGGCAACGGTCATGCGGCTGAGCGCGAAATGCCACTGGTCGCCCGGATAGTCGGGATTTAGCCCGCCGATCACCACGGTGCGGGCCCGGTTCGACGCGGCATAGTCGGCAACCCCGAAATGCAGCGCCTCGAGCCGGCCGGGGGTGGCGGCAATCGCTTCGACATTGGCCATGCCAAGCGCGGTTTCGATCAGCGCTTCAAGCCCGATCTTGTGGGTGAAGCCCATCGCCTCTTCGATCTGGCTGACCATGGTTTCGACCGTATAGAGATCACCCGGAACCCCGACCTTGGGTACCAGGATCGTATCGACATGCTGCCCGGCCTGTTCGATGATCTCGACCACGTCGCGGTACATGTAATGGGTGTCCAGCCCGTTGATGCGGATCGACATGGTCTTGCCCTTGGCTTTCCAGTCGATATCGTTGAGCGCCTGAATGATATTGGCCCGCGCCTGAACCTTGTCCGGCGGTGCGACCGCGTCTTCGAGATCGAGGAAGATGTAATCCACGTCCGAGTCGGCGGCCTTTTCGATCATCGAGGGGTTGGAGCCGGGCACCGCCAGTTCCGATCGTTGCAGCCGTTGCTTCTTGAGAGGGTGCAGCGTGTAGCTCATGCAGTCGTTCCTTATGCCAGCCGGACACGCGGTATTGCGTTCCTTGGGTTGCACCAATGGTCGCGAAGATCGCCGATCAAAGACACTTTCCCCCGGGTAAGAATGCGTGCTTGGGGTTGGTGTCGCGGACCGAACGGGTAGGGCGGGACTACCCGCTACGGGTGTTCTGAATGCGATTGAACACAGGAAAGCCTGACAAAGTCCTGTAAAGAATCCAGGTGTTTACGATAGGAAACTTGGTTCGGAGAAACCGGAATTTTCGAAAATTCCGGTGCGGAAAATTGCAATTTTCCGGTCCGTTTTCTGCGAAGAAAACGGTTACGTGATTCGCCGGATGGGTTCCTGATTGCAAAAGATGACGAGTTGCCCGGCATTTTCCACCGCCGGGTAGCCGCGCCTTTTCAGTTCAGCCACGAAGCGTTGGCGCCCGACATATCGGTCGATATCGCGGAGGTTTCGCCGGATCACACGCCCGTCTCGCGCGGCTTTCGAACTGAAGAGGTCGCGCATCCAGGATTCAGCTGTAACCGGGCCATTGCAAATCTGCATGGCCCGATCATCGCGTATTCCTGGTAAAGGGAACGTAAAGATCAGCTGACCAGGTCGCGCGGTTTTTCACCGGCCAGGAACGCCTCGAGATTGTCGATGGCGCGGTGGCCCATGGCGTTGCGGGTGCCGTCGGTGGCGCTGCCCAGATGCGGGGCCAGAACCACGTTCTCGTATTTCAGGAAACGCGGATCAAGCGCCGGTTCCCCCATGTAGACATCCAGTCCGGCGGCGGTCAGCGTGCCCTTGTCGAGCGCGTCAAAGAGCGCGTCCTCGTCCACCACGTCGCCGCGGGCCGAGTTGACCAGCACGCAGCCCGGTTTCATCGCCCCGAATACCTCGGCATTGATCAGCTTGTAGGTGTCGGCCCCGCCGGGACAGTGCAGCGACAGGAAGTCGGATTGTGCGGCAACCTCTTGGATACTGCCAAGTTGCGTGGCATTGCCGGCTGCCGCCTTGATGTCTTCGGGCACGTCCCAGGCATCCTGGAACACGATCTTCATGCCAAATCCGAAATGCGCCCGTTTTGCCATCGCCTGACCGATCCGGCCGAAGCCGACGATCCCCAGCGTCGCGCCCGAGACCTTCTTGCCGATCATGTGGGTCGGGCGCCAGCCCTCCCACTGTCCGGCGCGGGTTTCGCGTTCACCCTCGCCGATGCGGCGCGCGGCCGCCAGCAGCAAGCCCATCGCCAGGTCGGCGGTGCAGTCGGTCAGCACGTCGGGCGTGTTGGTCACGGCGATGTTATTGGCGCGCGCCGCGTCCACGTCGATATGGTTGTAGCCGACGCCGTAGCTGGCAAGGATCTTCACCTTGCCCTTGGCCGCGGGGTAGAACTCTGCCGGGATCTTGTCCGACACCGTGGGCATGATCACATCGTATTCCGTGGCCGCCGCCATGAACTCGTCATGGCTCATGGTGGTATCGGGGTCGCGGAAAGTGACATCGCCCAGCGTCGCCACACGGTTCAGCGTTTCTTGCGGCCAGCGGCGGGTGACAAGGATCTTGGGTGTGCTCATGGGGCCCTCCTTAGCTGGCATGTTCGCGGTAATGTTCCTGCGCGGCAGCCACGCCTGAGCCGGGCTCGATCCTGGCCCCTGCATCGCGCAGGGCCATTTCCGCAGCCGAGATCGCCCCGCAGAGCATCACCGGGTTCAGTGACCCAAGATGCCCGATCCGAAAGGCCTTGCCCATCAGTTTATTGAGGCCGGTGCCAAGCGAGGTGCTGTATTTGCTGTAGGCGCCCGAGATCACGTCACGCGCATCGACACCGTCGGGCGCATAGATGGCCGACACCGTGTCCGAGGCCCATTCCGGGCCGCGCGCCACCAGCTCGCAGCCATCCCAGGCGGCCACGGCCTTGTGAACGCCCGCTGCCAGCCAGGACTGGCGTTTCCACACGTTTTCCATGCCCGCTTCCAGAAGCATGTCGAGCGACACGCGCAGGCCGCGGAAGAGCTGGGTGGCGGGGGTATAGGGAAAATACCCGTCGCCGTTCAGGTTCAGCATGTCCTGCAGGTCGAAGTAACAGCGCGGCATCTTGGCGTTTTCCCGCATGTCCAGCGCCTTCTGGCTGACGCCCAGGATGCCCAGACCGGCGGGCAGCATGAAGCCCTTCTGCGAGCCGGATACGGCGCAGTCGACACCCCATTTCTCCATCTCGAACTCGACCGAACCGATGGAGCTGACGCCATCGACGAAAAGCAGCGCGGGGTGGTTGGCATCGTCCAGCGCCTTGCGCACGGCGGCAATGTCCGATTTCACGCCGGTCGCGGTTTCGTTCTGGGTGGCAAAGACCGCCTTGATCCGGTGTTCCTTGTCGGCGGCAAGCTTCTCGGCATATTGCTCGACCGGCACACCTTTGCCCCATTCCACCTCGCAGAGGTCCACATCCAGCCCCAGGCGTTCAGCCATGTCGACCCACAGAAGCGAGAACTGCCCGAAGCGCGACATCAGCACCCGGTCGCCCGTGTTCAGCGTGTTGGTGATTGCGGTTTCCCACATGCCGGTGCCCGAGGAGGGATAGAGGAAGACGGTGCCGGTTTCGGTCCGGTACACCTTTTTCAGATCGGCCAGCAACGGCTTGGTGAAGGCGCCGAAATCCGGGGCTCGCATATCCTCCATCGGGATGTTCATCGCCTGGCGGACGGGTTCGGGCACATTGGTCGGGCCGGGAATGAAAAGGTGAGTGTTGCCGTACATGGGGTGTCTCCTGAGTTTTGAGTAGTATCGGCAGGTTTCGCGCATTTCATACGCCCGGTCAGATGGGGGTGGTTAACCGTGGCGTGATCCGGCCAACGAACGGGTAGGGCGCACTACCCGCCCGGGGAAAGCGCCATGAGCCGGCCCAGGCACAGCATACTTCTGCATACCGATTTTTCTTTTGGATTCATCGGTTTCCGGCGTGATATTGTCGGAATCCGGACCACAGCCAACAGTACTGACGATAGAAAGGGCACATGCAGGATCGTAGCGGAACAGGGCCGGAAGTGATTGTTGCCGACAGGCAGGTGATTGTCTGTCAGGGCATTGGTTCGCTGGTGACAAACATCCCCGAGGTCCGGCTGGGCAGCTTCGCGACCGATCAGGCCAGCCTGCGCAAGGCGCTCACGGCGGCGGGTGGCAAGGCGATCGTCATATTGGGTGTCCGGCTGACGGATTGTGACCTGAACCAGTCGCTGGCGATGCTGCAAAAGGAGTTCCCGGGCGCGATGATCGTCGTCGTCGCCGAGGATACCGAATTCGCGTTCATACGCACGGCGATCAAGTCCGGGGCCAATTCCGTCTGCATGATGAGTCAGATCCTGGTCAGCCTGCCCAAGATCCTGGGCAAGCTGGTTGACGGGCATTCCATCGTGCCCACGGAGATCCTCAAGCGGCTGACCTCCGAGAATACCGATACGCTGACCCGGCGGGAACACGAGATCCTGGCGCTGCTGGTCAACGATCTGACCAATTTCCAGATCTCCGCCCGGCTGGGCCTGAGCGAGAACACGGTGAAATATTACCTCAAGGCGATCTACCAGAAGCTGGATGTCAATTCCCGTGGCGGCGCGATTGCGAAATACGTGGCGGGGAATTACTGAGCGTGATGCGTGCTTGCACCGCGGGAAGGAACTGCCGTTGACCGCAACGCGGCCAACGGCCGAAATTTCAGAGCAACCGGGTCGCGATGCCACCATCAACCGCCAACGGGGACCCCGTTACAAAACTTGCCCGATCCGACAACAAGAACAGCGCTGACTGAGCGATCTCTTTCGGGTCGGCCATCCGTTTGAGCGGATGCAGATCGGCGATAAGGTCCTGGGTTGCCGGATCGTCGCCGGTCATTTCCGTCTTTGTACCGCCCGGCAGGATCGTGTTGATGCGAACGCCCTGTGCCGCGTGCTCTGAAGCCAGGGATTGTACAAGCCCGATCAATCCTGCCTTGGAGGCCGCATAGGCCCCCATGCCGGGCATACCACCGTTGCTGAAGCCAACAAACGTACCGGTAAAGACGATCGCCCCGCCGCCGCGTTTCATCAAGGCGGGAAGTTGGGCTTTGGCCGCAAAGAACGCGCTGGTGAGGTTCGTCGCAAGGACGGATTGCCAATTGTCGGTTTTCATCTCCGGTACCGGGCCCATGTCACCCATGATGCCGGCATTGTTGAATGCGCCATCGAGCCCGCCAAACCGATGTTCCGCCAAGTCGACTAGGTTCCTCGCGTAAGCCTCATCGTCAACATCGCCGGCCAGGCAGGCGGCCCGACCGTTACTTTGCGTGATCTGCGCGACAAGCGTGTTCAGCCGCGACTCCCTGCGCGCCCCCAGCACGACATTTGCCCCTTCTGCGGCAAACAACAGCGCTGCTGCCGCGCCGATTCCGCTGCTTGCGCCGGTGATGATGATGGTCTTGTCCTTGAGTTCCATGGTCATGCCTTTCCTGAGTTGCATGCCCATCGACTAGGGATTGAAACCGGCGCAAGGCGACCCGTTTCCTGCTTTTGTCGAACGCGTTGCCCTGAAAGCGCAAGAAACGGGTCCGGCTGATGGCTTCAAACGAAAGATGCGGCCACGTCACCGGGCCGCATACGATGGTTTGGGCCCACGGCTGTCAGCGAAAGCCGTCGCATGGCCGTCCGCGCGTTCAGCCCCGCCGTCTGCGCCGGCGGCCACCCCCTTCGCCCTCGCCGCCGTCGCGCCCGCCGGTGTTGAAGTTGGGCGCGGGCAGGGTGACGATCTTGGCAAGCTCGGGGAAGGGCGCGGTTTTGTGCGGGATCGCGTTGGCGGCCACGAAATGTTCCTGGAATTTCGGTTCGATCGCGGTCTCGACCTTGGTAATCTGGCGCACGATCTTCTCGATCTCGCGCCGCGATTCCACGTTGCAGAGCGCGATGCGCGCCCCGGTGCCCGCGGCATTCCCGGCGGATGTCACCTTGTCCAGATGCGCATCGGGGATCATGCCCAGCACCATCGCGTGCAGGCTTGAGATATGCGCACCGAACGCCCCGGCCAGCACCACCCGGTCCACCTTGTCGACCCCGCGCTCGTCCATCAGCAGGCGGGCGCCCGCATAGAGCGCGGATTTCGCCAGCTGGATGGCGCGGATATCGCCCTGGGTCACGGTGATGCGCGGGCCGCCCTCGGCGGTGGCATCTTGGATCAGGTAGGAATGGGTGCGCCCCTCGGGCACCGCCCGTGCCGTGCCGGTCTGTTCCGCCGATCCGATCAGCCCGTTCTCATCCATCAACCCCGCGAGGCGCAGCTCGGCCACCGCCTCGATGATGCCCGAGCCGCAGATGCCGGTGATCCCGGTGGTGGCGGTCGCCGCGGCAAACCCGTCCTCGTCCGACCAGAGATCGGAGCCGATCACGCGGAAGCGCGGTTCCTTGGTTTCAGGGTCGATGCGAATGGCGTCGATCGCACCCGGCGCGGCGCGCTGCCCCGAGGAGATCTGTGCGCCTTCGAAGGCCGGACCGGTGGGCGAAGAACAGGCCAGCACGTGGGATTTGTCGCCCAGCAGGATCTCGGCATTGGTGCCAACGTCGATGATCAGCACCAGATCCTCGGACTTGTTGGGCTCTTCGCTCAGCGCCACGGCGGCGCAGTCGGCACCCACATGGCCCGCGATACAGGGCAGGATGTAGGTGCGCGCACGGGGGTTGATCGCCGTCAGGTCCAGATCGCGCGCATCCATCGAAATACTTTCCGACGTGGCCAGCGCAAACGGCGCCTGGCCCAGTTCCACGGGGTCTATGCCCAGCAACAGGTGGTGCATGACCGGGTTGCAGACGAAGACGGTTTCGACAATGAGGTTGGCGTCGATCTCGGCCTCCTTGGCGATCTCCTCGGCCAGGGTGTTCATCGCCTCGCGCACGGCGGCGGTCATCTCGCGGTCGCCGCCGGGATTCATCATCGAATAGCTGACCCGGCTCATCAGGTCTTCGCCGAACCGGATTTGCGGGTTCATGATGCCCGAAGATGTCTTGACCAGCCCGGTTTCCAGATCGGTCAGATGCGCGGCAATGGTGGTCGAGCCGAGGTCGATGGCGAGGCCATAAAGCCCGCTTTCGTGCAGGCCGGGCCAGATTTCCGTAACCCGCGCTACCGCGTCGGTATGGGATTTGTGCAGCGCGACGGTGACCTTGAACTTGCCCTTGCGCAGCACCGGCTGCAGCTTGGAAATCAGGGTCTGGTCGGCACGGATCGCCTCGATCTCCCATTGCTCGCGCAGGGCGCGTTCCAACCGCTCCAGATCGCCGGTGGGCGAGTGCATGTCGGGTTCTTCCACCTCGACGAAATAAAGCCGCGTGGCCGGGTCCATGATGATGGCGCGGGCCGAAGCCGCCTTGCGCACGACCTGCTTGTGCACCTGGCTTTCGGGCGGCACGTCGATGACGATATCGCCCATCACCTGCGCCTGGCAGCCCAGCCGGCGGCCGGGCTTAAGCCCGCGCTTGTCCTGATAGCGCTGTTCGACCGCGTTCCACTCCGACAGGGCATCCTGGTGCACGGTGACGCCATGTTTGGAGAACTCTCCATAACCCGGCGTGATCTGACATTTCGAGCAGATGCCGCGCCCGCCGCAGACCGAATCCAGATCGACCCCCAACTGCCGCGCGGCAGTCAGAACCGGCGTGCCCTTGGGAAAATGCCCGCGCTTGCCGGACGGGGTGAAAACGACAAGGGGATCGGTGCTCATGCCGGTGCCTTTCAGCAATGTGGTCATCTTGCGCAGATCATAGATCAGCCGCGCGCGCATGGAAGACTGCAACCGGCAAAAAATGATGTCCCAGCGTCATGTTCTCAACGAAGAAGCCGTCAGATCACGCGTCGGGCCAGGATCGGCGGCCATTCGGGTAAATCCGCATCTCCGTTACGCGGCCCCTTTCCATTCCCGCCGACCCGTGCAATAGGGAGGCGTCAAACGATCTGTCCATGGAGAAATGCAATGGAGATTCGTGAGGCGCTGACCTTCGATGATGTTCTGCTGGTACCTGCCGCGTCCAATGTTCTGCCCAACACGGCCGACACGCGGACCCGGGTCACACGTTCGATTGACCTCAATATCCCGCTTCTGAGTTCGGCCATGGACACCGTGACCGAGGCCCGGATGGCGATCTGCATGGCACAGTCGGGCGGGATGGGCGTGATCCATCGCAACCTGGATATCGACGAACAGGCGGCACAGGTCAGGCGGGTCAAGCGGTTTGAATCGGGCATTGTCTACAACCCGATCACGCTGACCGCCGATCAGACGCTTGCCGATGCCAAGGCGCTTCAGGAACGTTACCGTGTCAGCGGGTTCCCGGTGGTCGATGAAAGGGGCCGTGTCGTCGGGATCGTGACCAATCGCGACATGCGCTTTGCCGAGGATGACAACACCCCCGTACGGGTGATGATGACCAGCGACAACCTGGCCATGCTGCAGGAGCCCGCGGATCTGGATGAGGCGCGCAGCCTGATGAAGGCCCGGCGGATCGAGAAGCTGCTGGTGACCGATGGCCAGGGCAAGCTGACGGGCCTGCTGACGCTCAAGGACAGCGAGCAGGCGGTGCTGAACCCGCAGGCCTGCAAGGACGGCCTTGGCCGTCTGCGCGTGGCGGCGGCCTCGACCGTCGGCGATGCCGGGTTCGAACGTTCCGAGGCGCTGGTGGATGCGGGCGTGGACATGATCGTGATCGACACGGCGCATGGTCATTCCGAAGGTGTGGCGCTGGCGGTCGAGCGGGCGAAGAAACTTTCGAACGAGGTGCAGATCGTGGCCGGCAACGTTGCCACGGCCGAAGCCACGCGGGCGCTGATCGGGGCAGGCGCGGATGCGGTCAAGGTCGGCATCGGACCGGGCAGCATCTGCACCACGCGGATGGTCGCCGGCGTGGGCGTCCCGCAGCTGACCGCGATCAGCGACTGCGTCGACGGGGCCGGCGGCATCCCGGTGATCGCCGATGGCGGCATCAAGTTTTCCGGCGATTTCGCCAAGGCCATTGCCGCGGGGGCGTCCTGCGCGATGGTCGGCTCGATGCTGGCGGGCACCGATGAAAGCCCCGGCGAGGTGATCCTCTACCAGGGCCGGTCGTTCAAATCCTATCGCGGCATGGGGTCCTTGGGTGCGATGGCCCGCGGCAGTGCCGACAGGTATTTCCAAAAGGACGCGGCCAGTGACAAGCTGGTACCCGAGGGGATCGAAGGGCAGGTGCCCTACAAGGGTGCCGCCGGTGGCGTCATCCACCAGCTGGTGGGCGGGTTGCGCGCGGCCATGGGCTATACCGGCTGCGCCACGGTCGAGGCGATGCGCTCGCAATGCGAATTCGTCAAGATCACCAATGCCGGCCTGCGCGAGAGTCATGTCCATGACGTGCAGATTACGCGCGAAAGCCCAAATTACCGTGTTGGATAACAATATCAAAAACGTAGAACCAGAAGCTAAGGTGCATTAGTGACCCCCGGCGCGCGGATTCAGGCGGCGATCGAGCTTCTGGACGAGATTTTTGACGGCACGCCCGCGGAAAAGGCAATCACCGGCTGGGCCAGACGGTCCAGGTTCGCCGGATCGAAAGACCGCGCGGCGATACGCGATTACGTGTATCAGGCCCTGCGGTGCCGACGCTCCTACGGGTGTCTTGGCGGGGCGCATACCGGCCGGGGGGTGATGGTCGGGGCGTTGCGTGCCGCCGGGGATGATGTAGATGAGTATTTCAGCGGCGAGGGCCACGCGCCGAAGCCGCTGACTTGCCAGGAACGTGCTGCCGGAGGAACACCCACTGAACCCGGCGATCAAATGGATCTGCCGGATTGGGTTATACCGCGTTTTATCAATTCTCTAGGTGATGAAGTTCAGGCAAGGAAAACCGCTTCTGCCTTGCAGGAACGGGCGTCGGTGATGCTGCGGGCAAACCTCAGGAAAGCCTCGGTGGCGGACGCGGTGGCGGCTTTGGCGGCTGACGGGGTCATGGCGCAACCGGCTGCGATTGCCCAGACCGCGCTGCAGGTTACCCAAGGCAGCAGGCGTGTGGCGCTGTCGCGCGCCTATCAGGACGGGCTGGTAGAGCTTCAGGATGGCGCCAGCCAGGCCGCGATGGAGATGCTGGAATTGCCGGGATCTGCCCGCGTGCTGGATTACTGCGCGGGCGGTGGCGGTAAGGTACTGGCCCTCGCCGCGCGTCTGGAGGCGGCGTGGTTCGCCCATGACGCCCTGCCGCGGCGTATGAAAGACCTTCCCGCTCGGGCGATCCGTGCAGGGGTCAACGTGGCGCTGCTGGACGATGCTGACCCGCGGCAACCGTTCGATATGGTCCTGTGTGATGTGCCTTGTTCGGGCAGCGGGACGTGGCGGCGGACACCGGATGCGAAATGGCGCCTGACCGCGGATGACCTGCAGGCGCTGACCCGGACCCAGGATGGTATTCTGGATCGCGCGGCGGAGCTTGTGGCGCCCGGCGGGCGGCTTGTCTATGCCACGTGTTCGGTTCTGCGCGACGAGAACGAGGCGCGCATCGAGGCTTTCCTGTCGCGGTCATCCGGGTGGCGCATGGTGTCCCAGCAACGCTGGCCGGTGGCAGAAACCGGTGACGGGTTTTTCTTGGCGCAGCTTCAGCGGGCATAGTCATTTGAAGCACAACCTTGACGGGTTGAGCCGGTTTCCGTTAAGTCCGGGTTAAGTCTTTTCGGCCAGAAACAACGGTACCGAATCGACAACTGGAACGCGGATATTGGCCTTTACGACGACCACAACCGGACCCATCCAGCGCGCCGCGGATCATCTGCGGTCACGTGTTATCCCGGTCGTGGGCGCGGCGCTTGTCTTTGCGCTTGTCGCGTGGTTCATGCCTGCGGGTACGGCCCGGATGGCGCTGGCCGCGGTGGCCGGGACGCTGGGCCTCGTGGCGCTGTGGACGGAATTGGCCGCACGGTTGGGCGGTGTCGGCCATCGCGGGTCGCGCGGCTTGGCCGATCTTATCCGGGAGGATACGGCGCCCACGATCGTGACCGCCGAAGATGGCAGGATCCTGTGTCACAACCCGGCGGCCGAAGGGGTTTTCGACGTGGCCGAGGCCGGTTCCCTGTCGGATGCCCTGCAGAAGGTGCTGGCCAATCCGGATGCTATCCTCTGCCGCATGGGATCGGCTGCGGGCGCGATTGGCGCGGCGCAGGAGGATGTGGTGACGCGGCAGGGCCATATCCGCCTGGCGGTTCATCGCGTCGGTGCCGAAAACTACCTGTGGCGGATCGAAAAATCGGCGGATCGGCCGCAGCGGAGCAGTGATCCGGTGCCGCTTCCGATGCTCACCGTGGGCCGGAACGATGCGATCTTGTTCATGAACACTGCCGCCCGCGAACTGATCGGTGAACGGGCACGCAACCTGGGCCGGATCTGCCCCCAGCTTCCGCTGCGATCCGGGCAATTCAACGATATCATCACGCCTGACGGCCCTTCTTCGTGCATGGTGGTCGAGCTGGAAGGCACGGCAGGGCGCCGCGAGTTTTTCCTGCTGCCCGGACTGGATGCCGAGGCGCGCCAGCCCGACGGATGGGCGTTTTTCGATGAAATGCCCGTGCCCCTGCTGAAGCTCAGCCGTGATGGAAAGATCGCGCTGTCGAACCGCCCGGCGCGCGAGTTGCTGGGGGTAGATGATTGCACGGACAAGGTTCTGGGCGACATGATGGAAGGGCTGGGGCGGTCGATCTCGGAATGGCTGGAGGATGCCGCGGATAACCGTGGAACCGTGCATTCTGAATTCCTGCGCGTGAAGCGTGAGGACCGCGAAGTGTTCCTGCAGGTCACGCTCAACCGGGCGATCGAGGATGGCGAAACGGTTCTGATTGCGGTGCTGAATGACGCAACCGAGCTGAAATCGCTTGAGGCGCAGTTCGTGCAAAGCCAGAAAATGCAGGCAATTGGCCAACTGGCGGGCGGCGTCGCGCATGACTTCAACAACCTGTTGACGGCAATATCGGGCCATTGCGACCTGCTGTTGCTGCGCCATGACGAAGGCGATGCCGACTATGGCGATCTGATACAGATCAACCAGAATGCCAATCGCGCGGCGGCGCTTGTGGGGCAGCTGCTGGCCTATTCCCGCAAACAGACATTGCGCCCCGAGGTGATGGATCTGCGCGACGCGCTTTCCGATCTGACCCATCTGCTCAATCGCCTGGTGGGTGAGAAGGTGACATTGTCACTCAGCCATGACC
This sequence comes from Roseovarius sp. CAU 1744, assembly GCF_039839345.1. NCBI lineage: Bacteria > Pseudomonadati > Pseudomonadota > Alphaproteobacteria > Rhodobacterales > Roseobacteraceae > Roseovarius > Roseovarius sp. CAU 1744. The sequence continues at coordinate 494,597 of NZ_JBDOQV010000002.1, read as the reverse complement.
CGATGCTCTCGGCGATCCGCGCCGACAAGCGCCAGCTGGAACAGGTGCTGATGAATCTTGTCGTGAACGCGCGCGATGCGATGCCCGAAGGCGGCGACATTCGGATCGAGACCCAAAATCTGGTCCTGACCGAGCCGCTGCGGCGCGACCGTGCCGTTGTGGCCCCGGGCCGCTATGTCTCAGTGGAGGTGATCGACGAGGGAACGGGGATTCCCGCCGACAAGTTGCAGAAGGTCTTTGAGCCGTTTTTCACGACCAAGCGCACGGGCGAGGGCACCGGGCTTGGGCTTTCGACCGCTTACGGGATCATCAAGCAGACGGGTGGCTTTATCTTCGTCGACAGTACACCGGGCACGGGCACCAGCTTTCAGTTGCTGTTGCCGGCCTATGACGTCGTCGAAGAACGTCCGGCAAAGGAAAAGGCTGAAACCACGGTCGATACCCCGGCCGAGGGTGTCGTGCTGCTGGTCGAGGACGAAGCCCCGGTCAGGGCCTTTGCCAGCCGGGCCCTGCAGCTGCGCGGATTCACCGTGCTCGAGGCGGAATCGGCCGAGGATGCGCTGGAGCTGCTGGAAGATGACGAGCTCGACATCGATGTGTTTGTCACCGATGTGGTGATGCCGGGGATCGATGGTCCCAGCTGGGTACAAGAGGCGTTGAAGAAACGCCCCGATGTCAATGTGGTGTTCGTATCGGGCTATGCGGAAGAGACCTTTGGCGACACCCAGGCCAAGATCCCGAATTCGGTTTTTCTGCCCAAGCCGTTTTCATTGACCGAACTGACCGAAACGGTACAGCGCCAGTTGAACTGACCTGGCCCCCGCAGGCAACGCGCCGGGCGGCCGGTCCTGCACATGATGGTGTTTTCAGGGACAATTGACCGGAATGACTAGATCAAGCCGGTGTCTGGTGTGGGTTGCAGGGACCGTGATGGCGTGCCAGCTATCGGCTTTGCTGAGCGGCTGAGCGGCGGCGGCGGTGACAACCAGGCTGAGGCAACGAAACCACTGGTCGGGCGCCTGGCAAGACCCGCGTGCAGCGACCGTCGGAGCGGGTTTCGGCGCGGGCGCCGAGACGGGACTTTCGCAAGATGATTTGCTGCACACCCGGCTGCTTGCTGCGGAGGCGCATCGGCCTGACCCTTGAAAAATGGGGGTACGGGGGCCTGACCGCGGGGTTGGCGGTTTTTGGCAGTCGTAAACGACTCTTTAACTCTTGTCGGAAAAAGTGGGGTTACGAACAATTTTCTTGAAATGTTCTCCTTTTGTCTTCATACGTTGAGAACAAGAGGTGAACAAGGCAGTGATTGCCGCCCTGAGCTGGGTGTGGAATAAGGAAACTCTAACATGGCAACAGCAGATCTTTTGGCGATGGACAGCAAGAAAAACGCAGACAAGCAGAAGGCGCTGGACAGCGCCCTGGCCCAGATCGAACGGCAATTCGGCAAAGGTTCGATCATGAAACTGGGCGCGGACAACCCGGCGCAGGATATCGAGGCCACCTCGACCGGCTCGCTGGGGCTGGACATCGCGCTTGGGATCGGCGGGCTGCCCAAGGGGCGGATCGTCGAGATCTACGGGCCGGAAAGCTCGGGGAAAACCACGCTGACGCTGCATTGTATCGCCGAGGAACAGAAAAAGGGCGGGGTTTGCGCCTTTGTCGACGCCGAACACGCGCTGGACCCGATCTATGCGCGCAAGCTGGGTGTGGACCTGGACGAGCTGCTGATCTCGCAACCCGATACGGGTGAGCAGTCGCTGGAGATCGTCGATACGCTGGTGCGCTCGGGCGCCGTCAGCATGATCGTGGTCGATTCGGTGGCCGCCCTGACCCCGAAATCCGAGCTTGAGGGCGAGATGGGCGACAGCAGCGTCGGCGTCCATGCCCGGCTGATGAGCCAGGCGATGCGCAAGCTGACCGGGTCGATCAACCGCAGCAAATGCACGGTCGTCTTCATCAACCAGATCCGCATGAAGATCGGCGTGATGTTCGGCAGCCCCGAAACCACCACGGGTGGCAACGCGCTGAAATTCTACAGCTCGGTCCGGCTGGATATCCGCCGCATCGGTGCGCTCAAGGACCGCGACGAGGTGGTCGGCAACGCCACCCGCGTCAAGGTGGTCAAGAACAAGGTGGCGCCGCCCTTCAAGCAGGTGGAATTCGACATAATGTATGGCGAAGGCATCTCGAAGATGGGTGAGCTGCTGGACCTGGGCGTCAAGGCCGGGGTGGTCGAGAAATCGGGCAGCTGGTTCAGCTATGGCGACGAGCGTATCGGCCAGGGGCGTGAAAACGCCAAGGCTTTCCTGAAGGAAAACAACCGGATCGCGCTTGAGATCGAGGACAAGATCCGGGCGGCGCACGGGCTGGATTTCGACATGCCCGAGTCTGACGCCAAGGCCGAACGCGCCGCGTCGGACGACGACATACTGGAGGCGTAAACCGCCCGATGAGACATCTGAAAAAGCCCGGGCCGCGGCCCGGGCTTTTTCTTGCGGTGGACATGGGCCACGGGCGGGGATACATCAGCGGGACGCCAGGCCATTTTGCCGAAGAAGAGACGCCCATGCCGACGCTGAACGAAATCCGCTCGACCTTCCTGAATTTCTTTGAACGCAACGATCACGCGATCGTCGACAGCTCGCCCCTGGTGCCGCGCAACGACCCGACGCTGATGTTCACCAATTCGGGCATGGTGCAGTTCAAGAACCTGTTCACCGGCGTGGAAACCCGCGACTACAAGCGCGCCTCGACCAGCCAGAAATGCGTGCGCGCCGGCGGCAAGCACAATGACCTGGACAATGTCGGCTATACGGCGCGGCATCACACGTTCTTCGAGATGCTGGGGAATTTCAGCTTTGGCGATTATTTCAAGGAACAGGCGATTCCCTTTGCCTGGGACCTGCTGACCAAGGATTTCGAACTGGACAAGTCCAAGTTGCTGGTCACGATCTATCACACCGATGACGAAGCGGCGGAGATATGGAAGAAATACGCGGGCCTTTCCGATGACCGGATCATCCGCATCGCCACGGATGACAATTTCTGGTCGATGGGCGCCACCGGCCCCTGCGGCCCCTGCACCGAGATTTTCTATGATCACGGACCTGAAATCTGGGGCGGCCCGCCGGGCAGCGCCGAGGAGGATGGCGACCGGTTCATCGAAATCTGGAACCTGGTTTTCATGCAGAACGAACGGTTCGAGGACGGCACTCAGATCGACCTGGAGATGCAGTCGATTGACACCGGCATGGGGCTGGAACGGATCGGCGCGCTGCTGCAGGGCAAGCACGACAATTACGACACCGATCTGATGCGCAGCCTGATCGAGGCCAGCGCCCACGCCACCAGCCAGGATCCGGACGGGCCGGGCAATGTGCATCACCGGGTGATCGCCGATCATCTGCGCTCGACCTCGTTCCTGATCGCCGACGGGGTGATGCCGTCGAATGAGGGGCGCGGCTACGTCCTGCGCCGGATCATGCGCCGGGCGATGCGGCATGCACACCTGCTGGGCGCGAAGGATCCGGTGATGTACCGGCTGGTGCCGGCGCTGGTGGCGCAGATGGGGCAGGCCTTTCCCGAGCTGGGCCGCGCGCAGGCGCTGATCGAGGAGACGCTGAAGCTGGAAGAGACCCGGTTCAAGACAACCCTGGACCGGGGCTTGCGCCTGCTGGAGGATGAGCTGGGCGGATTGCCGGAGAACGTGGCCTTGCCGGGGCAGACGGCGTTCAAGCTCTATGACACTTATGGCTTCCCGCTTGACCTGACTCAGGACGCCCTGCGCGAAAAGGGGCGCGAGGTGGACGTGGCGGGCTTTGACGCCGCCATGGAAGAACAGAAGGCCATGGCGCGGGCGGCCTGGTCCGGCTCTGGCGAGGCGGCGGATGCATCCATCTGGTTCGACATCGCCGACGAGACCGGCACGACCGATTTCCTGGGCTATGACACGGAAGTGGCCGAGGGGCAGATCGCGGCGCTTGTCCGCGATGGCGCGCAGCTGCAAAAGGCCAGTAAGGGTGACAGCGTGCAGATTTCCCTGAACCAGACGCCGTTTTACGCCGAGGCGGGTGGCCAGGTCGGCGACAGTGGAACCCTGACAACCGATACCGGCGTGGCCAGGATTACCGATACGCGGAAAACTGCAGGCGTTTTCATCCATGTCGCCGAGGTGACCGAGGGCGAGATTTCCCGGGGCCAGCCTGCGCAGCTGGAGGTGGACCATGCCCGCCGGACGGCCATTCGTGCCAACCATTCGGGCACGCATCTGCTGCACGAGGCGCTGCGCAAGGCGCTCGGCGATCATGTGGCGCAGCGCGGCTCGCTCAACGCGCCGGACCGTTTGCGGTTCGATTTCAGCCATACCAAGGCGCTGACCCTGGATGAGCTGCGCCGTGTCGAGCAGGAGGTGAACGCCTATATCCGCCAGAACGCCCCGGTGGAAACCCGGATCATGGCGCCCGACGACGCGCGCGCCCTGGGTGCGCAGGCGCTGTTCGGTGAAAAATACGGCGACGAGGTGCGCGTCGTGTCGATGGGGGTCGAGGACGGGTCGGGCAAGGGGCTGGATGGCCGGACCTACTCGATCGAACTGTGCGGCGGCACGCATGTCCGCCAGACCGGCGATATCGGCGTGTTCGTGACGGTGGGCGAAAGCGCGTCAAGCGCGGGGGTGCGCCGGATCGAGGCGCTGACCGGCGAGGGCGCATTCCGGTATCTGAGCGATCAGGATCACCGGCTGGCCGAGGTGGCGCTGGAGCTCAAGGCGCAGCCGCAGGATGTGCCGGGCCGGGTCCGCGCGCTGATGGATGAACGCAAGGCGTTGACGAACGAAGTGGCGCAGTTGCGCCGCGAGTTGGCGATGGCCGGGGGCGCCGGGCAGGGCGACGGCCCCGCGGCGCAGCAGATCAACGGCGTGAATTTCCTGGCACAGGTGCTGAGCGGCGTGTCGGGCAAGGATCTGCCCGCCCTGATCGACGAGCACAAATCGCGTCTTGGTTCTGGCGCGGTGTTGCTGATCGCGGATACCGGCGACAAGGTGGCGGTGGCCGCCGGCGTGACGGACGACCTGACCGGCAGCATATCGGCCGTCGACCTGGTGCGCGCGGCGGTGCCCGAACTGGGCGGCAAGGGCGGCGGCGGCCGGCCCGACATGGCCCAGGGCGGCGGCCGGGACGCAAGCAATGCCGAGGCGGCGATCAAGGCCGCCGGCGCAATATTGGGAGAATAGGATGGCAGCACTCTGGATCGCGCGCGTCGATGTGAACGACGCTGAACTTTACGGGAAATACATCGAGGTCGCCTCGGTCGTGATCCCCGATCACGGTGGCGAATTCATCGCCCGCGGCGGCCGGGTCGAGCAGCTGGAGGGGCAGGGGCGCGCCCGCAATGTGGTGGCGCGTTTCCCGTCGGTTGACGCGGCGATGGCGGCCTATAACGACCCACGCTACCAAGAGGCGGTTGTCTGGGCTAAAGAGGCGTCAGATCGTGAGATTGTGGTGGTTGAAACCACCGATTGAGAAAGGTCACGGCCTGACCCAGATCAGGCCGTTTTCGACATCCGCTTGCGTTCATGCGGGTCAAGGTAACGTTTGCGCAGGCGGATCGCGTTGGGCGTGACCTCGACCAGTTCATCGTCGTCGATATAGGCAATCGCTTCTTCCAGGCTCATGGTAATCGGCGGGGTCAGGCGCACGGCCTCGTCGCTGCCGCTGGCGCGCACGTTGGTCAGTTTCTTGCCCTTCAGCGGGTTCACCTCGAGATCGTTGTCGCGGCTGTGTTCGCCGATGATCATGCCGGTATAGACCTTGGCCTGCGCGCCGATGAACATGCGGCCACGCTCTTCGAGGTTCCACAGCGCGTAGGCCACCGAATCGCCGTTTTCCATCGAGATCAGAACACCCGCGCGACGGCCCGGTATCGCCCCCTTGTGCGGCGCCCAGCCGTGGAATACCCGGTTCAGGACGCCGGTGCCGCGCGTGTCGGTCAGGAATTCGCCGTGATAGCCGATCAGCCCGCGCGAAGGCACATGGGCGATGATCCGGGTCTTGCCGGCGCCGGCCGGCTTCATCTCGGCCAGTTCGCCCTTGCGGGCGCCGGTGATCTTTTCGATGACCGCGCCGGAATAATCGTCATCGACGTCGATTGTGACCTCTTCGATCGGCTCCAGCCTGGCGCCGTTTTCATCTTCGCGCAGCAGAACCTGCGGGCGCGAAATGCTGAGTTCGAATCCCTCGCGGCGCATGTTCTCGATCAGCACGCCCATCTGCAATTCGCCCCGGCCGGCCACCTCGAACGCCTCGCCGCCCGGCGTGTCGCTGACCCGGATCGCCACGTTGGATTCGGCCTCTTTCATCAGCCGTTCGCGAATGACGCGCGATTGCACCTTCTTGCCGTCACGGCCCGCCAATGGGCTGTCGTTGATCCCGAAGGTCACGGTGATGGTGGGCGGGTCGATCGGCTGTGCCTCCAGCGGTTCGTCCACGGCCAGCGCGCAGATCGTGTCGGCGACGGTTGCCTTGGACATGCCCGCCAGGCTGACGATGTCGCCGGCCACTGCCTCGTCGATGTCCTGTGTGGCAAGGCCGCGGAAGGCCTGGATCTTGGTCACGCGGAACTGTTCGATCTTCTGGCCCACGCGTGACAGCGCCTGCACCGTCGCCCCGACCTTGAGCTTGCCCGATTCCACCCGGCCGGTCAGGATGCGACCGACGAAGGGATCGCTGCCCAATGTCGTTGCCAGCATCCGGAAATCATCACCCTGACGGGCGATCTGACGCGGGGCGGGGACGTGATTGACGATCAGGTCGAACAGCGCCGACAGGTCCTTGCGCGGCCCGTCAAGATCGTGATCGGCCCAGCCGGAGCGGCCGCTTGCATACATATGCGGGAAATCGAGCTGATCTTCGGACGCGTCAAGATTGGCGAACAGGTCGAAACACTCATCCAGCGCACGGTCAGGCTCGGCATCGGGCTTGTCGACCTTGTTGAGCACGACGATGGGGCGCAGCCCAAGCGCCAGCGCCTTGGAGGTCACGAACTTGGTCTGCGGCATCGGCCCCTCGGCGGCATCCACCAGCAGGACAACACCGTCGACCATGCTGAGGATCCGCTCGACCTCGCCCCCGAAATCGGCGTGGCCGGGCGTGTCGACGATGTTGATGCGGGTGCCCTTCCATTCGACGCTGGTCGGCTTGGCAAAGATGGTGATGCCGCGTTCGCGCTCAAGATCGTTGCTGTCCATCGCGCGCTCGTCCACCGCCTGGTTATCGCGAAAGGCGCCGGATTGCTTGAGCAGCTCGTCCACCAGCGTGGTCTTGCCGTGGTCGACGTGGGCAATGATGGCGATGTTGCGCATATCCATGGGGGCGGTGTCCTCGGGTTGTTTGCCCGCGCCCTATACGCCGCGGCAGCGAAAGGCCAGAGGCAAAGCGACAGAGGGCCGGTGTTTCAGGCGGCTGCGTGGCGGATGAGCCTGCGCAGCGGGAATTGCGGCAGGTACAGGCAGGTGGGCCCCAATGCGCGGATACCGGCGCCGCTGCCGATCTTGAACCGGGCCAACCCCGGTGCGTTTTGGGTATCCACGCTACCCAGGTCAAACCGCGTGTAGCCCTTGCGCGCCAGCCAGGCCGCCGCTTCCCAGAGCGCCAGGTTATGCGCCGACAGCGCCCTGCCGTGATCGCCGGACCAGCCGATGTGATAGGTGGCGACCGGATGGTGCAGCAGGATCAACATATGGGCCACGCCGGCACCGTCATGGATAACGGTAAACAGCCTGCTGTCCCGCGGATTGGCCGATGCCCAGGCATCAACAAAGGCGGCGGGCAGCGCCCTGTAGCTGCGGGCCCGCTGCTGATCGGTTTCCCGGCGGATCACGTGATTGTCCCGCGCTGGATCAAAACGCCGATGGCTGACGCGCAGGCCGGATCGTTGGGCATGGCGCAGGCGGTTGCGCCATTTCACATGCTGCCGCGCCATCCGGGCGCCGGCGTCCTCGCCCAGGTCGATTTCGGCCACGTGCTGGGGCGAGATAAACGGCGTCTGCCGGATCAGGTGCGTATCGGCGGGGTGGTCGGGGGCAATGATCCACAAACCTGCCGTCCCTGTGGCGCGGGGAAGGCCGCGCAGAATCTCGGCGCGCGCCGCCTCGGACGGGGCGTTCAGCCAGACCGGGCCGCGCGGCACCCATGACACGGGCAGCGGGCCGAACCGGCGCCGGACGATCTGGATCCGGGCAAGCGGGCCGGACCCCGCGTCGGCAATCCACGTCTCGACATGCGCCCCCATCTGGTCCAGCGCGCGGGCGTATTGGGCCGATTGCTGCAACGCGGCAGGGGCCGCCGGCAGGGTGGATGCGCGGGTGAATTCCATGCGCCAATTAACCGAATGAAAACCTAATTCATGGTTAATCATCCCATGGCCCATAAAAAACACTACGTCCTTGGAATATATGCCCCGTCCCCGCGTCCGACCGTTAGCGCGGCGCTGCTGGTGGCACTTGCGCTCAGCGTGCCGGTTTCGGTCTTTCTGACCCTGGCCGACATGCTGTTCTAGAAACGCAAAGGCCGCCCCGGTACGGGCGGCCTTTGACCATCGGATGCTGGTTCAGGGGGTCAGAACGGGATTTCATCGTCGATATCGCGCGCAGGTGCGCCACCCATCTGATCGCCTTGCGACGGGCCGCTGTCATAACCGCCCTGACCGCCGCCATAGCTGCCACCGCCGCCGCTGCCACCGCCATCGCGCCCGTCAAGGAAGGTAAGCTCGCCTGCATAGGGGCGCAGCACGACTTCGGTTGAATACCGGTCCTGGCCGGACTGGTCCTGCCACTTCCGGGTTTCCAGCTTGCCTTCGACGTAAACCTTCGACCCCTTCTTCAGATATTGCTCGGCCAGCCGGGCGAGGTTCTCGTTGAAGATCGCGACGCTGTGCCACTCGGTGCGTTCGCGGCGCTCGCCGGTGTTCCGGTCCTTCCAGGTCTCGGAGGTGGCGATGCGCAGGTTGCACACCTTGCCGCCGTTCTGGAAGGTCCGCACCTCGGGGTCACGGCCCAGATTGCCAATGATTATCACCTTGTTCACCGATCCGGCCATCGCGACCTCCTTGTCGTGTCTGTCAATTTTCGTTGCAGACGGTTACACCATCTCAAGCACTTGAAGAAAAGCGTTAAGGTTCAATTAATTTCTTCGGTTTGGCGGGATCGGGCCGAAGCGCCCGTGAAATCTGGATATTTTTTTCAAACTGCGTATATTGCGCCAAATCGAATTTGGGGGCAGAGAAGAAAATGCGTGTTATTGTGGCGGGCCTGCTGATGGTCGGGCTCGGTTTGCCGATGGGGGCAAGCGCCGAGACATTGTCGACGAAATCCCGGGCCAAGCTGTTCAAGTCGCAAACCCGTGTCCTGGATTCGCGTGCCCGTCAGCAATACAACAACTCGGTCCGGCTGCAGCCGCAGAAGGTGATCACGCCGACCAAGTGGGGCGACACCTCGACCAAATCCTACGAAGGGCGCTATCGCGGCCAGTATCTGCAAATGGCCAAGGATGCGGCACGGCGCCACGGCGTGCCCAGTGACCTGTTCCTGCGGCTGGTACAGCAGGAATCAGGCTGGAAAGCCACGGCGCGGTCGCACAAGGGGGCGATCGGGCTGGCGCAGCTGATGCCCGGTACCGCCCGCAAGCTGCGGGTGAACCCGCATGATCCCTATGAGAACCTCGAAGGCGGCGCGCGCTACCTGGCAGAGCAATACCGCACCTTTGGCTCATGGCGGCTGGCGCTGGCGGCGTATAATGCCGGCCCGGCGGCGGTCAGGAAGTACGGCGGCGTGCCGCCCTACAAGGAAACCAAGAACTACGTGCGCATCATCTGGGGCAGCTGAGCGGGGCGCCGGTCAGCCGGAGCGGACCAGCTCGGATTTCTTTGATTTCCGTTTGCGCAACGCGGATGGCGTATGGCCGGTATTCTGCAGGATGAAGCGCGAGAAATAAGCGGCGCTGTTGAAACCCAGATATGAGGCGACGTTCTGGATCGGCTCGGTGCCGTCCTCCAGCATCTCGCGGGCGGCGTGGACCGTGCGCTGCGTCAGCATCTCTGCCGCGGTCAGCCCGCAGCTCTGCCGGCAACTGCGGCTCAGATGGGTGGGCGTGACCCCAAGCGCGCGGGCATAGTCAGCCATCGGTTTGCCGGTGCGGTAATCGCGTTCGACCAGCGCCGAGAACGCCCTGAGCAGGTTCTCGGTGGCGGTTGCCTTCTTCAGCGGGTCTTCCTCGGCAATCATCGCCCGACGCAGCCAGACGGTCAGAAGGTGCGCCTGCGCGACCATCGCCTCGTCCGCGAAATCGCGCGCGGCCGTCTGTTCGCGTTGCAGCGCTTCCAGTATCGCGGCCAGTTCCGCCTGGGCCTGGGCATCGCGGATACGCAGGTGCTGCGGTTCATCGGGCATCAGAATCGGGCTGCCGGGCGGAATCAGCGTGATCAGGCCAAAGACCTGCTTGCCCATATCGAAGGAAAAAAGCGTCCGGGCGGGCAGGGCGATGGCATTGTGGACGCCAACACCGCGCCTGCGCCCCTCGATGATGCTCAGCCCCTGGCCCCGCGTTGTCCAGATCAGCGCATGGGCATCCAGGCTGTGCTGCAGCTCCCAGCGCCAGGGGTCGCCGTCGGACCACTGCGACAGGGTCAATATGCGGATCGGGGGGGACATGCCGTTATTCGGGCCTGCTGTTGCGCTCAGGGTGCGAATTAATCCCGTTTATCAGGTATTCCCCAAGCCCATGTCAAAGCGATAGCGGATCGATCGGCATCCAGCCGCCCATGCGGGCGCGAAACCATGTGCGCTGACGTTTGGCAAACTGGCGGGTGGCGATGGTGGCGGCCTCGCGGGCCTGATCCAGCGTCAGCTCTCCCCTGAGATGGGCAATCAACTCGGCTGCGCCGATGGCCCTGGACGAGAGCGCGCCAGGGTTCCATCCCGACAGGTTGGTCCGGGCTTCTTCCAGCGCGCCGCCGGCGAGCATCTGGTCGAACCGGCGGGCGATGCGCTGGTTCAGCCATGTTTTCTCGGCGTCCAGCAACAGCGGCGTCGCCTGTGCCAGGGGCAGCAGCGGCGGCGGTGTACTGTCCTGCCAGTGGGCCAGCCCGCGACCGGTTGTTGCCTGCACTTCCCAGGCGCGCTGCACCCGCATCGGGTTCCTGATGTCGATGCGTGACCGTGTTTCCGGGTCGATATCGGACAGCAGCGCCGGTATCCCGTGGTCTTTGCGCAGGGCATCGGCGCGGGCGCGGATTGCGGCGGGTGTCGCCGGAATGTCGGCCAGCCCTTCGGTCAGCGCCGAAAAGTAAAGCCCGGTGCCACCGACGATGATCGGCCGGTCCCCGCCGGACAGGAGCGGTGCGACCTCGCGCAGCCAGTGGCCGACCGAATAATCGGCCTCCGCCGCGACATGGCCATAGAGGCGGTGGGGGGCACGCCTTTCATCCTCTGCCGAGGGGCGCGCGGATAAAATCCGCCAGTTGGCAAAGACCTGCAGCGCGTCGGCATTGATGACCGCACCCCCCTGTTCACGCGCGATCTTGAGCGCCAGCGCGGATTTGCCGGACGCGGTGGGCCCGGCAATCAGAACCGGACGGTCCGCGGGAATATCGACAGGCAGGGTCATCGGCCCCGCAGATACGGCAGTTCCCGGGTCATTGCGAGACCGATTTGCGCGAAATCACCCGGCTGGCGGACTCTGTGATTGAACCTCTGGTCGTTTTCATACATTTTGCGCGCGATTGTCCGATCGCCAATAACAGAGAGTGCAAATGTCCCAAACCCACCCCTCCGGTACGAGATTCAGCCGCGTCATGTTGAAAATATCCGGCGAGGCATTGATGGGGGACCAGGGGTTCGGCCTGCATCCGCCCACGGTCGAGAGAATCGCGCGCGAGGTCAAGACCGTGCATGACCTGGGGGTCGAGATCTGCATGGTCATCGGCGGCGGCAACGTGTTTCGCGGCCTGCAGGGTAGCGCCCAGGGGATGGAGCGAACGACGGCTGATTACATGGGGATGCTGGCCACGGTGATGAACGCGCTGGCAATGCAGAGCGCGCTGGAAAAGCTGGGCGTGTTCTGCCGGGTGATTTCAGCCATCCGCATGGACGAGGTGGCCGAGCCCTACATCCGCCGCCGCGCCGTGCGGCACCTTGAGAAAAAGCGCGTCTGCATCTTTGCCGCGGGCACCGGCAACCCCTATTTCACCACCGATACCGCGGCGACCCTGCGCGCCAATGAAATGGCCTGCCAGGCGATCTTCAAGGGCACCAAGGTGGACGGCATCTATGACAAGGATCCGGTGGCGCACGCGGATGCCAAACGCTATGACAACGTCACCTATGACGAGGTGCTGGCGAAGAACCTGAAGGTGATGGATGCCAGCGCGATTGCGCTGGCGCGCGACAACAACCTGCCGATCATCGTGTTTTCGCTGGATGAGCCGGGCGGGTTCCGGGGGATACTGGCGGGCGACGGAACCTATACAACCGTGCACGGTTGACGCTAAGGAAGAACAAAGGCGATAAACGCCCAGCAAAGGAAGAACCGTAATGGCGGAAGACTTCGAGATTGATACAGGCGACCTGCAGCGGCGGATGGACGGTGCAATCGCGTCGTTGAAGACGGAATTTGCCTCTCTGCGGACGGGGCGCGCATCGGCCAGCATGCTGGAGCCGGTGATGGTGGATGCCTACGGGCAGATGACACCGATCAACCAGGTGGGTACGGTCAACGTGCCCGAGCCACGCATGGTCACGGTCAATGTCTGGGACAAGGGTCTGGTGGGCAAGGTCGAAAAGGCCATTCGCGAGAGCGGCCTGGGGATCAATCCGCAGCTCAACGGCACGATCATCATGCTGCCCATCCCCGAACTGAACGAGGAACGCCGCAAGGAACTGACCAAGGTGGCCTCGCAATATGCCGAACATGCCCGCGTCGCGATTCGCAATGTGCGGCGCGACGGGATGGACCAGATCAAGAAGGCCAAGGGCGACGGCATGTCCGAGGATGATCAGAAATTCTGGGAAACCGAAGTGCAGGAGCTGACGGATACCTATATCGGCAATGTCGACGCGGCGCTTGAAACCAAGCAATCAGAAATCATGCAGGTCTGATGAACCTTCAACCGGATAAGCCCGAAATCGCGCATCCCGCAACGGGGCCGCGCCATGTCGCCATCATCATGGATGGCAACGGACGGTGGGCGCAGGCCCGCGGGCGGCCCAGGCTTTTCGGGCATCATGCCGGCGCGCGCCGGGTGCGCGAAATCGTCGAATCCTGCCCTGAACTGGGGGTCCGGTACCTGACGATCTTTGCGTTTTCGACCGAGAACTGGAAGCGCACCCAGACCGAGGTTGCCGGGCTGATGAACCTGTTTCGCCGCTACATCATGAAGGAGATGCAGGAATTCGTGAAATCCAACGTGCGGGTGCGGTTCATCGGTGACCGGCTGCGTCTGGACGCGAAACTGCGCGTCTTGATGGACGAAGCCGAAACCATGACCAACCAGTGCACCGGGATCAACCTGACCATCGCGCTGAACTATGGCGGCCGAGACGAGGTGTCGCGCGCGACCAAGCGGCTGGCGCAGGATGTGGCCTCGGGTCGGCTGGACCCCAAGGATGTCGACGAGGAAACCCTGCCCAAATACCTCGATACCTGCGTGCTGCCCGATCCCGATCTGGTGATCCGCACCAGTGGCGAGGCGCGGATTTCCAATTTCCTGCTGTGGCAATCGGCCTATTCCGAATACGAATTCATCGACACGCTGTGGCCGGATTTCACCAAGGACGTGTTCAGAAACCTGCTGGAAGGATACGGCACGCGCGAGCGTCGCTTCGGGGCCCTGACTGCATGAGCGATACCGCCAAATGGTCGGACTTGGCCCCGCGGGTCATTTCGGGTGTGGCAATGGCGCTGATCGGGGCCGTCGATATCTGGATCGGCGGCATCATCTTTGAAATCACCGTCATCGGCCTTTGCGGGATCATGATCTGGGAAGCGGCCCGCATGTTCGGCGCCGAGCAGACCGCGGCGATCCGTATCAGCCTGCTGGGGGCCGCGGCGGTCACAATCGCCACCGTCGTGCCGTTTCTGCTGGTCGTTCCGATCCTGCTGGCCGCGTCCCTAGTCGGCGCGGGGCAGGTTTCGCGCCAGAAAACCCTGTTCACCCCGTTTGCCGCCTGGATATTGGTCGCCGGTTTTTCCGTCTGGGTGCTGCGGGACGAGGCCGGGCTGATCTGGATTTCCTGGGTGGTGCTGATCGTGATCGTGTCGGACATCGCCGGGTATTTCGCCGGGCGCATGCTGGGCGGCCCCAAGTTCTGGCCGCGCATCAGCCCCAAGAAGACCTGGTCCGGCACCGTCGCGGGCTGGATCGGGGCCGCCGCTGTGGGCCTGTGTTTTGCCGGGCCCACGCGGGCCGGGATTGCGCTGGTGCCGTTGTCGATGCTCGTGGCCTTCGCCGGCCAAATGGGCGACATCCTGGAAAGCCTGGTCAAGCGCCGCCTGGGGGTCAAGGACAGTTCGAACCTGATCCCGGGGCATGGCGGCGTGCTGGACCGCCTCGATGCGCTGCTGGGCGCGTCGATGCTGGTGATGATCCTCTGGCTGGCGCGGGCATTGCCGGGGGTCGCATGAAACGGGTGTCAGTCTTGGGGGCGACCGGCTCGATCGGGCAGAATACGCTCGACCTGATCCGCCGCAACCCGGCGCAGTTCGAGGTCGTCGCGCTGACCGGCGGACGCAACGTGGCGCAACTGGCGAAAGATGCCATCGCGATGCGCGCTGACATTGCCGTGATCGGTCAGGCCGACCTGCTGGAGGATTTGCGCGCGGCGCTCTCGGGCAGCGGGGTCGAGGCAGCGGCAGGTGATGCGGCCATCGTCGAAGCCGCCTCGCGCCCGGCGGACTGGGTCATGTCGGCGATCGTCGGTGCGGCGGGGCTGCGGCCCGGGCTTGCGGCACTGGAACAGGGCGCCACGCTGGCGCTGGCCAACAAGGAATCGCTTGTTGCCGCCGCGCCGCTGCTGCTGAATGCCGCGCGGGCCAATGATGCCCGTATCCTGCCGGTCGACAGCGAACATTCGGCGATCTTTCAGGCGCTGGTGGGCGAAGACCTGGACACCGTACAGCGCGTCATCATCACTGCCAGCGGCGGTGCCTTCCGCGACTGGCCGCTTGAAAAACTTGCGAGTGCCACGATCGAACAGGCCTCGACCCACCCGAACTGGGACATGGGTCAGCGCATCACCATCGACAGCGCGTCGATGTTCAACAAGGCGCTGGAAGTGATCGAAGCGCGCGAGTTCTTCGGGCTTGCGCCGGACCAGATCGAGGTGCTGATCCATCCCGAAAGCGTGGTGCATGCGCTGGTCGGTTTCTGCGATGGCGGGCTGATGGCCCATGTCGGCCCCCCGGATATGCGCCATGCCATCGGCTATGCGCTGAACTGGCCCAAACGCACCGAGCTGCCGGTGGACAGGCTGGACCTGGCGGGGATCGGGCAACTGTCGTTCGAAGCGCCCGACCTGGCGCGCTATCCCGCGCTGCGGCTGGCGCGCGAGGTCATGAAGCTGGGCGGGTTGAGCGGCGCGATTTTCAACGCCGCCAAGGAACGCGCGCTGGATCACTTCATCGGCGGGCGGATCGGATTTTGTGATATGACCAGCCTTGTCGAAGAGGTTTTGACCCGGCAAACGCCCGGTCACGGCCACAATGATGCCGAGATCACCCTTGATACGGTGCTGAAAGCAGACCAAATGGCACGTAACTGCGTCGATGACGTCATGCGTGAACAGGCAGATTAGGAACTCGTTTTGGACATCACCACACTGATCCCGCAATTCGGCAGCCTGTTCACGACCATCCTGGCCTTTGTCGTTGCCCTGTCGGTGATCGTGGCGATCCACGAATACGGCCATTACATCGTCGGCCGCTGGTCGGGGATCAAGGCCGAGGTGTTTTCGCTGGGATTCGGCCCGGTTCTGTTTTCGAGGGTCGACAAGCACGGCACGCGCTGGCAATTCGCCCTGCTGCCGTTCGGCGGCTATGTCAAGTTCCTGGGCGATGCTAACGCTGCCAGCGCCAATACCGACAGCAGCGCGGTGCAGGAGATGACTCCGGAAATGCGGCGCCAGACGATGATCGGCGCGCCTTTATGGGCGCGCTCGGCCACGGTGGCGGCGGGCCCGGTCTTCAATTTCATCCTGTCGATCGTGGTCTTTGCCGGGCTGATCATGTTCCAGGGCCGGGTGGCGGATCCGCTTGTCGTCGGTGAGGTTTCGCCGTTGCCGGGCGAGGGGTACACCCTGCAACCGGGCGACCAGCTTCTGGCGATCGAGGATGTCGCCGTGCCGGATCTCGACGAGACCGGCGCGTTCGACGACTTCATCAATGCGTTGCCCATCTCTTCCAGCCTGACCTATTCGGTGGTGCGCGACGGCCAAGAGGTGGATGTGACCGGCCCCTATCCGATGCCGCCCCGGGCGGTGAACATCTCGCCACAATCGGCGGCCTATAACATCGACATGCGCCAGGGCGATGTCATCACCGCGGTCGACGGACAGCCCATTTCCGCCTTTTCCGAACTGAAAGATATCGTCGAGACATCGGATGGCCGGGCCTTGCAGCTGAAAGTCTGGCGCGAGGGCGAGATACTGGATTTCGCGCTTGCCCCGCGCCGTGTGGACGAACCGCAGCCCGAAGGCGGGTTCAAGACCAGTTGGCGCATCGGCATCTCCGGTGGCCTCGCGTTCGAGCCGGCAACCGAAAGGCTGGGCCTGGGCGATGCCGTGATCGGCGGGGTCGAACGCACCGGGCAGGTGATCGAAACCTCGCTGTCGGGCCTTTACCATCTGATTGCCGGCAGGATCAGCAGTTGCAACATTAGCGGTCCCATCGGTATCGCCCAGGTCTCTGGTGCGATGGTACGGCAGGGGGCGGACAGCTTCATCCTGTTCATCGCTTTCCTGTCGACGGCAGTGGGCCTGCTGAACCTCTTTCCGATTCCGGTTCTAGATGGCGGTCATCTTGTGTTCTACGCCTACGAGGCTGTTGCCGGCCGGCCGCCCAGCGACCGGGCGCTGCGCCTGCTGATGACCATCGGATTGACCCTGATACTGGCGGTCATGGCATTTGCGATCGGCACGGACCTGTTGTGCCCCTGACAGGCATCGTCACAATATCGCCACATTTCACAACCTAAAGCTGACACATTCCTCGGGCATCCTCGGATCAGTCGAAGGAATAATATCGCAAGATCATGCAACATATCATGCACGGATACCGCGGGCTCAGCCTGCTTTTCAATCTGAACTGGGACCGTCTGGTTTACCTGGCGACGATTCTTGTTGCGCTGATGCTTGGCGGTTTCGTCGGCTCGCTCTGATCCCCTAAATTTTTGCATAATTGAGCCTCTTTACGCTTTGTTCAAAGGCGTGGTCATTGGCATTTTGACAAGGCCGGGCAATCCGGTTACTGACATTTGCAAACGGGGTGACTGACTGGGTTTTGACCAATGAAGTATGTGACGGGGCGGCTGAATTCCAACGGGGCAGGATGGGGAACATATCTAAGCCGCTTCAGGTTGGTCTTCATGGCGCTGCTGGCGGTCACGCTTTTGTCCGTGTCCCAGGGGGCCTCGGCGCAGACCTACCGTTTCGGCGCGATCACGGTTGAGGGCAACCAGCGGGTCGAAACCGCAACCATCCTGACCTATGCAAACATTCAGCGCGGACAGACCGTATCCGCCGCCCAGGTCAATGACGCCTACCAGGCCATCCTTGGCAGCGGTCTTTTTGAAAGCGTCGAACTGGAGCCGCGCGGCGGTACGCTGCTGATCAAGGTCGTCGAGTTTCCGACCATCAACAGGATTGCCTTCGAAGGCAACCGGAAGATCAAGGATGAAGAACTGGAAGGCTTCATCGAAAGCCGCTCGCGCCAGGTATTCAGCCCGACAAAGGCAGAACGCGACGCGGCGGTCATTGTCGATGCCTATGCCCAGAACGGCCGCAGCGCAGCACGGGTGACACCGCGTGTCATTCGCCGCAGCGACAATCGCGTCGATCTTGTGTTCGAGATTTTCGAAGGCAAGGCGATCGAGGTTCAGCGCATCAGCTTTGTCGGCAACAAGGCCTATTCCGACCGCCGCCTTCGCCGGGTGATCGAAAGCAAGCAGGCGGGGCTTCTGCGGTTCCTTGTTGCCCGCGATACCTTTGTCGAGGACCGGCTTGAATTCGACAAGCAGGTGCTGACCGATTTCTACCAGTCGCGCGGCTATGTCGATTTCCGTGTCACCGGCACCAATGCCGAGGTTGCCCGCGCGCGCGACACTTATTTCGTGACCTTCAACATCCAGGAAGGCCAGCAGTTCCGCTTTGGCGAGATCACCACCGTCAGCGAGATCGACGAGGCCGATGCCGATGAATTCCAGGCCGCGCTCAAGGTCCGCTCGGGCGTTGTCTATTCGCCCACGCTGGTCGAGAACTCGATCGCGCGGATGGAGCGGCTGGCGGTCCGGAAGGGCATTGATTTCCTGCGCGTCGAACCCCGGATCACCCGCAATGACCGCGCCCTGACACTGGATGTCGAATTCGTCCTGACCCGCGGGCCGCGCGTCTTTGTCGAACGCATCGACATCGAGGGCAACACCACGACGCTTGACCGCGTCATCCGCCGGCAGTTCGATGCGGTCGAGGGCGATCCGTTCAACCCGCGCCAGATCCGCGAGGCGGCCGAGCGGATCCGTGTGCTGCGTTTCTTTTCGAACACCGACGTGAACGCGCGCGAAGGCTCGCGCCCCGATCAGGTGATCGTCGATGTGGATGTCGAGGAAACCACGACCGGTTCGTTGTCCTTTGGTGTGACCTACTCGACCAGCGGCGGTGTTGGCGCCTCGGTCGGCTTCCGCGAACGCAACTTCCTGGGACGCGGCCAAACGCTTGGCTTCTCCTTCGCCGGGCGCGCGGACAACCTGAACTATTCGATCGAATTCCGGGAACCGGCCTTTCTGGGGCGGGATGTCGAATTCGGGCTTGATTTCTCACTGATCGAAACCGACAGCGATTTCAGCCTGTTCGACACGATCATCGGCGTCTTCCGTCCCAGCCTGACCTTCCCGATCAGCGAAAACGGCCGGTTCGAAGTTTTCTACAATGCCGAATACAAGGAAATGAACGACTATACCGGCGTCGCCGGCATCCTGGCCTCCGAGGTCGCGCAGGGCGATACCTTTGCCAGCGCGCTTGGGTATACGTTCAGCTACGACACGCGGCGCAGCGGCCTGAATCCGAACGCCGGCGTGCTGTTGTCCTTCGGGCAGGAATTCGGCGGGCTGGGCGGCGACCGCGATTATATCGAAACCACCGTGCGTGCGGTGGCGCAGACCAGGGTCCTGAACGAGGAAGTCACGCTGCGGGCAATCGCCGAAGGGGGCGCGCTGAACTACCTTGGCAGTCAGGATAGCCGTTTTGTCGACCGCTACTCGCACCAGATCATTCGCGGGTTCGAACCCAACGGGATCGGCCCGACGGAATCGGGCGAACAACTGGGCGGCAACTTTTTCGCGGCCCTGAAGTTCGAAGCCGAGTTTCCCCTGGGTACGCCCGAGGAATTCGGCCTGTCAGGCGGTGTCTTCTACGACATCGGCGCGATCTGGGATGTCGATACAACGGGTGCGACCGGGCCGCTGGCCTCGACAGGGTTCAATGATCGCCACGTGATCGGCTTCTCGCTGTTCTGGGCGTCACCGTTCGGACCGCTGCGGCTGAATTTCTCGCAACCGCTGAAATCCGAACCGGGCGACCGCAAGCAGGAATTCGACATCACGGTCAGGTCGGACTTTTGATGATGCACAGGGTATCGGCCATCATCTGCATGATGGTCGCCCTGACGGTCATGTCCGCGCCGCCGGCGATGGCCCAGCAAGTGGGGGTCGTGCAAAGCGATATTCTGGTGCTGGACCCGGACAGGCTGTTTTCCGAGACCCTGCTGGGCCAGCGGATCAACCGCGAATACCTGGCCGAGCGGGAAAAGCTGATTGCCCGCAACCGCAAGATCGAGGCTGAACTGGAAGCCGAAGAACTGTCTCTGACGGAACTGCGCGCCGAAAAGACGCCCGAGGAATTTCGCGACCTGGCCGATGCGTTTGATGCCAAGGTACAGGAAATCCGGCGCGACAGCGAACGCGCCGTGCGCGACCTGGAACGCCGCCGCGACCGCGCGCCCGTCACCTTCATGCGCATGGTCGAACCGGTTCTGGTGCAGTTGATGCGCGAAACCGGTGGCGCTGTCATTCTGGACATCCGCACCGTATTGCTGCGGGCCGATGTCGTCGACATAACGCCGCTGGCAATCAGCCGGGTCGACGCCGAGATCGGCGAAGGGGCCGGGCCCCGCAAGGAAAACGCGCCAGAGAACGCACCACAGAATGTGCCAGAGAACGCACCGGAAAACGTGCCAGAGGAAGAGCCCGCGCAGCAATAGCCTTGCTTGCCCAATGCCACCCGACTTGCTAGGGACAAGGACCAGAGCGCAGTGCGAAAGGACACCTTATGACAGAGCCGCTGAAATCTGCGGATATTCACCTGATCCAGCGGCTTATCCCGCATCGGTATCCGTTTCTGCTGGTGGACCGGGTCGTGGATATCGACGGCTATCAAACCGCGCGCGGCATCAAGAACGTCACCATGAACGAGCCGCATTTCCAGGGGCATTTCCCCGGCAAGCCGATCATGCCGGGCGTCACGATCGTCGAGGCGATGGCGCAGACGGCGGCGGTGATGGTCGGTACGTCGCTGGGCATGGAAGATCGCAACATGCTGGTCTATTTCATGTCGATCGACAATTGCAAATTCCGCCGCATGGTAACGCCCGGCGACGTGCTTGAGATGAAATTGACGACGCTGCGCGGCAAGCCCGGCGGCAAGGTCTGGAAATTCGGCGGCGTGGCCGAGGTGGGTGGCGAAATGGCGGCCGAGGCCGAGTTCACCGCGATGATGGACCTTCCGTCGGAGTGACCGCCATGGCCGATAGTTCCGAGACGCTCATCCATCCCTCCGCGGTGATCGAGCCCGGCGCGCAGCTTGGGCAGGGGGTCCAGATCGGCCCGTTCTGTCATATCGGCCCCGAGGTTCGACTGGGGGACCGGGTGGTGCTGAAATCCCATGTGGTGGTGACCGGCGTGACCCGGATCGGAGAGGAAACCACCGTATTCCCGTTTGCCTGTATCGGCGAGGTGCCGCAGGACCTTAAATTCAAGGGCGAAAAGACCCGCCTGACCATCGGTGCGCGCAACCGCATCCGCGAGCATGTCACCATGAACACCGGCACCGATGGCGGCGGGGGTGAGACCCGCGTAGGCGACGACGGCCTGTTCATGGCCGGGTGCCACGTGGCCCATGATGCCATCGTCGGGAACCGGGTGATCATCGTCAACAACGCCGCCCTGGCGGGCCATTGCGTGATCGGCGATGACGTGATCATCGGCGGGCTATCCGGCGTGCACCAATGGGTCCGCATCGGCGAGGGCGCTATCATCGGCGCCGTGACGATGGTGGCCAATGACGTGATCCCCTACGGCCTCGTGCAGGCGCCGCGCGGCGCGCTTGATGGGCTCAACCTCGTGGGGCTCAAGCGCCGCGGCGTGGCGCGTTCCGACATCACCGCGCTCAGGGCCGCGTTCCAGATGCTGGCGCAGGGCGAGGGCGCGTTCCAGGACCGCGCGCGACGGTTGGGCGAGGAAACCGAAAGCGACTATGTGCGCCGGATCGTCGAGTTTGTCACCAGTGCAAGCGATCGGTCCTTTCTGACGCCGGGGCAGGGGTAATGGCGGGCAGCCTGGCCATTCTGGCCTGCAACGGCGCCCTGCCGGTGCAGATCGCCGGGGCCTATCCCGACGCGCTGAAGATCACCCTTGCCGGCATCCCGCATCAGCTGGGTGTCGATACCGACGAGTACCCGATCGAAAAATTGGGCAGCGTCTTTGCGGCGCTCAAAGAAGCCGGGATCACTCGCCTGGTATTCGCCGGTTCCCTGGCCCGTCCGGCGATGGACCCGTCCGCCTTTGACGAGGTGATGACCGCGGTTGCGCCGCGCCTGCTGGCGGCGATGCAGCGCGGGGACGACGCGCTGTTGCGGACAGTGATTGAAATCTTCGAGGAACAGGGGGTGTCGGTCGTGGGCGCGCATGAATTGCTGCCTGAACTGACAGCCGATGAGAATTTGCGAATCGGGCCGGAACCGACCGCTGCGGACATGGATGACATGAGGCGGGCGTGCGAGATCCTGTCGGCGCTGTCGCCGCTGGATGTGGGGCAGGGTTGCGCCGTGGCGGGGGGGCAATGCCTCGGGATCGAAACGGTGCGGGGGACCGACGCGCTGCTGGATTACATCGCCGCGACGCCCGACAATCTGCGCCGGGGCCACAAGGGGGTATATGTCAAGGCGGCCAAGACCGGCCAGGATCTGCGGATCGACATGCCGGTGATCGGGCCTGCAACCGCGCGCGCTGTCGCCGCAGCGGGCCTTGCCGGCCTGATGATCGAGCCCGGGCGGGTCATGATCCTTGACCGGGAAACCACCTTCGGACTGTTCGAGGAAGCGGGTGTCTTCCTGATCTCGAAGGCGCTGTGATGCGGGTGTTCCTGGTTGCTGGCGAGGCCTCGGGTGACCGGCTGGGCGCCGCGTTGATGGCCGGGCTGAAATCACTGACCGAAGTGACGTTTCAGGGCGTTGGCGGCCCGCTGATGCAGGCCGAGGGAATGCAGAGCCTTTTCCCGATGGACGAGCTCAGCGTCATGGGGTTGGCCGAGATCCTGCCGAAATACCTGCATCTTCGGCGGCGGTTGCACCAGACCGCCGAGGCGGTGCTGAGCGCTGAACCGGACGTCCTGATCACCATCGACAGCCCGGATTTCAGCCTGCGCGTGGCAAAGCTGGTAAAGGCGCAAAGCGATATCAGAACGGTGCATTACGTGGCCCCCAGCGTTTGGGCCTGGCGGGCCGGCCGGGCGCAAAAGATGGCGCGGGTGATCGACCATGTGCTGGCGCTTCTCCCGTTCGAGCCGCCCTATATGGAAGCAGCCGGGATGGCGTGTGATTTCGTTGGCCATCCGGTGGTGGCAGAGCCCGTCGCCACCGGGGCGGAGGTCAGCACCTTCAGGGCGAAGCACGGACTTGGCGAGGCGCCTGTTCTGCTGGTTCTGCCCGGTTCCCGCCGCGGAGAGGTCAGCCGCCTGGCGCCGGTTTTCGGCGGAGCCCTGGGACCGGTCCTGGCGGCCAACCCGGACATGCGGCTGGTGCTGCCCACCACCGCCACGGTTGCCGGTCTGGTGCGGGAACTGACGGAGAACTGGCCGCAACGGCCGATCCTCCTTGATCCGGGACAGATGACGGCCGATGCCTACAAGGCTGAGAAGAACGCGGCGTTTCGCGCCGCGGATTATGCACTGGCGGCGTCCGGTACCGTTTCGCTGGAACTCGCCGCGGCCAGGACGCCGATGGTCATTGCCTATGACATGAACTGGCTTAGCCGGGCGGTGATCTCGCGGATGTTGCGGGTGGACACGCTGACGCTGGTCAATCTGGTCAGCGACACGCGCGCGGTGCCGGAATGCCTGGGCAAGGACTGCCGCGCCGACGTGATCGCGCCCAGGCTTCTGGATCTGATCGAAAACCCCGGCGACCAGAACGCGGCCATGCGGCTGACGATGGAACGGTTGGGCGAGGGCGGTGAGGCACCCGGCTTGCGCGCCGCCCGCGCGGTGCTGGACCGCATGGGCTGACGGCGGAATTTCGTGGTAATTCTGCGCTTGGGCAGGGGGGCCACTTTGCATCACCGCCGGCCATGGGCCTCTACCGCCGTACAAGCGTTGGTTTGACAGCGAACGTGGATCGGCACCACTGCTGTAATTTTAGGCATACCCCAAAACTTGGGTCAGTATCCCTTCCATTTGACCGCAATCACAGGTAGCAAACGTAATATGGCTGTGACCCCGATTGATCAGCCATTCCTTTGAGGCGAAGAGACCAACGCCGCTGACGAAGTATTTACGTTTTTAGTCCAGTTTTAGTGAAATTACCCAACTGAAACTCTAAGACTGGATCGCGACATGACCTTGGATTTTCTCCGGCAACTCTTTCTGGATGACCCGGCAACTACCATCAAAACCGGCCTGCGTTTCGTGCATTTCATCGCCCTGGCACTTGGCCTCGGCGGGGCGACGCTGCTGGACCTGATGTTGTTCCGGTTCTTCCTGTGCCGGCGGATCGGTCATGAGACCTTCAGCGTGTTCCTGTTTTCAACCCGGATCATCGACAACGGCCTTCGGGTGCTGT
Source organism: Roseovarius sp. CAU 1744 (assembly GCF_039839345.1). Lineage (NCBI taxonomy): Bacteria > Pseudomonadati > Pseudomonadota > Alphaproteobacteria > Rhodobacterales > Roseobacteraceae > Roseovarius > Roseovarius sp. CAU 1744. The sequence goes on along the minus strand of NZ_JBDOQV010000002.1, from coordinate 470,229 downwards.
GGCTGAGCGGGATCGGGTTTCTGATTTTCTATGCGATGACGGATGTTGCAAAGCTTGCCAATCCCAAGGTGCACGCGAAATTCGTGATCGTGACGATCCTGACGCTGAACGGCATTTTCATCCATCGCTATATCCTTCCGACGCTCCAGGGACAGGTCGGCAGGGCGCTGTTTGACGGGTTCACCGCGTCACAGCGGGCTGTCTTCGTCGTCTCGGCGTCGGTTTCGGTGGTGTCGTGGTATGTGCCGGTTGCGCTTGGCGTGTTCTCGCAGCTGAACAATACGGTTCCCGCGCTGACCATCCTTTCGGTCTACCTGCTGATGATCCTGCTGGCCATCGTCGTCATGAATTTGGTGACGCGGCTGGCCTGTCCCTCGGTGGAAAAGCCCACGCTGATCCCCGGGGAATGATCCGTCATTCCTCTCGGCCATGCGCCTTGAGCCGGGCATGCAGGGTCGCGATCTCGGGCGCACCGGCCTCCAGCGCGAACACGTAGGCATGGGTCAGGTAGAAACAGGCAGCGGTCAGATCATTGGCCTGATCCGCCGCCTGCGTGTATAACCGGATAAGCGCCTGCTGATCCTGCGCTTCGTGCGCCGCGATCATCTGCGCATCCAGATCACTCATTCAGCCGCCTGTGCCATGCCGCGATACGTGTCGATCTTTTCGGCGACCCATTGGTGGAACATCAGGGTGGGGCTGTCCATCACCGGCGAGAAACGCCCACCGTCGAACATGTCGGCATGACGCCCTTTCTGCATGCCTTCGACCACAAAGATATCCTCTTCGAACACGGTCTTCCACAGCCGGGCATTGCGATCCCGCAGGCCGCCGTCGCTGTTCGGCACGGAATAGTACAGGTGCACGTGTTCCACCGTGCGCTCCGTTCCCTGCGGTTCAAGAACGATCGCAAAGGCGTGATCCCGGTGCACCCCCAGCAGGACGTTGGGATAGACGGCGATATATTCGGCCTGCTCGTTCCACTTGGCGCCGACATCGTCGAAATCGGGAAAGGTTTCGCCGTTCTCATTGGTCAGTTGGCGATAGACCATCGTGCCCTGGCCGGAAAACCGCCCCGGCTCCTCGATGTGATAGTGATCTTCCAGCCGGGAATAGCTGTTCAGGCCCGGATGCACCCAGGGCAGGTGGTAGCTTTCGCAATAGTTCTCCACCGCCAGTTTCCAGTTGGTCGCCACCTCGAGGGTGAATTTGCTGTCGGCCCCGCCGTGATAGAGCGGTTTTTCGAAATCCTGCCAGCGCCTGATCAGATCCGCATGGACGTCCTCGAAGGCCGGCGCATCACCCGAGACGTTGATCCAGACCACGTCGCGCCAGACATGGCTGCGCACTTCGTTCAGGCCCAGATTGTCGCGCTTGATCGCCTCATGGGTGTTCTGGCCGGGTCCGCCCACATGCGGCGTGCTGACCAGTTTGCCCTTGGTCGAATAGCACCAGGAATGGTAGGGGCAGCGGATGGCGCCCTCGATCTTGCGCGGTTCTTCCACCAGGATCATGCCGCGATGGCGGCAGATGTTCTGAAAGACGCGCACATCTCCGTCCTTGTCGCGAATGAGCAGCAGCGGCATCCCGAGAAATTCCAGCGGGACCGCATCGCCCGGTTCGGGCACGTCCGCCGCCACGGCCAGCCCCGCCCATTGGCGGTACAGCAGGGCGTTGCGTTCCTCGGCAAAGACGTTTTCGTCAATATAGTGGGCATTGGGCAGCCCGTTGGCGGCGTCGATGCCGACACGGACATTGGACAGATCGGTGACATTCTGGGTCATGACGGGCTCCTGGATAGCGTTAGCATATCATGCCAGCGCCGCCAGGAAGGGAACCGACAATTCACGACGATACTTGTCCCAACACGACAGAAATCATCGCCGTGCCGGCCGCGATCAGCTGAACGCCTGGTCGGGTTGCAGCAGGCGCGCGTGGAAGGGCGGAACCTCTTCGCGCGGGATCAGCCCGGCCCCGCGTGCGGCGCGGAATATGGCGGCGCGGTCCGTTCCCAGATGTTCGTAAACCATCCGGGTGGCGCGGCGCCCGGTCACCTTCTCGCGGACGGTGCGGGTGGCGTAACCCTCCCAGAGGTTGGATTGAAACGACCTTTCCGGCGTCAGGAAGTTCAGCGAACAGGCCAGCGCGTTGCGGTGGGTGACGATGGCCATCACGCCCTCTTCCTGGCGCATGACCAGGCCGCGGAACTCGCGCGCTTGCGGATTGGTCGACAGGCCCTGTTTGCGGATTGCCTGGCGCGGCTCGTAACCCCGCAGGAACGTGTATCCGCCGTCGCGTTTGACAAAGACCAGCCCGGTCATGAAATCATGCGTGCCGATAAATGCCTGCCGGACAAAGCGGTAGAACCCGTTCGGAAACAGCCGTTCATCAACCGCCACCGGCTCGGGGCCGAAGAATTGCGCCAGCATGGGATGGTTCAGCAGGTCTGACGTGGCCGGCCCGATATCCTCGACCCGTTCCAGCAGGATGCGGGCGTCAACGCCGAAGAAACTGCAAATCTGGTGCAGCACGTCTGGACGCGGAAAGCTTTCGCCGGACAGATAGCGGTTGAACTGGGTCCGGTTTATGCCCAGGTCGCGGCACAGACCCGAGACCGACGGGTAGGCGGCGCTGAGGTGACGCAGGTTCTGCCCGAAGATCCCCCGCAATTCCGCCGGATCAGGCGAGCGATCCCGCCCTCTGTGTTGGGTTTTCTGTGCCAAAATTGTCCTCGCGTCGGGCGCATTCCATCCAGAATTCCGTTTGTGTTCAAATAATGTTGAGTCGGCAATACCCCGCCCATTTTCTTAATACGTCAAATTTGATGCTATATAGCGTCAGAAATCCGGTTAACTGACACAAGTTTTACGCATTACAGGCAAAATTAAAAGTGTCGTAACCCTTCTTAACAACGCAATATCGGACCTGGGGGTAAATAAATATGACAAATTGGGGAAGAAATGTTTGGCGTAGTACTCTGGAGCGATCAAGTTAGAAATCGGGCCGTTATCTGGTGCGAAGACCACGGCGACCTGGCCTTCTTCAACGGCGATGGGTCTGCCGGCATCGAAAACGCCGAGATGGAACCGGGTGATCTGGTGCAGTTTGACGTCAGGGCCGACCGGAACATGCGGTTGGCCAGCAAGCCTCGGCTGGTATCCTCCGACGAATATCCGACATTGGCGCGTGATCTCAAACAGGCCGGCAAACTGCCCGAAGCCGCGGCAACGGCCGACGCGGCATCGTCGAAAATCGTCGCTTTCGAACCGAAACTCGCGAAACCCGCCCCGGCGACCGGAAAAGTCCGGCGCGTGATCTAATCCCGCCCAGGGCCGAGGCGATGTGACATCGGCCTGATGCGGGTTAGCGCCCCCTGGGCAGGGCGGCCACGCCTGTGCGGGCAATCTCGCTCAGGCCAAGCGGGCGCATCAAGTCGGCAAAGGCGTCGATCTTGTCCGGCGTGCCGGTGATCTCGAAGACAAAGCAATCAAGCGTGCTGTCGACCACGCTGGCGCGGAAGATATCCGCCAGCCGCAGCGCCTCGACCCGCTTGTCGCCTTCGCCCGCGACCTTCAGCAGCGCCAGTTCGCGTTCGACGGATTTGCCCTCGACCGTCAGGTCATGCACGTCATGCACCGGCACGATCCGGCCCAGCTGTGCCTTGATCTGCTCGATCACCTGCGGCGTGCCGGTGGTGACAATGGTGATGCGCGACTGGTGGCCCTGATGATCGATCTCGGCCACGGTCAGGCTGTCGATGTTGTAACCCCGCCCCGAGAAAAGGCCGATCACCCGCGCCAGCACCCCCGGTTCGTTATCAACCACGATCGCCAGCGTGTGGGATTCGGTCAGATCCGAGAAGGTGGGCCGCAGGTTATAGGCGGAATGCTTGGTGGAGCCTTTTTTGATTTTCAGGGCGGACATTTTTCGTTTCCTTTCGGGAAGGCGCGCACAGGCACGCATCCTACATTTGATTCAATCGGCTCGTCCTAGACCATCACCGCGCCCTTGGACCCGATGGCATCTTTGGTGGACGCCTCGCCCAGCAGCATCTTGTTATGCGGCTCGCCCGACGGGATCATCGGGAAACAGTTCTCGTGCTTTTCGACCAGGCAGTCGAACAGCACCGGGCCGTCATAGGTGATCATCTCCATGATCGCATCGTCCAGATCCGCCGGATCCTTGCAGAGGATGCCCTTGGCGCCAAAGGCCTCGGCCAGCTTGACGAAATCCGGCAGCGCCTCGGACCAGGAATGCGAATAGCGCTCGCCATGCAGAAGCTCCTGCCACTGGCGGACCATGCCGAGGCGTTCGTTGTTGAGGATGAATTGCTTGACCGGCAGGCGGTATTGCGCCGCGGTGCCCATCTCCTGCATGTTCATCAGCCACGAGGCCTCGCCGGCCACGTTGATCACGAGCGCATCCGGATGGGCGATCTGCACGCCGACCGAGGCCGGGAACCCATAGCCCATCGTGCCCAGACCCCCGGATGTCATCCAGCGGTTGGGATCCTCGAAGGTCAGGTATTGCGCCGCCCACATCTGATGCTGGCCGACCTCGGTGCAGATATACCGGTCATGATCCCTGGTCAGCGCCTCAAGCCGCGCGAGCGCGTGTTGCGGTTTGATCGTCTTGCCCGTCTGCGTGTAAGCAAGGCAGTTGATCTTTTTCCAGTCCTCGATCTTGGCCCACCACGCCTGCAGCCCCTCGCGGTTGACCTTTCGGCCGCGCGATTTCCAGACCTTGAGGATATCCTCAAGCACATGGGCCACGTCGCCCACGATCGGGATGTCGGTGCGGATGACCTTGTTGATCGAACTGGGGTCGATGTCGATATGGGCCTTTTTCGAGTGCGGGCTGAAGGCATCGACGCGGCCGGTGATCCGGTCGTCGAACCGCGCGCCGATATTGATCATCAGATCGCAATCATGCATCGCCATGTTGGCCTCGTAGAGCCCGTGCATCCCCAGCATCCCGATCCAGTTCTTGCCGCTGGCGGGATAGGCGCCCAGGCCCATCAGGGTCGAGGTGATCGGCACGCCGGTGGCATCGACCAGCTCACGCAAGAGCTGGCTGGCCGCCGGGCCTGAATTGATCACGCCGCCGCCGGTATAGAAAACCGGGCGCTTTGCCTTTTCCAGCGCGGCGACCAGTTCGGTGATCTCCTCCATGTCGCCCTTGACCTGCGGCTGGTAGTGATCGGTGCGGGCCTTCTGCGGCGGCGTGTAATCGGCGCTGGCAAATTGCACGTCCTTGGGAATGTCCACCAGCACCGGGCCGGGGCGCCCCGAGGTGGCGACATGGAACGCCTGATGCAGCACGTCCGAGAGCTGCTTGGTATCGCTCACGAGCCAGTTATGCTTGGTGCAGGGGCGGGTGATGCCCACGGTGTCGGCCTCCTGAAAGGCATCGTTGCCGATCATGAAGGTGGGCACCTGGCCGGTCAGAACCACCAGCGGGATGCTGTCCATCAGCGCGTCGGTCATGCCGGTCACCGCATTCGTGGCGCCGGGGCCGGACGTGACCAGCACGACACCGGGCTTGCCGGTCGAGCGGGCATAGCCCTCGGCCGCATGCACCGCGCCCTGTTCGTGGCGGACCAGGATGTGGCGGATGTCGTTTTGCTGAAAGACCTCATCATAGATCGGTAGCACGGCACCGCCAGGATATCCGAATATGACATCCACGCCCTGATCCTTGAGGGCCTGGACCACCATTTTCGCTCCGGTCATCTGACGTGTCATTGCTTCACTCCGTTCATGACATCCATCTCTTGCTCACGCGGCATAAAAAAGCCCCCGATCTTTCGGGGGCGCATGGGGAACCGTTATGGTGTCCGTTACCGGCCCATGCGCCATTTTCCCACGATGACCACTAGCGTTACCACGCCTGCGACTCCTCAATGCTGCGTGCGCGAGACATTATGGGCGGCGGCGAGGGGCGTCAAGCGCGTTTTGCGAAAAAGATGTCGCCACAGCCCCAAAAACCTTTCCATTTATTGCGCCAGGGGGCGTTTTGGCGAAATGAATTTCAGCGCCGCCGCGCCGCGGGCGAAAAAAAACATCGTATGGTTGTTACAGGAATCAGCTAGATTCTCAGGCAGAGCATCGACCCAGATTATAGGCAGAGCCATGAACGACATTGATCTGAACACCCTGTCCGCCGACGCATGGGACGAAATGAATGATCCCCGCCCGCAAGAAACCACGTTTGACCGCGTCGTCGAGGCCGCCCTGACGCGGCGCAGCTTCCTTGGCGGCGTCCTGGCGATGGGATCGGGCGCCTCGGCGATGGGCGCGCTGGTCTCCTCGACCGCGATGCCCGCCCGTGCCGGAAACCGGTTCCGCTTTGTTCCGATCCGCGCGCAGACAGACAGCACCGTGCATGTTCCCGAAGGCTACCGCTGGCAGGTCCTGATCCGCTGGGGCGACCCGTTGTTCTCGGATGCGCCTGCCTTTGACAATGCCACCGGTGGCGGCGCCGAAGGTGCGGACCGCATATTTGGCGAAAACACCGACGGTATGGAAACCTTCACCATCGGCGACCGCCAGGTGATCGCGGTGAACCACGAATATTCCAATCGCGACATCAACCTGCCGCAACGCGCCGAGGGCACACCGGATTCTGCCAGCGACGTCGAAAAGCTGCAAAAGCTTCAGGGTGTTTCGGTGATGGAAATCGCCCGGAACGAGCAGGGCTGGGAGGTGGTCGTCGACAGCCCGTTGAACCGGCGCATCACCCACCTGACCCCGATGCGGATCGCCGGCCCGGCGGCGGGGCACGACCTGCTGAAGACCGAGGCCGACCCGACCGGGACCAGCTCCCTTGGGACGTTCAACAATTGCGGTTCGGGGCGCACCCCCTGGGGTACCTTCCTGACCTGCGAGGAAAACTTCAACGGCTATTTCGGGTCCTCCGACCCGGATATCGCGCTGCCCGACGGATACCAACGCTACGGGGTCGGCACAAAGGGCTGGGGCTATGATTATCACCGGTTCGATCCGCGGTTCGACATCGCCAGGAACCCCAATGAACCGCACCGTGTCGGCTATGTGGTCGAGATTGATCCGGCGGATCCGGCCTCGACCCCGGTCAAGCACACGGGGCTGGGCCGGTTCAAGCACGAAAATGCCGCCGTTACCCTGGCACCCGACGGGCGCGTGGTTGTCTATATGGGTGACGATGAACGCGGCGAATACCTGTATAAATTTGTCTCGAACGGCATTTACACGCCGGGCGCGTCCACGGATGGCCTGCTGGATGACGGGCAGCTCTATGCGGCCAGGTTCCACGATGACGGGACAGGCGAGTGGCTGGCGCTGACACCAGAGGCCACGGGGATGGATACCGCCCAGATCGCCATTTTCACGCGGGCTGCCGCGTCGAACGTGCAGGCGACCACGATGGACCGCCCGGAATGGGTGTCGGTGAACCCGGTCGAGGTCGAGGCCTATTGCTGCCTGACCAACAACAAGAACCGCGGCGTGAAACCGAATGCGGGGGGTGACGAGACGCCCATGAACGGCCCCAACCCGCGGGCCGAGAACCGCTATGGCCAGATCGTCCGCTGGTATCCCGCCAATGATGACCATGCCGATACCCGCTTTGCATGGGATCTGTATGTGATGGCCGGAAACCCGCTGGTGCATCAGGATGCCAATGCCGGTTCCGACAACATCAACGAGGGCAACCTCTTCAACTCACCGGACGGGATGCAGTTCGACAGCACCGGCATGGTCTGGATCCAGACCGACGGCAAGGACAGCAACGAAGGCGATTTCGCCGGGATGGGCAACAACCAGATGTTGCTGGGCGATCCGGTTTCCGGGCGGATCGAACGCTTTCTGACCGGGCCGAAAGGGTCCGAGGTGACAGGGCTCTGCTGGTCGGCGGACCGGCGCGCGATGTTCGTCGGCATCCAGCACCCGGACGCGCCGTTCCCGGATGGCGAGGGACGGTTGCCGCGGTCAGCCGTGATCGTGGTCGAACGCGAAGATGGCGGTTTGGTGGGGTAACGGGTTTAGCTTTTTGTACAGGTCAAGAGTGCGCGGTCCCTGCGCCCGGCGTCAGAATTGCCGGGGGTAGGGGCCGTCTTCGATCACCGTGGCCGGAACCAGCTGCCCGATGATGTCGATGCTGGTCCGCGTACCTGGCGCTGCGAGATCCGGCGCGACAAAGGCATAGGCGAGGTTCTTGCCGACGCGGTGCCCCCAGTCGCCCGAGGTGACGGTGCCCACGACCTTATCCCCATCCATCAGCGACGCACCCGGATGCGCCGGAGCCTCGGTGCCATGCACTTCCAGCGTGACAAGCCTTCTGCTGGGGCCATTGGCCAGGCGTTCCTGCACCGCGGCCTTGCCGATGAAATCCTTGTCCATGTTCACGAAACGCCCAAGCCCGGTCTCGAACGGGTCGAATTCGGTCAGGATGTCGGATTTCCAGTGCAGATACCCCATCTCCAGCCGCATCGATTCGACCGCGCGCGCCCCGAAAAGGCCGAGGTCGTGATCCGCGCCCGCCTTGCGCAGCGCCAGGTAGGCCGCATAGAGCTGGTTGTTGGGGACGTGAATTTCATAGGCACGCTCGCCCGAGAAACTGACCGACATGACCGTGGCGGGGGCGATGCCGATGAAACATTCCCTGACCGAGAGCCAGGGAAAGGCGTCATCGGACCAGTCGGCGCGGCTGACCGCCCGCATCACGTCACGCGATTTCGGCCCCGCGAGAACCAGAATGGTCTGGTCATTGGTCAGCGCGCGGATCTGCATATCCTCACCCGGGCGCAGATGGGTCTGCAGCCAATCCATGTCGTGCCATTCCGCGGCGGCGGCAGAGCCGTACCAGACCCGTCCATCCGGCAGGTTGGCGATGGTGGCCTCGGATTTGACCATGCCGTGATGGTTGAGCAGATAGCCCAGCCCCACGCGACCCGCCTTGCGCGGCACACGCCCGCAGATCATCCGATCCAGGAAGTCATGCACGCCGCTGCCGGTCAGCTCAATGCGGTTGAACCCGTTGACCTCGGCCAGACCAACGCCCGATTGGACAGAGGCAATTTCAGCTTTAACAACGTCGAATACCTCGTTGAACTTGAACGAATGTGTTTCGTGAAATTCCGGGGTGGGTCTGAAGTAATCCGCCCTTTCCCAGCCGTTCACCACGGTAAATTCCGCACCTTCGGCGGCCAGGATCGGCGTCAGCGGCGTGGTCTTGGCCGGGCGGCCGGCTGGGCGGTGCTCATGCGGGAAATGGAACCGGAATTCGTTCTGGTAATCCTCGATCGCCTTGAGCGCGCAGAGTTCGACATTGCCGTGGCCGGTAAACCGGCGCGGGTCAAGCACCCAGGTGTCGTAACAGGCCTCGCCATGCACGATCTGCTGTGCCAGCAGCCAGCCGTGGCCGCCGCCTTCGCCCAGCCCCGCGCGCAGCCCGATGATGCAGAACGCGTTGCGCCTGCCCGGGATCGGGCCGACCAGCGGCGCGCCGTCGATCGTATAGGTGATCGGGCCGTTGACCACGGTATGAATGCCCACCTCGGTCAGTGCGGGCATCCGGGCGAAGGCGCCCTCCAGCACATCCGTCACCCGGTCCAGGTCGTCGGGGCAGAGCGCGTTGACGAAATTCGGGTCGATCCCGTCCATGCCCCAGGTCTTGCACTCCTGTTCGTAAAACCCGACGAGCAGGCCGTTTTTCTCCTGCCGGCAGTAATAGTCGCTGATCGGGCAGCGCAGCAGCGGCATCCGGTGGCCTGCGTCGATGATCGCCTGGATCGGCTCGGTCAGGAAATACTGGTGTTCCATCGACATGACCGGATGGTGCACCCCCATCATCGCACCCACCTCGTTGACACGGTATCCGCAGGCGTTGACCACCACTTCGCAGGATATGTCGCCCTTGGTCGTGTGCACGGTCCAACTGTCATCCTTGTGTTGGCTGAGGCCGGTCACGGGCGTGTTGCGATAGACCTCGGCGCCCGCGTTCCGGGCCCGGCGGGCAAGCGCCTGACAGAGCTGCGCGGGGTCGATATCACCATCCATCGGGTCCCAAAGGCCGCCCAGCAGGTTGTCGGTGGAAATCAGCGGGTGGCGGCGGGCGCATTCCTCGGCGTCGATCACCTCGAAATGCACATCCATGCCGCGCGCCATCGAGGCGAAATGGCGATAGCCGTCCATCTGCGCCTGCGTGTTGGCCAGCCGGATGCCGCCATCGCCGTGATGGTAGTTGATCGGATAGTCAGGATCGTCCGCCAACTCTTTGTAAAGGTTGATCGAATGGGTTTTGAGCCCAACCATCGTCTGGTTCATGCCGAAATTCGTCACCTGCGCGGCGGAATGCCATGTGGTGCCGGATGTCAGTTCGTCACGCTCTACCAGCACCACGTCGGTCCAACCCTCTTGCGTGAGGTGGTAGAGGGTCGAGCAGCCGGCGATGCCACCGCCGATCACAACGCAACGGGTCTGGGTTTTCATGGGTCTCTCCATTCATCTGAGATGATCAGAGGCCGCGAAAACCGTTTCGGGTCAATGGTGCGGCGCGAGTTTCCAAGTTATCGAAACAGAAATTCGATTAATTGCTACGGCGCGAATTCTCCTTGCCGGAAGGGCGCTGCCTGATTTCCAATGAGCCATCTCGGGCTAACGGAGGCAAACAGCATGGCGGTCACCAACCGCAGATCGGGCCGGCGGGAACGCATGGCAAAGCGCGCCGCGGGTCCGGCAGCCAATCCGGCGCCGCCGGGTCAGCCGGGCGGGCGGTACAAACCGCTGACGGACGCGGAAATGCGCGATATCTACGACACCGCCCTGCGCCTGCTTGAACATCTGGGCATGGGCGAGGTGCCCGGGCGGCTGGCGGATGTGCTGATCTCGGCCGGGGCCGTTCCGCTGGACAATGAACGGATCAGCCTGCCGCCGGCGCTGGTCAAGGAGATGATCGCGAAGGCGGCAAAGACATTCACCTTTCACGCCCGCGACCCGGCGCGCTCGATCCAGGTGGGCGGGGATGCGGTGCATTTTGGCACTGGCGGTGCGGCGGTGCAAGTGCTGGACCTGGAAACGCATGTCTATCGCGCCTCGACCCTGCGCGACCTGCATGATTTTGCCCGGCTGCAGGACACGCTTGCCAATGTCAGCTGGTTCACCCGTTGCTGCATCGCGACGGATGTGCCGGACCCGTATGACCTGGACGTGAACACCGCCTATGCGCTGCTCAGGAACACCACCAAGCCGGTTGCCACGGCGTTTACCCTGGCCGAACATGTCGGCCCCATCGTCGAGATGTTCGATATCGCCGCCGGTGGCAAGGGCGCCTTTGCCGCCCGTCCGTTTGTCAAGGCGCATATCAGCCCGGTGATCTCTCCGATGCGCTACGGAGAGGACGCGGTGGACGTGACCTTTGAATGCCTGAAACACAACATCCCGGTGTCCTGCATTACCGCGGCACAGGCAGGGGCCACCGCCCCGGCAACCCTGGCCGGGTTCCTGGCGCAGTCTCTGGCGGAAACCCTGGCCAGCCTAGTCATGGTCAACGTCATCAAGCCCGGCCATCCGATGGTCTTTTCCAACTGGCCGCTCGTGATCGACCTGCGTACCGGGGCCTTCGCGGGGGGCGGCGGAGAGATCGCCGTGTTGAACGCCGCCTCGGCGCAATTGTCGAACTGGTTGGGCCTGCCGTCGGGCGTGGCCGCCTCGATGACCGATGCCAAGGCGGTCGATGCGCAATACGGGATCGAAAAGGGCATTACCTCTTTGGCGGCAGCGCTGGCCGGGGGCAATCTGATCTACGAAAGCTCAGGGATGATGGCCTCCCTGCTGGGGGCGAGTTTCGAGGCCTTCATTCTGGACGACGAAATGCACTCGGCCACCTACCGGGCGCTGCGCGGGATCGAGGTGAGTGAGCAGAACCTGGGCTATGACGCGATTTGCGAGGCGGTGTTGGGCGAGGGGCATTTCCTGGGCGGTGCGCAGACCATGGCGGCGATGGAGCGCGACTATTTCTATCCTGCACTGGCAGATCGGGACGATCCGAAATCGTGGCAGGACAAGGGGGCGCCCGACGCCTGGGAGAGGGCGCGCGAGAAGGCGCAGAAGGTGTTGGCCACGCATCATCCTGCCTATCTGAGCGATCCAGTGGACGCGGAAATCCGAAAAAACTTCAAAATCCTGTTGTGAGTTAATTTAAACCCGTAAGTATCAGAAGAAACAAGAATATCTTGCTATCTATGCCCCTGAATGGCGGCTCTGACCCATTGTTGGGGCAAGGAATTTATGCACGGCTGAAACTTTTTGCCTTCCTGCATCGTGGCTTCAAAACATACCGGGTGCCCTTCGCGCGCGGTGAAAACGATGAGAGAGGATAGTTATGACATTTCGCACGTTAACAGCCGTCTCGGTTCTGGCGCTTACCGCCAGCTCCCTGTTCGCCGCCGGACATGCCAGTGACAAAGGCTATGCGCTGGCCGAAAACGGCAAGACGCTGGTGGTGATGGGCGACATCAAGAAGCCGGGCGAGGTTGAAACCTTTGCGTTGTCCGAGGAACTGGACGCGATTGCCTGGCGTCCGGTGACGCAGGAACTGCTGGGTTTTGCCGATGGCACGATCTATGTGATCGACACCGCCTCGGGCGCGTTGACCGACTTGGGCGCGACGTTCATGGAAGACGCGAAAATCGCTGACGATGCCATGGTCGCGCTGGACTTCAACAACAAGATCGACGCCGTGCGCGCGGTTTCGACCAATGGCGACAACCTGGTCTATTTCCCCGACGGGTTCGGCGGCGGCGATGAAAAGGCCAACTCGGTGCGCCGCTTTACCAGCCTGGCCTATGCCGATGGCGACGCCAACGCGGGCGCCAAACCGATGGTATTCGCCAACGCCTATACCAACGCGATCAACGACAAGACCGCGGGCAGCACGTTCCAATATGCGCTGGACGCGGAAACCGATGCGCTGATCAGCCTGGCCAACAACAAGGGTACGCTGGATACCATCGGCAAGGTGATGATCGGCGGGGCGCCGGCCGATATTTCACCCTGGGGCGGTTTCGACATCAAGTCGCCGGCCGAAGATGAGAACGCCGCCTATGCCATTCTGCAAATGGAAGGCGCGGACAGTGCCGGGTTCTACACGATCAATCTCGATACCGGCGAAGCCACGCTGATCAGCGATCTTGGCATGGGGGGCTTCAGCGGCCTCGCGGTGCAGCAACACAAGTAGCCACCACTCGACATACGAGTTTCGGGCCGTCCTTCGGGGCGGCCCTTTGCGTTGATGCGGGCCATCAAAGATCTGGCTGCGGGGGGGCCGTCAACAGGCAGAACTGGCCGGCCAGCCAGGGCAGTTGTGCGACTGCCGGGTCGATGGCCCGGGTCTGAATCAGTTGCCGCAGGGTGGCGATGACCGTGGCGCTGGTCCGGGTGTCGTGAACCTCGGGCATGAAGGCGGAAAGGGTGCGCGAAAACCCCTTGCCGGGAAAGGGAACCAGGCGCAGCTGCCGGTGAAAGCGCCCGTCGCGGGCGTAGCAGGCGGGCGTGGTGATAGCCCAGCCACATCCTTCGGCCACCATGTTCATGATCGACTGGTTGCTCTCGAACTCGAACCTGTTGGGCAGCGAAATGCGCAATCGCCGCAGCTGCGCCTCGATCATCGCGCCGATGATCTGGCTCTGACTGTAGCGCAGGAAGGGCAGGGGGCTGGTGCCGCTCAGGAACTCCTCGGGCGCGGTGGCGGCGTCCAGCGGCACCGCCAGCACGAAGGGATCGCGCAGCAGGGGCGCCTCCACCAGCCCGGGCTGGCTGAATTGCGGGCGCGTGGCGATCCCGATGTCGACGTCCTGGTTGCGCAGCAGGGTCAGGATATCGTGGCTGGGCCGGGTCAGTTGCCGGAAACTGCACCCCGGCAATTGTGTCAGCAGGATGCGGGCCAGTTCCGGCGCGATCTCGCTGTCGAAATCCTCGACCAGCGCCAGGCTGAGATGGCGCGCATCAGAGAGCGGGCCGGATTGTGCCTCGATTTCCGCGTGGCGCAGCAGGCTCATGGCCTCGTCCACATTGCGCAAGAAATTCGCACCGGTGGGCGTGACCGGCATGGGCCGGCGGCTATGGTCGAACAGCGGCGCGCCTAGCACGTCCTCAAGCTTGGACAGGTGGTGCGACACGGTACTGACGGATAGCCCGGCCTGTGCAGCCGCCGTCTGCACCGATCCGCTGCGCGCAACCAGCTGAAAGACTTCGAGCCACTTGAGACTGAGCTGGGATTTCTTCATCGGACATGCCAGCGTTCATTTCTAACTTCTCTGAATGAACATTTGACGGGATCGAAAGTAAAGCGATGATTGACCGTGACTAGGCGGCGCGGCGGCTGTCGATCTGGCTCAGCGTGTCGCGCCAGAGGTCGGGCAGGGTGGCCAGAACGCGCCGCAACGCCTCGGTATCGTCGGAGCGCGCGGCGATTTCGGCGCGGAAAAGGGCGGATTGCAGCGCCACCGCCCCGAAAGTAGCCGCCGAGCCGGCAAACTGATGCAGTTCAGCGGCCAGTTCCTGACCCGGAACCACCTTGGCCGCGTCCAGCCTGTCGACAATACCCTGGCCCTCGGCGACGAAGGCATCCAGCACACGGGTCAGGTTTTTCACCGGCAGCACGGCATAGAGTTGATCCAGCACCTGGGTGTCGACGCTGGCCGGTCCGGGCCTGGGCGCCTCGCGGACGGGACCACCGGCCAGGATGTCACGCAGGGCGGCGCGGCGCAGCGGCTTGGTGCAGATGGCATCAATCTGAACCCCGCGGAAACGCTCGTTGAGTTCCGGCTGGAAATGCGCGGTCAGCGCCACGATGCGGCTGTCGCGGGACGGGCCATCGCCGGTCCGTATCTGCCTTGTGGCTTCGATCCCGTCGAGACCGGGCATGTTGATATCCATCAGGATCAGGTCGAAACGCCGCTTGCCGGCTTCGGTCACACCCTCATGCCCGTCTGTGGCCAGCACGACCTGATGCCCGTCCTTTCGCAGCATCTCGTGCAGGACGAAACGGCTGCTGTCGTTGTCTTCGACCACCAGGATGTCCAGTTCCCGTGCCGGGATCTGATGCAGGCGCGCCGCGTCGGCGATATCATCGCTATCGTTCGCGCGCGGCAGGGGCAGACGCACCCAGAACAGGCTGCCCTCGTGGCGTTCGCTTTCGGCACCGATCTCGCCGCCCATCAGCGTGACGAGGTGCTTGGCGATACCAAGTCCAAGCCCCGTGCCTTCGGCGCCGCCGTTGTCGTCCAGCCGCACGAAATCCTCGAAAATGCGGCTCAGGTCCCGTTCGTCGATGCCCATGCCGGTGTCGCTGATCTGGAATTCGACCTCGTCAGACGGCGCTTCCACCGGGCCAAGGCGGGTGACCTCGATGGTGATCAGCCCGCCACGGGTGAATTTGATTGCATTCGACAAGAGGTTGAGAAGCACCTGATGCAGCCGGTTCGGATCCCCCGTTACGCTGCCAAGCGGAACGGTCGAGCGTATCAGCTCGACGGTGTTGCCATGGGCCAGCGCCTGGGCCTGCTGACCCTGCAGCAGTTCCGTCAACAGCCCATCCAGGTCAAAGTGGTCGCTGACCAGGCTCAGCGGCTCGCCCTCGGCCTGGGTGACTTCGAGCGCATCGTTGATCTGGTTGAGCACCAGCTGCCCCGAGGATTGCATGATCTGGGTATAGCGGGCCTGCTCTGGCGACAGTTGGGTTTCGTCGAGCAGGTCGAGCGCGCCGAGAATGCCGTTGAGCGGGGTGCGCATCTCGTGGCTGATCATGCCCAGGAAACGGGCCTTGGCCCTTTCCCCGGCAAGCGCCTTGTCGCGGGCGGCGCGCATCTCGGCTTCGGTGGCGACCCGCTGCGAGATGTCGCGCAGGAAACAGACGCAGACATTGTCGCCCGAGCGCGACGCCAGGTTTGCCGACATCTCGACCGGAAAGATGCGCCCGGAATTGTCGCGCGCGGATAGCTTGGTACAGAGGTTGGGACCATTGGCGCACGATCTGATCAGCATCTCACCGGTCACCGGGTTCAGGGTACCGTTGGCATCTGCCTTGAACAGAATTTCCGAAATGTCGGGTCGGTTCTTGCCGTCATGCGGCAACCCGAAGATCGTCTTGGCGATCCTGTTACCTTCGAGTACCGCGCCGGACGGGTTCATCACGATAATCGCGTCCTGCGACGTGTTGATGATCGTCGCAAGCCGGTTAAGCGTATTGCGGTTCTGCATCGCCCGGCGGCGGTACCGGATGTAAAGCTGCCAGAAGAGCGCAAGCAGGGCGGAAAGCGTTGCCAGCAGGACCAGGCTGAGCGCGATCATCTGAACCAGCTTGTTGGCCAGCACGGTTCGCTGGGTTTCACGCCGGTTCACGTCATAGGCGATGCCGACGCTGGACAGGCGTTGTGTTGTCTGGACAAGGTCGTCGGCCATCGCCAGCAATTCGTCGCGGCGCCGGAACACCGAGGATTCGGGGCCGTCAATCAGGTCGGCCTGCCGGTCGGCGCCGTCGCGCAGGGTCGCGACAAGTTCCTGCGCGCGGTTGGAGCTGAGTGCTTCCTGGTACGTTTCCGCCGACGACAGCGTGAAGACCCGGCTGTAGAAGATGTCGAAACGCATCCGCAGATCGGCCAGGGTGGCCGGATCGGTGGGGGTCAGGCGTTCGATGGCGTGAAGGTATCGTGCATGTTCGACTTCCAGCTTGGCCACAGACCACTGGATGTTATCGCTGTGGGCCGTACGATACTCGTCGAGTTTCAGGAATACTTGCGTGGTCAGAATGACAGTGGCCAGAAGGCACAGCGCCGCGGCCACGCTCAGCAGGGTCAGCTGGGTGCGCCGGGCCATGATGCGTCTGATCAGCTTTCGTATCGCCAAGAAACCTCCGTTCGATCCGGCAGCAATCTTTTGCTACCGCGAAATGATGATCCGGTCCAGTTGCCAGACGCTGCGCGAATAGACCGACTCTGTCCGGAATTTCCGGTCGGAATCGTAGTCGTAGACCAGCCAGAGCGGGCCCTTGCCACGGGCGGACATCGGTTTGCCGTTCATCAGATAGGCCAGCATCGCCCCGTCACTGGTGGGATCATCAAGCGGCAGGAAAACACTGTAGTGATTGATCGCGATAAGTTCAATTTCGCCGTCCGTGACGTCCAGCGGGTCCAGCAGACTGCGTAAGGCGACGCCCGTGAAATGAGGGGTGCCCGCAGTCCAGTTCGTGCTGGTTTCAAACGTGACCGCCGGCAGTGCCATCAGGTCGGATCTGGTGAATGTCACGATCTTGTCTTCGCGCCCGTCATCTCCTTCGATATTGATGGTCAGCAAGACCGGCTGCTGATTTGCAGCCGCAGTGTCAATCAAGCCCGAAACGGTCAGGAAAATGACAGAAAATAACATGGATAAGTTGTTAGCTTTGACCATATTCGTTAACGATTCCAAACGGATCAGGAAAGAAAATGAAATCAGCTTCGGGCCGGCGGCACCATCCCCCTATGCAATCGTATAGCCAGCGCGTATTATCGACTGGCATTACAAAAAAAACTGAAGCACAAAACGCGCGTCTTGCAGGCTTGCGCAGCTATGGGAAATCGAAGCTGCGAAGTACCGAACTTTATATGGTTACCGAAAGAACGCTCATGCGGAAATTACTTCTGGCAGACGATCATGAATTGGTTCGCGAGACGATTGCGGATTATCTGCGTCTGCAGGGCGGATTCGACGTGTCGACGGCGCAGAACCTGGACGAAGCACTGGAGGTGGCGCGCAGGGAAGGTCCGTTTGAACTGGCGATGCTGGACTATTCGATGCCGGGGATGGATTCGCTTTCAGGCCTGGCGCGGATGCGTTCGCAGACGGGGTATCCGGTGGCTATTCTGTCCGGAACGGCCACGCCTGATGTTGCCCGCCGCGCGCTTTCCTCGGGGGCTGTCGGGTTTCTGCCCAAGACGCTTGCGCCGCAATCCCTGGTCAACGCGGTGCGGCACATGCTGACCGGCGAGGTCTACATGCCGCTGGAGTTCCTGAATGACGAGGGCGCGGATGAGGCCGATGTCACCCTGACCCCGCGGGAACGCGACGTGCTTCTGGGGATTACAGAGGGGAAATCAAACAAGGAGATCGCCCGTGACCTGGATATCCAGGAAGTGACCGTCAAGCTTCATGTCAAGACGCTGTCGCGCAAGCTTGGCGCGCGCAACCGGACTCACGCTGCCATGCTGGGGCGCGACCTGGGGTTGATGTAGCCGAAACCGTGGGCGTGTCTGTGTCTGCTTGGCGGACAAAGTGAGCCTTCGCAGCAGCAGCGCTAGTGGGTGTTTCCAACTTCATTTGCAAATCAGTGTGTTTGGTCAGTCGGTCGCCGCACAGCCGTATCTTTGAGAAAATTTAAAGCTCAGACTTCAGAACGAAAAAGAGAAAAGCTGCGAGTGCTACGGCGACCATCAGGCCAACTTCGATGCCAAAGAAATCCAAAAAAAACAGACCGGCGAAAACAACAAACGCCAAGCCAGACAAGAAAAAGGCCCATCCATTAAAGGCGATGTCAACCACGACGGAGACAATCCAGGAAATCACACCCGCTTCTGGATGAGAAGCCGACTCTGGGCGACTTCCGCGACTTACTCTCGGTGCGATGCGCACCAGCCTCTCCTGAAATGACTTTCGATCGGCCATGTCTTGATTCTGCAATTACGTTTTGTGCCTTCCCTACTGTGGCCCGGAAAATTGGCAAGAGTATGGCAAACAGACCTTGGTGCAGCCCGCAGCATCAAGCGCTAAGCGGGACGAAACGGACCTTCACAACAGAGGGCAGTGACAGACCGCGGGTGGGCGCAGCTACGTATGCTAGTCGCGCTTTATGGTGACACACACCTCCAACGAGTATTGGGTTTGTAACTTCGAAAAAGCGCCCGCCCATAAGGGCGGTCGGGCGCTGCGCGCCTAGATTCCGGGCAAGGGTGCCATGGCCGCTTTGGGCTCGGAGCGGACATTCCGAACAAAAAAAGACCCCGCTACCTGACGGGGCCTTCGTTTGTCTATATCCGCGATCAGGCGCGGCGGCGGCGGCCCCCGGCGCGGCCGCCACGGCCACCGCGGGCGCCGGCTTCTTCGCCGGGCTTCGGCGGGGCCTTGTTGAACTTGATCCAGTTGCCGCCATGCGGGTCGTTATTGGTCAGGAAGTTGGCGGCCATGATCGCCTCCATCTCCTTGCCTGCCTTGGCCTTGGTCGATCCCAGGCCAAAGAGCTGGCAGAAGCTTTCTTCATCCATGTCCTCGGGCAGCACGATACCGGCGGCGGCGATTTCGGCCTTCTTGGCCTCGATCTCGGACGGTTTCACCGGCAGTGCAATCGGGTTCATGATGGCCGAGGTCATCCCGGCACCCATCGCCATCGGCAGGAAGGCGTTGTTGATGCCATGCCTGTTGGGCAGGCCGAACGAGATATTGGATGCGCCGCAGGTGGTGTTCACGCCCAGTTCCTCGCGCAGGCGGCGCACCAGGGTGAAGACCTGCTGACCGGCAGTCGCCATCGCACCGATCGGCATGACCAGCGGATCGACCACGATGTCATGCGCCGGGATACCGAAATCCGCCGCGCGTTCGACGATCTTCTTGGCGACGGCAAAGCGCACGTCGGGATCCTCGGAGATACCGGTGTCGTCGTTCGAGATCGCCACCACCGGCACGTTGAACTTCTTGACCAGTGGCAGCACCAGTTCCAGCCGGTCTTCCTCGCCGGTGACCGAATTCAGCAGAGGGCGGCCCTCGGCGGCTTGCAGGCCAGCCTCCAGCGCACCCGGCACCGAACTGTCGATGCAAAGCGGCAGATCGACCAGCCCCTGGACCAGCTCGACCATCTTGGTCATCAGCGGCGGCTCGGTCTCGTTCGGGTTGGGGTTGGAGTTATAGACCACGCCCGCGTTGATATCGAGAACCGTCGCCCCGGCGGCGGCCTGCGCGAGCGCATCCGATTCCACGGTCGAGAAATCGCCCGCTTCCAGCTCGGCCGCCAGCTTCTTGCGGCCCGTCGGGTTGATCCGTTCCCCGATCACGCAGAACGGTTCATCAAACCCGATGACGGCGGTCTTGGTTTTGCTTTCGACGATGGTGCGGGTCATGTCTTATCCTTGTTGGTTGGCGGGAACGGTCGATGTGCCCCCGTTTTCAATCGCCCAGGTGGCGTTGGTCTTGATTCCGCCCAGCGGGAAGAAATGCACGTTGGTGATATTGAAATCGGGGTTGGCGGCCTTGTGGGCGGCCAGCTCCGCGATCACCTCGGTGGGCTCGTAGGGCAGCAGCAGCTTGGTCACGTCCATCGCGCGTTTCTGCAACACCTTCAGCGACGGGCCGACGCCACAGGCGATGGCGAACTTGATCAGCGTCTGCAGCTTGGCGGGGCCAGCGATACCGATGTGGATCGGCAGTGTGATGCCCGCGGCGGCCAGGTTGTCCGCCCAGGCGATGATCGGCTTGGCGTCGAAGGCAAACTGCGTGGCTAGCGCCATCTCGGCATCGGTGGTCTCGGAAAACTTCTGTTTCCAGCGCAGTGCGTCCTCGACATTCTTCATCGAACCGTCGGGGTCAATATCCCTGTTGCCCTCGGGATGCCCGGCGACATGCAGGCGCTTGAATCCGGCCTTGTCGAACTCTCCCGATTCCAGCAGCTGCATCGAGCTGTGGAAATCGCCATGCGGTTCGGTCACACCGCCCGCAAGCAGCAGCGCCTGGTCGACATCCGCCTCGCCCTGGTAACGGGCGATCCAGTCGGCCAGCGTTTTCTGATCCTTGATGATGCGCGCCGGGAAATGCGGCATCACCTTGTAGCCTTCGGCGTTGACGCGCTTGGCGGTGGCGACCATGTCCTCGATCGGTGTGCCCTCGATATGGGCGATGTAGACACGGGTGCCGGCGGGCAGCAGTTCGCGGAAATCCTCGACCTTCTCAGCGGTCCGAGGCATCACCTCGATCGAGTAATCCCTGAGGAATGCCTCGACCTGACCATTGACTGAGGGCGTCCCCGGTTTTTCGCGCTTGCGGAAGTTCAAAAGAGCCATTGCGGCCTCCCATCAATATTCGGGCTCATGCCCAGCCATCATTGGCGATCAGGGCCTTGATCCGGTCCTGATCATATTCGGCGTCCAGCCGGGCGGCCTCGGTTTCGGCCACCTGATCGGCATCTCCTTCGACCGGGTAGGGATCGGCCTTGCGCCATTCGGCCAGGTAATCATCGGTGCTTTTCGCGTTCACCTTCATGGCGGCGCGGTCGATAGCCTGTTCGAACCGTTCCGGCAGCTGCTTTTTCGCGCCCCGGCGGCCCTTGCCGACAATCACCTGTGCGGGAATGTCCCGCCAGTACACGATGGTTACGTCAACCATGGCTGATTCCTCTTTGCCCAGTTGCCTTTCTCTAAAGCAGCATGGTTCAAATGCGACATCCATTTTCGACAAGTTTGCGATCATGAACGACGCGCGCACCCTAGCTTACACCCGACGGGCGCGGCTACCGCAGAAATTGTGAAAATATCTCAAGATCATGATCGATATCGCCAATGCTTGCGCGACGAACGGATTGGAATTAGTTTGGGGGCAACTCGAAATGGAGGGCGTGACGTCATGACGCCCAAGCGTCCCGAAGGTGCGGGCGCGATCCCTGAAACGGTAGAGAGCCCCGCACTGAGCTCGCCCGATCCAGCCAACCTCTACGCGGCGCTGGATCTGGGAACAAACAGTTGTCGTATGCTGATTGCCCAGCCGCAGGGCAGTCAGTTCGTGGTGGTCGACAGCTTCTCGAAATCGGTACAGCTGGGCGCCGGGCTAGAACGCTCGGGGCGGCTGTCGCGCTCGTCGATCTACCGGACGATTCAGGCGCTGAGGGTATGCCAGCAAAAGCTGAAACGGCATCGCGTCAAACGGATGCGCCTGGTGGCGACCGAGGCCTGCCGCCGCGCCAGCAACGGCAGCGAATTCATGGCCCGGGTGCGGCGCGAGACCGGGTTGCAGCTGGATATCATCGAACCCCAGGAAGAGGCGCAGCTGGCCGTCGTTTCCTGTGCGCCGCTGGTCAGCCGCAACACCGATCAGCTGTTGGTGGTCGATATCGGCGGCGGCTCGACCGAGCTGGTGTGGATCGACCTGACGGATGTCCCCCCGGCGGAGCGGCCGAAATCCATCATGCGGATGCATAACGGGTTTCACGCCGCGTCCCGCGAACGTCCGGCGGCAAGGGTGGTGGACTGGATCAGCGTACCGCTGGGCGTGGCGACGTTGCGCGACCAGTTCAACGATGTCGAGGATGACAGCGCCCGGTTCGCGCTGATGAGCTGGTTCTTCGAGGAGAACCTGGCCGAGTTCGCCCCCTACAAGGACGAACCGCCGCGCGAGGGGTTCCAGATCGTCGGGACCAGCGGCACGGTGACGACGGTGGCGGCCAGCCATCTTGGCCTCAAGCGGTATGACCGCAACAAGGTGGACGGGCTGCGCATGACCAGTGACGAGATCGACAAGGTGATCCGCAACTACCTGGCGCTTGGGCCCGCCGGGCGCCGGCGCGATCCGCGGATCGGGATGGACCGGCAGGCGCTGATCATGTCGGGCGCGGCGATCCTGCAGGCGCTCCTGCGCTGCTGGCCGACGGATCGGCTGTCGGTGGCGGACAGGGGGCTGCGCGAGGGGATGCTTTATGCGCAGATGTCGGAGGATGGTGTGTTGACGGATGGGGATGCGTGATGGCGAAGGGGCCGGATGGCAAGAACACTTCGGGGCGCGGGCAGCGCGATCTGACGGTCAAGGTCAAGACCGCGCGCGGACGCCGTGCGTCGTCAACCCGCTGGCTGCAACGTCAGTTGAACGATCCCTATGTCAAGCGTGCCCAGGCCGAGGGGTACCGCGGTCGGGCGGCGTTCAAGATCATGGAACTGGATGACAAGTACCGGTTCCTGGTGCCGGGGGCGCGGGTGGTTGACCTGGGCTGCGCGCCGGGCGGCTGGTGCCAGGTGGCGGTGCCACGGGTGAATGCCCTGGGCGAGAAATCCGGCAAGGCGGTGGGCCGGATCATCGGGGTGGACCTGCTGGAGGTCGAGCCGCTGGCCGGTTGCGAATTCCATGTCCTTGATTTCATGGAAGACGGTGCCGACGACAAGGTCAAGCAATGGCTGGGCGGCAAGGCCGATGTGGTGATGTCGGACATGGCGGCGGCGTCCTCGGGTCACAAACAGACCGACCATCTGCGGATCATGGCGCTGTGCGAGGCGGCGGCCTGGCTGGCCTTTGACGTGCTGGAACAGGGCGGCACCTTCGTGTCCAAGGTGCTGGCCGGCGGGGCAGAGGGCGAATTGCAGAAGATCCTAAAGCAGCGCTTTGCCAAGGTGGCCAATGTCAAGCCGCCGGCATCGAGATCGGACAGCTCGGAAAAATTCGTCGTGGCCACGGGGTTCAGGGGCGAGAACTAGACGCTTTGCCGGTATCGGTGTTGAACGATCTGTCGGCGCGTGCCAGAAACCGCTGGATCTGTGATCGTTCCAGATCCTCCCGTGGCGGCGCGGCGCGATTGGCGGCCCGCAGGATGTTGTCCTGGCGGATCAGTTCGAACAGGCGGGCGTGACGCAGCTGTGAAGCTATGCGGTCCGGTTTGTCCATCGACCCCTCGTGCGTGAGCGCGTGGCTTTTTGCACCGGGCAGATTGACATTCCATTAAGGCGAATTTGGCGCGCCCCCGCAGCGATATTGCGGCGAATGGCGGCTATGTTGCGGTCAATCTTCCTCGTACCACCAGACCTCGGGCAGGAAATGCACGCCGTCGCCGTAAATCGGCAAATTGTCCTTGGGGTATTTCAGCTCTTTCAGATGGGCGATGCGGCCCACGGAATATTGCTGGATCGGGATGGCATAGCGCCCGCTGGTCAGAACCCGGTCCAGGGCGCGGGTGGCGGCGACGAAATCCTCGCGCGTCTGGGATTGCAGCATCGCGTCGATCATCGCCTCGGCAGCGGGCGATTTCATGCCCATCAGGTTGCGCCCACCGGGCGTGTCCGCCGCCTGTGCGCCCCAATAGAAAACCTGTTCATTGCCGGGGCTCAACGAGATCGCCCGGCGAAAGAAGGCCAGATCGAAATCATAGTCGGCCTCGCGCGCATCATATTGCGCCGAGTCGATGGTTTCGATCTTCAGCGCGATGCCAAGACGCTCCAGCGCGCGGGCATAGATATCCATCATCGTCGAGGCCTGCTGGAGAAGCCCGTCCTGTTTCAGCACCACGTTCAGGATCAGCGGGCGCCCGCGGGCGTTGGTCAGCACACCGCGCGCGTCGACGGTCCAACCGGCATCGGCCAGAAAATCGCGGGCCCTGAGCAGGTTCTTCCGCGCCTGCACGCGATCGGGGCTTTCGGGCAGGGCATAGCCCGACAGCGCCTCGGGCGGCAGGTCGCTGGCGAAGGGTTCCAGCAATTCCCTGACCCGGCCCGTGGCCGGGCCCGGGCGCATCCCCAACTCGGAATTCGAGAAATACGAGCTGATCCGCGGCTGCCGCCCCCCGGTCAGCGTGTCATTGATGGAGTCGAAGTTGAAGGCGTGGATCAGCGCATCGCGCACGCGGATATCGTCCAGCGGCGGGCGGCGGGTATTCATCACGAAACCGGCCATGCCCGACGGTTTCTGATCCGGGATTTCGGATTTGACGATGTCACCGCGCTGGACAGCGGGAAAGCTGTACTGCGCATCCCATTTCTCTGCGTTGAATTCGCGCACGTAAGACACCGCGCCACCCTTGAACGCCTCTTTCAGCACAGTGTCATCGCCGTAGAACTCTATGCGGATCTCGTCGAAATTGCTGGTGCCCCGGCGCAGCGGCAGGTCCTTGCCCCAGTAATCAGGGTTGCGGCGCAGCACGACGTTCCGCCCGACCTCGTAGCTGTGCACCGCGTAGGGGGCGGAACCGATCGGCACATCGCTGATCCCGGCCTCGGCGAAATCCTTGCCGTCCCACTGGGATTTCTTGAGGATCGGGCGCAGACCGGCAACAAGCGCCAGTTCCCGGTCCGCGACGTTGAACGTCATCCGCACGCGGCGCGGTCCGGTCGCCTCGATCCTGTCGATCTTGGACCAGACGCCACGATAGCGGGCATGACCCTCGCTGCCCAGCGTGCGGTAGGACCAGATCACATCCTCGACCGTGACCGGGCTGCCGTCGGAAAACCGCGCCTCGGGGCGCAGGGTGAATTCGACCCACTCCCGATTCGGGCCGGTTTCGACCGATTCGGCCAGCAGCCCGTAAAGCGTGAAGGGTTCGTCATAGGACCGCCCCATCAGCGTCTCGTGCGTGAGGTAGCGCAGCTGCCAGGGCGGGGTGCCCTTGACGGTGAACGGATTGAGCGAATCGAAGCTGCCGACATTGCCGGTAACAACCCGCCCGCCCTTGGGGGCGGCCGGATTGGCATAGGGCAGGGACACAAAATCAGGTGGTAGCGCGGGATCGCCATACATAGCTATGCCATGAACGGGTTCCGCAACCAGTGGCTGAGTGATGGAGAGAACAAGGAAAGCAGCTGCCAGGGTCCGCAAACGGCGGAAAAATTCTGATCTCATTTCGGCAACAATTCCCCGGATTCCTTGTTTGTCTGGGCTGGAACGTAATTAGGGTTTTACGTCTTTTCAAACTTTTAGCTTGGATGCGAGCGCCAGATTGCTTATAAAGGGGTTACTGCTCGATAGGTTTCTTGCCTGTATGAAACCTGCCTCAATAACTTAACGCCCGCTTCGTGCGGGCGTTTTTTTTTGGACCGCCCTGTGCGGTATTCCACTGCACTTTGCAGATGCAGCATGATATGCAGGCCCCATATACCAAAGGAGGGCTGAACATGTCGCTATCGGGTAAGACCGCAATCATCACCGGATCGAATTCGGGTATCGGCCTGGGGGTCGCCACCGAGTTGGCACGGGCGGGGGCAGATGTGGTGCTGAACTCGTTCACTGATTCGGATGAGGATCATGCTCTGGCCGAAAAGCTGGGCGCAGAGCACGGGGTGACGGCGCGCTATATTCAGGCCGACATGTCGAAGGGCGACCAGTGCCGTGCGCTGATCGAAAAGGCCGGGGCCTGCGATATCCTGGTCAACAATGCCGGCATCCAGTATGTCGCGGGCATAGATGCCTTTCCGGTCGAGAAATGGGATGCAATCATAGCGATTAATCTGAGCTCGTCCTTTCACACGACGGCGGCGGCCCTGCCGCTGATGCGCAAGGCCGGCTGGGGCAGGGTGGTCAACATCGCCTCGGCCCACGGTCTGACCGCCAGCCCGTTCAAATCGGCCTATGTGGCGGCCAAGCACGGGGTTGTCGGGCTGACCAAGGTTACCGCGCTGGAGACCGCCGAGGAACCGATCACCGCCAATGCGATCTGTCCGGGCTACGTGCTGACCCCGCTGGTCGAGGCTCAGATCCCCGATACGATGAAGGAATACGGGATGGACCGTGAAACCGTGCTGCGCGAGGTGATGCTGACGCGCCAGCCCAGCCGGGAAATGGCCACCGTCGACCAGATCGGCGGCACGGCGGTGTTCCTGTGTTCCGAGGCGGCCACGCAGATCACCGGCACGACGATCAGCGTCGATGGGGGGTGGACCGCGCTGTGACGGGTTTCGGATTGCTGGCGCAATCCGACCGGGGTGGGGGCGTTGCCCCCACACCCCCAGAGTATTTCAGGAACGATGAAGGATCGGCGGGATGGCCAAGCTGAAACGCATCAATCTGGCGCTGCAGGGTGGCGGTGCGCATGGGGCATTTACCTGGGGTGTGCTGGACCGGTTGCTGGAGGAGGAGCGGATCGAGGTGGCGGGTATCTCGGGCACCTCGGCGGGGGCGCTGAACGGCGCGGCCTTCAAGGCCGGGTGGCTGATGGGCGGGCGCGAGGGCGCGCGCGACAATCTCGACTGGCTCTGGGGGCGGATCGGCGCGGTGCAGGACATGCGGATGCCGGTCTGGATGGCGGGGGTGATGCCCGCGCCGGCGCTGGTCAGCGATGTGCTGCAGATGTCCTGGCCCTTCACGGTCATGGACACCATGTCGCGGGTGATCTCTCCCTATGCCTACGGGCCGTTCTACAGCAACCCGCTTCGGCCCGTGGTCGAGCGTTTCAGCTATGACAAGGTCTGTGCCGATCGGGGGCCGTCATTCTGCGTCTGTGCCACGAACGTGCATAGCGGCAAGATCAGGGTGTTTACCGGCGACGAGATCAGCAGTGAAAGCCTGTTGGCCTCGGCCTGCCTGCCGACATTGTTCCAGGCGGTGGAGATTGACGGCGAGCATTACTGGGACGGCGGCTATACCGGCAATCCGGCGCTGTTTCCGCTGTTTGCCCCGGGGCTGCCGGATGACATCGTGATCGTCAACATCAATCCGCTGGAACGCGCCGAGGTGCCGCGTGCGGCGCATGAAATCCAGAACCGGATCAACGAGATCAGCTTCAATTCTTCTTTGCTGCGCGAACTGCGCGCGATCAGTTTCGTCCAGCGGCTGATTGCTGAGGGTGCGATCACCGAGGGCGCGATGAAACGCGTGCTGGTGCACATGATCGCCGATGACGACCTGATGCGGGAACTGTCTGTTGCCACCAAGCTGTTGCCCAACCCCTATTTGCTGGGCCGCCTGAAAGAGGCTGGGCGCGCGGCGGCGGATCGGTTTCTGGCCGATCATTTCGATGATCTGAACGTTTCCAGTACGACCGACCTGAAAGAGATGTTCGGTTAAGCCCGGTTGCCGTTGCCGTTGGTCTTGCCGTTCCCGTTCTGCCCCGGATAGACCAGGCCTGCAGAAATCACCAGCTTGGCGGCATCCTCGATCGACATTTTCAGTTCGATCACATCCTCCCGCGGCACGAACAGCAGGAAACCCGAGGTCGGGTTGGGGGTGGTCGGCAGGAAGACGCTGAGCATCTCGTTGGCGGTTTCGGGATGGGCCGCCACCTCGCCCTTGGCGGTGGTCGAGATGAAGCCGATCGCCCAGATCCCCTTGCGCGGATACTGGATCAGGCAGGCCTTTTCAAAGCTGCGTTCGGACTGGGCAAAGACCGTTTCGGAAATCTGCTTGATGCCCGAATAGATCGTGCGGACGACGGGCATCCGTTCGACCAGGGATTCCGCGTAGGCGATCAGCGAGCGGCCGATCAGCCCCTTGGCAACCCAACCCACGAAGACCGTGAAGATCAGGAAGAAGATGACGCCGACGCCGCGCAGGTTGATGCCGATATATTTCTCGGGGTTGAAATTATAGGGCACCAGCGGCAGCACGACCCCGTCGATCCAGCCGATCACCGACC
The DNA here is from genome assembly GCF_039839345.1 of Roseovarius sp. CAU 1744. Classification (NCBI taxonomy): domain Bacteria; kingdom Pseudomonadati; phylum Pseudomonadota; class Alphaproteobacteria; order Rhodobacterales; family Roseobacteraceae; genus Roseovarius; species Roseovarius sp. CAU 1744. Next base: position 441,918 of record NZ_JBDOQV010000002.1, on the reverse strand, counting down.
ACATCAGCCAGATCGTCAGGCCCACCGGCGCAATGACCACCAGGCCGGTCAGGAAACTGGCGCGCAGCCCGCCGAAGAGGCGTGGTTTCTTGGGTTGCGGCGGTTCTTCGTCGAAGGGCGTGTTCATCAGGCACAAATTATTGGGTCAGGACTGCGCACATGTAAGCAGAATTCCGCCGGGCGACAATGGGGCAGGGCAACAGATTTCCGATGGATATTCGCGGTTTGCCTGAATTTTCAACCCTGCGTTGCTAATGGCGCACCAATTCAGCGGCAATCGCTGCCGCCAGGCGCGCATTATTCAGGACAAGCGCGATATTGGCCTTCAGAGTTTGCCCCCCGGTCAGGTCACCCAGGCGTTTGAGAAGATAGGGGCTGACGGCCTTGCCGGTGATGCCCTGATCGTCGGCCTCACGGCTTGCGCGGGCAATCAGGGGCGCAAGGCGGCTGGCCGGGATCTCATGCGCCTCGGGGATCGGGTTGGCCACCAGCTGCCCGCCGGGCAGGCCAAGCTGCGCCCGCATCCTGTGGGCCGCGGCGATCTGGCCGGCATGGTCCATGCGCAGCGGCGCGGGCAGACCGGACTGCGCCGACCAGAAGGCGGGAAAGCTGTCCTGACCCACGGCGATCACCGGCACGCCAAGGGTTTCGAGCAGTTCGAGTGTCTTGGGCAGGTCGAGGATGGCCTTGGCGCCCGCACTGACAACAGTCACCGGGGTTTGGGCCAGTTCCTGCAGATCGGCGGAGATGTCAAAGCTCTGCTCGGCGCCGCGATGCACGCCGCCGATCCCGCCGGTGGCAAAGACCGCGATCCCGGCCAGATGGGCCGCAATCATCGTCGCCGCGACTGTTGTCGACCCGGTGCCGCCGCGGGCCAGGCAGACCGCCAGGTCGGCCCGGCTGAGCTTGGCCACGTCCGGTGTCCGGGCCAGGCGCGCCAGCTGCGCATCCGTCAGGCCGATGTTCAACTGCCCGTTCAGCACCGCGATCGTGGCCGGGGTCGCGCCGGCCTCTCGCACGGTGCGTTCCACCTGGCGGGCGGTTTCCAGGTTTTCGGGGTAGGGCATCCCGTGGGTGATGATCGTGCTTTCCAGTGCAACCACGGGCGCGCCGAGGTCGCGCGCCTTGCGGACATCCGGTGAGAGGGTCAGGAATTTCATGGGCGGATCATGTCGCGATGCGACCGGTTTCGCAATTGTCGTTGATCCGATGACAGCATGAATTGCCTGGCATGAATTGTTTCAACACAGGTGTTTCAGCGACGTATCAGACCGCGCTTTTCTGTTTCAGTTGTAACAACGTCATCAGGCGCGCCACCCGCGTCTGGTCTGTAAACCATATGAAAACAGACCGTTTCCCGGCAAGGTCAGCAAAAAGCCGCCCTTGCAACATTTGAAACGCAAAACCCCGCCGGGTGAAAAGAAACTGCAACCTTGGCGGCGCAGACCCGCCACACCGCAGAACTGCCCGGTATTCAGAGGGGCGCCTGTGGACACCCTGTAACCGGTGTACGCACCGATCGAACAAGGACTTTAGAATATGGCACATTTCACGAGTACAACAATTGACGCGCTGGTATCGGCCAAGCAGCCTTTTCTGACCGATGGCGGCCTGGAAACGACGCTGGTCTTCCTCGAAGGGGTGGACCTGCCCGCTTTTGCCTCCTTTCCGCTTCTGAACGACGAAAAGGGCCGGGCGATGCTGAAGGGATATTTCGAGAGATACCTGCGACTGGCACAGGAAAATGCCACCGGGTTTGTGCTGGACACGCCCACCTGGCGCGCCAGCCAGGGCTGGGCCGAAGATACCGGCCATACCCCGGAACAGATCGACCGGATCAATGCCAAGGCGGTGCAGTTTGCCCGCGACATCGCAACGGAATGGGAGGCCAGGGGCGTGCCCGTCGTGGTCAATGGCGTCGTTGGTCCGGCGGGCGACGGCTATGTGCCGGACCACGCCATGTCGGCGAAAGAGGCGCAGGAATACCACGCGCGGCAGGTGGTCAACTTTGCAACCGCCGGTGCGGACATGGTCTCGGCGGTGACGATGAACTATGTCGAAGAGGCGATCGGCATCGCCCGTGCCGCGCGGGCTGCCGGGGTGCCCGTGGTGATCTCGTTCACCGTGGAAACCGATGGCAGGCTGCCCACCGGGCAGAGCGTTGCCGAGGCCATCGCCGAGGTGGACAGCGCGACGGATAGTGCACCGATCTATTACATGATCAACTGCGCCCACCCCGATCACTTCTCGGCCATTCTTGATGGCGCCGACTGGACCCGCCGCCTGGGTGGGCTGCGGGCCAATGCCAGCCGGATGAGCCACGAAGAGTTGGACAATGCCGAAGAGCTGGATGATGGTGATCCGCAGGAATTCGGCCAGCTGCACGCGGCCCTGATGCAGGGGCTGACCGGGATCAAGGTGCTGGGCGGTTGCTGCGGCACCGATCACCGGCATGTGCAGGCGGTCGGGGATTGCTGCGTCAAGGGCCGTGCCCATGCCGCTTGAAGGAGACACTATGCAGTCCGTTCTGATACGCCCTGCCGGAGTCGACGACGCGCCTGTTTTCAGGCGCGTCTTTGAACTGGCCAGCGAGGGCCTGGCGCCCTGGGTCTGGCAACAGGCGGTAACGGCGGACAAGGATGCCGGCGCGATCAGCCTGGAGCGCATGGAGGCGAAACTTGGCGCCGCCGCACCGGGCACGGCGCTTGTGGCCGAAATGGGCGGGCAACCGGTGGGCGGGGTTATTACCTATGACATCGGCGCCGAGCCGGAAGAGATCGAAGACGACACCCCGGCGGTGTTTGTCCCCCTGATCGAGCTGGAAAACCGCGCGCCGCGCACGCATTACGTCAATGCCCTTGCCGTCTTCCCGCGTTTCCAGGGGCAGGGCATCGGCCGCCGCTTGCTGCAGGCGGTCTATCGCAACGCGTTGGATAACGGCATGAGCCTGATCGCCGAAGACGCCAATCTGTCCGCGATCGGGCTTTATGAAACCGAGGGGTTCACCGAGGTTGCCCGCCGCCCGGTTGTCGAGGCGCCCGGCTGGTCCAGCCCGGGGCAGAACTGGATCCTGATGATCCGTCCGCCACAGACGGCAGGGGCGCCGATTTAGCCCTTGCCACGGGGCGCATTCTCCAGTATGCGCCCCTTCATTGAAATCCGCAGGTACGGGCGGGCCGTTGGGGGAGACATCCCCATATGTCCACCGGTTGAGGCATCCGCCTCTCATCCCGTGCCGAGGCGAAAACCGGAAAAGGAAAACGACATGGCTCTTCCAGAGTTCACCATGCGTCAGCTGCTTGAAGCTGGCGTTCACTTCGGCCACCAGACGCAGCGTTGGAACCCCCGCATGGGCGAGTTCATCTATGGCGCGCGCAACGGCATCCACATCATGGACCTCACGCAGACCGTTCCGCTGCTGGACGCGGCGCTGAACGCGATCCGCGAAACCGTCGCCAAGGGCGGCCGGGTTCTGTTTGTCGGCACCAAGCGTCAGGCCAGCGCCCCGATCGCCGAGGCGGCCGAGAAATGCGCGCAGTATTACATGAACCACCGCTGGCTGGGCGGCACGCTGACCAACTGGCAGACCGTTTCGAAATCGATCCAGCGCCTGAAGCAGATCGATGAAGCCCTGGAAGGCGGCGCCGAGGGCCTGACCAAGAAAGAGCGTCTGGGCATCGAGCGCGACCAGGAAAAACTGCAGGCCTCGCTGGGCGGTATCCGCGAGATGGGCGGCACGCCGGACATGCTGTTCGTGATCGACGTCAAGAAAGAAGCCCTGGCCGTGGCCGAAGCCAACAAGCTGGGCATCCCGGTCGTGGCCGTGGTCGATACCAACTGCTCGCCCGACGGGATCGATTACATCATCCCCGGCAACGACGACGCGGCGCGCGCCATCTCGCTCTATTGTGACCTGGCATCGCGTGCGGCGCTGGACGGCATGTCGGCGCAGCTGGGCGCGGCAGGTGTCGATCTGGGCGCGATGGAAGAAGCCCCGGCCGAGGAAGCCGTAGAAGAGGCGCCCGCGGAAGAAGCTGCAGCCGAGGCACCGGCCGAGGAAGCCGCCCAGAGCTGAGCCGCTTTTACAGAACTGACATGGGGGCAGGGTAGGCCCGCCCCCAGGCATAATCGAGAATTTTGAGGAGAGCCGAGATGGCGATCACTGCTGCAATGGTGAAGGAACTGCGCGATTCGACAGGCGCAGGCATGATGGACGCAAAAAAGGCACTGACCGAGAACGATGGCGACATGGAAGCCGCCGTCGACTGGCTGCGCACCAAGGGCCTGGCGAAGGCCGCCAAGAAATCCGGCCGTACCGCGGCCGAGGGTCTGGTGGCCGTGAAGGTTGACGGGGGGCGCGGCGTCGCGGTCGAGATCAACTCGGAAACCGACTTCGTTGCCAAGAATGCCGAATTCCAGGGCATGGTCAGCGCGATTGCCGGTGCCGCGATTGGTGCCGCTGATCTGGACGCGCTGAAAGCCGCCGATCTGGATGGCAAGACGGTCGAGGCCACGATCACCGACAAGATCGCCACTATCGGCGAGAACATGTCGCTGCGCCGCATGGCGTCAGTCGAAGGCGACACGGTTGTGTCCTACGTCCACAACGCCGCCGCGGACGGCATGGGCAAGATCGGCGTATTGGTCGCGCTGAAGGGCGACGAGGCATTCGGCAAGCAGGTCGCGATGCACATCGCCGCCACCAACCCGGCCGCGCTGAACGAGGCCGAGCTGGACCCGGCGGTGGTCGAGAAAGAAAAACAGGTTCAAATCGACATCGCCCGCGAATCCGGCAAGCCCGAGCAGGTGATCGAGAAGATGATCGTCGGCCGCATGAAGAAATTCATGTCCGAGGTCACGCTCCTGGGCCAGTCCTTCGTGATGAACCCCGACCTGACGGTCGAGGCCGCCGCCAAGGAAGCCGGCGCCGAGATCCTGGGCTTTGTCCGCCTCGAAGTGGGCGAGGGCATCGAAGTCGAAAAAGAAGACTTCGCGGCTGAGGTTGCGAAAGCGGTCCAGGGCTAATACCAGCCTGGGAATTAAAAAGAATAAGGGGCGCCCTTGCGGGTGCCCCTTTTTTGTTGAATGAAACATCAACTTACTGACCGTTCTGAGTCCAAAGTAGTCAGTCAATGCGAGCGGCGTGATTGCCAGACCGCGGGGTGGCGGCGAACCTGAGTTCAGCGCAATTTATCCCTGCCAGAACCGAAAAAGACCTGAAGGATGCGCCTACTTCACCCAATCGCCAGCCCGGGGGGCGGTCTGGCGATCGCGCGGCGGCCTGCGGCCTTGATTCCGCGCGGGGAACACCGCAACGTCTGCTTTGTCCGCAAAGCGGACATACATTCTTGTGCGGTTTCTTGTCTGAACGCTTAACGCATTGCAGAAATGCTGCGACCGGTGCTATATCTCCTTCCGGCAATCGGCGATGGCGTCGCCGGAGCGCATCACAGCCTCCTGCCGTTTCACACGATCCTGTACGCCGGGACTTTCAATCGGGAGGTTGAGGGGCCCGGCCTTCGTCTCCTCCAATCAGGGAGGCGCGGGCCATGTCTTGGTCGCCAGAGAAAACGCAGGTCAACAGCTGGAACGAGTGGGATCCGCTGAAACATGTGATCGTGGGCCGGGCGGATGACTGCCATATCCCGCCCGAGGAACCGGCGTTGGACGCCAAGGTACCCGAAGACAGCGACATGCGCGGGCAGTGGGGCAGGCGGCCTCAGGAGACGATTGACCGCGCCAACGAGCTGCTCGATAACTTCGCCGACCTGCTGCGCAAGCGCGGCATTCGCGTGGATCGGCCCACGCCGATCGACCACAGCCTGCCCGCCACCACGCCGGATTTCCACACCGACAGCCAGTTCGGCTGCATGCCGCCGCGCGATGTGCTGCTGACCGTAGGCAGTGAAATGCTGGAGGCGACGATGTCCTATCGCTGCCGCTGGTTCGAATATCTCAACTACCGCCCGCTGATGCAGCAGTATTTCAACGAGGACCCGAATTTCCGCCATGAATGCGCACCCAAGCCGCGCCTGACCGATGCCGATTACCACCCCGATTACCTAAGCGAGAAGATCGGCGTGGAGAAGCGGCTGAAATGGACCGCCGAGAAATTCTTTGTCACCACCGAGGAGGAACCGCTATTTGACGCGGCCGACGTGCTGCGTTTTGGCCGTGACCTGGTGGTTCAGCACGGGTTCACGACGAACCTCAAGGGCATCGAATGGATCCGGCGGCATTTCCCCGATCACCGCGTCCACGCGGTCAACTTCCCCGGTGATCCGTACCCGATCCATATCGACGCCACCTTCACGCCGCTGCGCCCCGGTCTGATCCTGAACAACCCGCAACGCCGCCTCCCGGACGATCAGCGCAAAATGTTCCAGGACAATGACTGGGAGATCGTCGATGCCGCCCAGCCCGCCCATAACACGCCGCCGCCGCTGTGCTATTCCTCGACCTGGCTCAGCATGAATGTGCTGGTTCTGGACCCCAAGACCGTCTGCGTCGAGAAATCCGAAGTCTACCAGGCGGAACAGATGGACAAGCTGGGCATGGACGTGGTCGAGGTCGAGCTGCGCGACGCCTATGCCTTTGGCGGCGGGCTGCATTGCTGCACCGCAGACGTTTACCGCGAGGGCGATTGCCAGGATTATTTCCCAGAGATGTAGCGGGGCAGGGCGCTCGCCTTAGGCGGGTGCGGTGCCGCCTTGAGGAGCGGCACCGCGGGTCGTTGGACTGTCCTCTAGTTGGGGATGAAACGACAGTCTGGTAAGCGCCGGTCACTGACCCGATCAATAAGACCAGTGACCGACATCCGGTAGGACCGGCAGACCCGAGTGCCCTGATATCACAGAGGTTCCGGGCCTGATGTTCCCGGGCTTAAAGCCACCACTCACGGAACATCACTATATTGCGACGTAACGCGCTTTAGCGAAAGTCTGGATTTCCTTACCAGATGCCTAAATTCGGCTCATATCGGAAACAATGTTCTCGTATGACGGGAATTATGTATCCAGCACGAACATTTGATTCTGAAAAGCGGCCTTCAGAACCGCCTGTGCCGTGGTCTCGACGCTCAGGGCCTCACGTGCCAAACGCAGGTGCTTTTCCACCGTTGCGGGCGTCAGTTCCAGCAGCATCGCGATATCCTGGATCGTCTTTCCGTCGCCCACCCATTCCAGCACCTCGCGCTGCCGTTTGGTCAGCGAGCGGCCGGGCGCGGTATAGGGTAGGGACAGGATCCGCAGATGCGCCATGTTGTTGAGCGCAACGATATCTTCGCCATGTTCCTCCCAGATCGCGTCCACGTCTTCCTGGCTCAGACCTTCGCGGGCGGTCAGGGCGATTGCCCCCTTGGTTCTGGGTGAAATCGACTTGAAACTGACGGAATAGCCGGCCGTCACCCCCATGGACTGGTTGAACTCCAGGACCTTGGCCTCCTGCTCGGTCATCGCCCCGGAAGAGATCATCATCCGCAGGACCGACCATGAACAGGCACCGTCATGTTCCAGCGCCCAACGGACCATGGGCGCATGAAAGAACAGGCCCTCGCCAATGAACACATCCGTGTAATCGACGCTGTGATTGGTCAGCAGCACGAAATCCTCGGGATCCCCCAGAGAGGTCGCGGTACGGTAGCGTGTATAGCCATAGATCAACCGGTCAAATCCGTAATCGGCCATGCACTTGGTGTGAATGTCCCACAACGCCTCGATACTGGGCGTGTTGAGCAACCTGTTGATCTGCGTCGTCGGGATCATCCGGCTGCCTCCAGATGGTCACGCATCGCCTGGATCGCCATCGGATATCCCGCGGCACCGAAACCGCAGATCAGGCCAAGGGCAACACCGCTGATATAGGACCGGTGCCGGAACGCCTCGCGCGCGTGGATATTCGACAGGTGCAGCTCGATCACCGGCAGCTCGACCGAACTGATCGCATCGCGCAGCGCGATGGATGTGTGCGTATAGGCGCCGGCATTCAGGACGATGCCATCGACGGATCCGCGCGCCGCATGGATCATGTCCAGCAAAGCACCTTCGTCGTTGCTTTGCCGGAAATCGACCGTCACGTTCAGCGCGTCGGCCTTTTCCCGGCACATCGCTTCGATATCCGCCAGCGTCGTGGTGCCATACACGTCAGGCTGCCGCTGACCCAGCAGATTGAGATTGGGACCATTAAGAACAAGAATAGAAGTCATGGTGAATGTATTCCTCGCCAGTCTGTTTAGACCAGAAGCACCGACGCTGTCGAGCATGGCAGCGGCAAGTTACTGAAATTTGCGGAGGTTTGTAGCTGTTGTGGTCATCTGGCAGGGCCTGTTGACGGATAATTCCGCGGTTGTTGATCTGCTTTTGGGTAAGGTACGCAACATAAGACGCTGTAATTAAGCGGTTTAAGGAACTTCAGGTTAGTTGGATACACTCCGAAGATGTGGGGTGTATCCCCTTGACATACGGTAGTTCGTACCTATCTCCTTAAGTATAGGAGATAAGCCAATGAAAATGTGCAACGTTCGTCAGTTCTTCAAGCAGTTCCCCGACGATGAGGCTTGTTTGCTGCACCTGTTTGACGTGCGTTTCGGTCAAGGCCACGACTGCCCCAAGTGCAAGCGTGAAGCTAAGTGGTATCCCCTGACGAACGAAAAAGCTTACTCCTGCCAGTGGTGCGGCCATCACATTCATCCGATGGTCGATACGATATTCGAAAAGAGCCGCACACCCCTGCAGCTCTGGTTCTATGCAATCTTCCTGTTCACCACGTCCAAGCACGGCGTCAGCGGCAAGGAATTGCAGCGTCAGCTTGGCGTTACCTACAAGACCGCGTGGCGCATGGCGGCGCTCATTCGTGAACACATGGCCGCTATCGACGGTGAAGCGCCCCTTGGTGGCGAAGGCAAGATCGTAGAGGTTGATGAAACCTATGTTGGTGGCAAGACCGAAGGCCGCGACTGGCGTGCCCGCAAGACTGTTGTAATGGGCATGATCGAGCGCGGCGGCGATGCCATGCTCAAGGTTGTTCCCGACCAGAAGCGCGGATCATTGATGCCCGTGATCCGCGAGAACGTAGCAGGCGGAACAGAAATCCACACAGACGAACTGAGCGCCTACAAGAAAGCCATCCGTTGGAACGCTATGGACACAAGACCGTGAACCACTCAGAGGGCGAATACGCCACGCCAGAAGGTGTCAGCACGAACCAGATTGAGAGCTTCTTTAATCACCTGAAAAAGTCTATTGCTGGCACCCATACCAGCGTTTCACGCAAGCACCTGCAGCGTTACGTCAAGGAGTTCGAATACCGCTTCAATCGTCGTCTGCGTCCCGAGACGATGCTTTCCGAATTACTTTCTCGATTTCCCGAACTGGACGCTTGAGAACTTCATCCAACTTGTCGAGGTCGCCTTCGGGATCGGCCTCGTGCTCTTTGATGACGTCCTCTAACTTATTGTCTTTCCTTGCTTTCTTAAGGTTTGTCATTTTTTGAGCCACCTAAGATATTCATCTATAGACGGGCGGTAAATCTCAGTGATTGACCAATCCATGTCCTCATCGTCCGTTATAACGCCGTCCGTAATGTCGTACACACTCTTGGATATTGTACTTGGTATATTGCGGAGCGCGCTACTCTGCTCCTTGTGGCCACGCGCCCTGATAAGGCCTTCACTAATCCCATTGAGAAAGAAATGCTCTACGCAAGGCCATACACTTCCATCTGGCGTCTCACCGACATTTTTCAACGCTTGGGCCATTTCGCCGGTTTTGTCGAATGCCGGTAAAGTGGCTTTATCATAAAAATGCGGCGCCGCTGTTTCCATATCGATCCAAGATTCATATTTTGGCTCGGGCGGCGACAGCTTTTCCCGACGATCCTTACATTCAGCGCGCGCCTCGTCACGCTGACGTATCGGCGCTGATGCGGTTGCACCAATCAACAGAAAGGCAAAACCACCAATTATCCAAACTACAGCCCACCATCCCTCAATTGCACCGATCACAGCGCCACCGCCGCCATCATGCACCCAAAATAACTTACTGTTTTGAATAACCCAACAAGCGTCGCGCCATCCACATATCCAAGCCGTTTCTTCCAAGTCGATTTCGCCCATACCCAATTCATCTCACGGTTCTCCCGTGAGAGTCGAGGGCAAACGTATGCTGAGGGGATACACCCCAAAGATGTTACCATAATACTGATTATGCGAATATTTGAGATGTAGCCGCAAAGCTAAAATGTCACCCGTGAGCAATTCAGGAATGTCACTCTGCCCTCAAAAATCATTGAGGGTGAGCAGACATGGGATGGGTGGTTATGAGCGAGCGCGAGCTGAACCGCGTGGAGGTTCTGGCGCAGGTCGATGACGGTCGGTTGAGCGTCGACAATGCGGCGAACATGCTGGGACTAACGCGACGACAGGTTTTCAGGCTGTTAAAGCGGTATCGTCAGGATGGCGCTTCCGCGATCCGGCACAAGGCGCGCGGCAAACCTCCGAACAACCGCATCCATCAAGCCAAACGAGATTACGCGCTTAGCCTGATCAAAGAGAACTATGCAGATTTCGGGCCGACACTGGCGGCTGAGATGTTGGCCGAACATCACGGATTCAAGGTTTCGCGTGAGACGATGCGCAAATGGATGCAAGAAGATGGCATCTGGCTCTCGCGCAAGCAGCGCCGGACGTTTCATCAGCCGCGCTTGCGTCGGGAATGCTTCGGTGAACTGATCCAGATTGACGGGTCTGACCATCGGTGGTTCGAGGATCGGTGCGATCCTTGCACCCTGCTCGTCTTCATTGACGATGCGACCAGCACATTGATGGAGCTGCGGTTTGTCACATCTGAGAGCACCTTCAGTTGTTTCGAGGCACTGGAAAGCTATTTGCTCAAACACCGGCGCCCGGTCGCGTTCTACAGCGATAAGCACACCGTTTTCCGCGTGCCAAAGCCCAACGAACACATGACGGGCATGACCCAATTCGGGCGCGCCCTGGCCGAGCTGAACATCGAGATCATATGCGCCAATTCTTCCCAAGCCAAAGGCCGTGTCGAGCGGGCGAACCGAACGCTTCAGGATCGACTGGTCAAAGAGCTGCGCATTGCGGGCATCTCAAACATGGACGACGGCAACGTATTTCTCGCGGGCTTTGTTGAGCGCCACAACGCCAAGTTTGCCAAGGTTCCGGCCAAGCCAGACAACCTGCATAGCGCCTTGAACATCGAGCCAGATCGTCTCGCCGAGGTCTTCTGCTTGCGCGACAAACGCTATGTCACCAAGGATTTGACGCTAAAGTACGACCGCAAACGCATCCGGTTGGAAGTCAACGATCTGACACGCGGATTGGTTGGCAAATACGTTGATGTTTACGAGATGCCAGATGGACGTATCCAGGTGCGCGCAAAAGGTGTTGCCCTACCCTGCAGCATTTTCGATCCGCACCAGCAACGGGTCACGCACGCCGCGATAACCGAGAACAAACGCCTCGGTGCAGTCCTGGCTCATATCAAAGAGGAACAAGAGAAGGCCGCGCCGCCGCCCAAGGTCAAACCTGTCAGCGTAAAGAACGGCTACAAGAAGACAGGCCGCCGTCCCCGGGGGCGACCTTCAAAGATGGAAACGTATTATGAGCGACGACGTGCAGAACGATCTGCTAAGGAAGACGCTCAAACTTAAAGCCAATGAAGAGTTTCATGTCGATCAGAAGCGATATCATCACCACATCCCCATTCTTCGATTTGATCACCGAGAGGTTTTCCGATTTCGAGACTGATCTGGACGCTCTCGCCTATGCTATTGAAGGTCAGCTGCGTGGCACTCCTGACATGGGCGCAATTGATGGCTTCAACACTTTTCATGTTCTTGAAGAAACGGATACGAAGCTACGAGTGGCTGGGATGGCATATTTCTTGCCATCAAGCCTCATCCCGTTAGACGCGTCTTTCAACACAACAAACGGCGGAACTTCGTATCGCGTCAAACTGGGCGCAGAAGACGGCAAGTGGAAACGCCTTACCGAGAAAAAGCGTTGGTCTGCGGTCTACCTGTACGCCACGGAAAACTACGAACCTCAGTGGAATTGGGAACCTACACAAAAAGGGGTTCTCAGCCGCTGACTGACGGTCTGCCGTTCCAAAAGTCTGATAACCGCAAAGCCAGCCAGGGCTGCGATACATGAGGTCTCCGCCCTGTCAGGCTTTGCTACCGTTGGCGCATTTGGTGACACTTCTGCTTTGCAAAACCAGTGACATTTCTACTTGGTTGCAACATGGAGATGCTTGCGGATCCGTTCCCGACTGGCCGTTAGCGGCCGCAGCGGTTGCAGAGCGTATGAATGCGATCTTCCTGATATTTGAAGCCCATTGGCAAGGGCTCCCCTTCGGGGTTGGCAATCACCCGCAGGCCAAGCGCAACGGCAATCACTGCAAAAATTATGCCACCGGCGGCCTGGCCAATGAGCACCCCCGGCGCGCCCCAGACGGTGCCGGCCCAAATCGCCAGCGGCCAGGTTCCCAGCGTATTGCGGCCCCAGTTTACCATCGTGGAATAGCCCGGATGACCCAGGTTGTTGAACGAGGCATTGGCCACGAATATCGCGCCGTTGAAAAAACTGGCCAGCGCCAGCGGCCCGCAAAACAGCAGGATCAGCGTTCTGGTCATGCCGGTGGCGTCAAAGAGGCCGGCAATCGGCTCGCGCAGCAGGAACAGTATGGCGGCGGCAAGCAGCACATAGATGCCGACGAAGGTCAGCGCGTCAAAGAACGCCTCCTTGACCCGGCCCATCTGCCCTGCCCCGTAATTCTGACCGATGATCGGCCCGATGGCGCCCGAAAGCGCCAGCACCACCGAAAACACCACGGGAATGATCCGGCTGATGACGGCCAGACCGGCCACGGCGTCGGTACCGTATTTGGCCATTTCCCGGGTGACGATGGCGGTGCCGACCGGTGTTGCAACCGTGCCCAGGACCGCGGGGATCGCGATCTGCATGGCCGCCTTCGCATCCCGGCGCAGGCATTGCGGGCGAATATAGGTAAACGCCTGGTACCGCCTGATGGCCGGGTACAGCGCCACGCCCAGGGTCACGATCCGCGCGGCAACCGTCGCCAGGGCGGCACCCGGCAACCCCAGGCCAAGCCCGAAAATCAGGATCGGATCCAGGATTCCGTTTGCCGCGCCGCCGGCCAGTGCCGGATACATCGCACGCGAACCGTCACCATGGGCGCGCAGCACCGCAACGGCCGTCATCGACAGGCCGGAAACCATTGTCGTCGGCAGAATGATCCACAGGTATTGCGCGGCCTTTTCGGCAACCTCGCCCTCGGCCCCCAAGGCCCCCAGGATCGCCCCGACATTCGGAAGCGCCAGGATCGGCAGCGCGATCCCGATCAGAACCGACAGGACCACCACGCTGGTGGCGTATTCGCGGGCATCGGTCTCGTTATCCGAACCGATCGCGCGCGACACCAGCGCGCCCGCGGCCACCGACAGGCCGATATTCACCGCGCTGGCGAAGAACATCACGGTACTGGCATAACCGGCGGCGGCGGCCAGCGCGTCCTGCCCCAGCATGGATATGAAGATGATGTCGATCAGGTCGACGGCGAACACCGCCATCAGGCCCAGGCTGGCCGTGAATGACATGACCGAGACATGCCGCATCAGGTTGCCCCTGGTAAAGCTGGCTTCGGCCAATGCCATGAACACGCTCCATCACACCGTTAACGTCGGACTAACGAATATGAAAACGGACGCGCCTCATTACAATATCGTAACGGCCTGTTTCCGTGATTAAAAAGCAGATTTTTTGCGGCGGGGGCATTAGTGCCCCCTGCCCCGAGCCCACGGATCAGAAAAACGCCTGCAACCCGGTTTGCGCACGGCCCAGAATCAGCGCGTGCACATCATGGGTGCCTTCGTAAGTGTTTACCGTCTCCAGGTTCATCATGTGGCGGATTACCTGGAATTCCTCGGAAATGCCGTTGCCGCCATGCATGTCCCGGGCGTGGCGCGCGATCTCCAGCGCCTTGCCGCAATTGTTGCGCTTGATGAGCGAGATCATCTCGGGCGCGGCATTGGCCTGATCCATCAGCCGGCCAACCCGCAGCGCAGCCTGCAGGCCCAGGGTGATCTCGGTCTGCATGTTCGCCAGCTTGAGCTGGAACAGCTGCGTCTGCGCTAGCGGCCGTTTGAATTGCTGCCGGTCCAGCCCGTATTGACGCGACGCATGCCAGCAGAATTCCGCCGCGCCCATCACGCCCCAGGCGATACCATAGCGCGCCCGGTTCAGGCAGCCGAACGGCCCTTTGAGACCCTGGACATTGGGCAGCAGCGCCTCTTCACCCACCTCGACACCATCCATGACGATTTCGCCGGTGATCGACGCCCGCAGGGACAGTTTGCCGCCGATCTTGGGCGCGCTCAGCCCCTTCATGCCCTTGTCGAGCACAAAGCCGCGGATCTTGCCCTCATGCGCATCGGATTTAGCCCAGACGACAAAGACATCGGCAATCGGGCTGTTCGAGATCCACATCTTGGACCCAGTCAGGCGATAGCCGCCGTCAATCTTCTCGGCACGGGTCTTCATTCCCGCCGGATCGCTGCCCGCGTCAGGCTCTGTCAGGCCGAAACAGCCGATCATCTCTCCGCTGGCCAGTTTCGGCAGGTATTTCTGGCGCTGTTCTTCGGAGCCATAGGCATAGATCGGGTACATCACCAGCGACGATTGCACCGACATCATCGACCGATAGCCGCTGTCGACCCGCTCGACCTCGCGCGCGACAAGACCATAGCTGACGTAAGAACTGCCCAGCCCGCCATATTCCTCGGGGATCGTCGTGCCCAGCAGGCCCATCTGCCCCATCTCGCGGAAAATCTCGGGGTCGGTTTCCTCGTCGCTGAACGCCTTGATGACACGCGGCTGCAGCTTTTCCTGCGCATAGGCGCGGGCGCTGGCGGCGATCATCCGTTCATCTTCTTCCAACTGGTCGTTCAGGCGAAACGGGTCTTGCCAGTCAAAAACACCCAGATCCGGGGCATCCTTGGCTTTCAGTTTGGGGGAATCGAGTGTCATTGGGGCCTCCACCACATGAGTTTTTCGCAATTTATCCGCTGTTTCAGTGGACAATACATCACGCAAAGGCCTATTCCTATCAGCAATTCCGCAAGTACCTATGAGTTTTATGCAACTATGAACGCACCGCGCCGCTTTGTGCCATCCATCGCCTCGTTACGCGCCATCGAGGCGCTGGACCGGCTTGGCAGCGCCACCGCCGCGGCCAGCGAGCTTTCCCTCAGCCAAAGTGCGGTCAGCCGTCAATTGCAAACCCTCGAAGAACAACTGGGGGTGTCCCTGATCCATCGGCAGGGGCGCGGCATGATCCTGACGCCCGAGGCCAGGGATTACGCCGCGACGGTCCGGCAGGCCCTTCAGCAGATCACCCAGGCGTCGGTGAAACTGACAGTGAATCCCGCCGGTGGCAGCATTGACCTGGCGATCCTGCCGACATTCGGGATGCAGTGGCTGGTGCCGCGGCTTGGCGATTTTGCCCGTCTGCATCCCGAGGTGACGATCAACCTGGCAACCCGGATCAAGCCGTTCAGCTTTGCCGCGGAACCCTATGACGCGGCCATTCATTTCGGCAGACCGGACTGGCCGGGAACCGATCACCTGCGCCTCAGGACCGAGCGGGTCATCGCGGTCTGCGCGCCGGGGCTGCTGCGGGACAGGCCCAGCCATCCCCGGGACGTCCTGCGCCTGCCGATCCTGCATATCGAGACCCGGCCCGAGGCCTGGCAGCATTGGTTTGCCGCACATGGCGTCACCGCCACCACGGTCACCGGCACGGTTTACGATCAGTTCTCGACCATCACCCAGGCGGCCTTGCACGGGCTGGGTGTGGCGTTGTTGCCTGACTATCTTGTCGAACAGGATCTTGCCACCGGGCGCCTGGTGCCGGTCTGGGGTGGTACAACTGAATCTCCGGGCGCCTACTACCTCGTCTGGCCGGTGCAGAAATCAGGCGATCCGGCATTGATGAAATTCCGCGACTGGCTGGCGGGCCAGAGCGAGGATGAAGACCTGCTGCCGCGCTGACCCGGTCCCGCTTTGCCTGCGCAGGGCAAGGCGTGGGCCCTGACCGCGACGACCACTCAGCAGCGACCCCGGCAGGTTACCGAGCTTTTCCAATAATCGGCAGGCCGTGCGGATTGATCGACATTCAAGTAATCAGACCCTGCGCATGCGGATGCGCAACCGTATCTGTCAGTTAGCTCACCTGCGCGTGAGCAAAGATGATCCCGTCTGGACCGGCTTTCCGTTGCGCTGCAGGTTATTGTCTGCTCGGGTATCTCCTGACATGTCGATCGAATCTGACAACGACCACCTCGCCCTGATGCGCGCGTTTGTCGAAGGCGCAAGGTGCCTGAATTTCGCCGAAGCGGCACGGGGGCTGGGGATAACGCCGTCGACGCTGGGGCGCCGCATCAAGCGGCTCGAAGAACGCCTGGGTGTGAACCTGTTTATCCGAACGACTCGCCGCATGACGCTGACCGAGGCCGGTACGGCCTACCAATCTTCATGCGCGCGCATTCTGGCCGATATCGAGGAAGCAGACGCCGCCGTGTCGGTTCTGGGCAATGATCCGGCCGGCCTGTTGCGGGTAAGTCTGCCGGCGACCTTCGGACGGCTTCGCCTGGCGCCTCTTCTTCCCCGCTTCACCGAACGCTACCCTGAAATCCGCCTGGATGTGATCTACACGGACGACTATGTCGACATTGTCGCGCGGCGGGTCGATGTGGCCATTCGCATCGGTACGCTCTCGGATTCCAGCCTGCGCGCCAGAAAGATTGGCCCGATCGGTCGCCGACTGGTCGCTTCGCCGGCCTATCTGGCGAATGCGCCGGGGCTTGAAACACCCGATGACCTGTCCGACCACCGCATCTTGCATTTCTCGAACCTTGTGACCGGAGATGCCTGGTTGCTTGAGCGCGACGGTGTTTCGCGAACCGTCAACGTCAAACCTTTTATTTGCGCCAATGATTCATCTGCCTTGTACCACGCCAGCGCAGAGGGCCAAGGCGTCGCGCTACTGGCCGATTTCCTTGTCGGACCGGCCTTGGAAGCCGGAGAGCTGGTCACTGTTCTCCCAGAGTGGGTTGTGCCGACGTCAACGCTGCACGCAGTTTATGCAACGTCTGGCTCTACGCCACCGAAGGCGCGCGTGTTCATCGACTTCCTGTTGGAAAACAAGGATTCTTTCACATAATTGCCAGTTGGATGCCGCGCTCGCATCCGCCAACCCGGTTTTCCGGCAACCTGCCGGCCGTTGATCGCCCGCGGTTGCCGGCATCGGGTAACGTTGACCCGCAATGATACGCCACCACGCGGATCCGCCGCCGGTACGGATTATTGCGCCGCGCGCAATACTCTATCTGCGCCGGGTTCGATTGAAGCGCGCCCGCCCTGCCCCCATAATACTGAGCGAGCGGCTGCCCCTGGTCATGCCGGAATTTTTCACGACTCGACAGGAATTGAACCCGGATGGCCCGGAAGGTTTGGAGGTATGGCATGAGGTCGACTGAATATAGATTGCCAGCGGAACAACGCGCCGGATACCGAATTACCCGCCACTTTCTGCTCATCCTTGCGATGTGTTTCGCGGTGGCGGCACCGCCCGCATCGGCGCAGGTGGAATCGCTCGATCCGATCGAGCTCCCATCCTCGTTCCTCTATCCGAACGGGATCACCCAAGACCCGGATGGCGCCCTTTTCGTCGGATCTGTCGTCAGCGGTCAGATCCTCAGGATCAGCGGCGAAGGCAAGGAGCGGTTTGATATCGAGGACCCGTCAGTCTTCGCAGGCACCACGCTCAAATATGACAATGGATCGGGTCGCCTGTGGGGGGCCTCTCCTGACTTTCTCGGGGTAGAGCAGCCTGATGGCAGCCACAAGCGGCGCGCACACCGCATTTTCGCGCGCGACGTCACTACGGGGGCCGTCGACATCGTTATGCTCGTGCCCGACGCGGGCTTTGCGAATGATATCCTGTTGGGCGAGGATGGCACACTCTTTGTCACAGACACGAGCCTACCGCGCATCCTGATGCTTCCTCCTGGCGCCAATCGCCTGTCGGTCCTTGTCGAGGATCAGCAGCTTGCCTCCGAGGGAACAGGCATTAACGGCGTTGGCGCCGCGGGGATCGCGATGGCCGCAGATGGCCGAACGCTGCTTGTTGGCGTACTGGGTTCCGGCACCATCCTTGCGGTCGAGCGCGCCGATGCGGGCCCTGCGCGGCTACGCCGCCTGGAACTTCAACGCCCACTGGAATACCCCGATGCCTTTGCCGTTGACCAGAACGGAGACCTGTTGCTGGTCGAAAGCGGCGTGGGCAGCGGGAATGGCAAGCTGACACGCATTGTCGATCCGCTGGCCCAAGGTGCTCGCCCGGTTGAAACACTGGCCGAAGGTCTTGATATTCCTGTCAATCTCATGATCGACGCGGCCGATCCGTCGCTGGTCTATGTCACCGAGTCCGGGCTCGGCCACCGCCTTACCGAGAGCCGCCGTTCCGACACGCCGCCGGAGAAGTTCTATATCCGGCGCTACCGGCTGAAATGACCTGTCCGGCCCGGGATCTCTATCCGAAATCGATCGTGGTCGAAACGAACATGCAGATCCCGCCGGCGCATATTCTGATGCCATGCAAACGGAACGCTTGTCGTCTGATTTATTACAACATGCGAACGGGCAATCGCGGCCCCTATCCGGTTGACTGAGAACGCAAGGAGAAGCGAATGATTGATCTGACAGGCAAGACAGCCATCATCACGGGCGCGAGCCGCGGCATCGGTCTTGCGACCGCGCGCAAATTGTCCTTGTGCGGCGCGAATGTGGTCCTGGCAGCGCGCTCGGATGACGCGATCAGGCACGAGGCGGATGCGCTTAGCGCCGCGGGGCGCGGCGCGCTGGCGGTTGCCTGCGATGTCGCGCGATATGCGGATTTGGCTGCCGTCTTCGAACGCACGATCGCGGAATTCGGTGCGGTTGACATTCTGGTCAACAACGCGGGCGTCATTGACCCGATTGCCCGCCTCGAAGATGCCGACCCCGAGATTTGGTCAACGGCGGTGGACATCAATTTCAAAGGTGTCTTTTACGGTCTGCGGCTGGCCATCCCCCATATGCTGGAGCGCGGCCAGGGCGTGATAATCAACCTGAGCTCGGGCGCGGCCAATAGCGCGCTTGAAGGCTGGAGCCATTATTGTTCGACAAAGGTGGCGGCCAGAAAACTCACCGAATGCGCGCACCAAGAGGTCGGTGACAAGGGCGTGCGCGTGGTGGGCCTGAGCCCCGGCACGGTGGCCACAGGGATGATGGAAAAGATCCGGGCTTCCGGCGTCAACGCGGTCAGTCAGCTCGACTGGTCGGTGCACAAACCGCCAGAATGGGCCGCCGAGGCGGTGGCATTCCTGTGCGGGCCGGAAGGTGCTGAGTTTGCCGGAGACGAGTTTTCAATCAAGACCAAGGAAGGGCTGGCGCGCCTCGGCCTTTTGCAAACCGAGGCATGAACCTATGCGCGGTGCCTGGCAACGCACCCTGCGGCCGGTCTTCACCAACAAGCAGGACCGGCCCCTTCGCGCGCGCGCCTGCTTGCAGGTCAGGGCGGCCACTGCAAGCGATGATAGATCTGCCGCGCGGCCGGACCGAGGCGTGCCACATGATACGGGCGCATCCGTACCGGAAAACGCAAACAACTTATGGGGTAAGAGGTCCACACCATGAGGAATGGCGCACCTGAGAGGATTCGAACCTCTGGCCTCTGCCTTCGGAGGGCAGCGCTCTATCCAGCTGAGCTACAGGTGCGTTGGCGGCGGTATAGGGCAAAGCCTGTGCGGCCTCAATTGGAAAATTCGCGGCGGGAAAACAATCGAACATCGCATGGAAAACTGCGTGTTCAGAAGGGTTTTACCCGGCACGAGAAAACCTGGGCGGGAATAACCAGCCCAGGTTCAAGTGATTCTTCGGAACTGGGTCGTCAGTTAGACCGGGTTGCCGTATTTGTCGTAAACCGGCTCTGGCTCGACCACCGGTGCGGGCTCTTCCTGCTGCTGTGCGCAGGCAGTCAGAAATGCGCCGAGGGCAATCACTGTCATGATGTTGAAGAGTTTCATATTTTTCTCCGTTGTTGGCAACAACTGCACTCTAACAACACCTGTTACCGCTCGTCGAGTCCTAGTTGCGCGAACCGGCAAAGCTGTGCCGGGATTGCAACTTTGCAACATACGTCTGTTGTCGGGGGCCGGGGTGATCGGCCTAAGGCACCGTTTTCAAACGGGTTTCTTACCGATCCAGCCAGCCGCGACTGCCCCGCTGTCACCTAGGCGAATAGCTCATGCGCCAGTTCCAGCGCCTCGATCAGGGTATCGACCTCGGATTCGGTATTGTACATTGCGAACGAGGCGCGGCAGGTCGCGGTCATGCCCAGGTGATCCATCAGCGGACCAGCGCAATGATGTCCCGCGCGCACGGCCACCCCCTTCTTGTCGAGAATCGTCGAGATGTCATGGGCATGCGCCGCCCCTTCCAGCGTGAAGGAAAAGATCGCGCCCTTGTCGGGCGTCGTGCCCTGCAGGTTCAGCCAGTTGAGGCCGGTCAGGCGACTGGCGGCATAGGCGGTCAGCGCGTCCTCATGGGCGGCAATCGCCTCCATTCCCACGTCCATCATGTATTCCAGCGCCGCCCCCAGCCCGATGATCTGCACGATCCCGGGTGTGCCGGCCTCGAACTTCATCGGCGGGGTGTTGTAGGTGATGCTGTCCTTGTGCACCTCGCGGATCATGTCGCCGCCGCCCATGAAGGGGCGCATCTCGGCCAGGCGTTCCTTGCGCACGTAGATCGCCCCGGATGCTGACGGACCGTAGAGTTTGTGGCCGGTGATCGCATAGAAATCACAGCCCAGGTCGGTGACGTTCACGGGCATATGCACGGCACCCTGGCTGCCATCGACCAGTACCGGCACGCCCTTTTCGTGCGCCGCGTCGCAAATGGCCTTCACATCCACCTTTGTGCCCAGCACGTTTGACAGCTGGGTCACGGCGATCAGTTTTGTGCGGGGCGTGATCGCGTCGATCACCTTTTGCGGATCAAGCGCGCCGGTGGCATCCACATCGACCCATTTCAGAACCACCCCCTGGCGTTCGCGCAGGAAATGCCAGGGCACGATGTTGGCATGGTGTTCCATCACGCTCAGGATGATCTCGTCGCCCGCTTCCATCCGCGGCATGGCCCAGCCATAGGCGACCATGTTTATCCCCTCGGTCGTTCCCGAGTTGAGGACAATCTGATCCTCGTCCTCGGTCCCCAGGAACCGGGCAATGATACCGCGCACGTTTTCGTATTTCTCTGTCGCGATATTGGACAGCGTGTGCAGCCCGCGGTGCACGTTGGCGTATTCATGGGCATAGGCGTTGGTGATCGCGTCGATCACCACCTGTGGCTTCTGCGCCGAGGCGCCATTGTCCAGATAGACCAGCGGCTTGCCGTTCACCTCCCGACTGAGGATGGGAAAATCCGCGCGGATCTTTTCGATGTCGAACATTTCTCAGGAGGCTCCGATGAAGGGGGCGGCGACAGCCCCGAGAATGACCGAGATGCCGAAAGGCACAACGAAAGTAGCCATCAGAAAGACGGCGATGGCCTTGCCGATACTCTGAAAGCCATGTGCGACGGCGATGACCGAAACCATCGCCCAGATCGCCCAGACAGCAAACAGCACGAAGGCCAGCAGAGAGACGAAGGGCAACAACATGCTGACCAGCGCGATCGCGAACAGTAGCACAATAACGGTGGCCTGAAAGAGAACGATGACCGACAGGATATCGCGAATCTGTCCGGTCCCGCCAAACATGCGGCCCGACCAGAACAGGACAAAGATCGACAGAACCGCGTTGCCCAGGTTGAGCAGCGCAAAACCGATGGGCGAGCTGTAGAAGAGCATCGAGCGGATGACCTCGCCCGTGTCATCCTCGGGCACCGGCATCAGGTGGAACAGCGCCGACACGATCGCCGACATCGTGATCGAAATCAGCGTCAGCGCCATCCAGAGCTCCTGGTTGGCGAAGTTCAGCGCGATGATGTCGCGCGCGCCCTCGCGCGGCCGGGTCAGCGTGGTGCGCAGAAGGTTCCTGATCGAAATCTTGCTCATGCCGCGCCCCACTCCGCCTCGCGCAGGTTCATCGCCCAGAACCAGCCAAACACCACCAGCCAGAGCACGCCGACGATCTGCAGCTGAAAGCCCGGTCCGATGAAGCCCGCCACCAGGCCGTGCAACAGGATCAACGGGCTGGCGGCCAGAAACGACCAGAACAGCGCCATGCGGGCGCCGTAACCGCTTCCCTTTCCGCCCAGAACCCGGGCGGCCAGGTGGCTGATCATGGCCACCGCATAAAGCAGCAGCGGCGCAATGAATATCCACGCCATCAGCGCGCCGCCCAATAGCGGGTTCAGTTCCTGCCCGGTCAGGTGCGCCTCGCGCGCCAACCGGGGCCACTGCCCAACGAACACCACCACGCAGCCGGCCATCAGCACCGCCAGCGCCCGATCCTCGCGCATGCCCAGATCGAGCAGACGGCGCATCACCCGGCGCGGCCTGCAATAGGTCGCCACGATATCGGCGGCGACAGACATCAGCCGCGTCTGCGCTCCAGCCAGCCAGCCAGGTGCCGCGTGATTTCCTCGCGCAGCGTCTCGTCCTCGACCTCTTCCACCGCCTCGGCCAGAAAGGCCTGGGTCAGCAGGTCGGTCGCGATGGGTTTGGGCACGCCGCGCGCCCGCAGGTAGAACAGCGCCTCTTCGTCGATCGCACCACTGGTCGAGCCGTGCGAACAGACCACATCATCGGCATAGATCTCAAGCTCGGGCTTGGCGAGGAACTGGCTGTCCTCGTCCAACAGCAGCGACTGGCTGATCTGGTAGCCGTCGGTTTTCTGCGCCCCCTCCTTCACCAGGATCTTGCCCTGGAAAACGCCGGTGGCACCGTTGCGCAGCACCTTCTTGAACACCTGGCGGCTTTCGCAGCGCTCGGCATCATGGGTGATGAACACGGTGTCGTCATGGTGAAAATCGCCATCGCCCATCGCCGCGCCGGCCACATGCGCCACCGCATCGTCACCGGTCAGCTCGATCACGCATTCATTGCGCGTCAGCACGCCATTGGCGGTCATGGTAAAGGATTTGAGCGTGCTCTCGGCCCCGAGGCGGGCAAACATATGCGTGGCGGCCCTGCGCTCATGGTCGCGCCCCTGCACCCGGACGTGATGAAAGCCCGCTCCGTCTGCCACCTCGACCTCGGTCACCTTGTTGAACCGCGCCGCGGCGGGTCCGGTTTCCAGAACAGTGATGTCCGCGTCTTTCTCCAGCTTGATGACGTGATGGAGAATCGCATCGGAAATCGTTGAATTATGGTGGTAAATCAGGTTGATTGGCTTGCTGACGCGACCGGTCACATGGATCACCACGCCATCCGTCGCGCAGGCCGTGTTCAGCGCCGCCAACGGGCGTTCCACAGGGCTTTGCCCGGTTGTTTCGAACACGCCGTAAACGTCCTTGGCCCAGTGGATATCGGCCTGCGTCACATCGGCAAGCCGCTCGATCACCGCGCCTTCAACCGACAGGTCATCGCTGGCATCTGCGTCGAACACGCCATCGACAAAGACGATTTTCAGCCGGTTCACCGTGTCGAATACGGGCGTATCGGTGTCGTGGAACAGCGCCGCTTCGGGTGCGGCAACATCGACCAGCGTATCCGGGCGGGTGAATTTCCAGTATTCGTCGCGCCGGGTGGGCAGGCCCATCGCCCGCACCCGCGCCTGCGCCGCATCCCGCGCCGCCGTCGCCCAGCCCGACCCGTCCGGCCGTGGCAGGGCCGACAGCCGCGCCTCGGTCGCATCCTGCTTGGTCTTTAGCTCTGCCATCACGCCACCTCTGCCAGAATGTCGGCATAGCCGTTGTTCTCGACCTCAAGCGCGAGGTCGGGTCCGCCGGTCTTGACGATCCGACCATCGGCCATGATGTGCACGACATCGGGTTTGATATGGTTCAGAAGCCGTTGATAATGCGTGATAACAAGGAAACCCCGGCCTTCGCTGCGCAGGGCGTTCACCCCCTCGGCCACCAGTTTCATCGCATCCACGTCAAGGCCCGAGTCGGTTTCGTCCAGGATGCACATCTTGGGCTCCAGCACGGCCATTTGCAGGATTTCGTTGCGCTTCTTCTCACCGCCCGAAAAGCCCATATTGACCGGGCGTTTGAGCATGTCGGCGTCGATCTTCAGGTCCTTGGCCTTGGCGCGCACCATCTTGAGGAAGTCGGCGGCGCTCATTTCGTCCTCGCCGCGCGCCTTGCGCTGCGCGTTGAGCGCGGTGCGCATGAAGGTCATGTTGCCCACGCCGGGGATCTCAACCGGGTATTGGAACGCCAGGAATAGGCCCGCCGCGGCCCGCTCTTCGGGCTCCATCTCCAGCAGGTCCGCGCCTTCCAGCGTGGCCGACCCCTTGGTCACCTCATAGCCATCACGCCCCGACAGGACGTAGGACAATGTCGACTTGCCCGACCCGTTGGGCCCCATGATCGCATGGACTTTGCCGGCCTCGACACTCAGGTTCACGCCCTTAAGGATCGTCTTTTCTTCTTCTTCAAGATCAACGTGCAGGTCTTTGATTTCCAACATCTAACTTCTTCCTTGTGTCCGTATCGGCCACCGGGGCCGCGTCCTGTTTTCGCGCCGGGTCGACCCGGCAGTTTTCTATCCCAGCGCCACCGCGGTGCCCGAGGCGCTGACCATCAGCATGGATTGGCCCACCACCTCGTAATCCAGATCGACGCCGACAACCGCGTCAGCGCCCTTGGCCCGTGCGCGTTCTTCCAGTTCCGCCAGCGCCGTGTCACGCGCATCCTGCAGCTTGGATTCATACGCGCCCGAGCGCCCGCCCACGATATCGGTGATCGAGGCAAACACATCCCGCACCACGTTGGCGCCCATGATCGCCTCGCCCACGACAATGCCGCGATATTCGGTGATCTTGTGGCCTTCGATGGTGTTGGTGGTGGTGATGATCATCAAGCTTCCCCTGCTCTAAATTCTGAGACAACGGCTATCTGCCCAACAATTTTATTGTTGAAAGTCGAGAGTTCCTCAGAAGGAATCCAATATTCCTCGTGCTCGCGACCTCCGACCACTTGTTTTTCGAAGTTTGAAAGGTATTCGGCATCAACGTCAAAACGGGTCACGTAGCCGACACCGGTGGGTTCCTTCGTGTTCCAGTCACGCGCAATCTGTTCCGCATATCCTTGATTTGTCACAGGATAGAAAATCGGTTGTTCCGGCAACCTTGGCGGAAATTCAGTCCAACCGCTGGCTTCGAGAAGCTTGAATTCTGCAAGCCCAATCGGTCTAAATAGAGTAACAGTTGCGGTCACCCCACTGACCCCTCCAGCGAAATCGCCACAAGCTGCTGCGCTTCAATCGCGAATTCCATCGGCAGGGCCTGCAGCACGTCGCGGCAGAAGCCGTTCACGACCAGCGCCACGGCCTCTTCCTCGTCCATGCCGCGCTGGCGGCAATAGAACATTTGGTCGTCATCGACCTTCGACGTGGTGGCCTCATGCTCAACCCGCGAGGAGTTGTTCTTGACCTCGATATACGGGACCGTATGCGCGCCGCATTTGTCGCCGATCAGAAGGCTGTCGCATTGCGTGTAGTTGCGCGAATTCTTGGCCTTGGGGTGCATGCTGACCAGCCCGCGATAGGTGTTCTGCGCGCGCCCCGCGCTGATGCCCTTGGACACGATACGGCTGCGTGTGTTCTTGCCCAGGTGGATCATCTTGGTGCCGGTATCGGCCTGCTGGTAATTGTTGGCGATGGCGATGGAATAGAACTCACCTTGGGATTCATCACCGCGCAGGATGCAGGACGGGTATTTCCACGTCACCGCGGATCCGGTTTCCACCTGCGTCCACATCACCTTGGCCCGGTCGCCCCGGCAATCGGCGCGCTTGGTCACGAAGTTGTAGATCCCGCCCTTGCCGTTTTCGTCGCCCGGGTACCAGTTCTGTACGGTCGAGTATTTTACCTCGGCGTCTTCCTCGACGATGATCTCGACCACCGCGGCGTGCAGTTGCGAGGTATCGCGTTGCGGTGCGGTGCAGCCTTCGAGGTAGCTGACGTAAGACCCCTTGTCGGCGATGATCAGTGTGCGTTCGAACTGGCCGGTATTTTCGGCGTTGATGCGGAAATAGGTGCTCAGTTCCATCGGGCAGCGCACGCCCGGCGGTACGTAGACAAAGGAGCCGTCCGAGAAGACCGCGCTGTTCAGCGTGGCATAGAAATTGTCGGAAACCGGCACCACCGATCCGAGGTATTTGCGGACCAGTTCGGGATGTTCCTTGATCGCCTCGGAGATCGAGCAGAAGATGACGCCCGCCTCTTTCAGCTCTTTCTGGAAGGTGGTGCCGACCGAAACGCTGTCAAATACCGCATCGACCGCCACCTTGCGCCCTGCTGCAGGCGCCGTTTCGGCCCCTTCGACACCGGCCAGGACCATCTGCTCCTTCAGCGGAATGCCCAGTTTTTCATAGGTCGCCAGCAATTTCGGATCAACCTCGTCCAGCGATTTCGGCTTGACCTCCATCGATTTGGGCCGGGCGTAGTAATACTGGTCCTGAAAGTCGATTTCCGGGTAATCGACCATCGCCCATTTCGGCTCTTCCTTGGTCAGCCAGCGCTCATAGGCTTCCAGCCGCCAGTTGGTCATCCATTCGGGTTCTTCGTTCTTCTCGCTGATGAGGCGCACGATATCCGGCGTCAGCCCCTTGGGGGCGTAATCCATCTCGATCTCGGTTTCCCAGCCGTATTTATAGGCGCCGCCAACCTCGCGCACCGCATCGACCGTCTCCTGGTCCACGCCTTCCTTGACTTGCGTCTCGTCCAGAACAGCCATGCTCGTCTCCTCTCGTCTCACGCCGCGCGGGCGCGATGCTTGTCCAGTTGCTTCAGCCAGATCTCGGCAAAGCGGTAAATCTCGTCCTCGGTGGTTTCGGGCCCAAGGCTCACCCGGATCGCGGATCTTGCGACCTCTTCGTCAAATCCCATTGCCCGCAACACGCGGCTTTCGCGGACCTTGCCGCTGGAACAGGCGCTGCCGGCAGAAATGGCAAAACCGGCCAGGTCCATCTGCATTACCTGCGTTTCACCCTTCCAGCCGGGGGCGGCAAAGCAGGAGGTGTTCGGCAGACGTCGCTCCGATTTCCCGACAAAAATAGTCTCTTTTGCCGATTCCTCAATAGATGATTCTAGAATGTTTCTAAGTTTTTCCACCTGGCGCCATGTTCCGTCAGCAAGATCGCGCATCGCGGCCTCTGCGGCAGCCCCAAACCCGGCGATCCCGATGACGTTCTCGGTCCCCGAGCGCCGCCCCATCTCCTGCCCGCCGCCACGTGCCAGCGCCTCGATTTCCAGCCCCTGGCGCACGATCAGCGCACCCACCCCCTTGGGCCCGCCCAGCTTGTGCGCCGAACAGACCGCCAGATCGGCACCGGACCAGGCAAAGGAAAACGGAACGCGCCCGATCGCCTGTGTCACGTCCAGCAGCAGGCTGGTTGCGTGATAGGCCCCATAGGGCCACCCCTCAGCGCCCTTCGTGCCGGGGTCGGTAATCACGCCGGTCTCGGAATTCGCCAGGCCCATCGCCAGCACATTGGCGCCGCTTTCCACGTGGGTCAGGTCGAAATGCGCCCACAACGCATCATGCGCCGTGTCATCGACCATCACCGCCCCATGCGGCTGAGCCGACCGCAAGACGCCCGCCGCCTCTGTCGCGCCGGAGGTAAAGATGACTTCCTGCGGCTTGCACCCCACGGCGCCTGCCACCTGCGCCCGGGCGCGCTCGACAATCGCCTTGGCCGCCCGCCCTTCGCCGTGCACGCTGGACGGGTTCCCCACCACGTCCATCGCCGCCACCATCGCGTCGCGCGCTTCCGGCCGCAACGGCGCCGTGGCGTTGTAATCCAGATAGACCCGGCTCACCGCAACGCTCCATCGCTTTCATCTTGCCCAAAATACTCTCGCCGAAGGCCCGCGCCCGCCAGGGCGCGCCACCGCGGCGCCGAAGGCGGCGCAACCCCGGGTGTCACACCTGCGTTCATTCCTCATCCACCACCGCAAACAGGTTCGGCACCGCCGGGCACGGCGCCAGTTCATTGGCCACGACATCACTCAGCCGCGTCTGGTGCAGGAACACGTAGACATGCGCGCTCAACCCCTCCCACAGACGGTTGGTCACCGACTGCGCTTTCGATCCCGACGCCGCGCCCGAGGCCCCTGCCCCCTTGTGCAGCGCGTCCACCGTTTCATCCACCGCGGCCAGTACATCCGCCACGCGGATATCCGAGGCCGACCGCGCCAGCCGGTACCCTCCGCCGGGGCCGCGCACCGACGCCACCAGATCCGCCCGCCGCAGCTTGACAAAGAGCTGCTCCAGATAGGGCAGCGAAATATCCTGCCGCTTCGAAATCTCTCCTAGTGTCACCAGGGTGTCGTCGGATTGCAGGGCAATATCGGTCAGCGCAACCATCGCATAGCGGCCTTTCGTGCTCAATTTCATGGCCTTCTCCCTGCGAATTGATTGACCTGCCGCCGCGCAAGCCTTATCTCGCTTTCAGCGTTTCCGGGGCTTCCCGGAAATTAGAATTGTTCTAAGGTGCACGAGCGATTTCGTCAAGAATATCCCGGCACCTCTTATGGGAGACACAGGGACCACATGCCCGAGGTAATTTTTCCTGGCCCCGAAGGCCGCCTAGAAGGTCGCTACCACCCGCAGAAAGAGAAAGACGCGCCAATCGCGATCGTGCTGCATCCGCATCCGCAATTCGGCGGTACGATGAACAACAAGGTCGTCTATAACCTGCATTACGCGTTCTACAACATGGGCTTCACTGTCCTGCGGTTCAATTTCCGCGGCGTCGGGCGCAGCCAGGGTGAATACGATCAGGGCGTGGGCGAACTTTCCGACGCCGCCTCGGCGCTCGACTACCTGCAATCGATGAACAACAACTCCAAGCATTGCTGGGTCGCGGGCTTCAGCTTTGGCGCCTGGATCGGGATGCAGTTGCTGATGCGCCGGCCCGAAATCACCGGTTTCATCAGCGTATCGCCCCCGGCGAACATGTATGATTTCTCGTTCCTGGCCCCCTGCCCCTCATCCGGGCTGATCATCAACGGCTCGAACGACCGTGTTGCACCGCCGGCCGATACCGTGGCGCTGGTCAACAAGCTGCACGAGCAGCAGGGCATCACCATCACCCATAACGAGATCGACGGCTCGGGGCATTTCTTCGAAGAACCCTACATGGACACGATGATCAACGACGTGACCACCTATGTGAAACGCCGCCTGACCGAAAACACGCGGTGAACCCATGGGCGTAACCGAAGACATGGCCGACGAGCTGGCGACCCATACGATCAAATATATCGAGGCCTCCGGCGACGAGGAAATCATCGCCGAGCTGGTCAAGGTTCTGGGCTCGACGTCGCAAACCGCCGAAGAGGCGTTTCTGACCTCGATCCGCGTCCGCCGCGCCAACCAGAAGGCCAAGGCGCTGCTGGTCGAGCGGGTGAAGGCGTTCAAGGCCAGGCAGGAACAGAAATCGGCATCATCCGATACCTGATCGGGGCACCGGGATACCGGTGACAAAACCGAACCCCGGGTGCGAATTTCCGCTATACTCGACCCGAACAGAAAAGGGTGATTGCGATGGCACGGTTCAAACTCGTACTTGCAGGTCTGATCCTCTCCTGTGCAGCACTCAGCGCCTGCGAGATATCCGACCCCGACCGTAGCGCCAGCGCACCGCCCCAGGGGTGCGGTGTCCCGCCTGACTGCGAAGACCTCTAAAGCGGTCCGTACTTTCCTGAACCCATCACGAATCCCCCCACGGGTAATCGCATATCCGGGAGCGATGATGCCATGCGCGTCACTATGCGTGAGCGGACCTTCACCTTGCAGTCAGCCGCTATTCCCTCGGCCCGGACACGCGCCACTTCATTCATCAGTCAACACGAAGAATGGAGGATATCATGTTGCGTTCAATGTTCTACGTCTCGTTTCTGGTCACTCTTCTGAACGGCTGCGCGGGGGGCGCCCCCGCCGTGGTGGCAGGAAATCATGACTTTCCGCCCACCGATTGCTGCAATGACCGGTAACGGGCCCCAAATGACCCGGCGGCGCTCCGGCTAGGTTTTCGCCGGTTTTTTCTTCTCGGCCACGACCTTTTCCGCCAGATCGCGGGCAATGGCGAAGGCGCCCTTGATCTTGTCGCCTTCCTTTTTCCAGTCGCGGCGCACGACGATCTTGTTGTCACGCACCTTGGCCAGCCCGCGCTGGTCCTTGATGAATTCGACCAGCCCGGCGGGCGAGGCGAACTTGTCATTGTGAAACTGGATCGTCGCGCCCTTGGGCCCGCCATCCAGCTTGGCAATCCCCGCCTTCTTGCACATCGCCTTGATCCGCACGATCAGCATCAGCATGTTGACCTCGCGCGGCAGCTTGCCGAACCGGTCGATCAGTTCGGCGGCAAAGCCTTCGAGTTCAACTTTGCGCTGCAACCCGCTGAGACGGCGATACAATCCCAGCCGAACGTCCAGGTCCGGCACATAGCTTTCGGGGATCAGGACCGGCACGCCCAGGTTGATCTGCGGGGCCCATTGGTCGTCTGCATCACTGAGCCCTTCCAGCTCGCCGGCCTTGATCTTGGCGATCGCCTCTTCCAGCATCGACTGATAGAGCTCATAGCCCACGTCGCGCATCTGGCCGGATTGTTCCTCGCCCAGCAGGTTGCCCGCCCCGCGAATATCCAGATCCTGCGAGGCCAGCGTGAACCCCGCCCCCAGCGTATCGAGCGATCCCAGCACCCGCAGGCGTTTTTCGGCCGTGGGTGTCAGGCGCATCCGCGGCTTGGTGGTCAGGTAGGCATAGGCGCGGGTTTTTGAACGGCCAACGCGGCCGCGGATCTGGTAGAGCTGGCTGAGGCCGAACATGTCGGCGCGGTGGATGACCATCGTGTTGGCGGTGGGGATATCCAGCCCCGATTCCACGATCGTCGTGGCCAGAAGCACGTCGTACTTGCCGTCGTAGAACGCGTTCATCCGTTTATCCAGCTCACCCGCCGCCATCTGGCCATGCGCGATCACATAGCTTACCTCGGGCACCTGGGTTTTCAGGAAATCCTCGATCTCGGGCAGGTCGGAGATGCGCGGCACCACGTAGAAGCTCTGCCCGCCCCGGTAATGTTCGCGCAGCAGCGCCTCGCGGATGGTGACGGTGTCGAACTCGCTGACATAGGTGCGGATCGACAGGCGGTCCACCGGTGGCGTGCCGATGATGCTGAGGTCGCGCACGCCCGACAGCGACAGTTGCAGCGTGCGGGGAATCGGCGTGGCCGTCAGGGTCAGCACATGCACGTCGCTGCGCAGCTGTTTCAGCCGTTCCTTGTGGGCCACGCCGAATCGCTGTTCTTCGTCGATCACCAGCAGCCCGAGATTCTTGAACCTGACACTCTTGGCCAACAGCGCGTGGGTACCGACGACGATATCGACCTGCCCGCGCGCCAGTTCGTCCCGCGTTTTTGCGGCATCGCCGGCCGAGACGAAACGTGAAAGTGGCTTAACGCTAACCGGGAAGCCTCTGAAACGCTCGGAAAAACTCTGGTAGTGCTGCCGCGCCAGCAGGGTCGTGGGCGCGATCACCGCCACCTGCATCCCCGACATCGCCGCCACGAAGGCCGCCCGCATCGCCACTTCGGTCTTGCCGAAACCGACATCGCCGCAGATCAGCCGGTCCATCGGCGTGCCGGTTTCCAGATCACCCATCACGTCCTGAATGGCGCGCAGTTGATCGTCGGTTTCCTGATAGGGGAAACGGGCCGAAAACTCCTCCCACGCGTGGTGTTCGGCCTCCAGCACCGGGGCGGATCGCAGGGCCCGCTCGGCGGCGATCCGGATCAGCCTGTCGGCCATCTCGCGAATGCGTTCTTTCAGCTTGGCCTTCTTGGCCTGCCACGCGCCGCCGCCCAGCCGGTCCAGCAGCCCTTCTTCGTGGCCGTACTTGCTGAGCAGTTCGATGTTCTCCACCGGCAGGTAGAGGCGCGCGCTCTCGGCATATTCCAGTGCCAGGCATTCATGCGCCGCGCCGGCAGCGGTAATCACCTCCAGCCCGTGATAGCGCCCGATGCCGTGATCGACATGCACCACCAGATCACCGGGGCTTAGCGCCTGCGCCTCGGTCAGGAAATTCTCGGCCCGGCGGCGGCGCTTGGGCGCGCGGATCAGCCGGTCGCCCAGGATGTCCTGCTCGGCGATGACGGTCAGGCCCGGCGCCTCGAACCCGTGCTCTAGCGCCCAGACCGCCAGATGCAGCCCGCGTTTTTCCAGCCGTGACGCATCCTTGACCGTTACCGCGCCGATCAGCCCCTCATCTTCCAAGAGCCCCTCAAGCCGTTCGCGCGCGCCTTCGGAATAGGCGGCTAGCAGCACCGGGCCGGAACTTAACTTTGCCTCAATATGGGTCTTCAGCGCGCTGAAAAGCCCCACTGATTCCATCTGTCGTTCGGGGGCGAAGTTCCGCCCGATCCGGCCGCCGGCATCAATCACCCCCGGGCCCAGTGCCTGTGACAGCGGTGCCATCTGCAGGATGCGGTGATCGGCAACTGCCGTCTCCCAGGCCGCGTCGTCCAGATAGAGCAGTCCCGGCGGCACCGGTTTGTACACGGTATCGCCGCGGGTTTTCTGTGCCAGCGCATGGGTCCGTGCGCCGTACTGGTCCTCGATACTGTCCCACCGGGCCAGGCGCGCCGGTGTCACCTGGTCGTCCAGCGTGATCGTGGCGCACGGCAGGTAGTCAAACAGCGTCTCGAGCTTTTCGTGAAAGAAGGGCAGCCAATGTTCGATGCCTTGGTGCTTGCGGCCCGCGCTGACCGCCTCGTAGAGCGGGTCGTCGGTCCCGGCCGCGCCGAATTCGATACGGTAATTCTGCCGGAAACGCGTGATCGCCGCCTCGTCAAGAATGACTTCGGACACTGGCGACAGTTCGATCTGGTCGAGCTTCTCGGTGGTGCGCTGCGTCGCCGGATCGAACCGCCGGATACCGTCCAGTACGTCGCCGAACATATCCAGCCGCACCGGCCCGGAATCGCCCGGCGGGTAGATGTCGATGATACCGCCGCGCACGGCGAAATCCCCCGGTTCCATCACCGTGGGCGCCTGGGAAAATCCCATCCGGGTCAGGAAGGTGCGCAGCGCCGTTTCGTCAAGCTGGTGATCGACTCGCGCGGAAAAGGCCGCCTCTTTCAACACCGTCCGCGCCGGCACCCGCTGCGTGGCGGCGTTGAGCGTGGTCAGCAGCACGAATTGCGACGGCATCCCGTGCACCAGCCCGGCCAGCGTGGCCATGCGCCGCGCCGATGTATCGGCATTGGGCGACACCCGGTCATAGGGCAGGCAATCCCAGCCCGGAAACTGAATGACGGGCATGCCAGGCGCAAAGAATCGCAGCGCGTCGGCCATGGCGGCCATGCGCTTGTCATCCCGCGCGATATGCAGGACCGGCGCATCTTGCCGCGCGACCTCTTCAAGGATCAGCCGCGCATCGAAACCCTCCGGGGCGCCGCCTACGGTGATCTGTTCTGCCTTGCTCATGCCGGTAATGCCCCGCTGCGCGATCCTTCTGTGCCTATCCGCCCAGGGCGCCAAGCGACAAGTTCTGCAGCATCCCCCACACCGAGGTCACGAAGATCGAGATGATACCGATGATCTGGGTCAGAACGCGATGCCGAAACAGCCGTTTGTACAATGCCTCGCCGCGCAGCGCGTCGCGATGGATATGCCGGGCGGTCGCAACCGAAAGCAGCGCCACGAGGCTCAGCGGAAAGCCCAGCAGGAACACCGCCTGGGCAAACTCCTTCCCGTAAACGAAACCCGTCATCATCAGGACCGTCAGGATAAAGCAAACGAATCCTGCCAGAAGCAGGCCTGACGTATCGGCGATGTAGAGAATCCGGTTGGTATAGATTCGCACAAGGTCTTCAAAGTCGATCACGCCCTGGCCGCTCTCTTCCTTGCGGGCGCGCTGCGCCATGTCCCAGGGCACGCCCAGAACCCAGTGGCTGGTCGAAGACCACATCACTGCCAACGCAATCCAGAACCACAGGTTGCTGAAACTGCGCATGTCGATAAGTTCGAAGACACTGTCGTACCAGTCCACTGCCGCGCCTCTGATGTCGTTCGCCGCCCCTCTTAGCGCCCGCGCACGACAATTCCTACCCTTGAGATGCGCTAAATTCCGTGTCACTCAGAAATCTGCAACAGCACGAGAGCCCGCCCATGCGCCCGACCCAAGCCCCCTTCCCCGCCACGCGCCTGCGCCGCACCCGCCGCACGCCTGCCATCCGGGCGCTGGTGGCCGAAAACACCCTGTCCGCGGCCGATCTCATCTGGCCGGTTTTCGTGCGCGAAGGCGAAGCGGTGGAAGAGCCCATTCCGTCGATGCCCGGCGT
This sequence comes from Roseovarius sp. CAU 1744, assembly GCF_039839345.1. Lineage (NCBI taxonomy): Bacteria > Pseudomonadati > Pseudomonadota > Alphaproteobacteria > Rhodobacterales > Roseobacteraceae > Roseovarius > Roseovarius sp. CAU 1744. Next base: position 407,315 of record NZ_JBDOQV010000002.1, on the reverse strand, counting down.
CGTGCGCCGCAGCGTCGACAAGGTGGTCGATGCCGCGCGTGAAGCTGCGGATCTGGGCATTCCCGCAATTTGTCTGTTTCCCTACACTTCCGGCGAAAACCGCAGCAAGGATTGCGCCGAGGCCTGGAATCCCGAGAATCTCAGCAATCGTGCGACACGGGCAATCAAACAGGTCGTGCCGGATATCGCGGTCATGACCGACGTGGCGCTTGATCCTTATTCCGACACCGGTCATGACGGCTTTGTCGAAGGCGATGAGATCGTCAATGACGAAACGGTCGAGGCATTGGTGAAACAGGCGCTCAGCCAGGCCGAAGCCGGGGTGGATATCATCGGGCCGTCGGACATGATGGATGGCCGGATCGGCGCGATCCGCCACGCGCTCGAAATGGCGGGGCACAGGAACGTTCTGCTGCTCAGCTATGCGGCCAAATATGCCAGCGCCTTCTACGGCCCGTTCCGTGACGCCGTGGGCGCGTCGGGCGCGCTGAAGGGCGACAAGAAGACCTATCAGATGAACCCCGCCAATACCGACGAGGCGCTGCGCCTGATCGAACGCGACCTCAGCGAAGGCGCGGACATGATCATGGTCAAGCCCGGAATGCCCTATCTGGATATCTGCCGCCGCGCCAAGGACGCTTTCGGCGCGCCCACATTCGCCTATCAGGTGTCGGGCGAATACGCGATGATCATGGCGGCGGCGCAACAGGGCTGGATCGACGAGGACCGGGCGATGATGGAAAGCCTGATGGCCTTCAAACGCGCCGGTTGCGACGGGGTACTGACCTATTTCGCCCCTGCGGTGGCCCGCGCGCTGGCCTGAGCTTCAGGCCCGCGCCACCACCACATGGGTCTGTATCCGGCCGGCCACCGCACCGTCGCCAAAGCAATCGGCCAACCGCGCCGCGGCGTGATCCGTGACCCGCTCCAGCGCCGTCGCATCGCGCGCCTCGATCTCGTTGCGCAGGGGCGTACCCTGACAATAGGCCACCGCCGCATGTCGGGCCGAGGGCGCCGGGCTGATATCGGCGACGGTCTCGATCGAAATTGCGCCGAAGCCCCCGGCGCGCAGATCGGCTTCGATCTGGTCGCGGTCATGATAGCCGTGCGGCGTGCGCGCCAGAAAGAGCGGCGGGTCGTCGGGGAAGAGTTCGGCCGCCGCCCGCGTGACCTGATCCGCGAATTCGTTCTCTTCGATCCTGTCCCATGTGTTGAAGATGAACGCCCCGCCGGGCCTGAGCACGCGGCGCGCCTCGGAAAATCCCGCCGCGCGGTCGGGAAAGAACATCGCGCCGAACTGGCAACAGACTACGTCGAACGTATCGTTCCCGAAGGGCAGCGCCAGCGCATCCGCCTGCTGCCAGCTCAGGCGAACATCGTCAGGCTGCCTGATGCGCGCCCGTTCCAGCATCGGACCGTTGAGATCGGTAACCACGTAGCGCGCGCTGCGGGCCAGTTTGGGGGCAAGCGCCCGGGTCACGACGCCGCTGCCCGCGGCCGTCTCAAGAACGGCGGCCGGTTCCAGGCCCGCCACCAGGCCGGCAAGCCCCGCCGCAAATCGTTCGAAAATCAGCGGTACCATGTGGGTGTCGTAGATTTCGGGTATCGACCCGTCGAAAACCTTGTCCGTCTTGTCCATCTTGCCCCCTTTTCGTTGGCCAGCCAGAGCGAAGCCTACAGCAATGCCGTAAAACCGCCAGATGGCGATTGCCAGCCAAAGAGCCGTGCCGCGACACAATCCGTAGTGACAGCACCCGGATTGACCCCTATACTCGCGATCAGACCGGTGAGGCAAAACACCGGCACTCAAGTCAGGCAACAAACAGGCAAAACCGATGAGCAACTTCACCAGACGCAGTTTCACGCTGGCGGCCCTTGCGGGCGCGTCGATGACCGCCGCCTGCAACAACGGCGTCGGCAGCCAGGGCGGCGCCCGCATTGATGCGCGCGTCGACTCCACGCTGAACTATCTCTTTTCCCAGTATCCCAACACGCAGGAGATCGCCGCGAAATCCACCGGGATGCTGGTGATGCCCCTGATCACCGAGGCCGGGCTGTTCGCCGGCGGCGGCTATGGGCGCGGCGCGCTGCGGATCAACGGATCGACCGTAGATTACTACTCTGCCACCAAGGGCAGCTTCGGGCTGCAGATCGGCGGCCAGCAGTTTTCGCATGTTCTGTTCTTCATGACCCAGGATTCATTGTCGAATTTCCGCCGCTCCTCGGGCTGGGTCGCGGGCGCGGATGTGGAATACGTGTTCAAGGATGAGGGCGAGAACCTGCGCGCCGATACCACCACGATCAACGCGCCGGTGGCGGCCGTGATCTTTGGCCAGGCGGGGCTGATGGCGGGCGCGTCGCTGGAAGGCGTGAAATACACCCGGATCATTCCCTGACCGGCACTGGCCGCTCAAGGCCATCTGCGGTGAGGTCACGGTAATCGCGCGCCTGGTAGGGGGCAAAAACCTCGGCAAGCGGGGCCAGCGGCCCGCGTTTGCGCAGCGGGTTCAGCCCCATGTCGACCATCAGTTCGTCGAGATAGTGCTGAAGATGCGCGATCAGGCGCGCCGCACGGGCATGGCTGAACGGCATCCAACTGCGTTTCCAGTCTCTTAACTGCGCGATTTCGCGCAGCTGTGCCTCCCGATCAGGAAGTTTGTGGCGCCCGGCGATGAGGGCCGCCAACCACATCGCCTGCATGTGATAGGCCAGGATGTTCGACACGGTCGAGGCATAGCCGACAAACGCCAGCCCCGGCACCTCGGGGTGCAGCATCTGCCGGTAGAGGTAAATGCCGTCCTCCGCGAACCCCAGCCGCTTCTGCAATGCCTTTGACAGATAGCCGTAGTCGCTGCGCCAACCCGTTCCGAAGATAATACAATCGACCTCCAGACGCTCGCCATTGTCCAATTCCGCCCCGGTTTTGGTCAGTCTGGCGATCTGTCCGCGGTGAAACCGGATCGCACCGGACCGGATGGCGCGAAACAGCTCGGGCCGTGGCACCATGGTGGCTTCGCTGAAGGCGCCGATTTCGACCGGTTCGTCCGGCACCAGGCTGGTCCGCGCGCCAAATCGCGACCACAATCCGCATTGCAGGCACAAGAGCGCTTCGACGGCCCGCCAGTAAACCCAGACCAGTGGCGCGCCCCAGCTGTGTATCGTTCGCTCGACCGGTGTCGGATGCTTGTAGGGCGGCACCATCGCCAGAGTCAGGCGGTTCAGCAACCCCCATTTGAACGGCAGAAGGCCCGCCAGATTGCGCGGAATCGGCCAATGCAGACTGCGGGCCACCATATGGGCGCTGTCGCCATGGCGCTGTGCCAGCAAGGCGGCGTCAGTGGCGCTCTTGCCGTAACCCACGACGGCAACGCGCCTGCCCCTTAGCAGATCGGGTGACACCAGGGCCGAGATATGATGGACCTCGCCCTTGAACGCCTCGTGTCCGGGAAGCTGGGGCATGTGGGGTATGTTTGAATAGAGCCCGACGCAGACAACCACCAGATCGTAACGCGCGCGGACCTCCTGACATTCCTACCGAGTTACAACCTCCCAGTCCCCGTCCTGGCCCGGTGGGATCACCTCGATCACCTCCGTGTTCAGGGTGATCGAGTCCCGCAACCCGGCGTGGTCGACGAATTCCTCCAGATAGCGCTGAATGTCGGGACCGGGCGTGAACTCGGCTACATCGCGGCCCAGCGGGAAATCAGGAAATTCGTAAAGCGCCTTGGGAACCTGAACGCCGAACTCAAGGTAACCGTCCGTCCAGACGCCGCCGATCTTGTCCCGGCGGTCATAGATGGTGCACGTAACCCCCACGGCGGCAAGAGCGCGTGCCGCCGCCAGTCCGGCTACACCGGCGCCGATGATGCAGGCACTTTTCACCGTCGCGTAATCCATCGCCGTTCCCCCGGTTACCGTTCTCCTGCTCTTTTGGTTCGCCAACCCGCCAGCGGGCGCAGCACGAGGCCGAGTAGCCAGAAAAACAACAGATACGCCCCGAACAGGGTCCACAGCAGAACGGCCCAGATAGCGCGATAGATGATGAACGCCATCCCTGCTTTGCCGGGTAGATGGCGATGGTGTCTGAGAATTTGAAAACTATGCAGAAGCCCGACCGCCAGGCCCGCGAATATTCCGACGGTCAGAAAATATGACACCGCTCCCCCCATTGCGCGATCCCGGAACGGTATCACAGCTTGCCGGTATCACCAACTTGGGTGGGCGCGGTATGCGGATCGGCCCGCTAGTGCAGCGTGAATTCACCGGTCACGTTGCGCCATTCGCCGGGCGCGACCAGTTTGCGGTGGCTGAAGCTGACCGAATGCAGCGGCCCGTCGATCTCGCGCTGCCAGAATTCGATGAACCTGAACAGGCGCGGATGGTCCGGCGCGGTATCGTATTCCTGCCAGACGAAGCTGTTGAGCACATGGGTATAGTCGGGCATGTGATAGAAAAACTCCGCCGTGGTCAGCCCGTAGCCCTTCAGCAACATCTCGGTTTCAGACATTTCCATTTTTCTGCTCCTTATTCATCGCCTGATACCTCCATTTTGAGGCATTAAAATTACTTTTCAATGAAAACAATGTGTTGGCATCGCGCGTTGGTCAGCGCCTGCGCAGATGCGCAACAACCGTTGCACCCCATATCCTGCCTCTGATATAGTCCGGGCAACAAAATATAGAAGAGTTAACAGGACAGGCATCAAGTTGAGCGATACGCCGCAACCACCTGAAGATACAGAAGAAAACACCCCCGAACGCCCGGTATATGATGGTCCGAAAATCTCGATCACCGACGAGATGAAGACCTCTTATCTGGACTATGCCATGTCGGTCATCGTCAGCCGCGCGATCCCCGATCTGCGCGACGGGCTGAAACCGGTGCATCGCCGCATCCTCTACGCGATGAAGGAGGGTGGCTACACCCACGACAAACCTTACCGAAAATCGGCAAAATCCGTGGGCGACGTGATGGGGAGCTACCACCCGCATGGCGACTCGGCGATCTATGATGCGCTGGTGCGGATGGCGCAGGATTTCTCGATGTCGCTGATGCTGATCGACGGTCAGGGCAATTTCGGCTCGATGGACGGGGATAACCCGGCGGCCATGCGCTATACCGAGGCGCGGCTGGCCAAGGCGTCAACCGCATTGCTGGATGACCTGGAAAAGGACACGGTCGATTTCCAGGACAATTATGACGGCAAGGAACAGGAACCCACCGTCCTGCCCGCCAAGTACCCCAACATGCTGGTCAATGGCGCGGGCGGCATCGCCGTGGGCATGGCCACCAACATCCCGCCCCACAACCTGGGCGAGGTGGTGGACGCCACGCTGGCCCTGATCGAAGACCCGGACCTGACCAGCGAGCAGCTGATCCAGTATGTCCCCGGCCCCGATTTCCCGACCGGCGGCATCATGCTGGGCCGCTCGGGCGCGCGGAAGGCCTATATCGAAGGCCGTGGCAGCGTCATCATCCGCGCCAAGACCCGCGTCGAGGAGATCCGCAAGGACCGCTATGCCATCGTCATCGACGAGATCCCCTATCAGGTGAACAAGGCGTCGATGATCGAAAAGATCGCCGAGGCCGCGCGCGACAAGCGGATCGAGGGGATCACCCATGTACAGGACGAATCCGACCGCAACGGCGTGCGGGTGGTCGTCGAGCTCAAGCGCGACGCCACCGCCGAGGTGGTGCTGAACCAGCTTTTCCGCTTCACGCCGATGCAGACGTCGTTTGGCTGCAACATGCTGGCGCTCAATGGCGGCCGGCCCGAGCAGCTGACCCTGCGCGGCTTCCTGACCGCCTTCATCGCCTTCCGCGAGGAGGTGGTGGCGCGGCGCACCGCGTTTGAACTGCGCAAGGCCCGTGAACGCAGCCATATCCTGTGCGGCCTGGCCGTGGCGGTCAGCAATGTCGACGAGGTCGTGGCCACCATCCGCGCCTCTGCCGACGCCGCCGAGGCGCGCGAGAAACTTATGACCCGGCGCTGGCCTGCCGGCGACATCCTTGAATATATCGCGCTGATCGACGACCCGACGCACAAGGCCAACGAGGACGGCACCTATAATCTGAGCGAGACCCAGGCCCGCGCGATCCTTGACCTGCGCCTGCAGCGGCTGACCCAGCTGGGCGTCAAGGAAGTGACCGACGAGCTGCAGGAGCTGGCCGGCAAGATCAAGGAATTCCTTGCCATTCTCGCCTCGCGCGACCGGATCATGGGCATCATCGGTGATGAGCTGAAAGAGGTCCGCGACCAGTTCGCCGTGCCGCGCCGGACCGAGATCGTCGACTGGTCGGGCGACATGGAAGACGAAGACCTGATCGAGCGCGAGGAAATGGTGGTGACCGTGACCAGCGGCGGCTATATCAAGCGCACCGCGCTGGCCGATTTCCGCGCCCAGAAGCGCGGCGGCAAGGGGCTGTCGGGGATGCAGACCAAGGAAGAGGACGTGGTCACCACCCTCTTCGTGGCCAACACCCACACGCAGCTTCTGTTCTTCACCACGGATGGCATGGTCTACAAGCTCAAGACCTGGCGGCTGCCGCTTGGCGGGCGCACCTCCAAGGGCAAGGCCATCGTCAACATCCTGCCCATTCCCGCGGGCGTATCCATCGCCGCGATCATGCCCGTCGATGTCCCCGAGGATCAATGGATGGATCTGCAGATCGTCTTTGCCACCTCTGCCGGGACCGTCCGGCGCAACCGGTTGAGTGATTTCACCAACGTGAAATCCAATGGCAAGATCGCGATGAAATTCGAGGATGACCACGCCGAGACCAAGCTTATCAACGCGCGGATCTGTTCCGACGAGGATGACGTGATGCTGGTCACGAAATCCGGCCGCGCCATCCGTTTCCCGACGACCGAGTTGCGGGTCTTCAACTCGCGCGCCTCGGTCGGTGTGCGCGGGGTCAAGCTGACCGGTGACGACCAGGTCGTGTCGATGTCGATCATCCGGCATTTCGAGGCGACACCGGACGAGCGCGCGGCTTACCTCAAGATGCGCCGCCAGCTGGCCGGGGCAACCGAAGACGAGGCAAATGGCGACGAGGAAGGCAATGCCGACGCCGCGATCAGCCCGGAACGGTTCGAAGAGATGCAGGCCGCCGAGAACCTGATCCTGACCATCACGTCGCAGGGCGCGGGCAAGCTCAGCTCGTCGCATGACTACCCGGTGCGCGGACGTGGCGGCATGGGCGTGACGGCGATGGACAAGGCCATGCGCGGCGGGCCCCTGGTGGCCTCCTTCCCGGTGACACTGGAGGATCAGATCATGCTCGCCACGTCCAAGGGGCAGTCGATCCGGGTTCCGGTCAACGGGATCTCGTTCCGCTCGCGCAGCGCCGGCGGGGTCCGTGTCTTCAATACCGGCAAGGGCGAAGAGGTCGTCAGCGTCGCCTGGATCGCCGAACAGGGCGATGAGGACGAGACCGTCGAACAGGAACAATGATGGGTTAAAGGCGGGCCTACTCGCCTTTAACCTGCGTTAACCACGAATTTTCACGTAAATGGCGTATTCCTGCCGGATTTGCCGCGATACTGCGTAAGAGCCCCATCTTGTCCGGGGTTGTGACCAGTGACGCCCTGTTCCCTTGAAACCGCATGTACCAGGAAGTTCCCGTGGTCCGCAAAGATGATCGTTGGCTCAACCAAACCGGCCTCAATCTGATCCGAATTGTCATCGGTTCGTATTTTGCCGCTGTCTCGCTTGATCTGATCACCGGCATAGATCAGAAGGCGCTGTTCCTGCCTTTTGTGCCCATGATCGCCGCCGATGTCATCGGTTCGACCCTTCTTTTGCTGACCAGCCTGGCCTTCATGACCGGTTTCTACCTGCGCCCCACGGCACTGATACTCGCGCTTTTCATTTTCGGTTCCAGCCTGGTTCAGAATTTCCTGCTGGCGCCGGTCGAGGATATCTCGGCCTTCTGGCGCGATGTCACGCTGGTCTGCGCGATTATCCTGAACTACTCCAACATGAACCGCCACGAATTGCGCCGGGCGGATCTCATGCGGCGGCGCAGGATCGCCCGCGTGCGCAAGATCCCGGTTTATTCGGCCGAGGTGACGCCGCGGCGGATCACACCCGACGCACCGCAGAAGCCGCAGCCGAAACGCGAGGCCAGGCCGGTGCTGCAAATGCCCTCTTTCATGAAACACCCGAAAGAGCGGCAGGCGGATCGCGACCTGCTGGACATCAACCTATTCGCCAACATCTGATCTTTTCAGCCGTACCCGAAGCCGCCCGGCACGGCACTTGACAGGCGTGCGCACCCGTTAGAGGGTCAGCGCTTCGCAACAGGCAAGCGCCAGGAAGGAATGACCGGTGACACATGCACGACTTTCGCCGGTATTGATTCTGGGGGTCGGTGGACGGTTGGGCAAGATGCTGCGGGCAGCCTGGCGAAAGACACCGCCCCTCGGGCTTGAAATACACTACCAGTCGCGCCGGATGCTGTCCGGGGAAAACAGCGTCCGATGGGCGCCGGGCGATGACCCCGCCGCCCTGCCCGCTTGCGACACGGTGATTGCCCTTTGGGGACAGACCTCGGGGGAGGCCCCGGCCCTGGATGTCAACGTGACGCTCGCCGATCAAAGCCGCGATGTCGCACGGGCCTGTGGCGCCTCTCGGGTGCTGCACCTGTCAAGCGCGGCGGTCTACGGCCCGGCAAGCGCGGCCAGCGAAGTCACGCCCCCCGCGCCCGTCAATGCCTATGGACAATCCAAACTGGCAATGGAAACCGCCGTTGCCGGGTTTGACGACCTGGGGCTGCGGCACGTCTGTCTGCGGTTGGCCAACGTGGTCGGCGCCGACAGCTTGGCCCCGGTGCTGACCGGTTCGGCCCCGGCCCGGCTGGACCGGTTCAGCGACGGGAACGGCCCCCTGCGCAGTTACATCGGGGCCGCCGATCTGGCCGATGTCCTGGCGGCGCTGTCGCGGTTGCCCGCGGCACAACTGCCCGCGCTACTTAATGTCGCCGCCCACCGGCCCGTCGCCATGCAGGACCTGATCACCGCGTCCGGCAAAGACATAACCTGGCGCAATGCCCCGCCCGATGCTGTTCAGGAAGTCACCATGGACTGTTCCCTGCTGCGCCGTCTTTTGCCGCATGTAACCCCTCAAAGCGACCCGGTGGCGCTGGTGAAAATGCTTCATGCACAAGGTTGAGTGACAGAACCGTGAGGGGTTTTGTGGATCTGCGGGCGCCCCCGGCGCACCGGCAACTGTGCCATAAGAAAAACACATGGAAACAAGCAGCTTACGCTGTCACAATCGTTACTTGTTCGGGTTGATGGCGGTGGGATATGATAGCACCCGACACCAAGTAGACACCGCAGGCAATGTTCGCTATGGGCCATGTCTCGTCGGGGCATCGCCTGGGGGTAACGGGCATGATATTTGATCTTTCACAATCGCTCAGCCGGGCGCAGAAGTCCTGGTTTGTCTTTGTGATCGACCTCTGCCTGATCGTGGCGTCCTATTTCATCGCCGCGCTGCTTCTGTCCGGGACCGAGATGTGGATGACCGTCCCTGCAGCAGCCGCGACAGATCTGGTGGTTATCCTGGGCGTCGGGGCGACCCTGACCGCACTTTTGGGGCTGCACCGGATCCGTCTTGCCGCCTATCAGATGCAGGGCGTCATGCAGTCGGCGCTGGTGGCCGTGATGATGGCCGGAACAGGCGCCGTGGCGTCTCGGCTGATCGCCGTTTCACCCACGCCTGCGCATGTTTTCGTCGTGTTCGGCATGGTCTTTCTGATTCTGACGGTGATGGCCCGGCTGGCGCTGCGGCACTGGATGATCTGGGTCTTTGCCGGGCATGGGCACCGCACCCGGCTGATGATCTACGGCGCCGGTCAGACCGGCCAGCAACTGGCCTCTGCCCTGACCACGGATGACAGCGTGACACCGGTTGTGTTCGTCGATGACAATCCGCTCTTGCACGGCCACACCATCGCCGGTCTGCGCGTGCACCCGTCGGCGGAGATCCACGACCTGGTCAATACCCACCGCATCGACCGCATCATCCTGGCGATGCCCAGTGTCGGCGCCGCCGCACAGGGGCGCATCATCCGAAAGCTGGCCGATATGGGATGCGAAGTGCACGCCCTGCCCTCGTTTGCCAATCTCATCGCCAGCCGCGCCACGGCCCTGCCCGCCACCAAGCCCGTCGACCTAAACGCGCTTCTGGGCCGTGAACGTCTGGAGGAGGAGCTTCCCGGCGTGTCCGAGACCTATCGCGGGCATTCGATCCTGGTGACGGGCGCGGGCGGGTCGATCGGCTCGGAAATCTGCCGCCAGTTGGTGGCCTGCAAACCCGACCGACTGGTGCTGATGGACCATTCCGAACTGATGCTGTTCGAGATCGACCGTGAACTGCGCCACATGGGCAGCGATGTCGATATTCAACCGGTGCTCGGCTCGGTCTGCGAGCGCGATCTGGTGACCGGTGTCATGAAGAAATACAAAGTCGACACGGTGTTGCACGCCGCCGCGTACAAGCACGTGCCGCTGGTCGAATACAACGCCCTCGAGGGGATGCGGAACAACGTGCTGGGCACCAAGGTGGTGGCGGATGCCGCGCGCGATGCCGGGGCCGAACGTTTCATCCTGGTCTCGACCGACAAGGCGGTGCGCCCCTCCTCGATCATGGGGGCCTCGAAACGCTTTGCCGAACTGCTGATACAGGATCTTGCGACACGGTCGACCAGGACTCGTTTCTCGATGGTGCGGTTCGGCAACGTTCTGGGCTCCAGCGGATCGGTTATCCCGCTTTTTCAGGAACAGATCGCGCGGGGCGGCCCGGTGACGCTGACCCATAACGACATCACCCGCTATTTCATGACCATCCCCGAGGCGGTCCAGCTGGTCCTGCTGGCAGGCACCTTCGCGCGCGGCGGTGACGTCTTTGTGCTGGACATGGGCAAGCCGGTCCCCATTCGCGACGTGGCCCGCAAGATGATCGAAGGTGCGGGGCTCAGCGTGCGCGACCGCGACAATCCCGACGGCGATATCGAGATTCGCATCACCGGGCTGCGCCCCGGTGAAAAACTGCACGAAGAGCTTCTGATCGGGTCGGACATGCTGACCACCCCGCACAGCCGCATCCTGCGCGCGCAGGAGGATCACCTGTCGGAAATCGAGATGGCCAATGCGTTGAACGCGTTGAAACAGGCGATTGAGACCCGCGACCCGAAGCTGATGAACCAGACTCTGTCGAAATGGATCGAACGTGCGGACAAGGCGAAACCCGTGATCGTCAACGAATGACCGGTTGAACTGTCAGGACGATCGCCCCCACAAAGCCGGAATTGCGGGACAAGCTTTCATTGACGGACACGGAATTTTCGAAAATTCCGTATCGGAAAATTGCAATTTTCCCTTCCGTTTTCTGCGAAGAAAACGGTGTCGGCGTTGGCGGTACGGGGGGCCGCAAAGGGGTCAATGCCGCCATCGCAAGGCCTGGCTACGTTGGATAAAGCGCGCCGAACTTCGTATCCAGATACGCCATAAGCGGGGCCGCTTTGGGTTCTGCCCCGCACGCACGTGTGATCAACTCGCGCGGTTCATAGAGCCCGCCATGCCGCTGCACGTTTTCTTCCAGCCATGTTGTCGCGGCGGTCAAATCTCCATCGGCCAGTTGCGCCTCCAGATCAGGTACGGTCTGACGCAGCGCCTCGTGCAGGCAGCCGGCATAAACATTGCCAAGGCTGTAGGTCGGAAAATAGCCGAACAGCCCGACCGACCAGTGCACATCCTGTAGGCACCCATCCGAGGCACGCGTCACGTCATAGCCGAAATCCGCCTTGAACCGGTCGTTCCAGGCCGTTTCGAGATCGGCGACCGAAAGATCACCGGCGATCAGTGCCCGTTCCAGGTCAAACCGCAGCATGATGTGCAGGTTATACTGAACCTCGTCGGATTCGGTCCGGATGAACCCGCGATGAACCCGGTTCACCGCCCTGTAGAACGCATCCGCGTCCGCCACGCCCATATCCCCGAACCGGTCGCGCATCTGCCCGTAGAGCCAGCCGCAATAGGCCCGGCTTCGGCCCAGCTGGTTCTCGTATATCCGGCTCTGGCTTTCATGCACCCCCATCGACACGCCCTGCCCCAGCGGGCTGAGCGCGTAGGCCGGATCAATCCGCTGTTCGTAACAGGCATGGCCGGTCTCGTGGATGGTGGCATAAAGACAGTTGAACGGGTCGTCCTCGCTGGTGCGGGTAGTGATGCGCACGTCGCTGCCGCTGCCCGAGCTGAAGGGATGCACCGCCTTGTCCAGGCGTCCGCGTGTCATGTCGTAGCCAAATTGCCGGGCCAGTTCGCGGGCCAGCTGCATCTGCTTTTGCGCTGCAAATTTCCCGCTGACCGGCGGGTGTTCCGGCTGTGACAGCGCCCGCTGCCGCAGCGCCACCAGACCGGGGCGCATCTCGTCGAACATCGCCTGCAGCTGCGCACCGGTGGCACCGGGTTCAAATTCATCCATCAGCGCGTCATAGGCATCTCCGTCCCCGGCCAGCGCCTGCCCCTCCTCCCGCTTGAGGCGCACGACCTCCGCCAGCACCGGGGCAAAGGCGGCGAAATCATCCTTGCTGCGGGCCTCGGCCCAGACACCCTGCGCGCGGCTGGTCAGCCGGGCCAGTGCCGTGGCCAGATCCGCGGGCACGCGTTGCGTACGTTCGTAGCTGCGCCGGATCAGCCGCAGCTGCGCCGCGCCGGCCTGATCTGGGGCGTCGGCCGCCGCCAGCCAATCGCCGACACGAGGGTCCGTGCGCCGGGCATGTATCACCGCCTGCAACGCGCCGCTCTCCTCGGCACGCTGCTCGGCCGCGCCGCGCGGCATCATTGTTTCCTGGTCCCAACCCAGGCGGCCGGCAATCTGCGACAGCGCCTCAGTCTCTCGCTGAAACGCCATCAGCTCGTCGAACGCGTTCACGTCAGGTCCCCCGGATGGATTGCGCCTGCGGATAAAGGCTCAGGAATCGCGCCCGCAGGATCAGCACCCACAGCGCCACCGCCACCAGCTGATGCACGATTGCCACCTGCCAGGGTGCGCCGTAAACCACGGTCATGATGCCCAGCACGATCTGCGCCATCACGGCGATGAATGCCGCCTTGAACGCCACCCGCGTGGCAGAGTTGGCGCTGCGCCGGCCGCGCAGAAAGACCACGACCGAAAAGACAAGCAGCAGATACCCCGTGATCCGGTGAACGAACTGTACCAACCCGGGATTCTCAAACAGGTTGCGCCAGCCCAGCTCAGTGATCCAGATCGTCGGCGGTAGCACCTGCTCGCCCATCAGGGGCCAGTCGGTATAGCTGCGCCCGGCGTCGATCCCGGCCACCAGCGCGCCGATGAGTATTTGCAGAAAGGTGAAATGCAGCCAGCCGGTCGACAGCCCGAAGAGTTTCGCCTCTTTGCCGCGCCGGGCCTGCATCAATTCGCGCTCTTCGCGGCCCAGGGCCATGACATACCAGCCGATGAACCCGAGGATGACAAAGGCCAGCCCCAGATGCACGGCCAGCCGGTAGCTTGCCACATCGGTCATGCCCTGCCCCAGCCCCGAGGCGACCATCCACCAGCCCACGGCACCCTGTGCGCCCCCAAGAGCGCCCAAAAGCAACAGGCGCCGCGTCCAGCCGGCGGGGATCTTCCGGGCTGCAAGGAAAAACAGGAACCCCACCGCCCAGACCAGTCCGATCACCCGGCCCAACTGCCGATGCCCCCATTCCCACCAATAGATGCGCTTGAAATCCGCCAGTTCCATCCAGGAATTCTGCACCAGGAATTCGGGAATTTCCCTGTATTTGCCGAATTCCACCTCCCAGTCGGCGGCACTCATGGGCGGCAGCGCGCCGGTCACCGGTTTCCATTCGGTGATCGACAGGCCGCTGTCGGTCAGCCGCGTGAGCCCGCCCACCGCGATCATCACAACGACAAGCGCGAACAGCACCGCCAGCCAGGCCCGGATTGCGCCGCGCGCACCGCGGCGGCCCTGGTCGATCATGCCGCCCTTCGGCGCTTCGCGCTTCGGCGCGTCACCGACCTCTTCAAAAATGCTGCGCTTGCCGCTCATCGTGATTGCTCCTGACTTCCGGGCAGAGCCTAGTGCGCCCCTGCGCCCCCTTCAAGCACCGCCCGTCAACGATTCTTCCAGCGGACCATCTGCCGCATCACGCCATGCAGCATCTGTATGTCGGCCCGCGTCAGCGGCATCCGGCTCCACATGTTCCGCAGGTTGACCTTCATGCCCTCGGCCTTGGTTTCCGGAAAGAAGAACCCGGCCTCGGACAGCCGTTCCTCGTAATGCGCGGCCAGCTTTTCAACCTCGATCTGCTCGGCCCATTCGGTCCGGGCCATATCGACGCGTTCCGCCGTGACCGCGCCCTGCGCCCGCCGCCATTCATAGGCGGTCAGAAGCACGCATTGCGCCAGGTTGAGCGAGGCGAAATCAGGGTTCACCGGCACGTTGATGATCGCGTTGGCGCGCGCGATATCGTCATTTTCAAGCCCGGCGCGTTCGGGGCCGAAAAGCACGGCGACTTTTTCGCCAAGGGCAATCTTCTCGGCCGCGACCTGCATGGCGCGTTCCGGGCTGAGTACCGGCTTGGTCAAACCCCGCGCGCGCGCCGTGGTCGCCATCACATAGTGACAATCCTCCAGCGCCCCCGCCACGTCATCGCATAGCTGCGCCTCGTCCAGCAGCCGCCCGGCCCCGCTGGCCATCGCCACCGCCTTCGGATTGGGCCAGCCGTCGCGTGGGGCCACGATCCGCATCCGGTCCAGCCCGAAATTCCACATCGCTCGCGCCGCCGCGCCGATATTTTCCCCCATCTGCGGACGCACCAGCACAAAGGCAGGCTGTTCTTGATCCGTCGGCATGTCACCCGGCTCCGTTTTCCTGCCCGCCTCATAGGCCAAAGCAGGGGTCAGGAAAACCCCGCCCCATGCTTCATCGTTCCAAAAATACTCAAATTCCACCGCCCCGATAGACCCGCTGCGGTTTCCACGTTATAGCGGCGCAAACCATTGCAGGAGTGCAAGGAAAATGACCGAAGCCGAGCAGCCCCAGCTATATCTCATCACGCCGCCCGAACTGGAGCTCAGCCGTTTTCCCGACCAGTTGGCGCAGGTGCTTGACGCCCATGAGGTCGCCTGTGTGCGCCTGGCGCTTGCCAGCCAGGATGAGGATCGTATCGCCCGCGCGGCAGATGCCTGCCGAGAGGTCACCCATGCCCGCGACGTGGCGCTGGTGATCGACACGCATCTGATGCTGGTCGAACGGCTGGGGCTCGACGGGGTCCACCTGACCGACGGTGCGCGCTCGGTCCGTGCGGCGCGCAAGGAACTGGGCGCCGACGCCATCGTCGGCAGTTTCTGCGGCACCTCGCGGCACGAGGGAATGAATGCCGGCGAATCCGGCGCCGACTATATCAGCTTCGGCCCGCTGGGCGCCTCGGGGCTGGGCGATGGCAGCCGCGCCGATCACGACCTCTTCGACTGGTGGTCGCAGATGATCGAACTGCCCGTCGTCGCCGAAGGCCACCTGGATGCGCAGATCATCCGCACCCTCGCCCCGGTGACCGATTTCTTCGGGATCGGAGAGGAAATTTGGCGCGCGGAGGATCCCGCCGCGGCGCTTGGCGCGCTCATCACGGCAATGCAGTGACCCTTACCCTCTGCGCGCCCGGTTCAGCAGCGTCTGGACCTCCGCACCGGCCTCGGCCTCGGCGACCGTGGCCAGCGATTGGCCGCTGTCGCTGGTAATGTCCAGATCGGCACCTTTTTCCAGCAAGTATCGGACGGCGTCGGCATGATTGGCGGCCACGGCAAACACCAGCGGCGTGGTCCAGCCATTTTCCGGTGGTTCGCGATCGGGAAAGAGATCGGCAAATCTCTGGTTGAGCCTGGTTGAATCCTCGGCCAGCCGCGCGCTGATCTGCGCCAGATTTCCCCGTGCCGCGGCGGTGAAGATATCCATGTCCTCCAGATCGAGCAGGGCGATGATCTCTTCCTGCCCGGAATGCAGCGCGTATCCCATCGGCGTGGCAAAGTGCCAGTCGTCCCGGATCGTCGGATCGGCGCCGGCCCTCAGCAACAGGCGCACGCAATCGGCATGACCGTTCAATGCCGCCTCATGCAGCGCCGTGTTGCCGTTGATCGCATTCACATCGACCCCAAGGGCGATCATCGCCTCCAGCGCCGGCAGATGACCGCGTTTGCCGGCGTCGCGCAGCATGTCCGCGATCGGAGCGGTTGCCATAAGGCCGGGATGATCGGCCAGCAACGTCTGCGCCCGCCGAAGATCCCCGGCCATACAGGCCACCTGAAACGCCTCCTCGGGTGTGGGGTCCGATTGCGGTGCTCCGGCATCCAGCAACATTTCGGCGATGTCATGTTCTCCCATCAGCAACGCCACCTGATACGGTAACTTCCCTTTCGTTCTGGTTTCATAGGTGTCATCCGCGCGCCGCAAATCGACGCCATGCGCCAGCAGCAGACGGACCCGGGCGGAAAATCCACGTTTGATGGCCTGGATAAGCTGAAAGTGCAGCGTCTCGCTGGGATGCGGCATCACCCTGTCATCCTCAACCAGCAGCCAGTTATTCCTGTCTTTTGCCGTCAACCCGTATTCCAACAGCAATTCCAGGCAGGTATTGTCGGGTTCGAAACAGCGGTTGTAACAGGCCTGGCTGTCATTGGGGTTTGCACCGCGCTCCAGCAGCGCGCGCGCGAAAACCGCAAAATCAGGATGCTCCGGCTGGTTGATTGGTCCGCCCTCGCCCTCACCAAAGATGCCGGTCAGGGCGGTGAACTTATATTGTCCGCCCCACATATAGTAGGCGTTGGGGTCAGCGCCGCGCTCCAGCAGCGCCAACCCGGCCGCCAGAGTGGAGGTTCCGGGCAGCCGGGCATAGGCCGCGTACATCAATGGCTCCCATCCGAAATATCCGCCCTTGCGATTCAAGAGTTCCGGCTTGCTGTCCAGCCATCGGTGGATGGCTGCCACATCACCGGTGGCCGCGGCGGTGTAGATGCTGTGATGTGCAATCCCGGGGTGCCGGTCCAGCAATTTCCGGGCCTGCTTGAACCGCGCCGGGCCGAAATCGGGCACCGGGCCATAGGCCACTGTCACCAGGTCCAGAAACCGGTTGGCCAGCTGATCGGTGCTTTCATCCGCCGTGCCTTCGACATGGCGCTTCAGTCTGGTCCAGCTGGAAAATCCATGACTGCGCGCCACGACAAGCTGCGCCTGTTGCAGGCCGATGGCCTTGGGGTCGCCAAAATATGGCCCGACCTGGGCCAGAGCCGCCGCGTCTCCGGCACGGACCGCCTTCAAGAGCGATTTGGCGCGTTTGCGCAGGTTTTCCAAACTGGCGCTGGCGGGAAGTGGGGTGATCGTCATGATCGACCTCCTTTCATATCGTCCGGTATCCGCGCCCTCGGACCTGAAAAGAGGTGAGAGAGTAGTATGGGTCAGTCTTTCAGACGGGCTTGGCCCTTCCCGCGGATCGGATGCCTTCTGACAGGCTCCCGAATCGTGACACGACGCCGTGATCCATGCAAGTGCGGCTTTACACCAGCTGCCTTTCAGGCGGCATCCCTGCCCTCACGATCTGTTCCAGATGGGCGGCCAGAACCTTGCGGTCGGCAAAATCCGCAACCTTGACCGGGTCGTGGTAGATTACCGTGACCGAGCCCTGCCGGGGCGCTGCCAGAACCCGGAGCAGGTGCGGGCCGAAATCCATCTCGCCCCACCAGCCGTAGAACCGGGGGTCGGTGCCTGCGGGCGCGCGGTAGACCACAGTAACCGGCTGCACATGCAGCCTGTCGCGCAGCTCGGGGCTGAAGAGGGACTGAAAAAGTGTTGGTTTGAAACGCAAAACCCGCAATCCGTCCGTCGACGTTCCCTCGGGGAAAAACAAGAGCTTGTGACCGGCGGTCAGGCGGCGTTCGAACAGTTCCGTCTGCGCCTTGGCCTGTTTCGGATCGCGCGCGATGAAAACCGTGCCGACCAGGCTGGCCAGAAAACCGATGACGGGCCAACCGGCGACCTCTGCCTTGGAAACGAAATAGATCCGCTTGCGCGCGTTGAGCGTGAAAATGTCCAGCCAGGACACGTGGTTCGATACCACCGCGCCGGGCAGGTCCATCCGCTGCCCCTGCGCCGCGTGGCGCATCCCCAGCACCACGAACCAGCTGCGTGCGACCCATTGGGTCAGGTAGGGGCTGAACGGCCGCCGCTGCCCGTAAAGCGGCACCTCGATCACCCGCAGGATCAACGTCGCCAGCACCCCGGCCAGCAGGATAACCCCGATGGCAACCCCGCGCAGCCCCGCCCGAAGCCATCCCGCGGCCCCGATCGGCGGCAGGGTCATCACGTCATCGGGGTTCCAGGGCCGGGTCACGCCTCAACGCCCTTGGAATAGATGCTTTTCTGTTTCTCGTTCAGGCGTTCCGTATCGAGGATCAGGCAGACATCGGTCGTGTTGAACGCATGATCCACATAGGCCCCGTCGCCGACGTACCCGCCCAGGCGCAGATACGCCTTGATCAATGCCGGCACCTGCAGCATCGCCGCCCGCCGGTCCAGATCCTGGGGGTCGACCAGGTCAAGCCGCTGGTAATGCGCCTCCTTGGCCCTGACGCGCAGGCTTTCGGGCGCCAGGTGCCGGTGATGCAGCAGCGACAGCGGTTGCGCCAGGTCATCCGGGTTGATGCCGTGAAAACTGGCGACGCCGAACAGCACCTCGATACCGTGATCGGCGACGTAATGCGCCAGCCCGTTCCACAGGTGATACATCGCCGCGCCGCCGCGGTAATCGGCGTCCAGGCAGGACCGTCCAAGCTCCATCAGCCTCCGCCCCGAGGATTTGAGCACCGAAAGGTCGTATTCGTCCTCGGAATAGAACTGTCCCGCCCGCGCGGCCTGATCGCCCCGCAACAGGCGGTAGACCCCGACAACGGCATCGTCCCTGCCCGTATCCAGCAGCAACAGGTGATCGAAATACGGATCGAACTGATCCCGTTCCAGCCGCGCGTCGTGATCGACCAATGGCCCGTCGCCGCCCAGCTCCTCGACGAAGACGCGATACCGCAACGCCTGCGCCGCATGCAGTTCAGGCTCGGATTCGGCCAGTTTCACGCGAAATTCTGTTGCCTCTTGGCGCATTCTCAGCCCGGGATTTTCCATTTCTCCGCGTTTTAGAAAAGCCGGCGCGCATTGGCAATCAATCTGACCGGGCGGCGCTGGTGCTCTCCCTATGCGTGTGTTAACCTTCTGGTAACCCCGGTGGGGGATTAAGGACGGGTACCAGTAAGACATGCCGACCATCGACAACGACCTTCCCCGCATTGGGGAAATTCACGGTGACCTTCCCGGTGATGTTCGATTGCACCTGGCCTGTCCCCCAATCGGGCTGATCCGGGTGTTCGACCAGCATCCCGGGTTCGAGTAACGCGTTGAGATCCGACATACAGCGATTGCCTTTGGAGTGACCCTTTTGACCGACCATACAGCGAATGTCGCCGCCCTGATAGGCTCCCGTATCTGCCACGATCTGATCAGCCCTGTGGGCGCGGTTACCAACGGGCTGGAACTGCTGGCGATGTCCGGTGTGGGCGACAGCCCCGAGCTTTCGCTGGTCAACAGCTCTGCCGCGGATGCCAGTGCGCGCATTCGTCTGTTCCGCCTGGCCTTCGGCACCGCCTCCGACGGCCAGAGCACCAGTTGCGACGAGTTGCAACGCGTCCTTGCGGATCACTACGCGGACGGGCGCATCAACCTGCGCTTTCACCCCACCGAGGACCCGTCGCGCAAGATTGCCAAGGCCGTCGTGCTGGCGGTGCTCTGCGTCGAACAATCGCTGCCGGTGGGCGGCGTCATCGACATCAGCGCAGATGGCGACAGCTGGAACATCACCGGCACGTCAGAACGGATCCGGGAACGCGCCCCGCTTTGGGCCGGCCTGCAGGGTGACGCACCGCTGGATGACCTCGCCCCGGCAGATGTGCAATTCCTGCTCCTGCGTGTCCTGCTGGAATCGCTGGATCGCCGCGGCGCGGTCGCGTCCACGACCGAAAAGGTATCCCTGACCTTCTAGGATCGAACGGCCCCCTCGCCTTCGACAAGGTATTTGAAACTGGTCAGCTGGGCGGCGCCAACCGGACCGCGCGCGTGCATCTTGCCGGTCGCGATGCCAATCTCGGCCCCCATGCCGAACTCTCCGCCATCGGCGAACTGGGTCGAAGCGTTGCGCATCAGGATCGCGCTGTCGAGCTCGGCAAAGAACCGTTCCGCGGCGGCATCATCCTCGGTCACGATGCAATCGGTGTGGTTCGACCCATATGTGCGGATATGCGCCATGGCCTCATCGAGCGACTCAACCACCCGGGCCGCGATGATCATATCGAGGAATTCACACCCGTAATCGGATGAGCTTGACGCGGTAACCCTTTCGATTGACTGCAAAACGCCATCCCCACGCACATCGACCCCCGCGTCCAGAAGGGCGCGGATGACGCCCTGACCGATCGTGCTGACCACGTCGCGGTGAATCAGCAGGCATTCCGCCGCCCCGCAGATGCCTGTGCGCCGGGTCTTGGCATTCATCACCACCTTCAGCGCCTTCTCCGGGTCGGCCTCGGCATCCAGGTAGATATGCACGATGCCTTCGAGATGGGCAAAAACCGGGACCCGCGCCTCGCGCTGGACAAGGCCCACCAGCCCCTTGCCGCCGCGCGGCACGATCACGTCGACGGTATCGGTCATGGTCAGCAACTCCTGCACCGCCGCGCGGTCACGGGTGGGCACCAGCTGAACCGCATCTGCGGGCAGGCCGGCCTTGTCGAGCCCGTCGACCAGGCAGGCATGGATCGCGCCCGAGGAATGAAAGCTTTCGGATCCGCCGCGCAAGATCACCGCGTTTCCGGATTTCAGGCACAGCGCCCCGGCATCGGCGGTCACGTTCGGGCGGCTTTCGTAAATCACCCCGATCACCCCAAGCGGCGTGCGCACCCGGCGGATATGCAGCCCCGTGGGCATGTCCCATTCGGCCAGAACCTCGCCCACCGGATCGTCCTGTGCGGCCACCGCGCGCAGCCCGTCGACAATGCCCTGGATACGCGCCTCGTCCAGCTTCAGCCGGTCCATCATCGCATCGGTCAGGCCCTTTTCGCGGCCGTATTCCAAGTCTTGCGCATTGGCATCGACGATCTCGGCCCGGCGTGCCCACACCGCATCGGCCGCCGCCTCAAGCGCGGTGCGTTTCTGGTCGGCGCTGGCGGTGGCAAGCTGGCTCGCGGCCGCCTTGGCGCGGGCGCCGATATCGGCCATCAGGGCGGGGATGTTTTCAAGATCTTTCATCTGGCTTGTCCTTGGAAGTCACGGGTCAATCTATCATCAAGCGGGTTCAGAATGCCATATCGTCACGATGGATCAGCGGTCCCCGGCCGGGATAGCCCAACACATCCTCGATCTGATGGCTGCGCAACCCCATGATCTTGTGCGCGTCGGCGGCGTCGTAGCGGGTCAGCCCCTGGCCCAGCCCGTGGCCGTCGGCATCCCTGACCTCAACCGCATCACCGCGCCCGAACCGGCCTGAAACGGCGGTGACCCCGGCGGCCAGCAGGCTGCTGCCCCCGCGCAGGGCACCGGCGGCGCCGTCATCCACGGCGATCCACCCGCGCGGCTTCATCGCCGCGATCCACGCCTTGCGCTTCTGCTGCGGGTCGCCCTGCGCCAGAAACCAGGTGCAGGCAGCGCCGTTTTCCAGCGCCTCGACGGGATGCAGGACCGAGCCCTCGGTGATCACCAGGTCGCAGCCCGCCGCCGTCGCCGTCTTGGCCGCCATCAGCTTGGTTTTCATTCCGCCCTTGCTGAGGCCCGAACCGGCATCGCCGGCCATTGCCTCGATCTCCGGCGTGATTGCCTCGATCACGTCAAAACGCCGCGCCGAGGGATCCTGCGCCGGGTTGGCCGAATAGAACCCGTCCACATCGCTGAGCAGGATCAGCTGGTCCGCCCCGGCGGTCACCGCCACCTGCGCCGCCATCCGGTCATTGTCGCCATAGCGGATTTCATCGGTGGCGACGGTGTCGTTTTCGTTGACGATCGGTACGACACCCAGCTTCAGCAGCTGCTCCAGTGTGGCGCGCGAGTTCAGGTACCGCCGCCGGTCGGCGCTGTCCTCGAGCGTGACCAGCACCTGTGCCGCCTTCAGCCCATGCTCGCCAAGCGCGCGGTCATAGGCTCCGGCCAGCTTGATCTGGCCCACCGCCGCTGCCGCCTGCGACTGTTCCAGCGACAGCTCGGTTGCGGGCAGGCCAAGCGCATTGCGCCCCATCGCGATCGACCCCGAGGAGACCAGAACCACATCCGTGCCCCGCGCCCGCAGCCGGGCGACATCGGCGGCCAGCGCGGCCAGCCACTCGGCGCGCAGATTGCCGCTTGCGCGGTCCACCAGCAACGCCGACCCGATCTTGATGACCAGGCGTTTCGCGTCCTTCAGGGTTGCCACGGCGCGGGCTCCGTCTGCTCGGACTTGTAACGCAGCCTGTCCTTGTCGATCTGCGTGCGAAGGGCGCGCAGCACCTCTGTCACCCCGTCGCGGGCAACGCCGGACATGGTCATCACCGGCCCGCCGCTTGCCTGTTCCAGCGCGGCAACCCGCTCGGCGCGTTCCTCGTCGCTCAGCGCGTCGGTCTTGTTCAGTACCGTCACCCGCGGCTTGTCGGCCAGAATATCGCCATAGGCCTCGATTTCATGGATGATCGTCGCGCAATCGTCGGCCACCGCGTCCGACGTCCCGTCGACCAGATGCAGAAGCACCGAGCAGCGTTCGACATGGCCAAGGAACAGATCGCCCAGCCCCCGGCCCTCGGACGCGCCGTCGATCAGGCCCGGAATGTCGGCCACGACAAATTCGACGTCGTCCACGCCCACCACCCCCAGATTGGGATGCAGCGTGGTAAAGGGGTAGTCCGCGATCTTGGGCCGGGCATTCGACGTGGCCGCCAGAAAGGTCGATTTCCCCGCGTTGGGCAGGCCCAGCAGGCCGACGTCGGCAATCAGTTTGAGCCTCAGCCAGATGGTGCGCTCCACCCCCTCCTGCCCCGGGTTGGCGCGGCGCGGGGCCTGGTTTGTCGAGCTCTTGAAATGCAGGTTGCCAAAGCCGCCATTGCCGCCGCGCGCCAGTTCCACCCGCTGGCCTACCTCGGTCAGATCGGCGATTACCGTTTCCTGATCCTCGTCCAGCACCTCGGTGCCCACGGGCGCACGCAACACGATGTCATCGCCATCCTTGCCGGTGCGTTGCTTGCCCATGCCGGGTTGGCCGTTCCGGGCAAAGAAATGCTGCTGATAGCGGAAATCAATCAGCGTGTTCAGCCCCTCGACCGCCTCGATCCAGACCGAACCGCCATCGCCGCCGTCGCCGCCATCCGGGCCGCCATATTCGATATATTTCTCGCGGCGAAAACTGACGCAGCCGCCCCCGCCTGCACCCGAACGGATATAGACCTTGGCAAGATCGAGGAATTTCATGGCACGGTCCTTTATGGCATCCGCAATTGCGATAGAGGGAAAACCCGCCGCGCTCAAGCCTGCGGCGCGTTGAGGGTGAAATTGCGGGTTGGCACGTCCGCCCCCCGCGCCGTGCATTTGCTGGTGCAGGCCGCCCCTTCGGCAAAGCCCAGTTTCAGCAACACGCGCGCCGATCCGGGGTTGTCGTCGAAAACACAGGCTTTCAGCCTGCGCCACCGGCCATCGGCAAAGGCGCGGGCGACCAGCGCGCGGCAGATCTCGGTGGCGTAGCCCTGCCCCCAGTGGTCGCGCGCCAGCATATACCCCAGTTCGCCCTCGCCAAAGACGCTGGCCATGCCGACAATCGTCCGGTCGCGCATCACGACCCCGCCCAATCCCTTATCCGCCGGGATAGGCTGGCAGCGCGACGCGGTGAATTCCCGGTCTGACGGCCAGGGCCAGGTGCCGGTATTGCGCACCACGTCGAAATCCGAGGCGATGGCGTGCACGGCCTCGACATCCTCCTGCCCCGCCTGACGCAGCAGCAACCTGTCGGTGCGCAGTATCTCGCCCGAACCCATGGCCCTACCCGTACCGTCTGCTGTAGGTCCAGGTGGGCACGGTCATGCCGCGGGCCACGGAAAAGCTCTCGGCATCGCCAAGGTACTGGAAACCGCAATTCGTCAGCACACGCGCCGACGCGGCGTTGTCCTGGAACACGCTGGCAAAGATGTTGGCGCAATCCTGCGGGTTTGCCTCGACCAGGGCCGTCACCGCCGCCGAGGCGACACCGGTGTTCCAGAAGGCAGGCGCCACCCAATAGCCGATCTCGGACTGGTTCCGGTCCAGCCGCATCAGGCTGATCAGCCCCATAAGCTCGTCACGGCCGGACTTGCTGCCATCCATCGCCCAGAAATCCTCGATCCGGTCCTCGGCGCGGGCGCGGTCAATCAGCGCCTCGGTCAGGCCGGGCGGCAACGGATGCGGGATCGAGGTGGTGTTCATCGCCACCCGCGCGTCCCCCGCATTCATCGCGATCAGCCCGGCATCGGACGGGCGCAGCGGGCGCAGGTCAAATTGCGCCGTTTCGATGACGGGTTGGTTGACGATGGTATCCAGTTTCATCCGTTTTCTCCCCCGAAGAGTACAAACAGCACCGAGGCGACCGTCAGCGCCGCCAGTGCCCACATTAAATATTTTTCCGCCGGTTTTCCGGCCACGGTCCGCGCGATCCGGTCCCCTCCATACGTCCAGATCGGGTGCAAAATGACCTGCAGGGCCAAGAAAGAGATGGCGACGACCAGCGTCGCCTGCAAGGCCGGCGTGCCCGGGGTCACGAAATTGGTAAAACCGGTAACGATCATCGCCCAGGCCTTGGGGTTCAGCGGGTGAACAATCAGACCCGCTGCGAATCCGGGCGCATTCGCGGCACCGTGCCCGACGCCAAGCCGCATATTGGCCACCTTCCAGGCCAGCCAGCAGATATACGCAGCCGACACCCATTTCAGCGCCAGAAAGACGCCCGGCGCCTGACGCGCCAGTTCCATAAGGCCGAACCCGATGGGCCAGATGATCAGCTGCTTGCCAAGCGCGACCCCGGCGACGAAAGGCAACGCCGCGCGGAACCCGAATCGCGCCCCGGTGGCCAGCAACGCCATGTTCGCCGGTCCCGGTGTGCCGACCTGAGAGGCCCCGAAGGCCAGAAGGCTGATAACGGCAACGCTCATGTAAGTTGCCTCCCTGCAAAACGAAAAAGGGACCGGCGGTATCGCCGATCCCCTTGAATTTCTTCCAAAACCCTATTGGTCGGCTTACTCGGCGGCCTCCGCCACTGGCAGGACCGAAATAAAGGTACGGCCCTTGAGGCCCTTGTGGAATTTGACGGCGCCTTCGACAGTGGCAAAGATCGTGTGATCCTTGCCCTGGCCCACGCCTTCACCCGGCCAGAACTTGTTACCGCGCTGGCGCGCGATGATGTTGCCGGGGATAACGGCTTCGCCACCGAATTTCTTTACACCAAGGCGGCGACCGGCTGAGTCTCGGCCGTTACGGGATGAACCGCCTGCTTTCTTATGTGCCATCTCGTCTCTCCTTAGCCTTTGGCCAGTTCTTTGGCCTGTTCAACCCATTCGGGCTTGATCTTCATCGCGTCGAAGCTGTCGACATCGACCGCCGCCAGTTCGGCAAAGCTGGTGATGCCGGCATCGTTCAGCTTTTTGACCGCCGCGGGACCAACACCGGTGATCGCCGTCAGATCATCCGCTGCTGCCGGCTTGGCCTCGGCCTTTTTCGGCGCTTCCGCCTTCGGCTCGGCCTTCTTGGGGGCGGGCTTGGCTTCGGCCTTCTTGGCTTCGGCTTTCTTGGCCGGTTTCGCCGACACCGCGGCGGCGGAAACGGACCCTGCGCCCATCGCTGCCTTCACGCCGGACTTGTCGGCACCCTTTTCCAGGATCTCGGTCACGCGCAGCACAGTCAGCTGCTGGCGGTGGCCCTTGGTGCGCTGGCTGCCGTGCTTACGGCGGCGCTTGACGAAGTGGATGACCTTGTCACCCTTGATCTGGTCGACAACCTCGGCCTGCACGGCGGCACCATCCACCAGCGGCGCGCCGACAACCGGCTTGTCGCCGCCCAGCATCAGAATCTCGTTGAATTGAACTTTTTCACCGGCATCCGCTGCAAGCTTTTCAACACGAAGCATGTCACCCGAGGACACCTTGTATTGCTTGCCACCGGTCTTGAGGACCGCAAACATTTGCTTTTCCTTCACATTTCCGCGTCCGCCGGTCCCCCGCACCCGGGGCGTTTCGGCCGTTGGCCACCTTGAACAGCGCGCCCCGAAAGAGCGATATTTCATCCACCCGCACAGGGACCGCCCCTGCCGAGATGCGCGCTTATCGGGGCAAACCGGGCGCAAGTCAAGCCCTGAGTTTGCCGCGCCTGCCCGGTCGCGGCGCCCCGCGCCCCGGCTATAGCGGCACGCTTTTCATCTGTTCGGCAATCGCCCGGCCGATCAGATAGGAAATCTCTTCATACATCCGGTCGAATGACGCGAAAATGGCACGGTTGAGCTCCCGCCCGGCCGGTGTCCGGTAAAACGCGGCATATTCCTCCAGCTGCGCAGGGCGCAATGGTTCATAGGCGTATAGCAGGAACGCCTCCAGCCATTCCTCGGAACTCTTGCGTGTCTCGTCCTCCTGCGACCAGACATCGGCAAAGATTTCGTCTTCGGTCGCCTCGTAGGCACCGCCGTCCCTGAGGCCGCGATAGAACATCAGGCTGGCATTGAGTGCGCCCATGACGTTGAAATCAACCAGGTCGCTGTCGTCGATCACCCGGGTGATCCGGGCGGCAAGCGCGGGGTCGCGGCCCTCGGCCTCGCGGAACCGGGCAATCGCGGCCTGCTCCTCGTCGGGATCCAGAAAGATGTGGCGGGCCTCCAGCTCATGCCCGATGATTTCCTGCCCGTCGGGTGTTTCGAAATAGGCGATCATCGGGCCCAGATCCGCATCGGCAAGCTCCTTGCGGAAATCGGCGCTGACGAGCGACAGCATGTTGTGGACATCATAAATGCGTGACACTTCCGCGCGCCACGCCCCCTGATCGGCATCGGGGATCATCTCCTGCCCCAGCTCGGCGCCGTACCGTTCGCCTTCCAGGCGCATGATGGCGACCGTCTCTTCGAAACGCAGCAGGTCGATCAGACGGCTTGCGGCCTCATCGCTGCCGGCCAGACCCGGCACCGCCGCAACGATTAACCCCAGGGCCGGAACGATCCGCCGGCGGATGGCGTCGATCAAAGCTCGAGGCCCGGCGACAGATCCGCCATCCGATCGGCCAATGCCTCGAACCGGTTTGCCATGATCTCGTACTGGACCGCGTTCATCAGAACATAGAGCTGCTTCATGTCAGGATGTTCCAGCGCCTCGGCATAGGCCAGCAGGTCCGCATCCGAAAGGTCGCGATAGGTATACGCCGCCGAGATCAACCCGGATTGCTTCAGCGTCTCACGCAATGCGTCTTCGGATTCGCTCAGCAGGGCGCGCAGGGCCTCTGCGTCGATCTCCTGCTCCAGAACCCCGGCGTTCGAGGCCGCCATGAGGAACCGGAACTGGATCTCGTGCATCCCCTTCACCGAGGTATCGGCGCTGTCGATCGCGTCATTCATGCGCCTGAGATATTCGATCCGGTCGCCCCCCTCTTCGACGATCTCCGTGCCAAGCGACACGCGCTCAGCGTCGTTTTCATCCATGTGCGAGATATTCTCGACCTCGACCAGCCGCTGCCCCAGGGGCGAGCCATAAAAATCAATGGCGTGGTCCAGCAGCCTGTCATCCAGCGTCTGCGACAGGATCTCCAGGGCCGTCTCGCGCATCCGGTCGGTGTCGAAAACCTCCTCCGAGGTCGTGGTCCATTCGCTGCCGAAATCGCTGGCTGCCATGCCCAGCATCGAGGGCGCGTCCTTGGCCGCAAGCGCGATACTGTCCAGCGATACGTCGAAACCGGTTACCACCAGAAAATTCTCCAGCCGCGCGCGATCCGCCGCCTGCACCGCGCTGCCAACGCTGATGCTCAAAGCCCATATCAGGGTGAAAACGGCCAGTAGCGGATGATGAAGACGGCGGCGACCTGACGACATGGCAAGCGGATCCCTTGGTTTTGCTGACCCTTTATACCTAGGAAAATTCTGCCGCCAAACAATGCAAAACCTCTTGTCACCGTTTCCAAACGCAATTACACGCCCCCAAGACCCCCGCGGAGAGGTGCCGGAGTGGTCGAACGGGGCGGTCTCGAAAACCGTTGTGGGTGCAAGCCTACCCAGGGTTCGAATCCCTGTCTCTCCGCCAATTCAAAATTGCTTTGAACGCCATAAAGCCCCGAAAATGAATGCCGTTAGCTCGTTCCGAAACATTTCGGGGCGTTATCGTCCGCATTTATTGAGTTGCAAGATACGATACCTTCTGCGCTGCACCGCCCCAAGTGAACTGCAGGGGAATCCAACCGCAATCAAGAAGCCAGGCAGGACGCTTTCGCTCTGAAAGCGCGCACTCTGGCATGGGCGCGCGGCTTCCGGCGGTCTAATCCATCGGAGAACTGCGAAAGCTGCTAAAAAAACGCGTGCCGGTGAATTGCCACCCAGCGTGAACTGGACGGCAATCTGGATTACTCGGCGGCGACCAGAATGATGTGAGAGGCCTCGCCGCCCTCTTCCAGCAGTTCGACCGCGTGGCGGCAAAACGCGCTGTAATCATACGCGGCAATTGCATGCTGACCCCCGATATAGGCAGAAAAACCCATCATCGTGGCAAGCACGGCCTTTTGTTTTTCGTCTTCATCCTCGATCGCGGCGATGTGTTCAAAGACATAGGCCAACTCATCGGCGTTGCGGGTTTCGTCGATCTCGAACTCCTCGCAATTCGCCGCGTAAGCGTGTTGCAGCGCCAGCGATTTCAGTACCGCGCTATGGGCTTCGTCGAGATACGCGGTGATCGCATCATTAGCCATGTCGGAAACGTGGATATCCATTTCCACCAGCACCGCGTCGCTGCCTGAAAGGGGCGGCTCGTCGGACTGGGCAAATGCGTTGGTGGCCGCGAAGGCTGCGGCGACGGCAATGGTCGAATAAGTTCTCAACATCTCTTGTCTCCTTACCTGCGGCCGAATTCGTTGTAGGTGGCATAAGGCTCGACCCGTCCACGCCAGTAACAGGCTTTGGCGTTGGGGAAACAGTAGATCGGGCTGCCCCTCTTGTACCCTTCAAGGTAGTGACCGCTGCGGCGATGGTATCGGTAGTTGTTGTTTCTTCTTTCCTTTTTGATCTCACTCGCGATGGCAACGCCCAAAATGGCACCGGCGAGACGTGCTTTCTCTTTTTCGGTTAGCGCGGTTGCAGGTTGCGCTAACCCTCCGATTGCCACGGCGCCCGCAAGCGTCAAGGCGGTCAATGATCGTTTCATTTCTTATCCTCCGTGTTGAATGCAATTGGTGAAAAAATGACGATGTTCCCAAGGTCAATTAACTCGGTACTACGCGATGAAAATTCTGATTTCCCCCTCCACTGGTTTCTGTTGTTGATTGATTACCCGTATTTAGCCTTCGCGGCTTCGGCGCAGGGTTTCGGATGGCAGTTCGCCGAACATCTGCTTATAGGCCTTCGAGAACCTGCCGACGTGGCTTATGCCGCAGCCCACAGCGATGGATGTCACCGTATCTTCGGGACCGGCCCTCACAAGGCGCTCACGGGCGTTCCTCAATCGAATATTCGATAGCCGCGTCCACGGCGTCTCGCCGGTAGTTTTGCGAAACAATATCTGTAATTGGCGCTGCGAAACGCCGGCCGCCGCCGCGATATCGATCAGCCGGAGAGGGTCGTCGTAGCGTTCCTGCATGAATGCTTCGGCCTTGGAAATTGTCCGCGGGGACCCGGATGCCATTTTCTGGTCGGTGTCTGACGCAGTATCGAGCACCAAACGCAATTGATCTTCGACGAGTTGCTCTGTTAGTGCGTGCCAGTGCGCGGGCATCGCCTTTTCCAGGCCCTGGTTGAAAACAGAGAACACATATCTGAGAAGGCGGCTGAGCGAGACCGCAGCAGCATCTGAAACCTGTATTTCGGGTTTTCCGGTCCGATTGAAATTCAGATCCAGGCCTTCGACTGCCCTGGCTTGCATCGGCACCTTGATCAAGAAAGACCGAAAGTCATTGGTGCCGTTGCGGCGCACGCGGGATACCCTGTGGCTGGGCCTGAAGGCCAGCGTGCCACCTTGTGGCCGGCGAAATTCGCTTTCTTCGGATCGGACTTTCAAAAACCCGTGGTGCGGCATCATCACGGTCAGGGATCCATTGTCGATGAGTTCGATATCATGACCCGACGACCTGATATCAAGCAAATTGATCCCGCTTCCTTCCAGCTCTGCGTGGGCAACAACGATCTTTCGCTGCGGCACATCAGCCATGCGAAAATCGATGGGTTGACTGAAACGAATGTTACTACTTTTTCCAGAGAAGGCAGCATTATCGGACCACGAATGCACCTGATACCTGATCAAATTCCCCCTCCCGAAAATCACTGAAATCGAAGTCTAGATTAAACCCTAAACCCCTGAATCTAAAAGTCTGACAGCTAAAAACCGGCCCCAGAATACTATTTTTTCGCAATTTGGCCAAGTGGCTGCGCAAATCGGACAACGTGACGACCTGCGCATCGCGCAGGGTATAGAGAATCCCACCGCCGGGCTACCCTGTCGGAACGGCGGCACCCGTCATGCCGCAAGCGGGTGATTTTGGATCAGGGCTCTCTCCACATCGCCCGACAGGTTATACGGCCCGGTCCGAACACCGGGACGCAAACACAGATCTGTCCCCGGGAAACCCCTACCAGGCAGCGGCCCGTTTCTCCGGGGGGAGCCACATTGGATCACCCTCCTTGATGTCGAAGGTTTCATACCACGCATCCACATGCTGGAGCGCGGCAACCGCCCGGTAGAAATCGGGCGCGTGGCCATCGTTGATGACAATGGCCTTGAGATAGGTGTCGGTCGCCTTCATCGTCCAGAACTGGGCCCAGGCGACAAAGCACCGCTCGGCGGGGGTCATGCCGTCGATCTCGACGTTTTCCTCGGGATGTTCCTCAAGATATTGCATGAGCGCCTCGTAGGCCAAGGTGATGCCGCCGACATCCGCCATGTTTTCGCCCACACCCAGCTGTCCGTTGATGAAGACGCCCGGCAGTACCTCATACGCATTGGCCTGGTCGATCAGCTTCTTGGCTTCGACCAGGAATGCCTCGGCGTCTTCCTCGGTCCACCAGTTGCGGAAATTCCCGTCTCCATCATACTGCCGGCCGGTGAAATCGAACCCGTGGGTCATTTCGTGGCCGATGACGGCACCGATCCTGCAGAATTTCAACGGCGCATCCATATCGGAGGAATAGGCCGGCGGCTGAGTAATTGCCGCGGTGACCTCGAACCCGTTGATAAGGGGCGAATAGGCTGCATTCATCGCGATCGGCAACGTCGATTCAGCGTTGAACTCATCGTGTTCCGGTGGCCGCGTGAGCAAATCCAGCTGCCGCTCCATTCCGAACGCGCCAAGTGCAATCATGTTGGCAACCGGATCAGGCCCAATTTCAACCCCGCTGTAGTCGATCCACGTGTCGGGGTAGCCGACCTTGTAGTAGAACTTGTCGACTTTCTCCAGGGCTGCCACACGCGTGGGGTCGGACAGCCAATCACTGTTTTCGATCCGCTGGCGGAACACCGCCTTGATGCGTTCGATCATGTCGAGCATTTCGGATTTGGTTTCGTCCGAGTAAAATTTTTCGACATAGACCTGGCTGGCGGGATGCCCGAGATGCTTGCTCATGAGCTTGTAGATACGTTCCGACCTCGGCAGGTCGTTTCGTGCGCCCAGCAGCGCCTCGAAGAAATCCACCGAGACATCATTTAACGCGCTTGCCAGGAAAGGAGAATACTTCTGGATGAGGCGGAATTTCACGTAGTCCTTCAGATCATCCAGCGGCGTTGTGCGCCAGACTTCGGAAACCATGGCAAGGGCGCGCGGCTCCCACATGTAGAAGAACGCAGGTTTCTCGAAACCGACGGTTTCCAGATACAGGTCAACATCCACCTCGGGCGCGATTGCCTTAACCTCATCAAACGATTTACGGTTCAACTTGTTGGAGGGGTCCTTGGCCTCGGCTGGTGTAAGGAAGGCGCTGTAAAGCCTTCGTTCGATATCGAGCGACAGATCAGCAACGCGCGAGGCCTCGTCCGGTTCGTAGCCCGCCGCCAGAAGAAGGTCGTTGATGAAGGTCCGGTAGGCGGTCAGCTCCGGGCCATCCACCGGACCCCGAAGGATTTCCTGAAAGTGTCGGTCGATGCCAAATGTCTGCCCCAGCGAGAAGAACGCGTGTTTTGTCCCGTCGGTAGGGTCTTGCGAGGGGCCGAACATGGTGAAGAGCGCCGGACCCGAGCTTGCGGCCTGCGCCGCCACCACCCTGGTCAGTTCCCTGAAATCAGTGACGGCATCGACCTCGTCCAGCATGTCCCTGATCGGCTCGATCCCGGCCGCGTCAATCGCGTCCACGTCCATGAAGGCATTGTAGAAATCCCCGACGATCTGCGTCGGGGATCCTTTGGGCGCGTCGGCGGCCATTTCCCCCGCTTCGGCCGCCGCCGCCGCGACCTGCTTTGTAAGCCGGTCGGTCATGATGTAGAAAATCCCGTGCGCCGGCTTGTCCGCAGGTCGGTCGACCCGGTCGATCCAACCGCCAGAAGCGTAGCGGTAGAAATCCTCTGCAGGGTCGACGCTGGTATCCATGTTGTCTACGGAAAAGACGAGGTCGTCGGGCGTGAGTGGTGGCAATTCGCTGGCCCTGACCCCCGCCGCCATGGAAGACGCGAGGCACATGCCCGCAAGCGCGGTTGTAATCTTGTTAATCACTTTCATGTTTCTCTCCCTGAATTCTTCAAATGGTGCCAACCGCCGCGATCGGCATAATCCTTCTAAAAAAGCCGCAATTCACAAATTTCGCTAACACCTGACGCATTGGGCGCGGCAATGCGGGCGAGCGGCCCGCCTGCATTTTCGTTTACGCGCTCAGCCGCCATAGATCACCGCATCGGGGATTTCGTAGCGTTCGCCGGCGCCTATGTTGATCATGTTCAGATCGCCCTGGCGGTTCTGGCCGAATGCCATGCCGGGATCGCTGCCGACAAGCTCGCCTTCGCGGAAATCAAGGTATCGTTCACCGCCGTTCGGAAGGCTGATCCAGACGCTTGCCGTCCCGCCCGTGCCGCGTGACACGCGAAAGCTGCACGAACCTGTCGGCTGGTCTATGGTCATGGCGCACGGGATAATGCCGGTTGCGTTGTTGGCACCTGGTGCCGGCGCTTCCTCAAGGTATCTTCCGCTGGCCCATCCGATGGCGGCCCGATCGGCCCTTCCGATCTGGCACCACTTGGTGGCGCCGGACATCTGGCAGCCGAGATTGGTTATTCTATCGCCGTTGTACAAGCGTCCGACAACCTCGTTACCCGTGCCCGGACCAGCGCGAACGTTGAGGTGATCGCCCTCCGGCACACCGGTCACCTGCCACCAGTCGGGACCGCCCGACAGGCCGTCAGCGTAATCCGGATCCTTTGTGCCCTCATTGCTGCGGGCAAGGTCTGATGGCGCCGGATCACCGTCAATCGACAGTGCGATTGTGTAGTTCGCCACCTCGCCGCGACGGGCGGCATTTCGCATCAGGTAGACGCGTATCCTGTAATCTCCGGAACGGAGCAATGTGCCGTCATAGCTGTTGCCGCTGACAGACCCAATGTGCAGCGCTGTCGGATCGCTGTCGGGAAGCAGGTTGAAATAGGCGGACAGATTGTCTGTTGAAAAATCGATTTTCAGGCGTTGCCCGGCTGCCGCTCCGATCAGATAGTCAACGATTTCGGTCCCCTTGATCTGGCCATCGAGCGATGTGCCCGAGGTGCCCGCAGCAAACTGTATCCGCGCCTCCTGAATTGGCTGGGCATTCAGTTGGCTGATCAATCCGGCAAACATCAAAATGAACAGGGCAATGTGTTTCATCTGTTTCGGTCCTTCGTTCCATATTGTTTACAACACGACAATTGCCCGACTGATACGCACCCGATTAAATGACCGACCTCCGGCGGCTCAGCACGAGGTATTAGATGAACCACCAGAGGTCGAGTTGGGTGCGAAACCCACTTGTCGCCACCTGCGTCCACGAACTTAGCAGTGGTGTCAGCGTGAACCTCAGAGACGCCAGCGAGGTTGGTATTGCGAACCTCGATTTCATGATATGTGCTCCTCGGCAATTCACGCAATCTTAGATTTAGTGAACCGATTCTCAACACGGTTATTCAGTTCGGAAGTATCTGTATTATAAACGCTTTTCCGCATTTTCGTGGTGGCGCGATGCGATGCGTTTGGCGCGCCACCTATCCAAATTGCCCGGCAATTATCCAGAATGCGAACTGCTCAACCGCCGCAAGTCCAGGGTGAGACCCAGGCACCGCGTTGCCGGAATTGCGTTTGTCGAAGGCAGTTACAATCCCCCTCGCCGCTATTCCGGCTCGGAGTATCCGGCCACCGATCAACTCCGAACGGACCACCGCTGTGCGGCAGGATTTCCAACCCCTGTTTTCGGATCTGATGCGCGTTACCGACGCGCTCTTCCTGGTGCCGTCATGATCGCGGGCCAGTGTTGGAGCTTGTACCAGGTCTGCGGAAATCTTGTCGGATTTCCAGATCCTTTGCCCTATGCTTGGCTGAAAGCTCTCCGGCACGCGGGAACGTTTCATGAAACTGAATCCGACTTGGACCGTCGCGTTTTTCATTTATATCCTCTACCTCGTGGTTATCTTTGCCACGTGGTATGTGACCGGTGCCGACTACCTGAAACTCACCGGCGCAGATACGATCGCCAGCTTCACGGTGCTTCCGCTCTTTCTTGGCGCGGTTTTCCTGGTTTTTGTGCTTTCACATCTCGGCTGGTGGCGCGAGGTCATGACTGAAGACAGGAAAGGCGGGCCAGGATGGGCGCTTTGGGTTGTTCTGGCGGTCACTGGCGGTTTTGTCCTGCTTAATGTGATTGGCGCGGACTGGACCCGGATCACGGCGACGCATTTGATGTTTCTGGTGCTGGCCGCAATTTTGGTCGGCTTCAACGAGGAGGCGCTGACCCGCGGTATCCTTGTCGTCGGCGCGCGTGGGTCGAAGTGGAGCGAGAGCCTGGTCTGGCTGTCTTCAAGTCTCGCGTTTGGCCTGCTGCACCTTCCGAATGCTCTGTTCGGGTTGCCGCTTGTTGCCGCCATTGCCCAAGTCGGCTTTGCCTTCCTCGCGGGCAGCGGTCTCTACGTTCTCAGACGGGTCAGTGGCAGCCTTCTGGTGCCGATTGCCGTGCATGGGGCCTGGGATTTCGCGACGTTCTCGAAGGGAGCCTCTGGTGCCGAGGGATCGTCCGCGATTCAGATGTTCCAGTTTGGCACATATATCGTGTCCATCGTCCTTGTGATCATCGTCCTGCGGCGCGACAAGCGGCCTTCGTGACACCAGAGGTCATCATTGCGCGCCCGACCCGTACAGACCCCGATCAACATGGTGAAATTGCACGGGGAACACGTATGCGGAACAATTCCATTTCGTATTGATTAGGAGGGGCTCAGTTCCGTCCCTCAAGGCTTTCCTTCAGCCGGGCGTTTTCGGCGCGCAACGTCGCCAGTTCCTGTTGGATCGGTGCGATGATGGGCTGCAGCTCTTCTACCGTCAACCGGACCGGAAGGTGCTGCGGGCAGTTCCAGTCCAGCCCCTCGATGGTAATCACGACCGCACGTTCTGGGCGGGCGCGGTACTGGTCGTCGCTGAGCCTTTCAAGCAGGTCGGGATCATCGCCGCGCTCGACCAGCCGCGCACGACCGAGGATCTTGAGGCGGGCGGAATTCGGGTAATCCACCAGGATCATTGCAATTCTGTCATCCGCGGTCAGGTTGCCGGCGCTGATATACTGGCGATTGCCGCGAAAATCGGCATAGGCGATCGTCTTTTCGTCCAGAACCTTCAGAAATCCCCTGGGGCCGCCGCGAAACTGCACATAGGGCCAGCCGGTCTCGGACACGGTTGCCTGATAGAACCCGTCACGCTGCGCGATGAACTGCGCCTCGTGCGGTCCCAGCGTCGCATCCGCGGGTGCGGTGGCCTCGAGCACCCTGTCATAGGCCCGGGCCGAACCCTGCTTTTCCTGGATGCCGCGCACCCCCGGGGTAAAGGTCAGTTCTGCGAATGCCTTCGCCATCGTCGCCTCCTACAGACCCAGTTCGCTCAACCCGGGATGATCGTCCGGCCGCCTGCCCTGCGGCCAGCGAAACTTGCGGTCTTCCTCGCTGATCGGCAGGTCATTGATGCTGGCAAAGCGTTGCGCCATCAGGCCATCGGTGTCGAATTCCCAGTTTTCATTGCCATAGGACCGGAACCATTGCCCCGCGTCATCGTGCCATTCATAGGCAAAGCGCACGGCGATGCGGTTGCCATCACAGGCCCAGAGTTCCTTGATCAGCCGGTATTCATGCTCGCGCTGCCACTTGCGGGTCAGAAACGCCTCGATCTCGGCCCGGCCGCGGGGGAATTCGGCGCGGTTGCGCCAGGCGCTGTCGGGAGTATAGGCCAGCGCGACCTTGGCCGGATCACGGGAGTTCCAGCCATCTTCGGCCGCGCGCACTTTCTGCATTGCGGTCTCTATGGTGAAAGGCGGCAGCGGCGGGCGGGTCATGGCAATTCCTCTGGTGGTGTTCTGGTGGTGTACCGATCGGTACCCTATATGTGTAAGCTGTACCGATCTGTCAACCTTTTTGCTCGTAATTTCCTGCACTCTCCTGTATCCCGTTGCCAGCGAACGGATGATCGACAGACACGGGGACCATGCGGCAAACCAAGAAAGACGAACTTGTCGAGAAGGCATTGGGTGTTTTCTATCAGAACGGGTTCCACGCCACCGGGATGGACCGGCTGGTGGCGGAAACCGGTATCTCGAAAACGTCGATGTACAAGCATTTCAACAGCAAGGACGACCTGATCCTTGCGGCGCTGGAACTGCGCGACCGGCTGTTTCGGGACTGGATGGTTCAGCGTATCGAAGCACTGGCGTCAGCGCCCGCGGATCGCATTCTTGCGCTTTTCGACGTTCTGGGCGAATGGTTCGACAGCCCGGATTTCAAAGGGTGCATGTTTATCAAGGCCTCGGCCGAGTTTCCGGACGCGGCGCACCCGATCCGCCGGCAATCGGCAGCCCACAAGCGCCTGATCCAATCCTATATCCGCGATCTGGCCCGGCAGGCGGGCCTCAACGATCCCGACAGGATCGCGCGCCAGATGATGCTGCTGAAAGAAGGCGCGATCATCGCCGCCCATGTCACACGCAGCGACACCGCCGCGCACGACGCCAAGGAGGCGGCAAGACAGTTGCTGTCGGCCTAGTCCAGTTTGCGCAGACGTTTGAACAGGCTCGACGTGTCCCAACGCCCGCCGCCCATCTTCTGCACGTCCTTGTAGAACTGGTCGACCAGCGCCGTCACCGGCAGCGAGGCACCGTTTTCGTTGGCGGTATCAAGGCAGATGCCTAGATCCTTGCGCATCCAGTCCACGGCAAAGCCATGGTCGAACACGTCATCCAGCATGGTCTCGTACCGGTTCGCCATCTGCCAGCTGCCGGCGGCGCCCTGGCTGATCACCTCAACCACGGCGCGGCCGTCAAGGCCCGATTTCTCGGCGAAATGCAGCGCCTCGCTGAGGCCCTGGACCAGGCCGGCAATGGCAATCTGGTTGCACATCTTGGTCTTCTGCCCGGCACCGCTGTCGCCGATCCGGCGGCAGATTTTCGCGTAGGTCGAAATCACCGGCTCGACCGTGTCATACGCCGCCTGGTCGCCGCCGCACATGATCGACAGGACGCCATTTTCGGCGCCCGCCTGCCCGCCCGAGATCGGCGCATCGACAAAGGACAGCCCCAGATCGCTTGCCACCGCATATAGCTCGGACGTGACCAGTGCGGATACGGTTGTGTGATCGACGAAGATCGCGCCCTTGCCCATCCCGGCAAACGCGCCCTCATCGCCCAGACAGACCGAGCGCAGATCGTCATCATTGCCGACACAGGCCATCACGATCGACGCGCCCTCTGCCGCCCCCTTTGGCGTGTCGGACGAAGTGCCGCCATGCTGCGCCACCCATTTCTGCGCCTTGGCCGCGGATCGGTTGTAAACGCAGACCTCATGGCCCGCCGCCTTTAGGTGCCCGGCCATCGGAAATCCCATCACACCCAGTCCCAGAAATGCCAGCTTTGCCATCTTCTTCTTCCTTGCCATTGTCTCGGTTCGGATTTCTGACTATCCCGGCTGTGGATGCAAGGAAAATCGGGGCGGGCATGGCTCAGATCTTTAGATGGTTGCTGCGGATCGCCGGGGGCATGGTTCTGCTGGCCGTGATTGCCATTTGCGGGCTTTACTTCCTGCTGTCACGGTCCCTGCCCGATTATGACAAGACCATCACGGTCGCCGGTATCGGCGCCCCGGTCGAGATCGTGCATGACAATGCCAACGTGCCGC
Organism: Roseovarius sp. CAU 1744; assembly: GCF_039839345.1. NCBI lineage: Bacteria > Pseudomonadati > Pseudomonadota > Alphaproteobacteria > Rhodobacterales > Roseobacteraceae > Roseovarius > Roseovarius sp. CAU 1744. Next base: position 368,676 of record NZ_JBDOQV010000002.1, on the reverse strand, counting down.
ATATCTTCGCAGGGAACGACGCGGATGTGTTCTTTGGCCTGGGATATGCCCACGCGCAGGACCGACTGTGGCAGATGACGATGCTGCGGCGCACGGTACAGGGCCGCCTGTCCGAGGTCTTCGGGCCCCGCACCATCAACATCGACAAGGTGCTGCGCCGCTTCGACCTCTATGGCGCGGCGATCAAATCGGTAGAGGCACAGGACGAGCGCACGCTTGCGGCCCTCAACGCCTATGCCGCCGGTGTCAACGCCCGGCTTCAGGACATCAACGATGCCGCCCTGGGCCGCGGTGCGCCTGAGATGTTCGTCTTTTCCAATCCGATCGCCCCCTGGCAGCCCGCCGATTCCATCGCCATCATCAAGCTGTTGTCGGTGCAGCTTTCGGCGCATCTGGAACATGAGGTGCTCTATGCCCGCACCTCGCTGGCGCTCGACGACGCGGCGCGGCTGGCCGATATCATGCCGCTTGATCCCGGCAGCGGTATCGCCGCCCTGCCAGACTATGCGAGCTTCTGGCCCGGCACCCCCCTGCCCACCATGTTGGCGGCGGCGGAGGGGCCGGAACACCCGCTCTCGCCGTTCCATAAACGCGCCTTCGCCGGGGCCTCCAACGCCTGGGCCGCGGCCCCGGCCCGCTCTGCCTCGGGTGGCACGTTGCTGGCCAATGATCCTCATCTGGGCTTCACCGCACCGGGCATCTGGTATCTTGCACGGCTCGAGCTGTCCTCGGGCGGGGTGATTGGCGGCACCGTGCCCGGCGTGCCCACCGTCATGACCGGGCGCAGTGCCAGCCTGGGATGGGGCATCACCTCATCCTACCTGGATGATCAGGACATCTTCATCGAGAAGGTGAACCCCGACAATCCCGGCGAATACCTGACGCCCGAGGGATACAAACCCTTCATCACCCAGCGGTCGATCATCCGGATCAAGGATGCCGATCCCGTCACCCTGACCCGCCGCTGGACGGAAAACGGCCCGGTCCTGCCCGGTTCGCATTACAACCTGGATCAGGTCACGCCCTCCGGCCACGTGGCGTCATTGTCCTGGACGGTGCTCAGCCCGCAGGACACGACCATGAGCGCGGCCATCGAGCTGATGTATGCCAAGACCATCGCCGAGGCGCTGGAGGCGGGGGAAAAATACATCGCGCCCAGCCAGAACCTGACCCTCGTCGATCAGACCAAGATCGCCATGAAGACCATCGGCGCGATGCCCCGCCGATCGGCTGACCACGAAAGCCGCGGCCGGATGCCCTCGCGCGGGTGGATCGCCGAAAACCGCTGGCAGGGGATCAGCCCCTATTCGGCCAATCCCGAATTCGTCGCGCCCGCGGGCGGGCTTCTTGGCAATACCAACAACAAGACGGTTGACCGCCCCTTTCCCCTGCATGTCAGCTATGTCTGGGGGGACACGCAGCGCGTGCACCGCTGGAAGCGGCTGATGCAGAACCGCGAGGTACACACCCGCGACAGCTTTATCGAGGCACAGCTGGACGCGGTCAGCTTTACCGCGCGGTCCCTGCTGCCGCTGATCGGCGCCGACCTGTGGTTCACCGGTGAATCCGCCCCCGAGGGCACGCCCGAACGCCAACGCCAGCGGGCGCTGCAGCTATTGTCGGACTGGAACGGCGAGATGAGCGAGCATCAGCCAGAGCCGCTGATCTACGCCGCCTGGCTGCGGGCGCTGCAGGACCGTCTGATCCAGGATCAGCTTGGCCCGCTGGCGGATGAATTCACCCATCCCAACCCGGTGTTCATCGAGCGGGTCTACCGCGACATCGACGGTGCCGCGGCCTGGTGTGATGTCAAGCAGTCCTCGCCGGTTGAAACCTGCACCGATATCGCCCGGCTGGCGCTGGACGATGCGCTGATCTGGATCGGCGAACGTTACGGTACCGCGCTGGAAAGCCTCCGCTGGGGCGATGCGCATCAGGCCACCCATGACCACCCGGTCCTGGGCGACGTGCCGGTGCTGCGCTATTTCGTGAATATCCGGCAATCCACCTCGGGCGGCGATAACACCCTGCTGCGCGGGCGCACGCGCGGCTCCGGGGAAGAGCCGTTTCAGAACGTGCATGGCGCGGGGTATCGCGGGGTCTATGATTTCGCCGACCCCGACAGCAGCGTTTTCATCACCGCGACGGGCCAGTCGGGGCATTTCCTGTCCCGGCACTACGATGACCTGTCACAGCTCTGGCGGCGCGGCGAATATATCCCGATGTCGCTTGACCCCGAACTTGCGCGCGCTGCGGCGGTCGGGGTGACGGTGCTGAATCCGGCCCCGCAATAGGCTGCCGTCAGTACCGGGTTGCCAGTGTCCGCTGATCCAGCCGCTCCAGATTCACGATCGTGCTCAGCATCAGACGGTCCTGGCTCCAGTCCGCCTGGCTGCCTTGCGACGAGATCGCGCCAAAACCGATCGCCGCCGCGAAAGGCAGGATCAGCGCCGCCGTGACCCATCTGGACGGTGCCGGCTGCCGGTGCGACAGCATCGCGACCACGCGGCGTTTCAGGAATTCCGCCGCGCGCCGCCCGCCCCCGGACCGCAGCAGCGGCACGGATGGCGCGGCCACCTGCCGCAACCCGCGATGGCCCAACGCGTTCTGACACACCCTCAACAGGCAGTCGCAGTAATCGCGCACGCCAAACTGACGCCGCGCCAGAATCTGCTGGTCGCAGGCCAGTTCCCGCAGCTCGTCGACCTCGCGCTTGAGATAGATGAAGGCCGGGTTCCAGAAGAACACCGGGCGCAGCGCTTCAAGCGCGATTTCCCAGCCCAGATCGCCCTGCCGCATGTGCTGAAGCTCATGGGCGATGGCAATCCGCAGATCATCGGCCTGCGACAGAAGCGCAGAGGGCAACACGATATAGCGCCGCGTCAGGCCGCGGGTGGAAAACGGGACATCTATGCGGTCGGTCAGGACGATGTGGACCGTGCCGAAACGCCGCCACAGATAACCGCGCCGGATGACAAGCCCGACCTGCCAGGCGTTGCGCATCAGCCGCCCCGCGCCAATCAAGGCGCCGCCCGCAAGGAAAAGCGCCACTGCAATCCCAAGGACCGAGGACAGCCCGGTGACATCTTGTGTGAACACCAGCCGCGACATCCACAACGCCTCGAACTGCGAGGGGGACATCCCGATGCGGCCATTCAGGAACTGCGCCAGGGCGAAATCGGAGATGCTTGCCGAATAGCCAGCGCCCCACAGCCCTGCCTGGGCAGCAAGGTGATGCAGGGCGATGACCAGCGGTGTCGCGGCCACGGCCAGCAATATGCCATAAATCAGGTGAAGCTGCATCAGACCGGCCCGGCGAAGCCACGTCTGGTTCAGCACAAATCGGGCGGCGGCCCACAAGACAGCCGCCAGAAAGAGAACCAGGTTTGCATCAATATACGCGTTGAAAATCGAGTCAGCCGTCATTGTCGGTCAACCTCCTGTCCAATAGCGCCCGTATCTCCTCCAGCGCTTCTTCCGACAGGCCGTCATCATCCACCAGTCGCGCCACAAGCGACGCGGGCGTGCCGTCGAACAGCTTGTCCGACAGGTTGCGCAGGGATTTCGACTGATAGGCCTCGCGGGCGAGCGCGGGTTTGTAAATCAGGGTCTTGTTGTGCTTCTCACTGGTCACAAACCCCTTTTGTTCCAGAATGCGCAAGATCGTCGCCGCCGAAGTATAGGCCAGGTTCCGGCCCGCCGCGAGGCGTGACAGAACATCCCGCACGCTGCCCTGGCCAAGCGCCCAGAGTTCGGTCATGAACTCCAGCTCGACCTCGGTCAAGAACTCGCTCTTCTTCTTCTGACGCATACGACTTTCCGCTTTACCAAACTGCTCGCCACCCGGTCAGCCTAGAGCGCACCGGCGAAAAACGCCACCGGGCGCCTCAGACCTTCCAGAAACAGAAGACGCCCCAGGCAATGCTCAGCCCCAGGGGCGCCCACAACGGCATCCCGACCAGGCCCAGCCAGGCCAGGAAGATATAGACCGTGCCCAGAAGCGAGATGAACAGCCTGTCGCCCCGGGTCGTCACCAGTCCGAAAACGCCCCTGCGCTCATCCCCGCCCGGCCGGCGGATTTCCAGCACCGTGATGACCCCCATCGCGGTGAAAATCCCGACGAAGACCAGCGCCGTGGGCCATGTCCATGCCATCCAGTTCAGCATTTCAGACCCTCCCCAGGGCGAAGCCCTTGGCGATGTAGTTGCGCACGAAATAGATCACGATGGCGCCGGGGATGATCGTCAGCGTTCCCGCCGCCGCCAAGAGGCCGAGCTCGTACCCCGCGCTTGACGCGGTCTTGGTCATCGTGGCGGCAATCGGCTTGGCCTCGACCGCCGTCAGGGTCTTCGCCAGCAAGAGTTCCACCCAGGAGAACATGAAGCAGAAGAAGGCCGCCACCCCGACCCCCGCCTTGATCGACGGCAGGAAGATCGACACGAAGAACCGCGGGAAGGAATAGCCATCGACATAGGCCGTTTCATCCAGTTCCTTGGGCACGCCCCCCATGAACCCTTCGAGGATCCAGACCGCCAGCGGGATGTTGAAAAGGCAATGCGCCAGCGCCACCGCCAGATGCGTATCAAACAGGCCCACCGCCGAATAAAGCTGAAAAAACGGCAGCGCAAAAACCGCCGCGGGTGCCATCCGGTTGGTCAAGAGCCAGAAGAACAGCTGCTTGTCCCCCAGGAACCTGTAGCGGCTGAACGCATAGGCGGCAGGCAGGGCCACGGTGATCGATATCACCGTGTTTATCGACACGTAGAGGATCGAATTGATGTAGCCCCAGTACCAGGACGGATCGGTGAAGATCACCCGGTAATTGTCCAGCGTGAAGGTCTGCGGAAACAATGAGAACCCGGCCAAGATCTCGTTGGTGGTCTTGAAGCTCATCGCCACCAGCCAGTAGATCGGCAAGAGCAGGAACAGGATATAGATGATCGGGATCAGGCTGCGCTTTCTCATTTTGCGTCATCCTTCGTCATCAGCGTGTAGAACAGCCAGCTGACCAGCAGCGTGATCGCGAAATAGATCAGCGACATCGCCGCCGCCGGACCCAGATCGAACTGTCCTAGCGCGATCTTCACCAGGTCGATGGACAGAAGCGTGGTCGAATTGCCCGGCCCCCCGCCGGTCAGGACAAACGGTTCGGTGTAAATGTTGAAACTGTCCATGAACCGCAGCAGGATCGCGATGGTCAGCACCGTCTTCATCTTGGGCAACTGGATATAGCGGAACACCGACCAGGGGCTGGCGCCGTCGATCTTGGCCGCCTGGTAGTAGGCATCCGGGATCGAGACCAGCCCGGCATAGCTGAGCAGGACCACCAGCGAGGTCCAGTGCCAGACATCCATGATGATGATCGTGATCCAGGCCGCCAACGGGTTCTGGGTCATGTCATAGGGGATGCCCAGCGTGTGGTTCATCAGGTATCCCAGCAGCCCGATATCGGGTAGCGCGAAGATGTTCCACATCGCCCCCACCACGTTCCACGGGATCAGCATCGGCAGCGCCATCGTCACCAGGCAGACCGGCACCCAGATGCCCTGGCGCGGCATGCTGAGCGCGATGATGATGCCAAGCGGCACCTCGATCGCCAGAATGATTCCGGTGAACAGGAATTGCCGGCCCAGGGCGGCGTGGAACCTGTCGGAGTTCAGGAGCTCCTCGAACCAGCGCAGCCCTTCGAAGAAGAACACGTTGTTGCCAAAGGTTTCCTGCACCGAATAGTTGACCACGGTCATCATCGGGATAAGCGCGTTGAACGCCACCAGCAGGAGCACCGGCAGCACGAAGAACCACGCTTTCTGGTTTTCTGTTCTCATGCCCCTGCCCTTTCCGTGGCCAGCCAGCCATCGCGGTAGACGCGCGTGTGACTGGCGGTGAATGCAAGATGCACGGCCTCGCCCTGCGCTGGCAAATCGCCCGTGCTGATGGCCTTGACCAGGGTATCGCCGACCATCGCGTCGACGACGCTGTGGCGGCCCACATCGGCGACCTTGCGCACACGCGCCGGCAGCCCCGCGTCCGCGATCCTGACGAATTCGGGGCGCACACCAAGCTGGGTCAGACCTTCGCCAAGACTGATCCGCCCCTCGACCTCCACCTTGTGGCCCTCGAAATAGGCCGATCCGTTGCGAATGTCGGCGGGCAGCACATTCATGCCCGGCGAGCCGATGAAATGGCCCACGAAAGTATGCGCCGGGCGCTCGAACAGTTCCACCGGCGTGCCGATCTGCACGATCTCGCCCTCTTGCATCACAACGACCTGATCGGCAAAGGTAAGCGCCTCGGTCTGGTCATGGGTGACATAGATCATGGTTGCGCGAACTTTCTGATGCAGCTCCTTGAGTTTACTGCGCAATTTCCATTTCAGATGCGGATCGATCACGGTCAGTGGTTCGTCGAACATCACCACGTTCACATCGTCGCGCACCAGCCCGCGGCCCATGCTGATCTTCTGCTTGTTGTCGGGCGACAGGTTGGCGGCGCGGGTGCTCAGCATGTCGGTGACTTCCAGCATTTCGGCAATCTCCAGCACGCGCGACCTGACCACATCCTCGGCCACGCCGCGATTGCGCAGCGGAAAGGCCAGGTTGTCGAAAACGCTCATCGTGTCGTAGATCACCGGGAACTGGAAAACCTGGGCGATGTTGCGCTGGTTGGGCGGCAGATCGGTCACGTCCACATCGTCGAACAGAATCCGCCCCTCGGACGGGGTCAGCAGGCCCGAGATGATGTTGAGCAGCGTCGATTTTCCGCAGCCGGACGGCCCCAGCAGCGCATAGGCGCCGCCATCCGACCAGTCCAGGTCGATCTCTTTCAAGGCATAATCATCCGGCCCGGACGGATCCGGGTAATAGCTGTGCCGCAGCTTCGAGAGTGTGATCTTGGCCATCAGTCCACCCCCCGAGAGACCAGCTGCCCATCGGGCGCGAAATAGAAACAGGCCGCCGGATCAAGGTAGAACTGATGATCCGCGCCGATCTCGAACGGATGGACGCCATGCGCAAGCGAAACCCAGTCGGCCGACCGCATCTGGAAATGCGCGCTGCTTTCCGACCCGCTGAGCTCGGTCACCAGAACCGTGCCCGTCAGCGCCACGGAATGTGCCTCAGAACCCACCGGCGCCACGTGATGCGGGCGGACGGCAATCGTATATGCCCCGTCGGTCAGATCCCCCACCGCGCCCGTCGCCGGCCACGCGGCATCGTCGCCCATGTGGATCACGTCGCCTTTCTTGCGGATCTCGGCGGTGTTGATGGGGGGATCGGAAAACACCCTTGCCGCCATCATCGACTGTGGATGGCGGTAGATTTCGGCGGTTGGCCCGAACTGCACGACGCGCCCATCCTCCATCAACCCGGTCTTGCCCCCCAACAGCAGCGCCTCTTCCGGCTCGGAGGTGGCATAGACCACGACCGCGCCGCGCCCGGCAAACAGTTCCGGCAATTGTTCGCGCAGTTCCTCGCGCAGCTTGTAATCCAGGTTGGCCAGTGGCTCGTCCAGAAACACAGCCCGGCTTTCCTTGGCGATGGCCCGCGCCAGCGCCGTACGCTGCTGCTGTCCGCCCGACAATTCATGCGGGCGGCGGTGCAGCATCGGCCGAAGCTGGAGGATATCTGCGGCCTCTTCCACCCGCCCCTGGATTTCCGATTTCGGCATACCCGCCACTTTCAGCGGCGAGGCGATGTTATCGAACACCGTCATATGCGGATAGTTGACGAAAAACTGATGCACCAGGCTGATATTGCGCTTCTGCGTGTTCAGCCGGGTCACGTCCTGGCCATCCATCAGGATCTGCCCGCCGGCGATCGGATCAAGCCCCGCCATCATCTTGATAAGTGATGTCTTGCCCGCCCCGGTTTCCCCCAGAAGCACGTTGAAGTGACCCGTTTCCAATATCAGCGAGGTCGGCTTGATATGGACCTGCCCGGCGACTTCCTTGGTGATGTTTCTTAATTCTACGGTCATCTTGGTCCTTGCCGACACCCCTTTCGGCGCATTCACGATGGCCGGGGCAGAAACACGCCCCGGCCATCAATGCGCGGCATCCCTGCCGCACCTTACAGGAACTTGGCCCTACTGGGCAGCCCAGCGGGCGACAAGCTCGTCATAATTGACGGTCTGGCCCTGCGGCTTCTCGTTCTCCAGCTTGGCCTTGGGCGATCCCGGCTTCGACAGCCATTCCTCGGGATCGCTTTCCGGGTTCAGGCGCGGGCCGCAGCCACCATAGACATTGGCCCCCTCGTCCGCCGCCTGCATCCGCGACATGGTGATATCCATCTCCTCGGCCAGACGGTCCATGGCTTCCTGCGGGGTAAAGGCGCCCGAGTTCACGTCACCGATCTGCTGCCACCAGATCTGCGCCAGCTTGGGATAATCCGGCACGTTCACACCGGTCGGCGACCACGCCACCCGGTCCGGCGAGCGGTAGAATTCCACCAGGCCGCCCAGTTTGGGCGCACGTTCGGTGAAGCTTTCGTGATTGACCGAGCTGTCGCGGATGAAGGTCAGCCCGACATGGGATTTCTTCACATCCACGGTCTTCGAGGTCACGAACTGCGCATAAAGCCATGCGGCCTGCGCCCGGTCGCCGGGCGTGGATTTCAGGAAGGTCCAGGACCCCACGTCCTGATAGCCGACCTTCTGACCCTCTTCCCAATAGGGACCGTGCGGGCTGGGTGCCATGCGCCACAGCGGATTGCCGTCGGCATCGACAGTGTTGTTGCCCTCGGATTGCGGCTTGACCATGTCGGCGGTGAAGGCCGTGTACCAGAAGATCTGCTGTGCCACGTTGCCCTGGCTGAGCGCCGGAAGCGACTGGTAGAAGTCATAGCTGGCCGCCCCCGGAGGCGCGTAATTCCGCAGCCATTCATCCCATTTGCGGATCGCATAAACCGCCGCCGGGCCGTTGGCCGCCCCACCGCGGCTGACGCTGGCGCCAACAGGGTTGCAGGTGCCCGCTTCCATCCGGATGCCCCATTCGTCGACCGGGATACCGTTGGGTTCGCCCTTGTCGCCGGCGCCGGCCATGGAAAGCCAGGCATCGGTCATCCGCCAGCCCAGGTCGGGCGCGCGCTTGCCGTAATCCATGTGACCATAGATCGTGGTGCCGTCGACCTCTTTCACGTCATTGGTGAAGAACTCGGCGATATCCTCGTAGGCCGACCAGTTGACCGGCACGCCCAGGTCATAGCCGTATTTCTCCTTGAACGCGGCCTGCAGGTCTTCGCGGTCGAACCAGTCCTTGCGGAACCAGTAGAGGTTGGCGAATTGCTGGTCAGGCAACTGATAGAGCTTGCCATCGGGGCCGGTGGTGAACTGGCTGCCCATGAAATCGTCCAGATCGAGCGTCGGCGAGGTGGTCGCCGCCCAGTCGCCCGCCATCTGGTCGGTCAGGTTGTAGGCCAGCTGCAGGCGCGAATGCGTCCCGATCAGATCACTGTCATTCACGTAGCCATCATACAGGTTCCGGCCGGTCTGCATCTGGGTCTGCACGGCCTGAACGACCTCGCCCTCGCCCAGGATCTGGTGGTTGACCTTGATCCCGGTGATTTCCTCGAACGCCTTGGTCAGAACGTCCGATTCATACGAATGTGTCGGAATGCCTTCGGACAGAACATTGATTTCCATGCCGGCATAGGGCTGCGCGGCCTCGATGAACCATTGCATTTCGGCCATCTGTTCGTCTTTCGACAGAACCGATGGCTGGAATTCCTGATCAATCCAGCGCTGCGCCGCCGCTTCATCGGCTGTGGCTGCACCTGACGCCGCAATAACGGCAGACGCGGCAACCGCGCCCAGCAGATACCTACGCATCTTTTCTCCTCCCATAAATTTTGTACCGGAATGATCCGGCAGATGCAGTCTTGTCGGGAAATCGGTGATTTGCAAACTAAAAATTTAGTAGACACGGCTCTTTCATGACCGCGCGCGCAAGGTACCAAACGTCTCTTCGCGCGGCTGCTGCATCAGCCACGGCGCCAGAACACAAGCGCGCCGGTTTTCGGTGCCATTCTGCGCGTCACCCGCTGCTGACGTCGCGCGGCACCAGGCCGGCTGCAAGGCGCATGAACGGCCCCCTAATAGTCCTTTTCGAAGAAGATCCCCAAACCGGTGCCGCCATCCGAGCCGACGGAGCCACGCAGCTTGGTCCGGCGCGAGAGGTCGATGTTCAGATTGATTTGCGTGTTCTGTTGATCGCCGATCTGCACATCGGTATAGATATTGTCGCTGATATACTTACCGACCCCAAGCGTCGTTTCGCCATCGGCATCCGAACTTACACTGAGGTCGTCAAGCCCGGTCGACTGGCGGATGCGTTCTGCCAGGCTGGTGCCGCCCCGGCCTGCGAGGGTCGCCACCGCCGAGGCCAGCTGCAGCGCCTGAAACGCCGAAAGCGAACCCAGGTCGCGGCCGAACAGCAGCCGCGCCAACACCTCGTCATCGGGCAGCGGCGGCTCGGACACAAAGCGGACCTCCGGCGCATCGGCGCGCCCCTCGATGATCACGCGTACCACGGTGTCATCATCGGCGACCGTGCTGGCCACCAGCCGAATCCCCGGCACGAAATCCCCCTGAAGGCGCGCGCGCCCCTCGTCCAGGGTCAGGCGCTTGCCCAGGATGTCCAGCCGCCCGCGGATCAGGTCGAGCCCGCCGATCGGGATGATATCCGCCGTTGTCCCGGTCATGCGGAAACGCCCGCCCAGTTCCGCGTCAAGGCCCCGGCCACGCACGAAAACGCGGTTATCCGCGACGATCAGCACGTCAAGCCCAACCGCGGGCCCCGCCGATGATCCGCCGGTATCAGGTCCGTCGGCAATCAGCCCGGCATTCCGGCGTGTTTGCCGCACGTTACGCGGCTCGTTCACATGCCGGATCTCGGGGATATGACCCGCGCCCAGACCGGTTGACGGAACCCGGACCTCGGTATTGTCCAGATTGATCTGGCCGGTGATCGTGAGGTTGTCGGGCGCGTTGCCCTGAACCACCAGATCACCCCGCGCCAGCGTTTCGAACAGTTTCGGATCGCGCAGCGTCACCCCAAGGATCCTGACCCCGAGGCTGGTGGCATGGGGTGCCTGCGTGCCAACATCGCCGGCGATCACCAACCGCCCCCCGGTGGCAAGATCGGCCGACGATCTGATCGCGGCCTGATTGCCCGACAGGGTGATTGTCGTGTCGATCCCGGACAGCGAATTCTGCAGTGCGGGCAAGGAAACGCGCGCCCCGGATGTGCTGAGCTGACCCGAGACTGAGGACAGCGCAAGCGGACCGTCAAGGCGCAGATCGAACCGGGCCATTCCCTGTGCGGCGTTGGGCCGTATCCGCCTGTTGGCCAGGGCCAGTGGCAAGGTGCCATTCATCTCCAGCGCGGCACTGCTGGCATCCGACCGCACTTGACCGGCCACCGCAAAGGTGCTGCCGCCGGGCCCCTGCCCGGTGGTGTCCACGGCCCAGCTTTCGCCCTGCTGGCGGATCCGCGCCTCGAATTCGGCGCTGCCGGGCAGATCCGGCAACAGCGCCGCCACATTGCCGATCCGGCCGGTCAGCCTGGCGCTCGGCTCGCCGCCTTCGGGCAGGGCAACCTGGCCCCGTGCGGTGGACTGGAACGGCCCGGTGCCCTCGATATCGACCAGCCAGCCGGTACCGTGCTGCGTGGCCTCGCCCGACAGTTCCACCGGCCCGGCGATCCCGCTGACAAAGCGTTGCAGGTCGTCAAGCGCGGTCCGAAATTCGAAATTGGTCTGTTCCGAGCTGACAAAGCCGTTCACGGCGGCCGACGCCCCCGTGGTGTCCAGCGTCGCAGAGCGCAGCACCAGGCCGTCCTCATCCCGTTTGCCCGAAACGAAAAGCGTGCTCTGCCCGGCAAGGATCGGGTCGACCTTTTCGATGCCCGCCCCCAGGTCCGTGCCCGTGGCCGACAGTTCCAGGTCAAACGCGCCCGTCAACAGCGCGGCTTCGCCCTTGAGGTCAGCGGTCAGCCCGCCTTTCAGGGGCTGCCCCGCCAGATCGGAGAAGCGGGCAATATCCTCGACCTCGGCGCTGAAGGCACCGGCGAATGTCACCGCGCTTTCCAGCCCGTCGATCCTGCCGCCGCCGGAAAGGGTCATGCCGTCGCCCTGCAGGCTGACATTGCTCAGGTCCAGCGGCGCGCCCTCGCGCCAGGCAAGCTCGCCCAGCAACGCAAAGCTGTCACCTAGGGCACGCGACACCGCGTCGTCGGAAAGCCCGATACCGAAAACGCGGCTGTCGATGCGCGCCGTCACCGCGCGGCCATCGTCGTCATTCTGGATGGTTCCGTTGGCTGACAGATCGACCCCGTCGATCGCGATATCGGGGCGCTCGAAATCATCCAGCCGGGCCTTCACGATCCATGCATCGCCCTCGGCGGCATCGAACAGCGCGGTGATATCCGCCCGGCGCACCAGCGTTGGCGGGCCGGACAGCGGCAGCGTGACCTTGCCCTGCGCCGGGTCTTCCAGCAGCCCGTTGATCTCGAACCGTTCCGGCAGCCCCTCGGCCGAGATATCGACGGTCCCTTCCAACAGCAGCGACGCGGCCCTGAGTTCCATCTTTTCAAGGCTGACGCGGCCATCGGGAAACAGCCGGACCAGGCTAACCAGCGCCACGTCATTGCCGAAAAACGGCTGGTAGGCGGGGGCGAAAAGCGGCGCCAGATCCCCGGCGATGTCAACCGATATGATCCGGGGCGATGGCTGATCCTCTGCCGCGGCGGAGCTTTCGGCGCTTACCACCTGCGTGCTGATCTGGCCCGCCATCCTTTCCTCGCCCGCGCTTTTCAGCACCACCCGGGCGACAAATTCGTCAATCGGCGCATCGCCCTGCACCGACAGTTCCAGCGCCGGTCGGCCCGGAAGGTCAAGCAGGGTAGCGGTGATGCCATCCTCGGCCTCGTCCAGCAGCAGGTCCAGCACAAGCTGACGGGTGGCGTTGGCATAACGGCCCGCCAGGCTGAATTGCCCCCGCGGCCCGTTCAGGCGCGTCACCGACAGGTCCGCCTGCCCCTCACCCCCGGCAAGCGATACCGCGCCGTCCACGGTCAGGGTGACAGGCTCGCCAAGGATGGTTTCGCCCAATGTCACCTCTCCGGCGGCCAGCTTGCCGATATTGATGCTGACCGGCAGTTCCGGCAGTGAAAACCCGGTCGCGGCCTCAGGCGAGGCAGGCGCGTCACTCTTCGGCAGGCGCGCCACGTCGATCCGCGCGGCGGAAATCTGTTCGATCTCGATCTGCCCGCGCAGAACCGCCAGCCGGTTCCAGTCCAGCACCGCATCTTCCAGTGTCAGCCAGATACCGTCGTCATCGGCGACGGTCAGCCGGTCCATGCTGACCCGTGAACTCAGCACGCCGCGGAACCCGTCAATGCGCACCTCTCGCCCCAGCCCGGACAGGGCATCCTGCAGGTACCGGGTGATCCTGCCCTTGTCCTCTTCGGCCGTGTCCTGCTGGGCTGCGGCCCCGGTCAGGCTGATGACCAGCAGGGATATGATGAAAAGCCAACGCATCAGAATGCCTGTCCAATCCCGATATAGAATTCAAAACCCGACGTGTCGGGGCCAGTCACAGGGACCGCAACATCGAACCGGATCGGGCCAAAGGCGGTCTTGTACCGGGCCCCGACCCCGGCACCGCTGTGCCAGTCGCCGGTGCCGTCGGGAAAACTGTTCCGGCCGATATATCCGACATCGTAGAATACCACGCCACCGATTTTTCCGCTGACCGGGAAACGCGCCTCGCCCGCCAGCCCGATGAATGACCGCCCGCCGGTCCGTACGGTGCCGGTCAGGATCGACAAAGACTGGTAGGACTGGCCGCGAACGGTGCCGCTGCCGCCCGACAGAAACAGAAGGTCCGGCGGTGTGCCCGCCAGCGATGACCCGATGATCGACCCGAATTGCAGCCGCGTGGCCAGCACGATCTCGCTGTTTCCCAGCGAGCGATAACCGCGCGCGTCCAGATAGCCGCGCGCCCCGCTTTCGCTGCCGTCGAGGCCGTAATAGGGCAGCGCCTCGGCCGACAGGTAGAACCCTTCGGTCGGGTCCAGTTCGTTGTCCCGTTTGTCCCAGGTCAATTCGATCGGCACGGTCAGATGGGTGAAGGTCCGGCTGCCGAACTGGTCGCGCGCATCCGAGAAGCGATAGGCAAGCCCGATCCTTCCCTCCAGCTCTTCCGAGTAATAGTGGCTGATCCCCGCGCCCACGGTGATCTGTTCCGAATTGAACAGCTCTTCATCCAGCTGCTCAAGCTCGATCAGCGCATAAAGGTCGGTATCGGAATCAAAGGTCGACGGCCGCGTCAGGCCGATGCGCAGCGTACTATCGACGCCCTCGGTGTCACCGCCCAGGCCGGCAATTTCGGCCTCCACGCGAAACCGCTCGGCCCCGCCAAAGAGATTGCGGTGCATCCAGAAGCCCGACAGCGTCAGCCCTTCGATGGATTCGATCTCGGCGCCGAAGCCGAACCGCCTTGGCTTGGCGTCCACGACATCCAGATCGATATCCAGCGTGCCGTCGGGGTTCAGCTGATCGGCTTCGCGAACCGTGACCGCGCTGAACGCGCCCGTGCGCCGCAGCCGGTTGGCCGCGCGCTCTACCTCGACCGGGTCGAACAGCTTGCCCCGCGGGATACCGGCAATGCGGCGGATACGGTCCTCTCTGACATCGCTGGGCCCAGGCACGTTGACCTTGCCGAAGGTCGCCGAGCGGCCCGGATCCAGCGCCAGATCGACATTCAGCCGCGCCCTGGCGTGATCGGCGGTAATGTCTTCGCGAACGACGCGCGCCTTGGCGAAACTGCGGGCACGCCACGCGTCTATACCTGCCTCGGCGGCATCAGCGATCACGCCCACATTGGCGGGCTGACCGGGGGCGAAACCTTCCGGCAGCTTGGTATCGGGGTCCAGCGGGCCGATCCTGGCCGTGCCCAACCGGAAGGGCGGCCCCGTCTCGATCAGGATCATGACGCGGCGCACCGATCTGAGTTGCGCCAGCGGCGGTATCTCGGCGGCCTCGCGCCCATCCACCAGGATCTTGATCACCGGGCCGAAATACCCCTGCGCATAAAGGTTCGACACCAGGTTGCCGTAATCCGCCTGGGCCGCCGCCAGGATATCCAGCGGGGCGGTCACCTCTTCGCGCATGGCGGTCATCACCAACGAGGACTGGGTCAGCCGGTCGCGCAGCGCCTCATCCTGACGGGTCAGCTGCAATCCGGCCTCAAAGCACCAGGCGGTGCTCAGCCGGCACAGGAAAAAAGCGGTCGCCACCCACCACAGCCAGCCAGGGCGCATCGCTTTGTCAATCATTGAAAACCCACTTCCGGCAGCTCCGACACCCACATCCCCGACCCTGCTTGACCGGGCGATCCACCATGTAAACCTAGGACAAGCGCCCCCCTTCGTCCATGCACATACCGCAAGAATCCGCCGACCCGGCCCGACGGCAGTGACTGGCGCGGGAACGCGATGATCGGCCACGGGCGGAGCGTTGAATTAGTGCCAGCACGCAACGCCAGCGGGAAATCCGATGGCCTTCACCGCTTCGCTCAACGGCGTGAATTCAAGCTGGGCGAAACCGATCTGACGCGGCCACGCCAGATCCGTCAGCTCAGGCGCTGCGCGAGGGTCAGTTCTGACGCATGACGTTGACCGAACATTCCGCGTGACGCACCACGCGCGCCGCGGTTGGGCCGATCAGGTAATCCGACAGCGCCGGACGATGCGCGCCCAGCACGATCATCGTCGCGCCGATATCCTTGGCCACGTTGAGGATTTCCTCGTAGGCGGTGCCGTGGCGCGCAATCGTCTTGACCTTCATGCCGCTCGGGGTCTGTTCGGACACTATCTTGTTCAGCTGTGTCAGCGCTTCTTTCACGATGGCCTTAAGGTCATATTCCTCGGATCCGCCCGTCTCGCCGCGGATTGCATAGCGCCAGTCCAACCCCGCGAGAATATCCGGCACCACGGTCATCACGATCAGTTCACCCTGTCTGGCCTTGGCCTGCATGACCCCTTCGGCAATCGTCTTCAGGCCGGTTTTCTGATCGGCCATGTCGATTGGAACGAGAATTTTCTCAGTCATTCCACAATCTCCTTTCCAGGGGTCAGCGGGCTTCGCGGCGCACGAACAGCCAGAAGAGCCAGACAAACATCAACGTCAGCGCGACATTGAGGATCGAGACATCCGCTGACGGGTTCATGGGCGCCGGCGGTTCCGGCAGACTGGGCGCAAAGGCGGCGGCAACAGGCAGCACCGGGTCGATCAGCTCGCCTCCGCCGATGCCCGCGGCAAGTGCCTTGACCGTGCTTGCCGGCACCGGTTTCAGACTGGGCGCGGCGGTGGCCCCCGGCCCCTGTTCACCGATGGCAGCAGCCGCCGAGCCCGGCGCGGGACCGGCCAGGACCACCTGGCTCGACAGTGTCTCAATCGGTGAAAACTGCAACCCGTAAGTGCCGCCCGGGATGCGGATCTTGCGCAGGAACGGATATTTGACAAGATTTCCGCCATCCTCCCAGCCAGCGATCGGCAAGAGTTTCAATCCGCCTTCGTCGAAGGCATCCCGTAGCGCGCTTTCACCCGCCGGTGCCGCGATGATCGCCACCTTGCCGCCATCCACGCCCGCCAGCAATTCCGCCGGCGTGGTGGCCGCGGTCACCTCAAGTTCCGCCGACAGGCCCAGCCCGTCTTTCAGGATCGTGGCAATCCGGTGAGAGGCAGACCCTTCGGGCCCCACAAGGAGCGTTGCCGCCGCGCTCAGTGATGACGGGCTGCCGTCGCCGGTTGTGGCAATCACATGCACCGCGTTGCTGCCGACAGCGGCTAGCCCCTCGTACTGGTCCATCCGCACCGGTGTCGGCCCGGACAGGTCAAAGAAGCTTTCGGCACCCACCATCGCAAGGCGCGTCTCGCCGGCGGATACCGCTTGGAGCGGCTGCGTGACGGGCGTGATCGTCACCTCGCGGCCGACATAGGCCCGCCGGGCTGCGCGCAGGGCCGTGCTCGACAGGTCGCCCCCGGCCATCAGCGGCGATGCGGCGATGGCCAGCGGGTCGACCGCATCGACCGCGCCCGAGGAGATCAGCCCAAGCCGCGCCAGCGTATCGCGGGCCACCGCCCGCGGTGAACGTCCTTCCAGGTCGACCTTGCGGTTGAGCGCCTGCATTTCCTCATTGCTGAGGATACCGCCAAGCGCGTCCAGCGCCCCCCCGAGGCCATCGAAGGCCGAAAGCGACGAGACCCTGACGATCGGCGCCAGTTCATAGACCGGAAAGAATTCCAGATCGTCGTCAAGGATCACCAGCCCGTAATCGGCGATCTGACCATCGGTGGTATAGACCTCGATCACGTCGACCTGGCCGTCGAGCAGATTGTCATAAAGCTGTCCGCGATCCGACAGCGGCACCTGTTCGACCGCGCCGAATTCGAACCCGTAGCGCTGAACCATCGGGTTGAGACCATCGAGGGGCCGGGCAATGAAATCATCCTCGATCCCCAGCGTCACCTCTGCGCTGCGCGGAACAAGGTCCGACATGGTGCTGACGCCCAGTTCTTCGGCGCGCTCGGGCAGCATGGCAAGGCCGTAGTTATTGGCAAAGCCCACGCGCTCGCGCCATGAAATGCCAAGCGGCTCGAACACTTTCTTGACCCTTGCCAAGGCTTCGTCACCATCGGTGACGGGGCTTTGTCCGAGCATCACCAGGCCGGTCCCGTTATATTCGGGATAGGCGTCAATATCACCGCGCTTGAGCGCCTCGAGGATGGCGGGTGTATTGGCATATTCCACCACCCCTTCGACCGGCAGGCCCTGTTCCTCGAGGATGGCTGCCATCATCTGGGCCATGATCCGGCTTTCACCGAAATTCTTGGCACCGATCCGGATTTTCTTTTCGTCCTCGGAACAGCCGGCCAGCAGGAACACACCGGCGAGAATGGATATGAATGTCTTTCTGAACATGAGACAGTCCTTTCTTTCCGGTTGGTATCAGGCCGAACCCTCGGCAGCGCCTTCGGCTTCGCCGCGGGCCTCGATGACTTCGGGCGCGTCAAGTTCCTTGCGGATTTCGCGCAGGAAACCGACGATCTGCAACAGCACGATCACCGCAAACGGGATCGCCCCGGTAATCGCCATCGCCTTGGCCACCGTTACCGACTCTGTCACCAGGGTCGAGAAGGTCAGCACCGCGATCAGGACGCCCCAGATCATCTTCTGGATGATCGGCGGGTTCAGGTTGCCATCCGTCGTCATCATCGACAGCACGAAGGTGCCCGAATCCGCCGATGTCACCAGGAAGATGAACAGCAGCGCCGCCGCCAGGGCCGCAAGGATGGTGGCGCCCGGGAAATAACCCAGGAAGGCAAAGAGCGCGGCAAAGACATCCTCGAAGATAATCTCTTTCAGCCCGCCGCCGCCGTACATTTCGATGTAGAAACCGGCACCACCAAAGGCCGCGAACCAGAGCATCGAGAACATGGTCGGCACCAGCACGACGCCAAAGATGAACTCGCGGATCGTGCGCCCGCGCGAGATGCGGGCGACAAAGATGCCGATGAACGGCCCCCAGGCCAGCCACCAGATCAGGTAGGTCAGCGTCCAGCCCGAGGTCCAGCCCTGAAGCCCCTCGAACGGGTAGAGGGTGAAGGATTTGGTGATGATCGCGCTGAAATACTGGCCGATCGAATCGACGAATGTTTCCAGGATGAAGGCCGTCGGCCCGGCATAGATCACCATCAGCATGATCGCCACGGTCAGGACCATGTTGATGTTCGACAATATCTTAATGCCCTTGTCGACGCCGGTGGTGGCCGACAGCATGTAGGCCACGAACAGCACCACCAGGATGATCATCGACATGGTGTTGTTCTGCGGCGTGTCGAAGGCATAGAACATGCCCGACCGCACGGCGAGCGCTCCCATGGCAAGCGATCCGGCAAGCCCGAAGACCACCGAGATCACCCCCAAGATATCCGCGGCCTTGCCCACCTTTTCACCCGTCGGCCCCTTGAAGACATGCTTGATGGGGGTCGAGATCATCGAGCTTTCGTTGCGGCGGAAGGTGAAATAGGCGATCACCAGCGCGCAGCAGCCATAGATTGACCAGGCATGCAGTCCCCAGTGCAGGTTGGTGATGACCAGCGCCTCGCGCGCGGCCTCGGCGGTTTCGCCCTCCATCCCCGGCGGCGACACGAAATGATACATCGGCTCCGCCGCGCCCCAGACCAGAAGCCCCGAACCCATGCCGCCGGCAAACAGCATCGCGATCCACGAGGCGGTGCTGAATTCCGGCTCTTCATTGTCCTTGCCAAGGCGGATATGGCCATAAGGCCCGAAGGCCATGTAACCGCCCAGCAGCAGGAAACCGGAACACATCGCCAGCCACATCCAGCCGGCACCGTTCAGCAGGTAGCTTGTGAACGCCTGCGCGGAACCGGTCATGCTGTTGGGGCTTATCACCCCCCAGACGCCGATGGCGAGGCACAGAACCATTGCGACAATGAATACGGTATTGAAAGATGCATTTTTAAATGCGGACATCTGCTTGCTCCCTGTGTCCGGGCATCGAAACTTCTGCTGGCTTCGATCGTCCGAGAAGGGAATGTCAGAAAACTTCACAAATCAAGATTGACACCCGGAAAAGGTCAGGTGCGCCGATTCGTTTGAAAGTTTCGGGGTCGCCGTGCAATGGCAAGCGGGCAAAAGAACCTTTTTCTTTCAACGCAGAGCGATCTTTTGCAGGGCCGCAGACCCCGGCCGGATCGCCGGCGGGCCGGCGCCAACCCTCTGACCACATCCGCCCGAAACGATGCGCCGGTGATCTCGTGCGGCTTCCCATGCGGGACAGGAAACCCGGAACCACGACCAGTTGCAGAGAACGGCCCTGTTGTTCATCGCAGAGTGGGATGGCGGAGCGACAGGGATTCGAACCCTGGAGACGGTCTCCCGCCTACACACTTTCCAGGCGTGCGCCTTCGACCACTCGGCCACCGCTCCGTTGGCCCGGTGTGTAGCCTGACTTTCTTGGCCTGCGCAAGGGGTGATCGACGCGCCTGCCGGGTGCGCCGGCAGATCGGTGGCCGGCCCGCGGGTCAGTCCGCCAGATGCCGGCAAACACGCGGGTAATGACGGCCCTTCGTTTCGGTCTTTCCGGCACGCAGCGGTCCGAATTCGCGCGGTCGGCGCCATATGGGTGCCGCCGCAGGGTAACGAGTGGCCCGGACCCGCGCCGTCATCAGGATTGATCACCGTCGCCGTCGCCCGCGTCCATGTCCTTGATCCTGGTTCGACGTTTTGGTGCCTTCGGTGCCGGTTCCGCGGGGGGCGGTGGCGCGGCATTCTGCAATGTCTCCGGGTTGCGCAGCCAGACGTCGCGCTGTGCGAACGGAATCTCGATACTGTTATCCGCGAATTTGCGGGCGATTTCGTGGTTCATGTCCGAATGCACGTTCAACATCCAGTTCACATCGCGCAGGATCGCCCGGATCTCGAAATCAAGCGAATCCGCCCCGAAGCCGCGGAAGACGACATTGGGCGGCGGGTTGGCGACGACCATCGGATGCGCTTCGGCGATCTCCCTGAGAATCTGCTCGACCTGTTTCGTATCGCTGCCATAGGCCACACCGACCGGCACGATCACCCGTCCGACGGTGTTGCCCTTGGTGTAATTGGTGACCGTGCCGCTGACCAGGTCGGCATTGGGCACGATCACGTCCGAGCGGTCGAAGGTTTCGATCGTCGTGGAGCGCACCGAGATGTCGCGCACATAGCCGTGGGTGCCGCCGACCTCGATCCAGTCGCCCTCGGAAATCGGCCGTTCGATCAGCAGGATGATACCGGAGACGAAGTTCGAAACGATGTTCTGGAGGCCGAAACCGATACCGACCGACAAGGCGCCGGCCACAATGGCAAGCGAGCTGAGGTCGATCCCGGCACTGGTGACGGCCACGATCGCTGCCAGGAATATCCCGATATAGCCCACGCCCGAAACGATCGCGTTCTGCCCGCCAGTGTCGATATTGGTCTTCGGCAGGACGGTGTTCTTCAGCGTTCCCTGGATGAACCGGGTCAGCAGGTAGCCGGCGGTGAAGACCAGCGCCAGGGTCAGGAAAATCGTCGGCGAAATCCGAACGCCACCCAGTTCGATACCAGAGGTAAACCGCGTCCAGAGCTCGGTCAGGTCGGTGACGCGCGCGCCCCAGATCAGCGCAAAAACCGGCAGTGACAGCAAGACCAGCACAAAGCCCGCAACCACGGTCGTCAGCGAATCCGCCCCGTCTTCGGGCTTTCTGCTTAGCAGGACGTAGACCTCGTTGACCAGCCGCTGCAACACCACCAGCACCGCCAGCAGAAGCAGCGACAGCAATGCCGGCAGCATCAACGCCTCGGCCGCCTTGAAATAGCCGATGGCCGCCAGCACAGGCGCCACCACGGCCAGCACCAGGATCGCCCGGCAGATCAGGCGCACCAAACGGTTTCGGAAGGTATCGACACCTTCCACCCCGCCAGCCTCGGTGTGGATCTTCAGCAGCTTCGAGAGCCGCCACAGCAGCCCCGCCGCCACCAGCGTGACCGGAAAGATGGTGACGATCATCGCCGCCTCGGACCAGTCGAAGATGTCGGCGGTCTCTTCGAGGAAATTGACAAGCGCAACGACCAGGCCCAGGCCCGTACCCAGCACGCGGCCCGTGCGGCGCTGGTCGTCATCAAGGTTCAGCGGCAGGTCACGATGTGTGCGGAACGGGAAAATCCTCACCGATACCCACCGGGCAAGGAAATAGATGAACAAGGACACCAGCAGCGCGGTCAACATCTGTTCGGTGCGCAACCCCACCAGCCCTGTGGCAAACATCGCCGCAACAATCATCAGCGCGCCGACATAGGGCAACAGCAATTCGCCAACCGAAATGGCAAACGCGACCAGCCAGCGCGCGGCGCCTGGGCGTTCATCGGGTTTCAGAACGCGCCGCGACAGCACACGGCACCAGCGGCGGCCACGCGCCACCAGCGCCACGCCGATCGCCAGCAACACCAGGATAAGCGGCAGATTTTCCTTGGTATCGGCGCGCTGCACCGGGCTGCGCCAGGCCAGCCGGAGTTCGGAATGAAGCGTCCGGTACGCGTTGAGAAGGGCGTTCAGCCCATCATCCCAGTGGGCGATATTCAGGGGCGACGGCCCCAATTCCAGCAGTTCGGCCTTCTGTCGGTCGCGAACGATCTGGTCGATCCCCTTGATAAGACCGTCCGCCCGGCTATAGGCCAGTTCGGCCTTTTTTACCGGTGCCTGCAACTCGGACAGGCGTTCGTTCAACTGCGTTCGCTGCGAGGCGATATCTTCTGCTTCGTTTCCGTTCTCGGGCGCCGGTCCCAACGCATCCAGCTGGTCGCTCACCGTGCCGATGGCGCTGCGATTGACAGATTGGGCATCCAGGAATTGCTGTCGCCAGTCGGCGATCTGGTTGCGCAGTTCCTCAAGCGCCGTAATCGAGGCCCGCCCGCTGGCAATCGCGTTGTCGGCACGCGTGGCAACGTTTTCCCAGGTCGGATAGTCCGGCTCGATGCTTCCCGGTTGCGCCGAGGCCGGCATCGCCAGCACGGACGCCAGGCCCGCGCATACCAGCGCCAGAACAAGGAGAAGCTGCCGGATTCGGGTCATGCTTCCTCGAACACGCCGGGAATCGCGCGCGGCGCGTCGGTCAGCCAGTCGGGCGACGGCAGGCCCTTCTCGCGCAGGAATTCGGGGTTGAACAGCTTTGACTGGTAGCGCGTGCCGTAATCGCACAGCACGGTGACGATGGTGTGCCCCGGTCCCATTTCGCGCGCCATGCGGATGGCGCCGGCGACGTTGATGCCGGTTGATCCGCCCATGCACAGCCCTTCCTCGCGCAGCAGGTCAAACACCACCGGCAGCGCCTCGTCGTCGGGAATCTGCCAGGACATGTCCGGGGTGAACCCTTCGAGGTTGGCGGTAATGCGCCCCTGCCCGATGCCCTCGGTGATCGAGCTTCCCTCGGCCGCCGCAGCGCCGTCACGGTAAAGCGTGAACATGCCCGAGCCCATCGGATCGGCCAGCGCCACCTTGACGCCCTTGGGCTGAAGCGCCGCGCCCACCCCGGCCAGCGTCCCGCCAGAGCCGACGGCGGCGACAAACCCGTCAACCTTGCCGCCGGTCTGGTCCCAGATCTCGGGGCCCGTGGTCTCGATATGGGCCTGGCGGTTCGCCACGTTGTCGAACTGGTTGGCCCAGATCGCGCCATTGGGGTCACTCTGCGCCATCTGCTCGGCCAGCCGCCCGGAATACCGCACGTAGTTGTTGGGATTCTTGTAGGGCGCCGCCGGCACCTGCACCAGCTCGGCCCCCGCCAGCTGGATCATGTCCTTCTTTTCCTGGCTCTGGGTCTCGGGGATCACGATCACCGTCTTGAACCCCATCGACGCGCCCACCAGCGCCAGGCCGATGCCGGTATTGCCGGCCGTGCCCTCGACAATCGTGCCGCCGGGGCGCAGATCGCCGCGCGCCACCGCATCCCTGATGATATACAGCGCCGCGCGGTCCTTGACCGACTGACCCGGGTTCAGGAACTCGCATTTTCCCAAAATGGTGCAGCCGGTCAGTTCGCTGGCTTTCTTCAGCTTGATCAGCGGTGTATTGCCAATGGCCGCGGCCAGATCCTCAGCGTATCGCATTGCCTGATGCTCCTGTCTTAGCGCCCCAATGGTGTATGTGCAGACGGGCCCAACATCAAGCGTCCGATCCGGCATCGGCGCGCAGTCTTGCGCGTTCCCGCTGCAACCACAGAAGGCACAGGATCAGCGGGCCATTCGCGGCCTCGCCCGAGGGGATCAGCGCCATCGCCTGCTCAAACGGCAGCACATGGGTGCGAATGTCCTCATCTTCGCTGTCCAGCCCGCCCTGGCCCATGTTCAGGTCCGGCAGATCGCACAGGCCCACGTAACAATGAAAATACTCGGTCGAACAACCCAACGAGCAATAGTGGCTCGACACGTGTTCCAGCCGCCCAAGCGCCAGCCCGGCCTCTTCGACGGATTCGCGCTGCGCGGTTGCCTCGGGGGTTTCGCCCGGATCGACACGGCCCGCCACCGGCTCCAGCATCCACGGGTGCGGGTCGCCGCGCCCGAACGGGCCCATGCGAAATTGCTCGACCAGCAGCACCCGGTCGCGCACCGGATCATAGGGCAGAACGATCGCCGCGTCGGTGGCCACGAAGACCTCGCGTGTCACCGGTGGGCTTTGGCTGCCGTCGAACATCGGATGCCTCAGCGTGGCTTCGCGGGTCAGGAAGAAACCCGCATGGCGGTTATGCTGTTCCAGGACCTCGACGGCATCGGCGTGCAGATCGCTGCGCAGGTCGGTCGGGGCACCGGCGGCGGCGGTTGCACGCGACGCCGCCCGAACCAGGATCATCGGCATCATCCGGCTTAGGGTTTCCGCAGGCACCGCGGACCGGTGCTGCGCCACCTCTTGCGCGGC
This sequence comes from Roseovarius sp. CAU 1744, assembly GCF_039839345.1. Classification (NCBI taxonomy): domain Bacteria; kingdom Pseudomonadati; phylum Pseudomonadota; class Alphaproteobacteria; order Rhodobacterales; family Roseobacteraceae; genus Roseovarius; species Roseovarius sp. CAU 1744. Next base: position 344,168 of record NZ_JBDOQV010000002.1, on the reverse strand, counting down.
GTTCAGCGCGATCTGTCCCCATGCGGGTTCCCACGCCTCCAGCAGCCAGTCGCGGGTGGTTTCGGACGCCTCAGCCGCCCGGCAATAGACCGTAACCGGCCGCGCGCGGCCTTCAGCAATCACGGCGCACTCTGCCGGCGCATAGCCGAGACCCGCTGCAAAATAGGCGATGGCTGACTGCGCGTCCGCCGGCGCATCCTCGATCACAATACCACTCACTGTGCCCTCTGCGGGATGCAGATCGGGAAAACACGCCATGGGCGCGCCGCGAAGGGCATACCCCTGTAACTCTGCCCGCTTACCGGTGATGGGTGCCCGGCAAATCCCGTCCAACAATGGCGTCCATGCCATTGGTCCATAAAGGAAAATTTCGCTCATCCGGTTACGACCAGCGGCGCGATGCCCATTCCGCCACAACCCCCGTCACGATCCCGCCGACGAACAGCGTGATGATCAGGTTGGCATCCAGCAGGTTGGTGCCGAAATCGATCGCGATCTCGAAAATCGCGACAATCCCCTCGACGGGCCCTTCATACCGGTTCTGCAGCGCCAGCTTGAGCATTTCATTGAAGCTCTGCAGGAACAGCGCCCAGAACACCAGCGCGGCCATGCCCGTCAACCCGGCGCTGAAGGATTCGAGATAGCTGCGCCCGACCCGTGTACCGACGACGAACCAGCCGCAGGCCAGTCCAAGTGCCAGATTGACATAGTTGAACCAGCCGAAATCCGTGCCGTCGGGCATCAGCGGGCGCACCAGATCCGAGGCATACCAGGCAATTCCCCCAAGGATGGCGGCGGCGGCCAGTTTGGCGGCGGTTGGCATTCTGTCGGTAACGGGCATCTATCGCGGCCTTGCTACTGTGATCTGGACTACATCGCAATTACCGCTTTGGAAGGCCCCCGCACAAGAGGTCAGGTAAAAATTCCACATCCGGCGAAACCTGTCATCAAAGCCAAGGCCCGCGATCTGATCCCATTTGGCGTTGAAACTTTCGTGCCAGCGGCGCAGCGTCTGGCTGTAGCTTTGTCCAAAGGCATGACAGTTCGCAACCCGCAGCCCGGCGCGTCCGATCTCGGTATCAAGCGCCGCAGGGCTGGGTAACATGCCGCCCGGAAAGATGTATTTCTGAATAAAATCAACACCTTTTCGGTATGCTTCCCAGCGACGCTCCTGAATGGTGATGATCTGCAACGTGGCCTGCGCACCGGGGTGCAGCCGATCTCTTAGCGTTCCGAAATAGGCGGGCCAGTATTTCTCGCCCACGGCTTCGAACATCTCGATACTGGCGATACCGTCATAGCTGCCCCGTTCGTCCCGGTAATCCTGCAACTTGAACGTCACCTTGTCTGAAAGTCCATTCTTTTCAATGCGCTGCCTGGCGAACTTCAACTGCTCTTCGCTGATGGTTAGACCTGTGACCCGCAAGCCACGCTCTTTGGCGGCATATTCGGCAAACCCGCCCCAGCCACAACCGATCTCCAGCACGTGATCGCCGCGTTTCACGCCCATCTGGTCAATCAGGCTGGCATATTTGGCGGTCTGCGCATTCTCAAGGCTTTCCTGCCCGGTTTCGAAAAGCGCGCTGGAATAGGTCATGGTTTCATCCAGCCAGAGCGCGTAAAACTCATTGCCCAGATCGTAGTGATAGCTGATGTTCTTGCGCGCCTGCCGGCGGCTGTTGCGGTTCATCCAGTGGCGCATGCGTTCATAGGCGCGCAGCAGGCCCATGCCCGGAAAGCCGTCATAGATCACGTCGTTGTCATGGTGCATGAAATCCATGAACGCCTGCAGATCCGGCGTGCTCCACCAGCCTTCCAGATAGGCGTCACTGAACCCCAGGTCGCCCTCACGGATCAGCCGGACAAAACTGTCGGGGTTATGGATCACGATCTCGGCCACCGGTCCCGGCTTGCCGCCTTCGGCCCGGAACCGCCGCCCGTCGGCCAGAACGAAATCCAGGCGCCCGTGATTGATCTGCCGGGCACGCTCGAAGACCTGCGCGAAATAGCGCGGCAGATCGGATTGGCCCTTGGTATCGGTCAGGGTCATGCGCCCTCCCTATGATGTCCTCAACAGGCTAGGCTCTGGGCGGGTTTTTTCGCAAGAAAATTGTTAACGATCAGAAATTCCGCGCCTCATATGCAGCCAATGCGCGCTTTCGCCCCTCGGAAAGCTCCACCAGGGGTTGAGGATAGGTATCCTTGGGCGACAGGTTCCACCACCGCGGCACCGCGTCGAAATAGGCCAGTGCGGTGCGTTCGGGGCTGTCGCGGCCTTCCGCGATCCAGCGCGCCACATAGTCGCCGTCCGGGTCGAATTTCTGCTGCTGGGTCTCGGGGTTGAAGATGCGGAAATAGGGTGATGCATCCGGGCCCGAGCCGGCCACCCACTGCCAGCCCATCGCGTTCGAGGCCGGATCCCAGTCGGTCAGGCAGTCCTCGAACCATTTCTGCCCGATCCGCCAATGGCACATCAGATGCTTGGTCAGGTAACTGGCCACGATCATCCGGGCGCGGTTGTGCATCCTGCCGGTCACATACATCTCGCGCATCGCGGCGTCGACGAAGGGCACCCCCGTGCGGCCCTGTTTCCACGCCCAGACCTCGGACAGGCGTTCATCCTCGTTCCAGGGAAAGCTTGCCCATTCCTCGCGCCAGTTGTCGGACAGGATCCGGGGGGTGTGGTACATCAGGTGATAGGCGAACTCGCGCCAGACCAGCTCCTTGAGCCATTTCTCGGCCCCCTTAGCGCCGCGATGCAGCGCGCCGAGCCCCGCGTGCCAGCAGGTGCGCGGCGATATTTCCCCCAGCGAGAGGTATTCGGACATGCCCGAGGTGCCATCAACCGCCACCAGGTTTCGCGCCTGGCCGTAATCCTCGATACCGTCACCTGTGAACCAGGCCAGCCGATCCTCGGCGCAGGCCTCGCCCGGCCGTTGCCAGCCCGAAACCACCGCCGCGCCCCGCTGCATCGCGGCCCCAAGCCGCCAGCCTTCCAGATCATCGCTGGCAGGCCAGTTTTCCGGTGCGGGTATGGCCCGGGGCGCCGCCTCTGGCGCGGGAACATCCCGGTCTTTCACCGCGTTCCACATCGGTGTGTAAACCTTGTAGTAGCCCCCCTGCCCGGTCTCGACCGTCCAGGGTTCAAACAGCAGATGGCCGCCGACGCTCTGCGCGCAGATCCCCTGTGCCTTCAGCCCGGCCTTGATGTCGGTATCGCGCTTGATCGACGCCGGATCGTAAAGGCGCGTCCAGATCACGCTGTCGGCACCTGTTTCGGCGATCAGCCGTTCCAGCACATCCCCGGCCGGACCGCTGCGCAGGATCAGGCGGCTGCCCTTGCGCTCCAGCGCCTCGGACAACACCCGCAGCGACAGGCCCAGCCGCCATTTCGGGGCCGCGCCCAGCCCGTCTACGTTGTCGTCGCGGATAAAGACCGGTATGACCGGCCCGCCGCGGCCGCATGCCTGCAGCAGCGCGGGATGATCGCCCAGCCTCAGATCGCGCCGAAGCCACAGAATGGTTGGTTTGCTATTGCTATTGCTCATGCGCTGCCCCGTTCATTCCCGCTTTCAGGATAGGCCGGTCTGCGGCTGGGGCAATATCACACCACGTCTTCGAGCGCGGTCAACAGCTTGTCGATCTCGGCCTGCGCGGTGTAATGCACGAAACTCAGCCGCAGAACGCCCTTTTTCAGGTCGATCCCCATGGATTGCAGCGGGCGCGCGCCGTAAAAATCGCCGCCCCCCGCCATGATCCCGTGCGCGGCTAGGTCCGCCGCGGCCGCCTCGCCCGGGCCGTTCAGCTCCACGGCGATCGTCGGCGCCTTGGCCGCCGCCTCGCGCGGGCCGATCAGCCGGACCGAGTTCTTCTCTGCCAGGTAGTCCAGCACCGGCTGCAACAGCTCGGTCTCGTAGCCGCGCAACAGGTCATGCACGCCCTCGGTGCGCGCCGCGGCATCGCCGGTAATGCCATGATGGCTGGCCAGTGCGTCATAGTAATCTGCCATCCCCGCACAGGCCGCCACCTGGGCGTGATCCGGCCCCGCGGGCGTGAACCGCTTGTAGAGGGTGTCGGCATTGAACCAATGCGCCTGGTTGGGCAAGAGCGCCCCCAATTCGCGGCGCAGGACCATGATACCCTGATGGGGTCCATAGGTCTTGTAGGCGGAAAACAGATAGATATCGGGGCCCATGTCGCCCACATTCACGAAACCATGCGGCGCATAGGAAACGCCGTCGACACAGACAAACGCACCCGCCGCATGGGCCGCGGCGGTGATCTCGACAATCGGGTTCACCGCGCCGACGATGTTGGAACAATGCGGGAAACAGACCAGCCTGACATTCTCGTCCAGCAGGTTTTCCAGATCCTCGACATTCAACAGCCCGGTTTCGGGATCGATCGCCCATTCGCGGATTTCGATCCCGTCCTCGGCCAGCCGGCGCCACGGGCCGCTATTGGCCTCGTGGTCCTGGTCGGTCACGATGATCGCCTGCCCCGGCTCCATCCACTGGCGGAAGGCCTGGGACAGGACATAGGTATTCTGGGTGGTCGAGGGCCCGAAACTCAACTCGTCCCTGGCCACGCCCAGCATTGCCGCCAATCGGCTGCGCGCCTCGTCCATCTCGGCGCCGGCCAGCCGGCTGGCCTCGTAGGGCGCATAGGGCTGCACCTTGCGCTGGCGGTAGTACCGTTCAAGCCGCTCGATCACCGGCCCGCAGGTATAGGACCCGCCGGCATTCTCGAAAAAGGCCTGCCCCTGCAGGGACGGTTCCGAAAAGGCGGGAAAATGCGCCCGCACGAATTCATTGTCCAGATTGGTGGTCATGACGGGCGCCCTCTTCCCATGTGGTTATTGCGGCACACACAACAGCAAAAACCCAGCCCGTGCAACAGGACCGGCGGATCGGGGAACTCTTCCGAATCCCCGAAACGGATTCCTGTAACGCTTACGCTTTTTCAATGTCGCCTGAAATCCGCGGGCCAAACCGGAAGCCGGTCGAATTCAAACGTCGCAAAACCGCCTGCCGATGTCGCTATTTATCGCCATCGCCTCCGGCCCGGCATGAGACAGTCGCCGGAATTGGGAGGCACCGCCGGAAATCGAACCGGAAAGGCTGAGAAATCGGCCTTCGGACCGGCATTCCTCTCGGTCGTGGAAACAATCACAGGGACACAACATGTCAATCAAACCTCCGTTTACGGAACTCGAGATCAAGACACAGCCGGATGGGTTCTACAAGGACAACAGCCTGCCGATCGCCCTGATCTCAAAAAGCATCATGGTCGCGCTCGTGCTCTGGGCGCTGGTCTTTCCGGCCAATGCGAATGGCATGCTGAGCAACCTCAACTGGACGTTGCTGGAGACATTCAACCAGTTCTACATCATCATCGTCGGCATCTTCGCGTTCTTCCTGTTCATCGTTGCGATCCTGCCCTATTCGGGCCGCAAGGTGATGGGGCCCGAGGGCGAAAAACCGGAATTTTCTAACTTCTCCTGGTTCTCGATGATGTTCGGTGCCGGTCTGGGTGTTGGCCTGATGGTCTATGCCACCGCCGAGCCGATGGGGCTTTGGGGGTCGAACCCAGTTGTCGTCGCCGGTGAGGTGGCCGGCAGTTCGGAGGAAGCCGTGCAATCGGCCTTCCGCTACACGTTCCTGCACTATGGCTTCCACGCCTGGGCGATCTATGTCGTGACCGGCCTCAGCCTGGCCTATTATGCCTATACCCGCGACATGCCGCTGACCATCCGCTCGGCCCTGACACCGCTTCTGGGCTCAGCGGCCAACGGATTCCTGGGTCATGTCGTCGATGTGCTGGGCGTTGTTGCCACGATCCTCGGCGTGTCGGTCACCATCGGCTTTGGCGTTTCCCAGTTCGTCGATGGCCTTTACGCGGTGACGGACATGGGGTGGCTGGTGAACACCGCGGGTGACGTGCCGACCCCCAGCACAGTCGGCCTGATCTCTGCCCTGATCGTCATCATGGCGATGTCGATCCTGTCCGCGGTCTCGGGCGTGGGCCGGGGCATCAAGTACCTGTCGAACCTGAACATGGTCCTGTCGCTGATCCTGCTGATGACCTTCGTCATCTTCGGCTCGTTCCTGTTTGCAATGACCACCTATGGCACGGCGATCGTGGATTACATCCTGCATTTCGCATCGCTCAGCTTCGAGGCCTACGGCCCGCAGTCAGAAGCCGACTTCGCCGCCGCCCTGCCCGAGGCTGCAAGACCACTGACCGCTGACCTGATGGCCGGCGCAACCAATGCCTGGGGCAGCTTCGACGCGTTCAAGTCGGGCCTCGAAGGGCCCGCGGCCGAACTGGACGATGCCACGCTGGCGGCGGCCTATGCCGCCGGCACCGACGGGCGCCTGTTCGGCTGGCAGGCCGGCTGGACCACCTTCTATTGGGCCTGGTGGATCGCTTTCTCGCCCTTCGTGGGCCTGTTCCTGGCGCGCATCTCCAAGGGGCGCACGGTGCGTGAATTCATCCTTGGCTGCGTCATCGCCCCGGCCCTGGTCTGCTTTGCCTGGATGACGATCTTGGGCGGCACGGCGGTCAACCTCGAAGTCGCCGGCCTGGCCGATCCGTCGATCGCGGCGGCCTCGACCACCAACAAGCTCTTCGTGGCGCTTGAAAACATCCTCAGCGAGGGCCTCTACGGCATTCTCGTGGTGATGTGCGTGGTGCTGATCCTGACCTTCCTGGTGACCTCGGCCGACTCGGGCATCCTGGTGATGAACACGATCATGTCGGGCGGCAGCCATGAGACCGGCATCAAGCACCGCATCATCTGGGGGCTGATCCTGACCGCGGTGATCGGCGTGCTGATCGTGGCCGCGGGTGAGAACAACCCGCTGGATGCGCTCAAGAACGCGATGATCATCGGCGCCCTGCCCTTCACGATGGTGATGGGGCTGATGTGCATTTCACTTGCCAAGGCGCTCTACCGCGACGGTCTGCGCGAAAAACACGGCGTGGCCGAACAGCCCGCGGAATAAACCCGGTCCGGTCGGACCATTGAACGGCGCCGCCCCAAGCGGCGCCGTTTTTCATTCAGGCCGGTCCGCGAGGGGCCGGTGACAGATCAGACCTTGCAATCTGTCAGATAGGTTTCTGCCCGATCGTATCCCGCCGCTTTCGCTTCCTCCAGCAGTGCCTTGCCGCGCGTGTGGCGCTCTTTCAGGTTGTCCTCCTTCGGATTGCGGCACAAAAGGTGGCCCAGATACATCTTGGCTCCCACATGGTTGTGCCGAGCCGCATGTTCAAAACTGCGTTGCGCCGAGCTCGCGTTCTTCGTCACGCCCTGCCCCGCCATTCGCATGAAGCCTTGGAAATAGAGCGCCTCCAGATGGCCCCGCTTGGCCGCCTCGTCAATCCGCTTGATCGCGCCGTTGTACAGCTTTTCCTTGCGCAGGATCAAACCGATCTGGAACATCGATTCCGCGTCGCCCTCTTCGGCACCCTGGATAAACAAGGTCTGCGCCCTGGTGCGGTCGTCTTCCGAGTCCGACGCCTGCAAAAGAAGGCCCAGATCGCCATATCCCTCGATCACCCGTCCAATGATCGCCTGTTGCAGATACCGGCGCGCCTCCTCCTGCGTGCCCTTGACCCAGTTCAGCCGGATGGCGCGGCCCAGCCAATAGGCCGCCTGCGCATTGCCCGCTTGGGCCAGCTTTTCCAGGTCGCGCTTGGCCGCGGCCGGGTCGGGCGTGATCCCCGGCCCACCGAAATGCCGAAAAGCCAGGTTCAGCATCGCGGGCGCAAAACCTTCGGCGGCCAGCCCTTCCAGCATGGTCCTGACCCGTTCGGTCAGCGCCACGTCATTCGTGCGATTGGCCTTGGCGGTCAGCGCGCGGGTGGCGGAGAACCGCACCGAGGGCGCCGCCTGCCCCGCCGCCAGCGCCGCCTCGCAGACCGGGACCGCATGATCGGGGTTCAGAACGGCGAAAGGCACCGAATGATCCTTGCGCCCGCGTTCGCGCCCCGGATCGCCGGGGCTTTCGGCCAAATACAGGCACAGGGCAGAGAGTGACGCGCGCCGCGCTGTGTTGAGATCAGACTCCACCAGAAACCCACCAAAACCGGACGCGTAGTCCAGGTGAACCGTCTTGATGTTCTGATGTTTCTGGGCTTCGGCCTGAGCGTCCAGGGCTGCGAACAGGCCCTTGGCGTCGCGCACAATCACCTTGCCTTTCTCGACACTGACATCGTGCCCGGCGAACTGGCCTGGTTCGGGATCGAAATCCCCCGCAGACTCGTCATAATAAAGGCGCCCGTTGCCGAAGCGCAAATAGAAATACTGGTAGAACCGCTTGTCGTCTTTTTTGCGTTCGACTTGTGCCACATAGATCTTGTCATCGGGCGTCTTGTGGATCGAAAACGGCGCGCCCCAGAAGATGTTGCTGCTGGGCAGGCGAAAGAATGGCGCCAGCGACTCGATATCGCCCGCGCCCGGCAGCGGCTCCACCCGATAGGTGCCGTTGTCCCACCGCAAAGCATGAACGATCACAAAAGGTGGGTGGTTGGGTTTGCGCAGCGCTGCAACCTTTTCGCCATAAACCGTGATCTCGTCGTCGGGGGATTTGGCGACAGCGACCACATCGACGCCCGTTTTGATGCGGAGCGCGGACGAACTGTTGAAAATCGGCGTGTCGGATTGCATCTGCACGCCGCTTGGACCGACCGGCGCGGTGCCAAAAACGAAAACGAACGCCCACGCGACACCGGGCACGGTAAGACACAGGCAAAGGCACAAAAGCAGTTGTCTTGAATGTCTCATCAAAATTCTCCCCAAATCTAAGACAACTGTAACAAGGGGTTGGCTCTAATCAACCGTCCGATTTGATTGCAAAAGACGCTTGGCCCACCTATATTCGCCCTGTCCTTCGGGACTATGGACATAAACGCGCTCGTAATAAGCGGATCGGACCCGGGGGCGGTACCCGGCGGCTCCACCAAAATCCCTTTCATTTGAAGGGTTTCGGGGCCGAAACAGGATCGACGAACGTCTAAAGGGGTTAGCTTTGTCCCGGTGAGGTACCACCGTTATCGGTCCGAACAGTACAATTGCAAATGACAATCGTGCTCCGGTAGCTCTTGCTGCGTAAGCAGTCGGAAACACCGAAATCTAAGCCCTAGCCTCTAGCCAGGTTAGGCGGGGTTCGCAGGCACCTGGCAACAGAAGCCTGCACTTACCCCGCAAACCCCATCGGCCCTGCCTTGTTTGCAATTCATCCTGGCTGCGTTAGGCTGTTCGTGCCGTAGCTGAGGCCGGGGGCGGTGATGAACAAGCGCGAGATTCTGGAAACGTGGTTTCAGCGCGTCTGGCGCGACGAAGATCTGGATGCCATCGCCGAGATGATGGTTGAAGATGCCCCGGTTCACGGGCTTGATAAATCTCCTCAGCTGGGCGCGGCCGATTTCAGGGCGTTTGCCGAAACGATGCTGAAACGCATCAAGGAGACCACGATCACGATCGACGAATACCTCGAAAGCGGCGATCAGGTCTCGGTGTTAATGAACATCTCCGCCAAATGTCGCAAGACCGGCAAACCGGTGCAGATATTTGGCCTGACCATGTGCCGCATCGTAGATGGCAAGATTGCCCGGGCCTATAACTACGCTGATTTCATTGGCCTTTTCGAACAGCTAGGCACGATGCCTCCGGATGTCATGAAAAAATGCCTGTGCGGAGAACCCCTCGGGACCACCTGAAATGAATTGACACATCCGGCCCTGCAATGCAGAAACTGGGGGCAAGGGGTGCTTTGCGACATCCCCGTGAGGCGCCAGCCCAAAGTCGCATCCACTGTTCACGTGACCCAGAGGATGCCCCATGCCCGCCCCTAACGAAATCACCCCACAGCAACTCTTGCGCCTGATCGGGACGCCCGATTGCCCGGCGATCATCGATATCAGCATCGATCCGGATTTCGCCGCTGACCCCTTTCTGATTCCCGGCGCGTTTCGCCACCCGCACACGGATATACCCGGTCTGCTTGACAGGCTCGATGGCAGGCGCTGTGTGATCATCTGCCAGCAGGGCATCAAGCTGAGCCAGGGATTGACCGCCTGGCTGCGCAGCGAAGGGATCGCCGCCGAATATCTTTCGGGCGGCATGTATGGCTGGCGCGACACCCCAGGCGCGCCGCGCATCCCGGCCGCCGCCCTGCCCGATCCTGTCGGCGGCAGCACCCTCTGGGTGACGCGCCACCGTCCCAAGATCGACCGCATCGCCTGTCCGTGGCTGATCCGTCGTTTCGTCGATCCGGCGGCGCGCTTCCTGTTTGTGTCGCCGGCCGAAGTCGCCGGCGTGGCCGACCGCTATGGTGCGACGCCCTTTGACGTCGAGGATGTATTCTGGTCGCACCGCGGCGACAGGTGCACCTTCGACACCATGCTGGAGGAGTTTTCCCTGCAGACCGAGGCGCTGACCCGGATGGCCGCGATCATCCGAGGGGCAGATACCAACCGCCATGACCTGGCACCCCAATCCGCCGGTCTGCTGGCGCTGTCGGTGGGCCTGTCGCGACAGTATCGCGACGACACGGCGCAGCTTGGGGCGGGCATGGTGCTCTTTGATGCGCTGTACCGGTGGGCGCGCGACGGCGTCGATGAAGGCCATGACTGGCCCACGGGATCGAAGTAACCCCATGCAGCACCCGTCCCTGCCAGAGCTTTTTCGCGTGTTCGGACGCATCGGCCTGCTGTCATTTGGCGGTCCGGCGGCGCAGATATCGCTGATGCATACCGAGTTGGTCGATCGTCGCGAATGGCTGAACGAGCAGCAATTCCTGGGCGCGCTGTCGTTTTGCATGTTGCTGCCCGGGCCCGAGGCCATGCAACTGGCCACCTATGCGGGTTGGCGCCTGCACGGGGTACGCGGCGGGATTCTGGCGGGGCTGCTATTTGTCCTGCCCGGTGCCCTTGTCATCCTTTGCCTCGCCCTGGGTTATGCCCATTTCGGCGACCTGCCATTGATCCAGTCGCTGTTCATCGGGGTCCAGGCCGCCGTTATCGCCATCGTGTTTCAGGCGCTTTTGAAGCTCTCGTGCAAGGCGCTGAAAGGGTGGGACAGTTGGCTGTTGTCCCTGCTGGGATTTCTGGCGATCTTCGCCTTTGCGGTGCCGTTTCCGGCCATCATCGCCGCCGCCGCGCTGTGGGGTTTTTTCATGGCGCCGCAGGATACCGGCAGCACCGTGCCGGAAATGCCGGTTCATACGCCGGTTTCGCAGACCCTGAGAACCGTTGCCGTCTGGGGGGTACTGTGGCTTGCCCCGCTGATTCTGGTCTGGGCGGTCGATGCTGTTTTTCTGACCCAGCTCGGCGTTTTCTTCAGCAAACTGGCGGTGGTGACGTTCGGCGGGGCATATGCGGTGCTGGCCTACATGACGCAAGCCGTCGTCGACACCCACAACTGGCTTACCACGCAACAGATGATCGACGCGCTCGGCCTTGCGGAAACAACGCCGGGACCGCTGATCCTGGTGACAGAGTTCGTGGGCCTCCTGGCGGGGTTTCAGCAGGGCGGCATCGCGCTGGCGCTGGCGGCGGGTATCCTCACGCTATGGGTCACGTTCACCCCATGTTTCCTATGGATATTCGCCGGCGCGCCCTATGTCGAAAACATCCTCGCCCGGCCGCGGCTCAAAGGTGCGCTGGCGGCGATCTCGGCCGCGGTGGTCGGCGTGATCCTCAACCTGTCGGTCTGGTTCGCCCTGCATGTGCTTTTTTCGGAGGTCATGCAGGGCCGCTTCGGGCCGGTGCCCGACCTCGCAGGCTTCCGCCCCCTGAGCGCCGGTTTCGTCGTGCTGGCCTGCGTGCTTTTCCTGGGGCTGCGCCTGCCGGTGCCGGCGTTGCTGACCCTCATGGCCGCCGCCGCCGGGGCCGCGCATTTTTTCGCCTGATCTTTCGCGCAGCGGGTCTTTTGTTTTGTTTCGAATCCCCTATGCTGAAATCTCAGATAGCCGGGGAACATGATGTCGCGCTCGATCGATTATGGAAACCTGATGCACCGCGCCATGCGCGGACTGATACAGGACGTTCTGAACGACGTGCGCGAGAACGGTTTGCCCGGCGCGCATCACTTCTTCATCACCTTTGACACCACGCACCCGGATGCCCGGCTGGCGGATTGGCTGCGCGAACGCTATCCCAGCGAGATGACCGTGGTCATGCAGCATTGGTTTGACGATCTCGACGTCACCGATACGGGATTCTCGGTCACGCTGAATTTCGGTGATGCGCCTGAGAACCTGTATGTTCCCTATGACGCCATCGAAACCTTTGTCGATCCTTCGGTCGAATTCGGCTTGCGGTTCGAAACCCAGGACGATGACGCCGCCGAGGACGAACCCGAATCCTCCGAGACCGAACCCGTGGCCGAGGAAGAGCCGGAAGCCGACAAGCCCGAAGCCGAAGTCGTGAGCCTCGACAGTTTCCGCAAGTGAGCCCTGCCCAAACCGTGATCCCCGGAATGCCGCCACAAACGCCCGTGCCGGATTGAATTTCCGCGCATCTAGGATATGACGGTGCAAAATCATTCAGGAGAGTTCCAACATGCCCCAGACCCGCACCGAAACCGACAGTTTTGGCCCGCTTGACGTTCCGGCGGACAAGTACTGGGGCGCACAGACGCAGCGGTCGATCATGAACTTCCCGATCGGGTGGGAAAAACAGCCGGTCGCCATCGTGCGCGCGCTTGGCGTCATCAAGAAGGCCTGCGCACAGGCCAATGTCGAACTCGGCAAGCTGGACGCCAAACGCGGCGAGGCCATCATTCAGGCGGCGGGTGAGGTGGTCGAGGGCAAGCTGGACGACAATTTCCCGCTGGTTGTCTGGCAGACCGGTTCCGGCACGCAGTCGAACATGAACGCCAACGAGGTGATCGCCAACCGCGCGATCGAAATCCTGGGCGGCACCATCGGCTCCAAGGACTCGGTGCATCCGAACGACCATTGCAACATGGGGCAATCGTCGAATGACACCTTCCCCACGGCAATGCACATCTCGGCGGCGACAACGGCACATGACGTTCTGCTGCCCGGCCTGGCCAAGTTGCACGCCGCGCTGGAACAGAAGGTTCAGCAATTCGACGGCATCATCAAGATCGGCCGCACCCATACCCAGGACGCCACGCCGCTGACGCTGAGCCAGGAGTTTTCGGGCTATGCTCACCAGGTCGCGATGGGGATTGCCCGCGTCAAGGGCGCGCTTGGCCGGATCTATGAACTGGCGCAGGGCGGCACCGCCGTGGGCACCGGCCTCAACACCACCAAGGGCTGGGACAAGATGGTCGCCGCCAACATGGCCGAGATCACCGGCCTGCCCTTCGTCACCGCCCCCAACAAGTTCGAGGCGCTGGCCGCCCATGACGCGATGGTGGAAATGTCAGGGGCACTGAAAACCGTGGCCGCCTCGCTGTTCAAGATCGCCAATGACATCCGGCTTTTGGGCTCCGGCCCGCGCTGCGGGCTGGGCGAGTTGATCCTGCCGGAAAACGAACCCGGCAGTTCGATCATGCCCGGCAAGGTCAACCCGACCCAGTGCGAGGCGCTGACCCAGGTCTGCGCCCATGTGATGGGCAATGACGCTGCTGTCGGGTTCGCCGGATCGCAGGGCCATTTCGAGCTGAACGTCTACAAGCCGATGATGGCCTATAACGTGCTGCAATCCATGCAGCTTCTGGGGGATGCCAGCAGCGCCTTCACCGATAACCTGGTCAACGGGCTGCGCGCCGATGAAACGCGGATCGACAAGCTGATGCGCGAATCGCTGATGCTGGTGACGGCGCTTGCCCCCGAGATCGGCTACGACAACGCCACCAAGGTTGCCAAGACCGCGCACAAGAACGGCACCACGCTGAAGGAAGAGGCGATTGCGCTTGGCTTCGTGGACGAAGAGACCTTTGACCGCGTGGTGCGCCCGGAAAACATGGTTGGCCCCCGGTAATGGCAGAGCCGGTCAATCTGAACCGGTATCGCAAGGCCAGGGCGCGGGTCGAGAAAAAGGCCCGCGCCGATGAAAACGCGGTCAAGTTCGGCCGCAGCAAGGCGGAAAAGGAGCTGGACAAGGCCCGCGCGGACAAGGCCCGTGGCGCGGTTGATCAGCACAAGCGCGACGAATGAGCGGCCGGCCGGTCAAACATTCCCTGACCCTGCGCGGCCATCGCACCAGTGTTTCGCTGGAGGACGCATTCTGGCGCGCGTTCCGGGAAATTGCGGAAGAAAAAGACACTCCGATCAATGCGTTGGCAGCCGAAATTGATGCAGATCGCGGTTCTGATATGGGCCTTGCCTCAGCCATCCGGGTCTATGTGCTGAACCATTACCGAGATAAATGACTTTTTGACCACCTTGGGCCAAATCCAACATTTGAATCGAGATTACATCTATCGAGAGTAAGCTAAGTTCCCATCCAGATAAAGAAAAGCCAGATTTCGGCCTACATACAACCATGCTCATGTTGGGTGCCTTGGGCAGTTTCAAGGTCACCTTGGCCGTCAAAACCTAAGAATACATACATACGGATATTACATGGAAAACGGTTGGCTTCGCGTGTAAATACTTCACGTCCTACGTTTATTTCGTTTTGATATCGCATCCAAACCTGAGAGCTCGGCGTGCGTTCAAATCCCGCATTATTCAGTTTCTTAACAACAGCTTCCCGTAGTTCTCCCGGCATGAACAGCTCGGGAATAAGGGCAACGCGCTCGCTGGAACTATACGTATTTAGGCCGTTCCTGATTTCATTGGCAATTGGGTTGAAACGCAGATCAAACCTCTTGAAAGAGTTGAGCACAGCTAATCCTGTTATAACGAAAAGAACTGCAATCAACGCAAAGGTTAACTTAAGCAAACTTCGTGGCTTCAAGTCCCATAACCTCACAAGTAAACCGCCCTTTGCTCAATTCTTTATTGGCAATTCGCGCTGAAGTCGAACGGCTTCTCAGCCGTTACGGCGTTTCAAGCATAGCCAGATGCCTTGCTTACCCCGAACCGTGAGATGGGCCACGGGCATTGCCGGGCGGTCGGGGACCAGTTCGAAACGGTAGGCCCTCACCAGCATCGACAGCAATAGCGGCCCCTCGATCATTGCAAATCCCGCGCCGGGGCAGACGCGCTGACCGGCGGAAAACGGGATGTAGGCCCGGCGCAGGCAGGTCTTGCCGTTCTCGGTCGCATATCGCGCCGGGTCGAAACCGTCCGGGTTGTCCCACAGCCGCTCATGCCGGTGCAGGTGCCAGGGGCTCAGCACGATCTGCGCGCCCATGGGAACCGCCCGATCACGAAACCGTTCGGGGCGCGCGGCCTGGCGCACCATCATCGGCACTGGCGGATAAAGACGCAGGGTTTCGCGGAACACATCGCGGGAGACACGCAGTTTGGACAATTCGGAAAACCCGAAATCATCGGTCAACGCCTGTGCCTCCTCGGCCACCCGATCCTGCCACTCGGGATACATCGCCAGTAGATAAAGTGCCCAGGCAAGGGCCGAGGCGCTGGTCTCGTGCCCCGCCAGAAAGAAGATCGCCACCTGATCGACCATTTCGTCGGTGTCGAATCTTTGCCCGGTTTCCGGGTCCGGCGTGGTCATGATCTTGGTGGCCAGATCGTCGGGGGCGGTGCCGGTGCGGATCTGATCCGCCCGCTCGGCGGTCAGCCGGGAAATCAACCTGCGGATATGCCGCGCGGTCTGGCGGGTGGCGCGCCGGTGCAAGCGCGGAAACCAGCGTGGCAGCGGCAGGAACGCGCCAAGGTTGACGACCGGTTGCTTGCGCTGATGGTTGCGGAAGCTCTGGAACACTTCCGCCGCGACCTCATGCTCGATCGGGATCGAAAACAGGGTGCGAAAGATCACGTCGGCGGCGGCATGGCTGGTCTGCGCCTCGATTTCCAGCGGCTGGCCGTCGGCGTTGGGCGCCAGCCGCGCCACCGCGCCCTGCCCCGCCGCCCGGATCGACGGGAAAGTGTCGCGCAATCTGCCACCCTCGAAGGCCGGGTCGATGATCCGGCGCTGCCGCTTCCAGACCGCACCGTTGGTGACAAAGACCGAATTGCCCAGAAGCGGACTCAGCCCCTCGCGGATGCGATCGGATTTGGGAAAATCATCGGGCCGTTCGCGCAGCACCAGGTCGACCAGCTCGGGCTGGTTACACAGGTAGGACCGGAAGAACGGCGTTCGGAATTCCGCCATCCACGCACGGTAAAGCCGCGCCGGCTGGGCCGACAGGATGTCCCTGCGAAAAAGCCGCAAATAGCGCCAGAGCGAGACGCGCCCGGCGCGGGCGGGCGGCTTGGGCGGCAGCGTCATGGGGTGACGCCCCGATGCGATGAAACCGCCGCCTCGATCCGCGATCTTGACGGGGCGCGGCCCTTGAACCGGTCTGCCAGCGTGCGTGGCCCGGCGGTGATCTGGAAATAATCGTAATCGCCGGGGCGATCAAAGGCGCAGAGATACTGAAAATGCAGCCGGAAGAACCGCCAGCGCAGCGCCTTCCAGCGTTCCGGGCTGAGGGTCTGGGTGAAGGCGGCAGACAGGACCAGCGGCCAGCGTTTGGCCGGTGTCGCAACGCCGCTGACCCCAACCGGATCACAAAGCGCAAAGGCACAGCCATCCCCCGGGGCGGTGATATCGACCCAGGCGATGTCGTCCCGCGACGACAGGAACTGCAGATCGGCGCGCAGCCGGTGCGCCTGCGGCAGGAAGGACACCATCGGCACCACCTGCCCGAGGGTCAGGAAAGACAGCGCCGGACCGCTATCCGGTACCCCACCCTGCCGGATCAGATCGGCCAGGATCGAAATGCCCAGATGTGCCCCCGAAGAATGGCCCACCACCAGCACCTCGTCCGCCTCCCCGGTCATCGCTTGCGCGATTTCATCGGTGAATTCGGCCATGCGCGTCTCAAGCTCGGGCGGGTTGGCGCCGTAATGCTGCGCCGAATAGGCGTAGTTGTGCAGCAGGTAATAGGTGAAGAACCGGCTGTCCTGCCGCTTGAACCACACCAGCAGCCCCCAGGCCGCCGCCAGCCCGGCGGCCAGCGCGATCATGTGTCCGACCAATCCCAGCACCGGGATCAGCGCCGCCTTGCCCGCCCAGACGACAACCGACCCCACGCCCACGGCAAGAACCAGTTGCAACAGCAGGAAGCCAACCGGGTAGAGCGCGGCAATCACCGGCCCCTTGCGCAGGCGCATCAGGCGAAACAGCGCCCCGGTCGAAAGGTAGATCCACGCGGTTCGGAACAGCAGCGCGTAGCTGCCGGCGATCCCATGATCCATACTGCCGCGCACGATGTCGGACCAGATCAGCGTTTCGATATCCGTCCGGTTTTGCGTGCCGTCAATCAGCGCCTCGACATGCCAGCCATAGCGGCCCGGCGCCTGTTGCGGCCTGAGGTTGATTTCATACCCCGAGATCGCCGCCTGCGCCGCGCCTTCCTTGCGGTAAAGCTCGCGGTAGCGCCGGGGATGGATCGGGTCATAGCCCGGTATGTAGAAAACGTGCCTGCGGCGCACTGGTCGGCTGCTCATGGCGGCGACGTTAGCGCAGGTTTTTCACGAGCGGTAGGATTATCCGATATTCGCCAGCGCGGGGAACATCTCCAGCAGCCAGTAGGAAAAGGCCGAGAAGCCGCCGGTCAGCATCAGCAGGCCGATTGTCCACAGCAGCAACCCCATGCAGCGTTCGATTTGGGCCATGTGGCGCTTCATCCACGCCATGACCCCCGTGAGGCGCGGCAGAAAGGCGGCGACCAGAAGGAAGGGCACCCCCAGCCCGATGGCATAGACCGCCAGCAGGAAGGTGCCGCGCGGCACGGAACCCTCGGAGGCGGCCAGCGACAGGATCGCGCCCAGCTGCGGGCCGATACAGGGCGTCCAGCCAAAGGCAAAGGCAAGCCCCAGGATATAGGCCCCAAAGGCCGAGCCACCCCGGTCGCCCGCATCCATACGGGCCTCACGGTCCAGGAATCCAAGGCGGTAGATGCCCAGGAAATGTAGCCCGAACCCCATCACCAGGATCCCGGCGACGGTGTTGAACGTGCCCTGATAGGTCAGAAAGGCCGTTCCGATGGCCGAGGCGGCAAAGCCCAGGAACAGGAACACCGTCGACAGGCCCAGCACGAAAAACAGCGCCGGCACGGTCGCACGGGCGCGCTCGGTCCCGCTGGTCGCCAGTTCGTTCAGGGTCACGCCGCTCATATAGGCCAGATAGGGCGGCACGATCGGCAGCACGCAGGGGCTGAGGAAAGAGATCACGCCCGCCAGCAGCGCCACGATCATGGCGGGCAGAAGGCTTGCGTCGATGATTTCTATGCCGAACATTTCACCCACATAGTCAATTCCGAAGGCCGCGTCACGGGGCCTCGGTTCACAAGCTTGTGGACAGCAAGTGACCTGGCGCATATGTCGCGGCTATGGACATGATCGAGATCGATGCCCGCGGGCTGCTGTGCCCGCTGCCGGTGCTGAAACTGGCCAAGCGAATCAAATCGCTAGAAGCCGGCGCGCAGGTGCGTCTTCTGGCCGATGATCCGGCCGCCGTGGTCGACGTGCCGCATTACTGCACCGAGACGGGGCACGAACTGGTGTCGGTCACCAATGGCGCGGGTTGCCAGGTCTATCTGGTACGGAAATCCGTCTGAACGGCCGTGGCCGGCGAAACGGATGCTAACCCTGCGCTTTCGCCTTCTTTCCACGCCAGAGGATAAACAGCCCTGACAGCACGATCAGCGCGCAACCGGCCAGCATCGACAGGTCGAGTCGTTCGCCGAACAGGACCACACCCAATCCGACCCCGAAGATCAGCCTGGTGTATCGGAACGGTGTCACGGCCGAGACTTCGCCGGTGCGCATCGCTTTCATCAGGCAGGCATAGCTCAACACGCCCGCCAGCACCGCCCCCAGCAGGCACAGCCAGGCCGGGATCCCGGGCGACACGAACGCAGCACGGTCCCAGATCGCAAATAACAGCCCGGCAACGGCGACCGACAGGAAGCCGTAGAGCCCAAGGATAAGCGCGCTCAGCGACGCGGGCGCGGCGCGGCTGGCCAGATCGCGGCCGGCAAAGCCGAGCATCCCGAGCACCGCCAGAATCGAAAGCATCGAAAAGCCTTCGGCGCCGGGCTGTATGATCACCACAACGCCCAGCAAGCCGATGATGATCGCGCCCCACCGCCGCCAACCGACCGTTTCGCCAAAGACCAGCGCCGCGCCCGCCACCACGACGATCGGCGTCGCCTGCAGAATCACCGTCGCCGCCGATAGCGGTGTCAGTGCGAGGGCCAGCACATAGAAAAGGCGGCCGGTGATCTCGAAAAACGCGCGAACGCGCATGGGCCGGGACATCACATCCGGCGAGTATAGGCGCTCGTTCTTAAGCCGCGCGGCGCAGGCAAAAAGAAGCGCACCGCCGAGGCCGAAAACTATCATGATCTGCCCGACGGGAATGGTCGTGGACGCGGCCTTCAGAAACGTATCTTCAACCGCAAAGCCCGCCATCGCGGCGACCATGAAAAAGCTGCCCTTCAGATTGGCGCGGAGGTCTTCCTTGGTATGGGTGGTCACGGCGATTCCATTGCGGATTTTATGGATGTCCTGGCTGAGTTCTGGCAGGTCTGTCAGCAACCCGCAATCCCGGCCAGCAAGCAATCCCTATCCGCCTGCCGGGTTGCGTGAAACAAAAAACGCACTTCTATAAAAAGAGGTGCGTTTTCATGTCATTACATGGAGCTCTTAACGTCCCAGAGACCACCAGCCCTTGCGCTTGGGCTTGTCGGATTCCGGGGCCTCCTCGGCCACCGGGTCCGACGCGGGGGCCGGGGCGGGTTCAGGCTTTGGGGCTTCTGCCACGGCGACATCGCTGACCGGTTCGGCAATGACGGCGGCGGGCTTCGTCCCGGCTTCGGCCATTTCCGGCGCGGGCGCTTCGGCCTCGGCGGTCTCCGGCTCTTTCTTCTTTGCCCGGGACCGGCGCTTCTTGGGCTTCTCCTCTGGTGCCGGGGCCTCGTCGGCGGCGGTCTCCGGCTCGGCAGGCGCCTCGGCGTCGCTCTCGGCTTTCTCGGCCGGGGCTTCATCGGCCTTCTTGCGCGGTCTGCGGGTGCGTTTGGGCTTGGGGGTCTCTTCGGCGGGCGCTTCGGCCGCCGCATCATCGGACGGCGCCTCATCTTGCGCCGGTTCCGCCTCGCCCGTCTTGGCCTCATCCGCGTCTTCAGCACCGTTTTCCTGCGCGGCAACCGCCTGATCGTCCCCCGACGTATCGGATTTAGACTTGCGGCGGCGACGGCGGCGGCGGCGCTTCTTGGGCCGGTTCTCATCATCTTCGGCGGGGTCGGCGGGCGCCCCTGCCGCAGTTGCCTGATCTTCTTCGCTGTCTATGTCATCCATCAACGAACTGTCGACGGACACAACGGCCTCTGACGCGTCCGGAATATTGCGGGTTGCGGTCTTGTATTTCTCAAGCGAGAAATCCGGGCTCACAAGCATCGGGTCGCCTTCGATCCGCACCGAAAGCCCATAGCGCGCCTCGATCTGGGCGACGTGTTCCCGCTTCTGGTTCATCACGAAATTCGCAATCCCGACCGGGCATTTGACCAGCACCTCCCGTGACCGGCGGCGCACGCCCTCTTCCTCGATCTGGCGCAGGATGCTGAGCGCGAGGTTGTCGTCGGAACGGATCAGACCGGTGCCATGACAGGCCTGGCAGGGTTGCGTCGTGGCCTCGATCATCCCCGGACGAAGCCGCTGACGCGACATCTCCATCAGGCCAAAGCCGCTGATCCGGCCCACCTGGATGCGGGCGCGGTCGGTCTTCAGCTTTTCCTTCATCCGCTTTTCAACGGCCGCGTTGTTGCGGCGTTCGTCCATGTCGATGAAGTCGATCACGATCAAGCCTGCCAGATCGCGCAGGCGCAACTGGCGGGCCACTTCCTCGGCGGCTTCGAGATTGGTCTTGAGCGCGGTTTCCTCGATCGAGCCTTCCTTGGTGGCCCGGCCGGAGTTCACGTCGATTGCCACCAGCGCCTCGGTCACGCCGATCACGATATAGCCGCCAGATTTCAGCTGCACCGTCGGGTTGAACATGCCGCTCAGGTAGCTTTCCACCTGGTGACGGGCAAAGAGCGGCATCGCATCGGTATAATGCTTCACGTTCTTCGCGTGGGACGGCATGATCATCTTCATGAAGTCCTTGGCGATACGGTAGCCGCGCTCGCCCTCGACCAGAACCTCGTCGATCTCGCGGTTATAGAGGTCGCGGATCGAGCGTTTGATCAGGTCGCCCTCCTCGTAGATCTTGGCCGGCGCAATGGATTTCAGCGTCAGTTCGCGGATCTGCTCCCACATGCGCTGCAGGTATTCATAGTCGCGCTTGATCTCGGACTTGGTCCGTTTCGCCCCGGCGGTCCGCACGATCAGCCCCGCGCCGGAGGGTACGTCGATTTCGCTGGCGATCTCTTTCAGCTTCTTGCGGTCGGCGGCGTTGGTGATCTTGCGCGAGATACCGCCGCCACGCGCGGTATTGGGCATCAGCACGCAGTAGCGGCCTGCCAGCGACAGGTAGGTGGTCAGTGCCGCGCCCTTGTTGCCGCGTTCTTCCTTGACGACCTGCACCAGAAGGATCTGGCGTACCTTGATGACCTCCTGGATCTTGTAACGGCGCGGACGCGGTTTGCGCGGCGGCCGGATGTCTTCGCTGTCATCCTCGTCGGCCACGGACTCGATGGTTTCGTCCTTGGCCGATGCGTTGGCCCTGGACTGGGTATCATCATCGTCGTCGGCGTCGTCGTCCTGTGCGTCGTCCTGTGCGTCATCTGGGGCGTCCGCCGCGTCAGCAGCGCCTTCCCCCGCTGCGGCCTCGGCGTCATCTGGCGCGGCGGGTTCCGCTTCGGTCGTATCGGCATCGGTGCTCTCCTGCGCACCGTCGTCGGGTTCTTCCACGGGCGTGTCACCGACCAGTTCCATCGGCGAAACGCCTTCATCCGGGTCAAGCGCGTCGTCGCCCAGGTCGATCGTTTCCATCCCCGAGATTTCGCCCTCGGTCAATTCCGAAGTCACCACCGCATCCTCGGAAGAGGTCTTCTCCGCCTTGGCTTTCGCCCGTCCGCGCCCACGGCGCTTCTTGGGTTTTTCCTCTTCCTCATCGCGGGCCTTCATCGCCTCGGCATAGGCGCGTTCTTCTTCCAGCAGCGCCTCGCGGTCGGCGACGGGAATCTGGTAGTAATCCGGGTGGATCTCGGAAAAGGCCAGGAAACCGTGGCGGTTTCCGCCATAGTCGACAAAGGCCGCCTGCAGCGACGGTTCGACCCGGGTGACTTTTGCGAGGTAGATGTTGCCAGCTAGCTGGCGTTTGTTCTCGGATTCAAAGTCGAACTCCTCAACCTTGTTTCCGTCAACCACCACGACACGGGTTTCCTCCGCGTGGGTGGCGTCGATAAGCATTTTCTTAGCCATGTTGTCCAATTGCATCGCGGCAATCGCACCGGCCCCGGTGGGGCGGCGAGCTGCGGCTGATGTCTGATAAGGGCGATAGCGGGCGCGCGTGAGGAGGTGCCGGAGACGGCCCCTGCTCTGACGTTTTGTTGCCTCGCGCGCTTCATCGCGTTTCTTCTCCGGCGCCTTGCGTGACGCCAATTTGGGGCCCGATATGCCATTTTCTGGCCTCGGGCATGTAGTCGGCCCCGTTTTCCAGGGCCCAATCGGTCTGTTCAGCGGCACGGGACGGGCCCGGCTTGTCTCTGATACAGCGAATCTCATGCGGCGGGTCCGGTTGAACCGCTGCCGTCAAATCACACTAAAGCGGGAAGTGGTGGAATTACAATGGCGAAAATGACTTCGGCAATGGCGGAAGGCCGTCTGACCGCTTGGGCCCTGGGCGGTCCGTCAACGTGAGCGGCGCGATCGCCAGACCGCGGGATGGCGGCGAACCTGAGTTCAGCGCAGTTTATCCCTGCCAAGTCCGAATAACCCGTGAAGGCGTCGCTGACGTCAGCCAATCGCCAGCCCGGGGGGCGGTCTGGCGATCGCGCGGCGGCCTGCGGCCTTGAGTCCGCGCGGGGGATCACTGCAACGTCCGCTTTCTCCGCAAAGCAAACAGCCGCGGTGCTGTGCTGATCGCTATTTGCGGCAGTTGCTTTCGCTCAAAGGTAATCCGACCGTTGCAACCCGTATTTCGCCATCTTCTCGTTCAGCGTCCGGCGCGGCAGGCAGAGCTCGTCCATCACCGCGGCGATGGAGCCCTTGTGGCGGCGCATGGTGTTGTCGATCAGCATCCGTTCGAACGCCTCGACATATTCCTTGAGCGGCTTGCCCTCGGTCGTCATCACCGGCTGCATTTCCTGATGATCGGACATCAGCAGTGACGCGATGGTGCCCGAGCCGCGGCGTGATTGCAGCACCGCCCGTTCGGCGACGTTGAAAAGCTGGCGCACGTTGCCGGGCCAGGGTGCCTGCAACAGCTGCGCGGCCTCCTGCGCCGAAACCTTTGGCGGCTCGCAGCCGTAGTCATCGGCGAACTGATCGCCGAAACGCGTAAACAGCGTCAGGATATCCTCACCGCGCTGCCTGAGCGGCGGCACGGTGATGCGCAAGGACGCCAGACGGTAAAAGAGGTCCGGGCGCAGCGCATCCTCACAGGTGCGGTCCTGTTCCTGCATGTTGCAGATGGCGACGATGCGGGTTTCGGGCGGTGTGCCCTCTTCGTTCATGAAGGTCAGCAGCCGCGCCTGCGCGGTGTCGCTGAGCGCCTCGATATCCTCCAGCACCAGCGTGCCGCCGCGCGCCTCTTCGACCGCCGGAAGCTGCGTATCCTCGGGGTTCATCGGCCCGAACAGACGCTTCATCAGCGCGTCGTCCTCATAGGCCGAACAGGGGATCAGCACGAATTTCTTGCCCGCCCGCGCACCAACCGCGTGCAGGGCATGGGCCACCAGAGTCTTGCCGGTCCCGGTTTCACCCTCGATCAGAACATGGCCATCGGCCTGACCCAGATCGAGGATATCCTCTTTCAGCCGCTCCATCACCGGACTGGCGCCGATCAGCTTTTTCATCAGCTGACCACCATCCGAAAGCTCGCGGCGCAGGGCGCGGTTATCGAGCGTCAGACGACGGGCATTGGCGGCCTTCTTGGCCAACTCGTTCATCCTGTCCGGGTTGAACGGTTTTTCGAGGAAATCATAGGCCCCGATCCGCATCGCCTCGACCGCCATCGGCACATCGCCGTGACCGGTAATCATGATGACCGGCAACGAACTGTCCGAGCCCATGAGCTTTTTCAGGAACTGCATCCCGTCCATGCCGGGCATCTTGATGTCGGTCACGACGATGCCGGGGTAATCGGGCCCGAGCTTCTTCAGCGCATCCTCGGCACTGGCAAAGGCTTCGGTGTCATAACCGGACAGGGCCAGCCACTGGCTGATGGACTGGCGCATGTCTTTCTCGTCGTCGACAATCGCGATTTTCATGGCACTGGGCATGGCAGGTCACTCCGCTGCACGGGTCTCTTCTGGTAATATGGGCAGCTGCATTTCAAATACAGCCCCCCCGGCGGCACCGTTTCGCGCGGTCAGCCGCCCCCCGAGGTCGTTCACGATCCCCGAGGAAATGGCAAGCCCCAGGCCAACGCCGTCACCGGGTTTCTTGGTAGTATAGAACGGTTCAAAGAGATTGTCGTGGTCGGTGATGCCCGGCCCGTTATCGCGCACCGTCAGGGTCGCGGTTTCACCGGCCGCCAGCAGGATCTCGACCTTGGGATCATCCACCGCCTCGGTCGCGTCGAGCGCGTTGCGCAGCAGGTTGATCATCACCTGTTCGATCCGCACCCTGTCACCCATCACCTGAACCGGCTGATCCGGCAGGGTCCGTTCGATCGTGACCTGCCGCTGGCGCAGCTGCGGCTCCATCATCGCAAGGGCCGAAGCCAGCGCATCGCCCATATTTACAGGCTCTACGGCATCGCTGTTATGGCGCGCATAGGACTTGAGCTGCTTGGTGATCGCGCCCATCCGCTCGATCAGATCGTCGATCCGCTGGAACGAGGACAGGGTTTCATCCGGGCGGTGGCGCTGCAGCAACAGCCGCGCGCCGGCCAGATAGGTCTTCATCGCCGCAAGCGGTTGGTTCAGCTCATGGCTGACGGCTGCCGACATCTCGCCCAGTGCCGCCAGTTTCGAGCTCTGGGCGAGGGTCTGTTCAGCCACGGCGAGGTTCTCCTGCACCCTTTCACGCTCGGCGATTTCCCGCTGCAACCGGGCGTTCAATGCGCGAAGCTCTGCCGACTCACGCTGGAACAGCACCATCCGCAGCACGGTTTTCCGGTTCAGGAAGTAGAAGGCCAGCGCCAGGAGAATCGCGAAAACCATGATTTCCAGCGCCAGGAAACCGTTCACCTTTTCCCGGACGCTCTGATAGGTTGTAAAGCTGGCAATGCGCCACCCGCGAAAGGCGACACGCCCCTCGACCCGCATCACCGCCTCGCCCTGCAGATAGGCGTCGGCGGGCAGCGTCGTCCAGTCCTGCGTGGCCTGAATGGCGCGCTCGATGGCGCTGGTGACGGGTTGGCGGGCCAGCGCATCGACCTCGCTCAGCCCGCGCCAGCGGGGTTCCGTGGACAGGATGATCTTGCCTTCGCTGTCGGTCACCAGCACGGCGTCGGAAATTCCCGACCAGGCGCGTTCATACTTGGCCAGATCAACCTCGACCACGATCACGCCCGCCAGTTGGTTCTGGCTTTCGATCCGCCGCGAATAGAAGAAACGGTACTGACCTGCATCATTCTCCAGCACCTTGAACACCGTATCGGCCGAGCGCAGCGCGTCGATGAAATAGGGCGCCTGCGGGTGGCTTTCGCCCAGCGAATTCCGGTCGGTCGACGCCACCGTGCGCCCGTCCTTGTCCAGCAGGGTCAGCGTCTTGGCGCCGATTTCTTCGACGAAAGAGATCAGCCGCGCGGTTGACCTTGTGTAATCGCCCGAATTCAGCGCGATGATCAGCGCCGGGTCACGCGCCAGCAGCTGCGGCACGATGGAGTTCTGGCGCAGTTCGCTCAGCAGGTTACCGCTGTAGAGAACCAGACGAAGCTCTGCGCGATTGCGGGTATTCTCGGTGAAACGGTCGGTCAGCAGCCGGTTGGTCACAAAGACGACGGCGATGGCCACCGCCATCAGCAGCAACAACGCCCCCCGCGCGCGCCAGCTGAAGGTGCGCGGCCGGTTGACCGGCCGGCTCTCGGCCTTATCCGCCTTTGACAGTTTCATGGCCGCAGGATACGCCCGCCCGCGCGCCGCCTCAAGGTCTTAGGCATGTACCAGCTGGTTCACGGCATGGGCAAACAGCGTCGCGCCCTCGGCATTGCCGTGCAGCGCCTCCGCCATCCGCTCGGGATGGGGCATCATGCCCAGCACGCGGCGGTTTTCCGACAGGACACCGGCAATGTCCGCCACAGATCCGTTGGGATTGTCGGTATAGGTGAACGCGATGCGATCCTCGGCCTTGAGCCGGGCCAGGTTTTCCGCGTCAACATTGTAATTGCCGTCGTGATGGGCAATCGGCACCGTGATCACCTGCCCCTTGGCATAGCCGCCGGTATAGATGCTGTCGGAGGTCTCGACCCTCAGCCCGACCGGTTTACAGATATACTTGAGCGCCGCGTTGCGCAGCAGCACGCCGGGCAGCAACCCGGTTTCGGTCAATATCTGGAAGCCGTTGCAAACGCCGAAAACATACCCGCCGCGCTCCGCATGTGCCTTGACCGAACGGCAGATCGGCGAATTGGCCGCAATCGCTCCGCAGCGCAGGTAGTCGCCAAAGGAAAATCCGCCCGGAACGCCGATGAAATCGACACCGTGCGGCATGTCCGTGTCCTTGTGCCAGACCATCGAGACCTTGGCACCGGCCTTTTCCAGCGCAACGGCCAGGTCACGATCGCAGTTCGACCCAGGAAAGACGATGACGGCGGCGTGCATCAGATCAACTCCACCGAGTAGCTTTCGATCACCGTGTTCGCCAGCAGCTTCTCGCACATGGCGGTAACGGTGTCGCGCGCGGCGGCCTCATCGGTTTCGGCAAGGTCCAGTTCGATCACCTTGCCCTGCCGCACCTTTTCCACCCCGCCGAAACCAAGGCTGCCAAGCGCATGACGCACCGCCTCGCCCTGCGGATCCAGAACCCCGTTTTTCAGCATGACATGCACGCGTGCCTTCATCGGATTTACCCCATTTTCCGGTGGCGCGGGTCTCGCGCCGGTTTGGTTTTTGATCGGCCCGTCAGTTTATCAGCGTGGGCCGGATCATCGGTGTGGCGCCCTTGGGCATGACGCCCAGACGGGTGGCGACCTCGGTATAGGCATCGGTCAGGTTGCCCAGGTCGCGGCGGAACACGTCCTTGTCCAGTTTCTGCCCGGTCTCGATATCCCACAGACGGCAGCTGTCGGGGCTGATCTCGTCGGCCACGATCAGGCGCTGGAAGTCGCCTTCGAACACGCGGCCGATCTCGATCTTGAAATCCACCAGCCGGATGCCGACGCCATACATCACGCCCGCCATGAAATCATTGACCCTGAGCGCCAGGCTCAGGATGTCGTCCATGTCCTGCTGGCTGGCCCAGCCGAAGGCGGCGATATGTTCCTCGGTGACCAGCGGGTCGCCAAGCGCGTCATCCTTGAGGCAATATTCCACGATCGGGCGCGGCAGCTGCGTGCCCTCGTCGATCCCCAGCCGCTTGGCCATTGTGCCGGCGGCATAATTGCGCACGATCACTTCCAGCGGCACGATTTCGCAGGCGCGCACCAGCTGTTCGCGCATGTTCAGACGCTTGAGGAAATGGGTCGGTACGCCGATATTGTTCAGCCCGGTCATGAAATATTCGCTGAGCATGTTGTTCAGCACGCCCTTGCCCTCGATCACCGCCTTCTTCTCGGCATTGAAAGCGGTGGCATCGTCCTTGAAATACTGGATGATCGTGCCCGGCTCGGGGCCCTCGTAAAGGGTTTTCGCCTTGCCTTCGTAAATCTTCTTGCGCCGTGCCATGCACACCTCGTCGCTGGACCGGGGCCAAATCCCCTGGGTCTTTGCGCTCTCATAGTGCATGGGCCGGATTGCCGCAAGACAGCGCGTTCGGTGGCTTAACTTGTGCGCATTACATCACGCAGATCTGTGAACACGCCCAAAACGGGCTGCGCCAGATCGGGATGTGCCCTGTTGGCGACGGGGCCGGGCGCCTGATCTAACCCCTTGCGGTTTTTGCACCGGAGCGCCATATCTAGAGCAATTGAAATGCTTGCACAGGGAACGGCCATGACCACCTTTGACGATCGCGAAGCCGCATTCGAGAACAAATTTGCCCATGACGAGGAAATGGCCTTCAAGGCCGAGGTGCGCCGCAACAAGCTGTTGGGCCTGTGGGCCGCGGAACTGCTGGGCAAGACCGGCGCCGAGGCGGATGAATATGCCAAGGAAGTGGTGAAATCCGATTTCGAGGAAGCCGGTATCGAAGATGTCGTGCGCAAGGTGGCGGGCGATCTGGGCGACCTGGCCGATGCGGACACGATCCGCAGCAAGATGGCGGCGCTTCTGATCGAGGCCAAGGGCCAGATCATGAACGAGGTCTGACCCACCGCCTGCCTTGTGGGAAACAGGCGCGCCGTGTCGGGCGCGCCTTTCTTTTTTCGTGACAAGTTTATCTGTTAAGGCGCGCGCAATGCCGCCTGCCTACCCTGCCCGCCTGAGATTTGGCGGGGGCTGCATGCACAATCCGACGATAGGGTGGCGAAGACGCCCCTGGCGCTTCGCCAGGGCAGCATTGCCGCTGTTCATCGGCGCGGCCTGTATCTGGCTGGTGCAGCGACAACTTGGTGCCGGCGCCCTGCCCGAGATCGGTAGCGCTCTGACCCGCCTGAGCGTCGGGCAATGGGCTGCGGCGGCGCTGGCAACGGCGGTCAGTTTCTGGGCCGTCGGGCAATATGATGTGCTGATCCACCGCCATCTTGCCACCGGCTACGGCGCACGGCCGGCCGGTATCGCGGGCAGCGCGTCGATCGCACTGGGTCAGCTTCTGGGCATGGGGATCATCGTCGGCGGGCTGGCGCGCTGGCGCATGTTGCCCGGCCTCAGCCCGACACAGGCGATGCGCGTTACCCTGACCGTTACGGCGTGGTTCTTCTTTGGGTTGGTCGGGGTCTTTGCGCTGGTGTCCCTGGTCAGCCCGGTTGCCGTCCTTCCGGGGCCGGTGGCGCTGTTTCTTCTGGGGTCCGTGCTTCTCGTAATCATGCGCGCCTTCCTCAATCCGCGCCTGACCCTGTTCCGGAAACAGGTCGAGCTGTTGCCCGTGCCCGCGTTACTGATGTTCCTGATCTTCGCGCTAATCGACACGCTCTGCGCCGCCGTGGCCCTGTGGGTGCTGATGCCACCGGGTATGGAAATCTCGCTCGCGGTGCTGTTTCCCGTCTATCTGGGCGCGCTGACCGCCGCCCTGGTCACCGGCACCCCCGGCGGGGTCGGGCCATTCGAACTGACCCTGCTGGTCTTCCTGCCCGCCTGGCCCGAGGCCGAGGTCATGACCGGGATCGTCGCCTTTCGCCTGATCTACTACGCGCTGCCCGGCGTGATCGCGATGGCGGTGCTGTGCCGGCCGTTCGGCACGCCATCTTCCCGTCATGCGCCGCTGACCGCGATCACCGATGAGGCGCTGCGGGCCGCGCCGCGGGCAGAGCTCGGCGTCAGCCGTCAGAACGGGGCGCGGGCGCTGGCCGGATCGAACGCGGTGATCGCCGTGGCCACGACACCACAGGCCAAGGTCGCCCTGTTCGATCCGCTGCGCGGCCATGCCAATGCGGCTGTGCCGGCGCTTCTGGCCGAGGCGCGCCGCGGTAATCGCGCGGCATTGATCTACAAAGCCTCTGCCAGGCACGCCGCGCGCTGCCGCCGGGCCGGGTTGAAGGCGCTTCATATCTGCGACGAAATGGTGCTGAACCCGGCCACCTTCACCACCGAAGGCGCCAGTTTTCGCCAGCTGCGGCGCAAGCTGCGCCAGGCGGTCAAGGCCGGTGTGACGGTTCAGCAGGCAACCACCCTGCCGGTTCGGCAAATGCGTGCCATCGACCGTGAATGGCAGGCTGCCTGCGGTGCGGCACATGGGTTTTCGATGGGCACCTTCTGCCCCCGTTATCTGCGCCATCAACAGGTATTCCTTGCCTACCACCAGGATGATCTGGTGGGGTTCGTCAGTTTCAGCGTCTCGAATCACGAACTCTGTCTCGACCTGATGCGCACAGGCGCCGATGCGCCGGACGGCACCATGTACCTGCTGGTCCAAGCCGCCATCGCGCGGGCAGCGCAGGACGGGCGCAGGCGGATGTCCCTGGCGGCCCTGCCCCCGTATCGCAGCCCGAATGCGCTGACCGGCTGGGCCGCGCGCAGGTTTGGCCGCAGCGGGTTGGACCGGTTCAAATCCTGCTTCGCACCGCGGCGCGAACCGCTCTATGCGCTGGCGCCCAGTTGGCCGGGTATGATGCTGGCCCTGGCGGATGTCGCCCGCGCGGTGCGCCGGCCCGATACAAATTGCGTTCACATAGATGATGAAGATTATGAGTTTGCGCCAATCCGGCAAACGTGACACATCATGATCTGCAACTCATGTGGGACCGCTGACTTATGACCAATGCCCTGAGCCGGCTGATGCAGACGCGCGATTGGATTCTGGCCGATGGCGCGACGGGCACGAATCTGTTCAACATGGGGCTGGAATCCGGTGATGCGCCGGAGATGTGGAATGAACAGCACCCCGACCGCATTCACAAACTGTACAAATCGGCGGTCGATGCGGGCAGCGACCTGTTCCTGACCAATTCCTTTGGCGGCAACGCTGCGCGGCTCAAGCTGCACGGCGCTGAAAAACGCGCAAACGCGCTGTCCCGGATTTCGGCCGAGATCGGGCGTGAGGTGGCCGACAGGGCCGACCGCCCAATCGTGGTGGCCGGGTCCGTTGGCCCGACCGGCGAGATCATGGCCCCGATGGGCGCGCTGACCCATGAACTGGCGGTCGAGATCTTCCATGAACAGGCCGAGGGGCTGAAGGATGGCGGCGCCGACGTGCTGTGGCTGGAAACGATCAGCGCACCCGAGGAATACCGCGCCGCCGCCGAGGCCTTCAAACTGGCCGACATGCCCTGGTGCGGCACGATGAGCTTTGACACCGCCGGCCGGACGATGATGGGCGTGACCTCGGCAGATATGGCGGCAATGGTCGAAAAGCTCGACAATCCGCCGCTGGCCTTCGGTGCCAATTGCGGCGTCGGGGCATCGGATCTGCTGCGCACGGTTCTGGGTTTCGTTGCCCAAGGCACCGAACGGCCGATCGTGGCCAAGGGCAATGCCGGCATTCCGAAATATGTCGACGGGCATATCCACTATGACGGCACTCCGGACCTGATGGCCGACTACGCGGTGCTGGCGCGCGACGCGGGCGCCACGATCATCGGCGGATGCTGCGGCACCATGCCCGAACATATCGCCAAGATGCGCGCGGCGCTGGAGACGCGTCCCCAACAGGGCCGCCCGACCCTGGATCAGATCACCGACGCCCTGGGGCCGTTCTCGTCGGCCGCCGACGGCACCGGCGAGGAGGAAGCCGCACCGCGCCGCAAGCGCCGCCGGCGCGGCTAACCACGACAGCCCCCGCAATTCCCGCGCATAGGCGGCAAGGATTCGGGCCTCCACTTTCCCGGCTCTCCTACAAACTGCTGACTGGGCCGCGCCCCCGGAAATCGTGCCTCTGGCCGATCAATCCGCGCCGCGTTGCAGGCCTGGTCAGAGCATTGGCCTGCCCGCAACCCATACCTGGCGGATGGCACGATCATCGCCCATCATGATGGTCGGAAAGACCGCCTCCCACAGATCCTTGGCCTGTGCGTGGCGTTGGGCGATGGCCGGGGTCGAAGCCAGATCGAGCGCGATCACGTCGGCCTCGGCGCCCGGTGTGATATTGCCGATCACGCCGCCCATATGCAGGGTCTCTGCCGAGCCGACCGTGGCCAGCCACAGCAATTGCGCCGGATGCAGCGCGGTGCCGGTGAGCTGCCCGATTTCATAGGCCGCGGCCATTGTCCGCAGCATCGAAAAGCTCGACCCGCCGCCGGTATCGGTGGCCAGCCCCACGCGCTGCCCTTCGGCGATCCGCGCGGCGGTATTGAACAGGCCCGAGCCGATGAATGTGTTCGAAGTCGGGCAATGGATCAGCGCGCCACCGACCTCACGCAGCCGGTCGCGTTCGCGGTCCTCAAGATAGATCGCGTGGCCATATAGCCCGCGCGCGCCCAGAAGCCCGTGCGCCTCGTAGGTGTCCAGGTAATCCCGCGCCTGCGGGTAAAGCGATTTGACCCATTCGACCTCGTCGGTCTGCTCGCTCAGATGGGTCTGCATCAGGCAATCGGGGTGTTCGGCCCAGAGCGCACCCATCGCCTCGAGTTGTTCCGGCGTCGAGGTCGGCGAAAAGCGCGGCGTGATTGCATAGGACAGCCGATCCACCCCATGCCATTTCCCCAGCAGGGTCTTGCTGTCGTCATATCCCGATTGTGCGGTGTCGCGCAGCCCCTCGGGGGCGTTTCGGTCCATGCAGGTCTTGCCCGCGAAAACCCGCTGGCCGCGCGCCTGGGCGGCGGTAAAGAACGCCTCGACGCTTTCGGGATGGATGGTGCAGTAGCTGCACAGGCTGGTGGTGCCGTTCGCCAGTGTCAGATCAAGGTAACGACCGGCGATGTCGGCGGCATATGCTGCGTTGCCGAACCTCATTTCCTCGGGGAAAGTGTAGCTGTTGAGCCAGTCGATCAGCCGCTTGCCCCAGCTGGCGATCATTGCCGTCTGCGGGTAATGCACATGCGCGTCAACGAACCCCGCCATGATCAGCGCGTCGCCCTGATCACTGAGCTGCGCACCGGGGGCCGCGGCCTGCATCTCGGCGCGCGTGCCGGAGGCGCTGATCCGACCGGCCCGGATCAGCACCGCCTCGTCCAGTCTTGCCGCCGCGGCGGGGTCACCGTCGAACGGCGAGCCGGTGTAGGACAGCACCTGTCCGGTCAGGATTGTGTCGGTTGCGGTCACGGGGGTCATGCTCCTTGTTATGTGCCGCCCGACAGGATACGCATCGCGATCCATCACGTAAATCTGCCTATTTTCATTGTTTTCCCGAAGCTGCTTCTTTAATCCTCGAAGCAATCGCGGAAAGGAGGGGCGCATGGCCGAAGACCCTGAGCAGAACAACCCCGAGCCTGACCGCGAGGAGGACGAAGACGCCTATCTGCTCAGCCCGCAGGCCGTTGCCCGGATCATGTACGCGGTCGATGCGGGCGATCAGAAACTGCTGTGGGAAGAGATGGAGCCGCTGCACGCGGCCGACATCGCCGACCTTCTGGAACAGATCAACGCCTTTGACCGGCGCCGCCTGATCGAACTTTACGGCACCGAGTTCGACGGCGACCTGCTGACCGAGCTTGACGAGTCGATCCGCGAGGAAGTGATCGCGATTCTGCATCCCGAGGTGCTGGCCGAAGCGGTGCGCGAGCTGGAATCCGACGATGTGGTCGACCTGGTCGAAGATCTGGAGGACGAACAGCAAAACGCCATCCTGGAGGTGCTGGAAGACAGCGACAGGGTGGCGGTGCGGCAATCGCTGACCTATCCGGAATATTCCGCCGGGCGCCTGATGCAGCGCGAGGTGGTGATGGCGCCCGAACACTGGAACGTCGGCGAAGCCATCGATTACATGCGCGATCAGGATGACCTGCCCGAGCAGTTCTACCACATCGTTCTGGTCGACCCCAAGCTGCACCCGGTGGGCAATGTCATGCTGGGCAAGGTGATGGCGTCGCGCCGCGAGGTGCTGCTGAGCAGCATCGTCGAGGAAACCTTTCACACCATCCCCGTCAACCAGGACGAGGAGGATGTCGCCTATGCGTTCAACCAGTATCACCTGATATCGGCCCCGGTGGTGGACGAGAATGACCGCCTGGTCGGCGTCATCACCATCGACGACGCGATGGCGGTGCTGGACGAAGAGCACGAAGAAGACATCCTGCGCCTGGCCGGGGTCGGGGAAAGCAGCCTGAGCGACAAGGTGATCGACACCACCAAGCGGCGCTTCCCGTGGCTGGCGGTGAACCTTGTCACCGCGATCCTCGCCTCGCTGGTGATCGCCCAGTTCGAGGCGGCCATCGCCCAGATCGTGGCGCTGGCGGTGCTGATGCCGATCGTGGCCTCGATGGGCGGCAATGCCGGTACCCAGAGCCTGACCGTGGCGGTGCGCGCCATCGCCACCAAGGACCTGACCGCGTCCAACGTCTGGCGCGTCATCCGGCGCGAATGCATGGTCGGGCTGATCAACGGCGTGATCTTCGCGGTGGTGATGGGCGTTGTCGGCGTGCTGTGGTTCGGCGGGCCGCAGCTGGGCTATGTGATCGCTGCCGCGATGGTGATCAATCTGGTCGTTGCCGGGCTGGCGGGCACGGTGATTCCGGTCATTCTGGACCGGATCGGGATCGACCCGGCGCTGGCCTCGGGCGCCTTTGTCACCACGGTCACGGATGTTGTGGGGTTTTTTGCCTTTCTGGGGCTGGCAGCGGCGGTATTGCTATGAATGATCTGAAATCCATCAAGGCGGCCGCGCGCAAGGCCGCCTTTGCCCGGCGCAAGTTGGCGCACGAGGCCGGCGGACCGGGCCGCGCGGGGCTGCTGTCGGGGGTGCTGGCGGGTTATCGCGGGGTGCCGATGTCGGGCTTCATGGCGATCCGCACCGAGATCGACCCGGTGCCGGCGATGGAAGAAGCCGCCGCGCACGGCCCTGTCGGGGTGCCGGTGATCCAGCGCCTTGGCCTGCCGCTGAAGTTTTCGCGGTGGGAGCCGGGCTGCACGCTGAAGGAAGGCCCGTTCGGGGCGATGATCCCAGAGGTGGATGATTTCTTTGAACCCGAGATCCTGGTCGTGCCACTGGTGGCGTTCGACCGTCAGGGGGGGCGGCTGGGCTATGGCGGCGGGTTCTATGACCGCACCCTGGAACTGCTGCGCGCCAAACGCCCGACCCTGGCGATCGGCTTTGCCTATGCCGCGCAAGAAGACGTGAACCTGCCGCTGGAGCCGACCGACCAGCCGCTGGATATGATGGTGACCGAAAACGAGGTCATCACCTTCTGATAGCTCCACCACCGCGCCGGTATTGCGGCCCTTCCCGGGCGCGCAAGGTAACCGGACGCGGTGAATTCTCAGCCGTGATCCGCGGCGTGAAACCCCTTTGGGAAAAGCGATAGCTGGCTGCTCTCTCCGGGCGGCACCTCGAAGAGGTCGCAACGCAAGCCCGGCTGCGCCCGATCCAGCCCCAGGTGCCGCGCAGCCCTGTCGAACCGCTGCGCAATCATCTTGGCATATGCCCCCTC
Organism: Roseovarius sp. CAU 1744; assembly: GCF_039839345.1. Classification (NCBI taxonomy): domain Bacteria; kingdom Pseudomonadati; phylum Pseudomonadota; class Alphaproteobacteria; order Rhodobacterales; family Roseobacteraceae; genus Roseovarius; species Roseovarius sp. CAU 1744. The sequence continues at coordinate 308,747 of NZ_JBDOQV010000002.1, read as the reverse complement.
CCCACGCATCCGGCGGCCCCATTCCGCGTCGTAATCCTTGCCGCCGTGCATCTCGCGGATCAGGCCCATGACCCGGCTTGCCCGGTCTGGATAATGCTGCGCCAGCCATTCCTGAAACAGGGGCGAAACCTCCAACGGCAGGCGCAGCATGATCCAGCTGGCGGCCTCCGCCCCGGCCTCGGCCCCCGCCTCAAGGATGGATTCGAGTTCCGGATCGGTCAGGCCGGGGATGACCGGAGAGGTCATGATCCGCACCGGCACCCCTGCCCCGGTAAGCGCCGCAATCGTCGCAAGCCGCCGTTTCGGCGCTGGCACCCGCGGCTCCAGCCGCCGCGACAGCCGCGCGTCAAGAGTCGTGACCGAGACGCCGACACGCACCAGCCCCCTGCCTGCCATATCCGCAAGGATATCAAGGTCACGTTCGATCAGTGCACCCTTGGTCACGATCGCCACCGGATGATTGAAATTCCGCAGCACCTTCAGGCAGCTGCGCATGATCTCATGCTCTTTTTCGATCGGCTGGTAGGGGTCCGTGTTGGTGCCGATGGCAATCGGGCGCACGCGGTAACGGCGGCGCCGCAGCTCTCGCTCAAGCACTTTTGCCGCCCCCGGACGCGCGATCAGCCGGGTTTCGAAATCAAGCCCCGGCGACAGGCCCAGATAGGCATGTGTGGGACGGGCAAAACAATAGATGCAGCCATGCTCGCAGCCGCGATAGGGATTGATCGACCGGTCAAACGGCAGATCGGGCGAGCGGTTATAGGTGATCAGGCTCCGCGGGATTTCGACCGAGACATGGGTGCGCAATACCTGTTCTTCCTCGGGGCGATCCCAGCCGTCGGCTTCAAACCTCCGGTCCAGCGCCTCGAACCGGCCGGTGCGATTGCTGACCGCACCCCGTCCGGCGGGCCGAATGGCGGGATCTGTGCTGCTGTCGGATTCCATCCTCCAAATTTGGAACATTTAGCGAACATTTGCAATAAGGCCATATAGACCATGAATGTATTTCAGTAACACTGAAGCGAAATCCACGGTATAAGTCGGTAGAAGAAGCAGTGATGTCGCATTTCGAAGAGTGTCGGAGCGGCAAAAGAACGAAAGCTGCCGCAACGAAACGATGCGCGCATCCCGCGCCCAAGATCGAGGGAATCCGTTATGTCAGACGAAGAAGACGACATCATCCTGTCGGAACTGGACGACGAAGAACTTGTCCAGCAAATGTTTGATGACCTCTATGACGGCCTGAAGGAAGAAATCGAGGAAGGCGTCAACATCCTGCTTGAACGCAAGTGGGAACCCTACCAGATCCTGACCGAGGCGCTGGTCGGCGGCATGACCATCGTCGGCAAGGATTTCCGCGACGGCATCCTCTTTGTCCCCGAAGTGCTGCTGGCCGCGAATGCGATGAAGGGCGGCATGGCCATCCTCAAGCCGCTTCTGGCCGAAACCGGCGCGCCCCGCGTGGGCAAGATGGTGATCGGCACGGTCAAGGGCGACATCCACGACATCGGCAAGAACCTCGTGTCGATGATGATGGAAGGCGCCGGATTCGAGGTGGTCGACCTGGGCATCAACAACCCGGTCGAAAACTACCTTGAGGCGCTGGAAACCGAACAGCCCGACATCCTGGGCATGTCCGCCCTGCTGACCACCACCATGCCCTACATGAAGGTGGTGATCGACACGATGGTGGAACAGGGCAAACGCGACGATTTCATCGTTCTGGTCGGCGGCGCGCCGCTGAACGAGGAATTCGGCAAGGCGATCGGCGCCGACGCCTATTGCCGAGATGCCGCCGTGGCGGTTGAAACCGCCAAAGATTTCATGTCCCGCAAGCACAATCAGGGTGCAACCGGCTGAACCGGGTCAACACCTGTGTTGGAATGCGAACGGAGCCCATTGCGGGCTCCGTTTTCTTATGTGCGCCACCGTGATTTCTCAGAATGGTCATATTCAACGGATAGGCGTGAACCGGCAAGAAAACAAAGGATCCGCCATCCATGCCCCTGACCGTCACCAGTAGATCGTTGTATCTGATCCTGCTGTTTTTTGTTCTGGCGGATGTCGTGCTGCTTTGCACGTCCAGGGCCACGCTGGACCTGAGCGAGCCCTCCGACCTGTTCTGGAGATTGTCGAGCACGGCGGCCTTTGCCATGATGTTCGTTGTATTCAGCATGCGCGCGGCGACCCTCGGGGCGGTAGGCCGGTCGATAAAGTATTTCGCCGAGGCGGGCCTGTTCCTTTCGCTTGTCCAGATGTTCCTGCCGCTCTTCAACCACCTGACGATGATGCTGCCCTTTCCCCTTCAGGATGACCTGCTGTCGGGCCTTGACCGGAGCATCGGGTTCAACTGGCTGGCCTATTTCGAATTTGTCCACGCCTACCCGACGCTCATCAAGATTCTGGAATTCTGCTACGTCCAACTGTCCTACGTCGGCCTGATCGCATTGATCGCATTGGCGCTTTTGGGGGATCCGCGCCGCGTTCGGTTCTATGTCGAGGTCTTCTTCCTGACCGGTGTGATCGCCATCGTCATCGGCGCGGGCTTTCCGGCGCTGGCGGCGGTCCATCTCTATGTCGGCGACCTGTCGGCCTATCCCAATTTCCCCAGCCCGCCGGGCGTCTATCACCTGCCGCATCTCGAACTGCTGCGTGATGCCGATGCAGCCGTACCTCTTGATCCGGTCGGCCTGCCTGGGCTGGTCACGTTCCCGTCCTATCACACGGCCTCCGGCATCCTTCTTTGCGTGGTCTTCTTCCGCACATGGCTTTTCGTTCCTTTCACGACCTATTCATTGCTGATGATCGCGTCCTCGCCTGTCTTCGGGGCCCATTACCTGATTGACATCATCGCCGGCGCAATCCTGTCCGTGGCTGTGGTCTGGTACCTGCTGGGGCTTCCAAGGTACCACGGGCTCTTTGCCCAAAACGCGCGAGATGAAAGAACGGCAGCGCTTTTGACCTGAAACACGGCGTTTTTCTCTCGTCAGTTTGCCGCGTCATTTGTAAACTGTAGTCCAGAATACATTCACCGAGACGTGGTCATGCCTGGTCTGCCCAGTGACGAAACGCTAACCCGCGAAGGGCTTGCCGTACAGGACGCAAAGGCGCCGATCCTGCTGATTGCCTGCGGCGCCCTGGCGCGCGAGATTCTTGCGCTGAACAAGGCCAATGGCTGGGATCACATGACGCTGACCTGCCTGCCGGCGAAATATCACCTGTATCCCGAAAAGATCACCGAAGCGGTCGAGGAAGCCGTCGCAAGGCACCGCGACGCCTATGACCAGATCTTCGTGGTCTATGCCGATTGCGGCACCGGCGGGCTGTTGCAGGCCAAGTGTGACGAACTGGGCGTCAAGATGGTTGCCGGCCCGCATTGCTATTCGTTCTTCGAAGGCAACGAGGCCTTTTCCGAACGGACCGAGGGTGGCGAGATCACCGCCTTTTACCTGACGGATTTCCTGGTCAAGCAATTCGACGCCTTCGTGTGGAAACCCATGGGTCTGGACCGCCACCCCGAACTGCGCGACATGATCTTCGGCAATTACACCAAACTGGTCTATCAGGCCCAGATCAGGGACGCGGCGCTGTTGGAAAAGGCACAGGACTGCGCCAGGCGCCTGGGGCTGGAATTCGAATACCGTTTCACCGGCTATGGTGATCTGGAAACGGCGCTGCGGGGCGTGGCCGGGAAAACCTGACCTTTGCCGGTTCGGCAGGTCGATGTCATGAAAACCGTTTGCATAACGGGCCTTTAGGTTCGTTCGGGATCAAATCGCCGGATTATGCTATGCTGTCGGCGCTACGCGGGGCCACCCGGCAGCATCTTGATCACAAAAAATCTGGGGGAAAAGTCATGCCATTTTACTTGTTTCAGGGTCGCTATACCACCGCATCGCTCAAGGCCATGGTCGATGATCCGCAGGATCGCGAGGCAGCGGCCAAAAAACTTATCGAGGCCGTGGGCGGCACGCTCCACCATCTGTTCTTTTGCTTCGGCGACGAGGATGTCGTGGCGCTGATCGAAGCGCCGGATGACGGGGCGATGGCGGCCTGCGCGCTTGCCGTTGGCGCATCCGGCTCAATGTCAGGAGGTGCCACGACCAAGCTGCTGACATCGGCCGAAGCCATGAAGGCGATGGGCGCGGCCAAGAAAGCCGCCGCCAGTTACACGCCCGCCTCCTCGGGCTGACACGCGCCAATCGCACGGGATCGGCAGGTTCCGGTTCACCGGAAAGGGATCATGCGGTTTCCGCCGCCACCTGCCGAATTCGTTCGATCATCGACCGCAACCCGTTGGACCGTTGCGCCGATAGATGATCGTTGAGGCCAAGCCGGGCCAGCTCGCCCCCGGCATCAACCCGCGGCACCTCGGCCACGGGCAGACCGTTGTAGAGTGCCCTGAGAACCGAAATCAGCCCGCGCACGATCAGCGCGTCGCTGTCACCGTCAAACGAGAACACGCCGCCCTCGATCCGGGGATGCAGCCAGACCTGGCTTGCGCAGCCCTCGACCTTGGTCGACGGCACCTTCAGGGCATCGTCCAGCGGTGCCATCGCCTTGCCGTGGTCGATGACATAGCGATACCGGTCCTCCCAGTCCTCGAGGAACTCGAAATCTTCGACGATATCTTCAAACGCGGCGCTGGCCATGGTCCTGACGTTCCCTGTGGTGATGTCAAAACACCTAAGCACGCACCCCGCAAAGGTCCAGCCCAACCTTCTGTCTTTTCAATGCGGACGTGATGGGGTAACCCGATGTGAGTGATAAGGGGCAGGTGCGATGCGGACATTTGTGACAGTTCTGGTGATTTCGTCGATGGTATTGTCGGGCTGCGCGCGACTGCGCGACTCGCGCCTGAACCCCGGCAACTGGTTCGGCGGGGGCAGCCCGCAGCCGGTGGCCGCGGAACCCGGTCAGGCCAACCCGCTTATCCCGCGCGAAACCCGCATCCGCCGCCGGGATCGGCGCGAAATCTACACCGGAACACCGGTTGACCAGATCACCGGCGTAAGCATCGAACCGACCACCGCCGGGGCGATCATCCGCGTGACCGGCGTTTCGCTGCAGCAGGGCGCCTATGACGTGCGCCTGATATCCGACACCAACGGCGAACCGGTCAATGGCGTGCTGACCCTGCGCCTGATGGCGGTTCAACCCCGCGATACCCCGCAAGGCAACCCCAGACAACGCTCGGTGCAGGCGGGGCGGTTCGTGTCGAACAATGACCTGGCCATTGCCAGCACGATCCGTGTGATCGGGGCGCGCAACGAACGTTCCGCCCGGCGCTGACGCGCCTCAGAGCTCGATGATCCGAATGTTGTTGCCGCTGGCGGTGAGCGCGACCTTGCCCTCGCAAAGCCTGAGCGCATCCTGCCCGAACACATCCGCGCGCCAGCCGTTCAGCGCAGGCAGATCGCGAATGCCGGCGGCGATCTGATCCAGTTCCGCCGCATTGGCAATCAGCTTGGGCGCAACGCCGAAACTTTCGGTCTTGGCCTTCAGCAGCACGCGCAACAGGTCGGCCAGCGCCGGGTTCACCTGCAGTTTCTCCTGACGGGTGTCGGGTTTGGGCTGTTCCTTGGGAGGGCATTCCAGCCCGGTCTTGACAGCCGCCAGGATTCCCTCGGCGATCTCGCCCTTGCGCGCCTCGCGCAGAAGCAGCCGCGCGCGGCCCAGATCCTGCGGCGTCGCCGGCCGGGTCGAAGCCAGCTCAACCAGCGCGTCATCCTTGTAAACCCGGTTGCGGGGGATATTGCGGGCCTGTGCATAGGTTTCGCGGAACTGGGCCAGCTCCCGCACGACGGCCAGAAAGCGGCCCGAGTTGTTGCGGGTCTTGACCCGCCGCCATGCCTCTTCGGGGCGGGTCACATAGGTTTCCGGATCGGTCAGAATACGCATCTCTTCGGCGACCCATTTCGCGCGGTCGTTCTGGCGCAGCTTTTCGGCCAGGAATTCGTAGATGTCGCGCAAATGGGTCACATCGGCCAGCGCATAGGATTTCTGCGCCTCGGTCAGCGGGCGGCGCGACCAATCGGTAAAGCGCGATGTCTTGTCAAGCTGCTGTCGGGCGATCTTCCGCACCAGTGTCTCGTAGCCCGCCTGCTCGCCAAAACCGCAGACCATCGCCGCCACCTGCGTGTCGAAGAGCGGCGCGGGGATGATGCCGGCATCGACATAGAAGATCTCTAGATCCTGACGGGCGGCGTGGAACACCTTGACCACCGAGGTGTCGCGGAAAAGATCGTATAGCGGCTCAAGCGACAGCTCGCCCTCCAGCGGGTCGACCAGAACGGCATCGTCCTCGCCGTCCCCGGGCACGGCCAGCTGCACCAGGCACAGCTTGGAATAATAGGTGCGTTCGCGCAGAAACTCGGTATCGACGGTAACGTAGTCATGCGTTGCGGCTTTTTGACAGAAGGCAGTCAGATCCTGGGTCGTGGTGATGGTTTTCATATGGTTCTTTTGTCTTTCCCGAGGGTCTGGAGAAAATCCGTGTATAGAGGGCAGCGGGCGGTAATTGCAACTGTCCGGCGCTGTCAGGGCAAGGAAAGCATCGCCCGGTTTCCGGCCGCGAACCGGCGCAGCACGGCCGGATAGAGGATATGTTCCTGCCGCAGCACCCGCGCGGCCAGCGTATCGGGCGTGTCATCGGGCAGGATCGGCACACGCGCCTGACCCAGCAACGGGCCATCGTCCAGCGCCGGCGTCACCTCGTGCACGCTGCACCCGGCCTCGGTATCGCCCGCCTCCAGCGCGCGGGCATGGGTGTTGAGGCCGCGATACTTGGGCAAGAGCGACGGATGGATGTTGATCATCCGCCCCTGCCAGCGGCTGACGAATCCTTCGGTCAGCACCCGCATGAACCCGGCAAGGCAGAGGATATCCGGCGCCGCGTCCCGCAGGCGCGCATGCAGCACATCCTCGAACGTCGCGCGATCATCGCCATGCGGCCTGTGATCGACCACCGCCGTGTCCACGCCCCTGTCCGCCGCTTTCTGCAACCCGCCCGCATCATGATTGTTGGACAGGACCAGGCAGGCACGGGCCGGATGATCGCCCGCCATGCTGTCCACCAGCGAGACCATGTTCGACCCGCCGCCCGAGATCAGGATCGCCACCCGTTTCGTCAAGCCAGCGCCCCGGAATAGCTGACGCCCGGCGTATCGGTGACATGTCCCAGGCGGCAGGCCGTCTCGCCGGCCTCTTCCAGCAGGGCGTGCAACGCATCGGCCCGCGTGGCATCGACGGCCAGAACCATGCCGATGCCGCAGTTGAAGGTCTTGAGCATCTCGGCCTCTGCCATGCCGCCCTGATCCGCCAGCCATTTGAACACGGGCGGCAGATCCCAGGCGCCCAGATTAATCGCCACGCCGCAGTTCTCGGGCAGCACGCGGGGGATGTTCTCGGTCAGCCCGCCACCGGTGATATGCGCCAGCGCGTGCACGCCCCCTGCCCTGACCGCGGCCAGCGCCTGTTTCACGTAAAGCCGCGTGGGGGTCAGCAACGCCGCGCCCAGCGTGCCCTCGGCCCAGGGGCAATCGGCGTCCCAGCCCAGGCCCGACAGCTCGACCAGCTTGCGCACCAGGCTGTAGCCGTTGGAGTGAACCCCGTCACTGGCCAGACCCAGAAGCACGTCGCCCGCCGCGACACCGGCAGGCAGGTCAGCGCCACGCTCCATCGCGCCCACGGCAAAGCCCGCCAGGTCGAAATCACCTTCGGGATACATGCCCGGCATTTCAGCCGTTTCGCCGCCGATCAGCGCACAACCCGACCGCACGCAGCCCTCGGCAATCCCCTCGATGATCCGCGCGGCGCTGTCGGTATCCAGCTTGCCGGTGGCGAAGTAATCAAGGAAGAAAAGCGGCTCGGCTCCCTGGCAGACCAGGTCGTTCACGCACATCGCCACCAGGTCGATGCCCACGCCATCGACATTGCCGGTATCAATCGCGATCCTGAGCTTGGTGCCCACCCCGTCGGTCGCCGCCACCAGGATCGGATCGCTGAAGCCTGCACCCTTGAGGTCAAAGAGCGCGCCAAACCCACCCAGGCCCGCCATGACACCGGGCCGCCCGGTGCGCTTGGCCGCGGGCTTGATCCGGTCCACCAGCGCATTGCCCGCGTCGATATCTACACCGGCATCGGCATAGGTCACACCGTTTCTTTTCTGGGTCATTGGCCTGCTCCGCTTGGGTCTTGCGGCTTCTCTAGTCGCCCGCCCCGCGCCGGGCAACCAGAAACCGAACGGTGAAACGGAAAACCGGCACCCAGAGCAGCACGGCGGGCACAGATGCGCGTGCCAGAAACCCGCCCGCCCCGGTCCATCGGGCGAAAAAACCGCCCCGGTGCCGCATCCGCTTGACCTTGGGCGGATTGCTTTCTACGACGGGCGTCAGGTCGGGCCTGTAGCTCAATTGGTTAGAGCAGAGCGCTCATAACGCTTTGGTTGGGGGTTCGAGTCCCTCCGGGCCTACCAGACCAGCTTGTTGAAACCAAGATAGGTCCTTGCCTTTCAGGGGCTTCGCCCCCTTGACGGTTACAATAGCCGGTTGGCTGTGAAGGCTGGTTGAGAGGCCGCGGGAAAGCTTTCCTGCGTGTCATGGTCACGGCAGACGGATCGGTATTCCTCGGCCAGGCTGCTGCGCGATCCGGTGCCCGGCAGCGATCAAACCCGCCGGATCACCCTGACGGCTTTACTGTTTGGATGTTCTTGGTATGTTCTAACGTCATGCCAGTATCGTTCCCACCTGTCCGCCCCCATCCCGGCAAGCCGTTCCACAGGCTGAAAGACGCAGCCCGGCTTTGCCAGGTCATGACCGTCCGATGCAATCTTTGCCATCGCAAGACCAACTTCCTGGCATCGGATTTGATCAAGGTGGTGGACCCCGATCTGCCAGCCCACCAGCCGCCTTTCCCGTGCTCACGGTGCAAGACGACCGAATACATCAACGTCAGGCTGCGCGTTCCCGACGCGACCGAGATCGGCAAACTGCCCATCCGGCGACCGGACCGGATAATCCAGAAATGGCGAACGGTGATGCTTGGTGATCCTTGACGCGATACCCGGTGCTGTGACCATCTGGCCCCATGTGTAACCTCTATTCCAGCACCAAGCCGGTTGAAGCGATGCGCCAGTTGTTCGATGTTCCGGTAAAGAACGTCCATCTGGGCAATGCCGAGCCGCTGGCGGCGATCTGGCCCAAATATCCCGGCTATGTCATGCGCCACACCAAGGATGGCGAGCGCGAGCTTGTAACCCTGTCCTGGGGTTTCCGCACCACGAAGGTAAGCAAGAAGACCGGCAAGACGCTGCAGCCCGCCGCATGGAACAATGCGCGCGACAACAAGGTCGCTACATCCGGCCTGTGGAGAGGCAGCTTTCAACAGCGTCGGTGTTTGGTTCCAGCGACCTCATTCTGCGAAGCCAAGGGGCGTAACCCGGCAACCTATTACTGGTTCGGGCTTGATGGCGGCGAAGAACGGCCGCTCTTCGCCTTCGCGGGCCTCTGGACTGTCTCGCAGTTCGAAGGGCCGGACGGGCCGGACAGATGTGAGGTCTATACGATCATCACGACCAGCGCGAACGATCTCGTCAAGCCCGTGCACCCGGATCGAATGCCGGTGATCGTGCCGCCAGAAAAATACGAAACCTGGATGGCGGGCAGCGCGGACGACGCGCTGGAGGTGCTCGAACCCTACCCGGCAGATCAGATGAAGGTGTTCAAATCCGGCGAGAATGAAAAAGACGATGCGCTGCCGCCTACCTGACGTCGTTTCAGTCGGCTTATTCCATAGACCGTCAAGTGGTTGAACTTTCTAGCGCATCCATTTGAATACTCACATTTCTTTGGTATCTATATTCAGGGTCTCGCAGTCAATCCACTGCCTTAATCCGTTCCCGTCCGCTGACGGTTCAGCGCTGGCGAAGACACAGGCCGCAAACAATCCCGCCTTTCCGCAGCGGAAGCGGCAGGCGGCGGCCTGGCGATACTAGCTTTCAAAAGGTGTCTCAGTTGCCGGCCAATAGGCCGAGGTTAGCTTGGTATAGTTCATGCTCCGGAAGTCGGGGGAGGTGCCGCCCGGTGTCGCAACCTGGATGATCCGCGCCGCGATCGGCTGAAACGGGCCGAAGAAGTGGAACAGGGATTTGACGGTGATGAGCGATTTGGCCGACAGGTCGATCCCAAGCTGTTCGAACGCCTCGGGGTGGTAAACCTGCGTCCGCAGGTCATTCACCACGATGTCGACCTCGTCGCCGGTCCGCAGCCAGACCATCGTTCCCAGCGGCTCCAGCCCCTTGCCCAGATGTTGCCCCAGACCCGCGGCGACATTCATCACCCGCGCCGTGATATCCACCGGCTCCCCCGACTCGGGGCCGACCTTGCCGCCCAGGCGCAACCGCAGGCCGGTACCGATCCCGGCATCCTGGCAGATCCGAACGACACCCGGATCCCAGTAGATGCCCGTGGCAACATGAGACAATGACCGGTCGAGCACGGCGCGCAGCATGAAGGTCGAATCCCCCGGCGCGCCGCCCCCGGAATTGTCGCCCATATCGGCCAGAACAACCGGCCCCCCGGCGCCCGCCGCCGCCACCTCGTCCAGCGCGGCATCAAGGCCCGACAGCGGGGTTGTCACCTCGTGCCGCAGACGAAAAAACTCCTGCCCGACCTGTTCCGCGGTCAAAGCGGCCAAACCGGGATCGTTGTCGGTCAAAACCAGCACACGCGCCCCCACATCGGCCACATCCGCCCAGGGAAAGCCATGCGCCAGCGACACCGACAGGATGCCGGGCGCGCTCTCCAGCGCCGTCATGCGGTCAACGAAGCCGCGCATTGCGCCGGTCTTGGTGAGGTAGAGATTGACCATCCGGCAATCGAACTGCCGCATCACCGGCCGGATTTCACCCGTGAATGTCCGGTAGGCCAGATCAAACAGTTCCGCCGCGCGGTCCGAGGCGTCATCATGCGGATATTCCTTGAAGCAGATGACAAGGTCGCTGGCATCCAGCATCCGCTGCGTGAGGTGGCAATGCAGGTCAAGCGCCAGACCGATGGTTGCGTCAGGGCAAAGTTTCCGCACCCTTCCTGCGATGTCGCCTTCACAATCGTCCACGCCCTCCGCAACCATCGCGCCATGCAGCTGCAACAGGATGATGTCCGCGCCGCCTGCCCGGTCAAGATCCGCCAGGATCTCACCCCGCAGCGCGTCGTAACATTGCCGCGTCGTGCGACCTGCAGGCTCGGCAATCGCGGCAAGGCTCTCGACCACCTCCCAGCCCAAAGCTTCGGCCCGCGCGCGCCAGACATGAAGCGCCTCTGTCATCAGGTTGGGGGCTTCGCGCGTCGCATCGCCGTGGCGCAGGAAATACTCCTCGAACCCGGACATGGCCGTGGGCATCGGACAGAACGTGTTGGTTTCGGTTGATAGCGTCGCGATGAAAAGCCGCATTATCAGTTCATTCCGTTGGAATATTCACGCCCCGGCATGAGTGGAATTTTCAGAATTGAACCCTGTATAACGTAATTTTTCAACAAAATTCTTGTCATGAGCGAATTTTTTGGGATACTGCCCGCGTAACCGGAGGTGAACGTGGCACAGCCTGAAAGGATCGGACAACCGGACAATGCCGATATGGCGCCGACCCGCAGCATCGCGGCGTTCGGGCTGGAAGTCCGGCAGTTGCGCAAGGCCCGGCGCCTGACCCTCGCACAGCTTGCCGCCGCAAGCGGTATCTCCGTCAGCCATGTCAGCGCCATCGAACGCGGTGCGGTCAACGCATCGCTGGAGAAGGTGACCCGCCTTGCCGATGCGCTGGCGGTGCCGGTCGCCTGGTTCTTTACCCGCCGCCCGGGCGCCGGCCCGCTTGAGCGGGCCCATGTGGTGCGCGCCGAAAATCGCCGCAACCTCAACCTGTTATACGGCGAACCTGCCGAGGAAAGCGGCTATACCGACTGGCTGTTGTCCAGCACCATCGGCGGGGACTACTATTTCGGGATCAGCGAATACGCGCCCCGTTCGGAAGAGCGCGATGAAGGCATCGTCGTGCGCGACGGAGAGCAGCATTGCCTCGTGCTCGAAGGTGAGATCGAGCTGGTGCTGCGCGACGAGGTCATCACGCTCCGCGCCGGCGACAGCTACAGCATCCGCGGCGACATTCCTCACAGGACATCGAACAAGTCGGACCAGCCCGCGCGGATGATCTGGGTGAACTCACCGGTGATCATTCCACGGGACCACACAGGCGATGATCCGTCGGCCGTGCGGACCGGGCCCTCGTCCTGAACAGATCATAACAAAAGGGAGAAGATAACATGACACGGAATTTCATTCAGCCCACCCGCCGGAACGTGTTGCAGGGCGGCGCTGCGCTTGGCGCGCTCGGCCTTGCCGGAATGCCGGCTTTCGCCCAGACCGGTAAACGCGGCGGCACGGTGCGTGTCGCGCTGGCCGAAGGGTCGACACAGGATTCGCTTAACCCGTGGACCTACACGGATATCTACATGATGTCCGTGGGCTTCGCGACCCATTCGACCCTGACCGAAATTGATCCGTCGGGCGAACTGGTGGGCGATGCCGCCGAAAGCTGGGAGGGATCCAACGGCGCCCAGACCTGGACCTTCAAGCTGCGCCCCGAAGTCACCTTCTCGGACGGGCGCAAGCTGACAGCGGATGACGTGATCGGTTCGCTCAAGTTCCACGCGGGCGAGGAATCGGGCTCGGGGATGCGCACGACCGCCGACCTGATCACCGGCTACCGCAAGGATGGCGACGAAACGGTGATCTTCGACCTTGACGGTCCCAATGCCGACTTCCCGTTCCTGATGGCCGATTACCACTTTATCCTGATGCCGGTCGAAGACGGACAGGTGAACTGGCAGGATTTCATCGGCACCGGCGGATACACGATGGAAAGCCACAAGGCCGGTGTGCGGACACAACTGAAGCGCCGCGACGATTACTGGAAACCGAACCGCGCGTGGTTCGACGAGATCGAGATCCTCTATGTTCCGGACGTGTCGGCGCGCCAGAACGGGCTGCAGACCGGCGAGGTCGACATCATGAGCCGCGTCGACCTCAAGACCGTGGGCCTGCTGGAGCGTGTGCCGTCGGTGCGGGTCGAGGAAGCGACCGGTTTCCTGCACTATACCTTCCCGATGAATACCGGGCTGAACCCCTATGACAACAACGAGCTGCGCCTTGCGCTCAAGCACGGCATCGACCGGGAAGAAATGGTCAAGACCATTCTGAACGGCCGCGGGATCGTCGGCAACGACCACCCGATCGCGCCTTCGGTCCCCTATCACAATACCGAACTGGCACAGCGCACCTATGACCCAGACAAGGCGAAGTTCCACCTCAAGAACGCCGGCCTCGACAGCATCGACCTGACCTGCGCCGCCGCCGACGCGGCCTATTCCGGTGCGCTGGATGCCACGGTTCTCTATCGTGAACACCTGAGCCCGGCCGGCATCAACCTGACCGTCGACCGCAAGCCGAATGACGGCTACTGGTCGGATGTCTGGATGCAGGAGCCGTTCTGCGCCTGCTACTGGGGCGGACGGCCCACCTGCGACTGGATGTTCTCCAGCGCCTATGCCTCGGGCGCGGACTGGAACGACACTTATTGGGAGCATGAGCGGTTCAACGAACTGCTGCTGGAAGCGCGGGGCGAGCTGAATGCCGACCTGCGCGGCGAGATGTATGGCGAAATGCAGCAGATCGTAAGCGACGAAGGCGGCGTCGTGGTCTGGGCCTTTGCCAACTATGTCTATGCGATGACCGACAAGGTCGCCCACGGCCCGGTGGCGTCGAACTGGGAAATGGATGGCGGCCGCTGGACCGAACGGTGGTGGCTCGCCTGAGCCGCAGCGCCCCGGCGTGAGCCCGGCGCGGCCGCATTTGCCGGCCGCCCCGCCCGGCCGACACCGGCCGGATATTTCCTCTTCGAAGGCCCTGCCCCATGCCCGACGTCAGTGTAACCGAAACCGTGTGGATCCCGATGCCCGACGGCAAGCAACTTGCCGCGCGGCTCTGGCTGCCCGAAGGCGCGACGGGAACGCCGGTGCCTGCCCTGCTGGAATATATCCCCTATCGCCGCCGTGACCGCACCCGACTGCGCGACGAGGGGATGCACCCGCGATTTGCCGCCAACGGCTATGCCTGCCTGCGGGTCGACATGCGCGGTTCCGGCGACAGCGACGGCGTGATGGTGGACGAATATACCCAGCAGGAGATGCAGGACGGCGCCGATGTGGTGCAATGGATTGCCGCGCAGCCCTGGTGTGACGGCAAGGTCGGCATGTTCGGCAAGTCCTGGGGCGCCTTTACCGCCTTTCAGGTGGCGGCCCTGCGCCCCCCCGCGCTGAAAGCCATCGTGCCGGTGATGGGCACCGATGACCGCTGGCTGGAAGATATCCATTTCTGCGGCGGCTGCCTTGCGGGCGACAATTTCTGGTGGGGCTCGATCATGCAGCTCTACAACGCCTTTCCGCCGGACCCCGCCATTGTCGGCGACAATCGCTGGCGCGAGATGTGGAAAGAACGGCTGGAGGCGATGACCTTCTGGCCGGCGCAGTGGCTGGAACATCAGACCCGTGACGGGATGTGGCGGCGCGGGTCGATCTCGGAAAACTACGATGATGTCCAGATCCCCGTTTTCTATTTCGGTGGCTGGGCCGATCTGTACCGTGACACGCCGTTTCGCATCGCCGAACGGCTGAAAGGCCCGGTCAGGGTGCTGATGGGTCCCTGGGCGCATCTCTACCCGCATGAGGGCGTGCCAAGGCCAAGGGTGAATTTCATCGACGAGGCGGTGCGTTTCTGGGATCGCTGGCTCAAGGATATCGACACCGGCCTCGACGATGAACCGCCGCTGCGGTTCTGGATGCAGGAGAGCGTGGCACCGGCGGGCTTCCACGAATTCAGGCCCGGCCGCTGGGTCGAGGAACCCGGATGGCCGTCGCCGAACGTGTCGCCCCTGGCGCTGTGGCTCAACAACGGCACGCTGCAGGACACCGCCCGCCCGGATGGCGCGGAAATGTCGATCTGCTCGCCCCAGACATTCGGACTGGCGGGCGGCGACATGTGCTCTTTCGCGCTCAAGGGCGACATGCCCGGCGATTGCCGGATGGACGCGGGCGGCGCGCTGCTGTTTCGCAGCGAACCGCTTGATCAGGCGCTGGAAATCCTCGGCCAGCCCGGCCTGACGCTAGAGCTGGCCGCGGATCAACCCCACGCCTTTGTCGCAGCACTTCTGGTGGACGAGGCGCCGGATGGCGCGCAGACGCTGATTTCGCGCGGCTTCTGCAACCTCATGCACCGGGATGGTGACACGAATCCCCGGCCCGTCGTGCCCGGAGAGGTCATGCGCGTCGGCCTACAGATGCACGCCATCGGGTATCGCGTGCCGGAAGGGCACCGGGTGATGGTCCAGATCGCCTCGGCCTATTGGCCGGTGCTGTGGCCCGCACCGTCCCCTGTCACGCTGACACTGGCCGCCGGCCGATCCGTCCTGACAGTGCCGCAGCGCCGCGACACGCCCCAGGCGCCCACCCCCCGCACGCTGCCGGAACCGCCGACCGATCAATTACCGCGGCCCAGTGCGCGGCTCCGCGAGGGTTCTTTCAAACGCAGCCTGTCGGTCGATCTGACCACCGGTCTGCACACAGCGCGCATGTATTCCGATGGCGGCGTGTTTGGGCCGGTGGGCCAGATGCAGCTTGAGACCGGCACGGCGCTGTCCGATGTCTCGGACCGGGTCTACAGCATCCATCCCGATGATCCGCTGAGCGCACGGGCGACGATGGAGCAGGAAAGCAGGTTCGAGCGCGGTGACTGGTCAGCACGCATCAAGACCACCTCCGAACAGACCGCGACGGAAACCGAGTTTCACCTGACGGCCAGGGTGCAGTGCTGGGATGGTGACGACCTGTTCCACGAAATCGAATGGCACCACGCGATCCCGCGGAACGGCATGTGACACAAGGAGAAAACCGATGAGCGCATATCCCGCCTTTGGCCCCGGCGCCGAGACCCATGAACTGACCACAAAGGATGGGGTGACCATGCGGGTGGTGATCGAGGGCACCGGCCCCGATATCGTCTTCATCCCCGGCGGCGACACCCCGGCGGAAGGCTATGCCCAGATCTTCGCGCGGCTGACGGGCAGTTTTCGCTGCATCGCCTACGACCCGCGCGGCGCCGGTGAAACCTCCGCGCCGCCGCCGCCCTGGTCGATGTCGGACTATGCGCGCGACTGCGCCGCGGTGATCGACGCGTTCTGCGGCGGTAAGGCGGTTGTCTGCGGCTTGTCACTTGGCGGGCTGGTGACACAGGCCACCGCGATCGAATTTCCCGGCAAGGTCCGGATGGCGATCCCGATGGGGACGGCTGCCTATATCGACGGTTTCACCCGTGACTGGATGCAGGCCGAAATCGACATCCGCAAGGCGGGTGTGATCCTGCCCGACTATTTTCTGGCGCCGCATTATGCGGTCTACGCATTTCCCGCCGCCGCGCTGGCGGATCCCGGTCTTTGGGGTGAAATCAAGCAAGCCTATACCGCGCGTTTCAGCGGCCGCGACCCTCGTGACACGATCGACCAGTGGGAAGCCTGCCTGGCCTTTGATTGCCGCGCGGCGCTCAGAACCTGCCCGGTGCCGTTCCGGGTGATCGGTTTTTCCGAGGATATCCAGACGCCGCCGCCGATGTGCCGGGCGGTGGCCGATCTTTCGCCGGACGGCGAATACCATGAAATCGCCGGGCTCGGGCATGTATCATTATCCCGTCACAAGCCCGATGTCGTTGCCGGCAAGCTCAAGGAAATTCTGGGCGAAATGTTGGTCAGAGGCTGACACGGGGCCGCCACGACCCGGGAAAGCCATCGCGGGCCGGGCCCTTCAGGCCCATGCCAAATCACGACTTGCCCGCTGTCAGGCCGGTCTGTTTGCTGGCCCATTGCATCCCGAAGGCAGCGCCCACGAAAAGCATGATCGGCCAGATGATGACCTTCAGCGTCTCGACCGGTTCCGCCTCGGCCGCTTTCCAGGCGACGAAACACAGAAAAACCGCCAGGCACACGGCGATTTCACGTTTGAAGGTTTTCTTTTCCATGATTCCCCCGGCCCGCTCGCGCCATATCCCGGCGGCGTCCCCATGCCGCGCTGCGACTATCCGGATCATCTCTTGCCGGCGCGTTACCGCAGCGCCCGATACACCACGATCCGGCGCGCGGCAGACACCGCCCTTACCTGCCGATGACAATATCCGCACGCAGCCCGCCCAGGTTCTCGCTTTCGCCCAACCGCAGCATACCGCCATGCGCGCGCGCGATGTCCGCGGTGATCGCCAGGCCCAGCCCCACGCCGCCACCCTTGTCCTGATTGCGCGCCGGATCGAGCCGGGCAAACGGCTTGAGCGCCTCTTCGCGCTGTTCCTCGGGGATGCCGGGGCCGTCGTCCTCGACCCGGATGCGCAGCGTTCTGTCGGTCAGCATGATCGAGATCTCGGCCACCGTTCCGTGGCGCACGGCATTGTTGATGAGGTTTTCGACCGCCCGGCGGATGCTGTCCTCGCGCAGGACCACCTCGCCCGAACCGGTCGCCTGGACAAGATTTGCGTTGATCTGGGCGCGCTGGCAATCGGCAACGATCTTCTCGATCAGCGCGATCGGGTCGACCGGACTTGCCTCGCCCTCCTGCGCGCCGCGGGCAAAGGCCAGGAATTCATCCAGCAGCCGTTCCATATCCGCCACGTCGCGCTTCAACAGATCGACCTCTTCCTCCTCCAGCATCGACAACCCCAGCTTCAACCGGGTCAGCGGCGTGCGCAGGTCATGACTGACCCCCGACAACATCAGCGTACGCTGCTCGATCTGCCGCTCGATCCGGGCGCGCATGTCCAGGAATGCGCTGCCGGCAGCGCGCACCTCTATCGCGCCGGCTGGCCGGTAGACCACGTTGCGCCCCCGGCCGAACGCCTCGGCCGCGCGGGCCAGCCGGGTAATCGGCCGCAATTGGTTGCGTAGGTAGAGATAGGCGATGATCGTCATCAGCACGCCGAAGACGGCCATATAGACCAACAGCTGATGCGGGTTCGACGCCGACACCCGCCGCCGGTCGAAACTAAGCTCCAGCGGCCCCTCGGGCGTGGTAAAGAAAAGCCGGACAACCTTGTCATCCGGCAATGAGATGGATTGAACGCGGGGCAACAGCTTGGTGAATTCCCGGATCACGACGGCACCGGTGAAATCATACCAGCGGCGGTAATCATCCTGCGGCATCTCGGCCTGCGAGATCGGACCCACGGCAATTTGCAGCACCGCGGCCATCGCCACGCCTTCGCTGTCGCCCGAGACCGCCCCGTGATCCAGCACCAGCTTGACCTCGCGGCTGACCGCCTGGGTCATCTGCCGGGTCACACCCTCGAAATGGCGCTGAATGAAAACGATCGTGATCACCAGCAACAGCGAAATCACCGGCATGAGCAGGATCAGGAATGCCCGGCCATAAAGGCTGCGAGGCATATAGGGTTTGAGCCATCGGAAGTTCATGCGCTAAACCTAGCCGGGCGGCGGCACGAGAGGAAGGGCAA
This sequence comes from Roseovarius sp. CAU 1744, assembly GCF_039839345.1. Lineage (NCBI taxonomy): Bacteria > Pseudomonadati > Pseudomonadota > Alphaproteobacteria > Rhodobacterales > Roseobacteraceae > Roseovarius > Roseovarius sp. CAU 1744. The sequence goes on along the minus strand of NZ_JBDOQV010000002.1, from coordinate 290,153 downwards.
TGGACCACCAAGCTGAATTCAATCCACCTGTCGGCAAGGCAGAGGTGACTGGCAACGACATCCGGCGTATCGTGGCGCCCAACCCGTCGCCGATGACCTTTCGTGGCACCAATACCTATCTGGTGGGCGACAGGCAGGTTGCGGTGATCGATCCCGGCCCTGACCATCCCGGTCATCTGGCGGCGATTCTGGCGGCCCTGCGGCCGGATCAGCAGGTCACCCATATCCTCGTGACCCACGCCCATCTGGATCATTCACCGCTGGCCGCCCCCCTCGCCCGCGAAACCGGCGCGAAAATCTACGCCTACGGCGCCGCCGATGCCGGCCGCAGCGCGATCATGCAGCAACTGGCCGATACCGGTCTGGTGGGCGGCGGCGAAGGGGTGGATGCGGGTTTCACGCCCGATGTGGGCCTGGATGACGGTGCGGTGCTTGACGGCGACGGCTGGCGATTGATGGCCCATTGGACGCCCGGCCATTTCGGTAATCACCTGTGTTTTTCGTTGGGCGATGTGGTCTTTACCGGCGATCTGGTGATGGGCTGGGCCAGCTCGCTGGTATCGCCGCCCGATGGCGACCTGACCGATTTCATGGCCTCCTGCGACCGCCTGCACGCGCTGGAGGCGGGGGTGTTCCACGCGGGCCACGGCGCACCGATCACCGATCCGCGCGGCAGGCTGGACTGGCTGATAGGCCACCGGAAATCACGCGAAGCAGCGATCCTGGGCCAGCTTGACCGCGGGCCGGCGAACGCGGAAACGCTGGCCCGCATGATCTATACCGACACGCCCACCGCCCTTCTCCCCGCGGCCACCCGCAACGTCTTGGCACATCTTGTTGATCTGTATGGAAAAAACCTCGCAAAGCCAGAAACGGAACTGACCGCAGGCGCGGCATTTTCGCTGACCTGAATCCGGAAGACATTTACGCAAAAAAAGTGTGACAATCCCTCTGGACGGAACCAATCGGTGTTGCTATACGGGCCTCCGTGTTCCGGCGTAGCTCAGCGGTAGAGCAGTTGACTGTTAATCAATTGGTCGTAGGTTCGATCCCTACCGCCGGAGCCAATTTCATAGACATTTGACACAGACCCGCGCTGTCGATCGGGTTGGCGTGATTGCTTTGTCCCGAGAATCGGGCGACTAATGGGCTGCGGGCCGCGTTTTTGCCCGCGATCCGGGAGAGGCAATTGCGCTATTTCCAGTCGGTCCTGATCTGCGCCCTGCTGTTCGCCGGGGCGGCCAGCGGGCAGCCCGCGGGAACGTTCCGACATGCGCATGAGGTCGGTTTCGGCAATCTCTCGAGCCTTGATCCGATTTCGACCGGGCGCGTGTTGCAGATCACCGAAAAGATCATGAACCGCCTGGTGCGGCCCGGGCTGGACGGCAAGCCGCAACCCGATCTGGCAACCGGCTGGGAGGTCAGCCAAGACGCCACGCAATGGACCTTCAGACTGCGCGATGGCGTCCGCTTTCACGACGGCAGCGATTTCGACGCCAATGACGTTGTCTACTCTATCGAACGTATCCTCGACCCCGAGATGGACAGCCCCGTGCGATCGGTCATCAACATGGTCAAGAAGGTCGAGGCGCTGGACCCGTTGACCGTGCGATTCACCCTGAAACACGGCTTTGCCGATCTGCCCCTGCAGCTGATGGAGGCCCGGCTGCGGATGATTCCCGACGGCTCCGGCGATACGATCGGGCGCAGCGGCATCGGCACCGGCCCCTTCAAGGTCGACAAATTCGACGCCGACGGCATCAGTATCCTCAGCGCCAACGAGGATTACTGGGAAGGTCCGCCAAAGCTGGCGCGGATCGAGGTGATCGGCATCCCCGATGGCCAGGCGCGGCTGACGGCGTTCCTGGCCGGGCAGCTTGACATGGAACGCGGCATCAACCCGTCCCTGCGCCGGGTCCTGCAGAATTCGGACCGCTACAACGTTCAGGACATTCCAACCGGGAACTGGATCGGCATGGTTTTCCGGACCGATGTGCCGCCCTATGACGATGTCCGGGTGCGCAAGGCGATAAGACTGGCCGTTGACCGCGAGGATCTGTTGAAACTGGTGCTTGGCGGTGGCGGCATCGTCAGCTGCGATACGCCGGTCGGTCCGAATGATCAGTATTACGCCGATTTCGACTGTCCGCAGGATATCGAACAGGCCCGCGCATTGCTGGCCGAGGCCGGGTATCCCGACGGGTTGGAGATCGAGGTTTACATCTCCACGCTGGAGCCGACCTGGCCCTCGATGGCCGTGGCCCTGCAGGAACAGCTGGCGCCCGCGGGCATTCGCGTCAAGATCATCAAGGCCGCCACCGATGGGTACTGGTCGCAGATCTGGATGCAGAAGGATGCGGTCGGCACCCGCTGGGGTGAACGCCCCGCGGCCCAGGCCCTGAACGAAATTTTCCGCTCGACCGCCAAGTGGAACGAGAGCTATTTCAACGACCCCACCTTTGATGCCATGCTGGACATCGCCAGCCAGGAACTTGATTTCGATAAACGCCGCGCGCTCTATATCGGCGCACAGAAATACCTCTTTGACCATTCCGGGACGCTGATCCCCTATCACATCACCCAACTGGTCGGGCTGTCGACGCGGGTGCAGGACCTGGACGCGGTGAAGAACGACGCCGTACGCTGGCATCTGGTGTCGGTGACGGAATAGCCGGGAACGGGCCGCAACCGGCCGCACCCCGCGCGATTCGGCTTGCGGTCGGCCCCGGGCGCTGCTTCAAAGGGCCATGCGCCACGCGATCACCACGATAGGTCTGATCTGCCTGTCCGCGGTCGCGGGGGTGGCCGCAAACTGGCTGGGTCTGCCCCTGCCCTACCTGCTGGGGCCGCTTTGCCTGACGGCGCTGATCGCCACCATTCTGCCGGCGCAACTGCCCGATGGCTACAGCTTTCCCAACTGGCTCAGGATGATCTTCATTGCGGTCATCGGGCTGATGATCGGGGCACAGGTCACGCCGGACCTTTTTGCCAATGGTCAGCGTCTGCTGGCCAGCCTGCTGGCGCTGATCGGATTCGTGATCCTTGCCATTGCCTTTAATTTCCAGGTGTTTCACCGGTTCGGCGGATATGACAGGGCAACGGCGCTGTATTCCAGCACGCCAGGCGGGTTGTACGAATCCATCGCGATGGGCGAAGAAGCCGGCGCCGACATGCCGCGCCTGATCCTCCAGCAATTCCTGCGCATCATCGTCGTGGTCACAATGCTGCCGATCGGGCTGTCGCTCTGGCTTGGCGCGCCGGTGGGCAGCGCCGCCGGCATGACCCTTGCGCGTCCGTCGGTGCCGCTGGAGGTGCTTCCCCTCATCCTGATTTCGGGCTGTCTGGGCATCGTCGCTGGCAAATACCTCCGCCTGCCCGCCGCGCAGCTGACCGGGCCGATGCTGGTGGCCGCCCTGTTGTCGCTGACAGGTCTCGTGCCGCTCGATATCCCGCAATGGCTGGTCAACGACGCGCAGATTGTGATCGGCACCGCGCTGGGCATGCGGTTTACCGGGCTCAGCCGGGCGCTGATCTTGCGCGGGCTGGGCCTGTCGCTGATCTCGGTCGGCGGGATGCTGGTGCTGGCGGCGGCGCTTGCCGCAGTGCTGGCCCCGCTGGCCGGCGAAGGCTTTGACGTGATGCTGATCAGCTTTGCCCCCGGCGGCGTGACCGAAATGGCGCTGGTGGCGCTCAGCCTGCAGGCCAGCCCGGCCTTCGTGACATTGCATCATATCATGCGCATCCTACTGACCGTCATCGGCCTGTTCGTCCTGCGGCAGCGTATCGCCCGGCGGCTTTGACAGGCGGGCGATTCTGCATTATCTGAACATCTGTTCATTTACCTGACGGAGAGAACCCATGCGCATCACCGATACCGCTGCCATCGTCACCGGAGGCGCCTCGGGCCTGGGCGAGGCCACCGCCCGCCATCTGCGCGACATAGGGGCTCAGGTAACGCTGCTGGACCGCGACGCAGAGCGCGGCAAAGCCGTTGCGCAGGAAATCGGCGCCACCTTTGCCGAAACCGATGTGACATCCGAAAGCTCCGTCCAGGACGCGCTTGCCGCCGGCAGGTCGGCGATGGGCCGGATCACCGCCGCGATCAACTGCGCCGGAATCGCCACCGGCGCCAAGACGCTGGGCAAGGACGGCCCGCACCCGCTGGCCGATTTCCAGCGCACCATCGACATCAACCTGGTCGGCAGTTTCAACATCGCCCGCCTCGCCGCCGCCGAGATTGCCCGGAACGACCCCCTGCCCGACGGCACCCGCGGGGTCATCATCAACACCGCCTCGATCGCCGCATTCGACGGACAAAAGGGACAGACCGCCTATGCGGCCTCCAAGGGCGGGATCGTCGGACTGAGCCTGCCGATGGCACGCGACCTAGCGCGCGAAGGCATCCGCGTGATGGCCATCGCACCCGGCACGTTCCTGACGCCGATGCTTCAGGGCCTGCCGGCCGATGTGACCGAGGCGCTGGCGCAGGACGTGACCTTTCCCAAGCGCCTGGGGGACCCCGCAGAATTCGCCGCGCTGGCGCGGTTCATCATCGAATGCGACTATCTGAACGGTGAAACGATTCGCCTGGATGGCGCGTTACGGATGCAGTAATCAGCCCTGCGCCTCGGCCTTTTCCGCCAGTTCCAGCCATTCTTCCTCGGCCTCCAGCAACTTCCGCTGACGTTCGGCCAGCGCCTCCGACGCTTTCTTGAACTTGACCGGCTCGCGGGTGAACAGCTCGGGGTCGGCCATCAGCTCCTCCAGCTTGGCGATCTCCGCCTGCCAGCGCTCCATCAGCCCCGGCAGTTCTTCCAGCCGGTGTTTCTCGGTGAAGGACAGACGGCGGGGCGTTCCTGCGTTTTGCGTTAATTCCGGCTCTTTATACTTTGGTTTTGCAGATTTTTCTCCCGTATCTGCCCCACCGTTCGACTGCCTCTGCGCCTGATAGTCGCTCCAGCCGCCGGCATAGACAGTGGTACGTCCGCCCCCCTCGAAGGCAATCGTGGTGGTCGCCACGCGATCCAGGAAATCGCGGTCGTGGCTGACCAGAAGCACGGTGCCGTCATAATCGTCCAGCAATTCCTGCAACAGGTCCAGCGTCTCGATGTCCAGATCATTGGTCGGTTCGTCCAGCACCAGCAGGTTGCTTTCCCGCGCCATCAGCTTGGCCAGCAACAGCCGTGCCTTTTCCCCACCCGACAACGAACGTACCGGCGCACGTGCCTGACGTTCGTCAAACAGGAAATCTTTGAGATAACCTACAACGTGGCGCGGCTGACCCCGTACCAGGACCTGGTCGGCCCGGCCTGAAACGCGCATATCCCGGTCGCCGGTCATGCTTTCCCAAAGGCTCATATCCGGGTCCAGTTGCGCGCGGGTCTGGTCGAACACCGCCGGCAGCAGGTTGGTGCCGTGCGTCACCTCGCCGGTATCGGGCGCGATCTGCTTCAGCAACAGCTTGATCAGCGTCGTCTTGCCCACGCCGTTCGGCCCGACAAAGGCCACCCGGTCGCCGCGCTGCACCTTCAGATCGAATTTCCCAAGGATCACGCGGCCCTCGTAGGATTTCCCGATTCCGCGCGCCTCGATCACCTTCTTGCCGGATTTGCGTCCCGCCTCGAGCGCCATCGCCGCGGTGCCCTGACGCCGGATCTGGCCGGCCCGTTCCGCGCGCAGCGCCTGCAATGCCCGCACCCTGCCCTGGTTGCGCTTGCGGCGGGCGCTGATGCCCTCGACCGCCCAACGCGCCTCGGACTTGATCTTGCGGTCCAGCTTGTGACGCTGCTGGTCCTCTTCCTCCCAGACCTTGTCTCGCCACGCCTCGAACGCGTCGAAACCTTTCTCCTGCCGCCGCGACATTCCCCTGTCGATCCAAAGGGTTGCACGCGATAGTTCGCGCAGGAAAGTACGGTCGTGACTGATCAGGATATAGCCTGCGCGGGTCTGCTTCAGCTCGGCCTCAAGCCAGCGGATCGCGTCGATGTCCAGATGGTTCGTGGGCTCGTCCAGCAGCATCAGATCCGGCGCCTCGGCCATCAGTTTTGCCAGCGCCGCGCGCCGCCTTTCTCCGCCGGACGCGGTGGCGACCGGGCGCGCGGGATCGAATTTCAGCCCCTCCCCGGCGCGCTCGACCCGGTACATCTCGGCCACGTCCAGTCCGCTTGCCGCATAGTCGCCCAGGGTGGCAAAACCCGTCATCTCGGGCTCTTGCTCCATGTAGCCGACGCTGATCCCCGGCGGAATGCTGCGCGCGCCGCGATCCGGTTCCACCAGCCCCGCCATCACTTTCATCAGGGTGGATTTGCCCGACCCGTTCCGGCCCACCAGCGCCACGCGATCCCCCGGCTGCACGACAAGCGACAGGTCGTCAAATACCGGCTCGCCGCCGAAGGTAAGCGAAATGCCGGTCAGTTGAAGCAGGGGTGATTGGGCCATGCGCGCGGGCTACCGCGCCACCTGCGGCGCGTCAAGAAGCTATAGCGCGACGGCCCGCAACAGCCGCTTGCGGGTGGCGGGGATGGCCTTGATCTCGAGCCCGGTAAAGACATGCAGGGTGTTGAGCTGCCGGTCGACCACCGCATGATCGCTGACCCATCCGCCCATCAGCAGGTAGGTCCGCAGCAGCGGCGGCATCCGCGACATGGCCAGCCGGGCGTCGGGCTTGCGCCGCCTCAGCTTCTGCGCGAACCGAAAGACCGACGGCGCCTTGACCCGCGGCAACCATCGGCGCGGCGCCAGGTGGCGTTCCTTGAGCATGGCGAAGGCGTCCAGGTAGCTATCGGCATCCGTGCCGGAAAACGACGAACAGCCAAACAGCATTTCAACATCGTTCTCATCGACATACCGGGTCATGGCGCCCCAGGCGAGGCGCAGGATATCCGGATCCTTGATATCTGGCAGGATGCAAAACCGGCCCATCTCGACCATCTTGCCATCATAGCGCTGCAGCGCCGACAATTCGTAGAATTGCGCGGAATAGCTGCGGTTGATCTCGGTGCCGCGGGTCAGCGGCAACATCCGAAAACAACAGACCAGCCTGCCACCCGCCACCTCTTCGATCAGGATATGGGTGCAGATTTCGTCGAACGGATCCTCGTCAAGCCCCTCGAACCCGAAGAAAGCCAGGTGCCGCAATGCCTGTGCCGCGTGCAGATCGTCCCCGGATTGCGCCGTGCGCACGCGATATCGACCAATGACCAGCTGTGTCATACCGGAACCCTGACATTCACCCTACGTATCCTTCACGTAGATACGCGTCATCTAGGGTTCAAGTTATGTCAAAGCTGTGACGCCGGTCAGTTAAACAGCTCGGATGGGTCGATATTGCCGATATTGCCCAGAAGCTGCCGCAGGAAACCGTTGCTGACGACCGACGAATCCGTGACCCGGCGTGTCAGCGGCACGATGTTGCCATCCGCCAGGCTGAACCGTTCGATATTCCGGATCGTGTCGCTGTCGTCAAAGCTGATGGCCAGCACCTGACGTTCGACCACTTCGGGCCGGAACATGCCGAAGGTCCGGAACCGGCTGCGGATATAGTAGTAATCCCCGTCGCTCAGCACGCCCGAGGCCGTTGGCGCCCCGATCGCATCATCCACGGTGGCGCGGCTGTCGACGCCGACCACCAGTTCGGCCAGGTCTTCCTCGCTGGGAACATAACCGTGGTTGCTATACGTGGCGGTACAGCCGGCCATTGCCAGAAAACACAATACGGCGAGCGCTTTGCCCGAACGGAAAATGACCCCAATCATACGTGCCCTCTTGATCTTGGCAGGCTGTGCCTTTTATCCCGCTTACAACAAGGTGATAGTGCGGTTCAAGAAAGGATACGAGATTCGCCGATGCCAGAGGAAAAGCCACAGAAGTCCAGCCTGCGCGTTGCCGACCTGCCGCAGAACCGTGAAACGCGGTTCAGGTTGACGCCGGATGACGCGCAGCGACAGCGGATTGCCGAGGATCTGGGGATTTTGTCGCTTCGCAAGCTGATCTTCGACGGCCATGTCCGGGCGCAGGGCAGGAACGACTGGCAGCTTGTCGCCCGGCTGGGGGCAACCGCCGAGCAGTCCTGCGTGGTCACGCTTGAGCCGGTGGTGACGCGGATCGATCAAGAGGTCATGCGCAATTTCATTGCCGAGATGCCCGCCGATCCGGAAGAAGAGGCCGAAATGCCCGAGGATGACAGCCGCGAACAGCTGGGGCCGGAAATCGACCTGATCCGCGTGATGACCGAGGCGCTTGCCCTGGCCCTGCCCGACTATCCGCGCCGCGACGACGCGGCCCTTGAAAACGCGGCCTTTTCCGCCCCAGGCGTGACGCCGATGACGGATGCCGAGGCCAAGCCCTTTGCCGGGCTTGCGCAGTTGAGAGACAAACTGGGAAAAGGTGAGTGAACAAGGTGAAAAAACGCTTGCCCCGGCAGCAATTCACTGTATTTTCGCGCTCTCGCCGGAATTTAGGGTTGAACCGTCGGCTCATCACGGATTAAGAGCCGCGGACACTCGTGAAACCGGGCCATTGGGCCCACAGGAATTGAGGTTGTGACATGGCTGTCCAACAGAACAAAGTATCGAAATCGCGCCGCAACAACCGTCGCGCGCATGATTCACTGGTTGCGGCAAACCCGAACGAATGCCCCAACTGCGGTGAACTGAAGCGCCCGCACCACGTTTGCGCCGCATGTGGCCACTATGCTGACCGCGAAGTCGTCGCGCTGGCTGACGAGGTCGACCTGGACGACGACGCGGCATAGACGCCTGAAGGACACGCGCCCGAATGACCGTGCTCAAGGATCAGTCCCAGGCCGGTGCAGGGCGCACCATCATCTCTGTTGACGCCATGGGTGGCGATCGCGGACCGGCGGCAGTAGTCGCCGGTATTTCGCTTTCGGCCAAGAAGAACCCGGAAATCGGGTTCATTCTGCACGGCCCCAGGGCAGAGCTGACCAAGCTGGTGAGCAAGCGCAAGCATCTGGCCGGCCGGTGCGAGATTCGCGATGCCCGTGATGTCGTGTCGATGCAGGACAAGCCGGCGCAGGTGATGCGGACAGGCAAGAACACCTCGATGTGGTCCGCGCTCGATTCGGTGCGCAACGGCGAAGCGACGGTCTGTGTCTCCTGCGGCAATACCGGCGCGCTGATGGCCTTGTCGATCCTGCGCCTGCGCAAGCTGAGCGGCATCTACCGCCCTGCCATCGCGGTGATGTGGCCCTCGCGCAATCCGCAGGGGTTCAACATCATGCTCGACGGTGGCGCCGATATTCGCGCGGATGCCAAGGACCTGATGCAATATGCGCTGATGGGGACCTCCTATGCGCGTAACGGGTTCGGGCTGGAGCGGCCCCGAATCGGACTGCTGAACGTGGGCACCGAAGAACACAAGGGACGCGCCGAGCTGAAAGAGGCGCATGACCTGATCGCCGCGAACGCGCGGCGGGCCGATTTCGAATTCGTGGGATTCGTCGAGGGGCGCGAATTGCCCGACGATGCCTGCGACGTGATCGTGACCGACGGGTTCACCGGCAATGTCGCCCTGAAGACCGGCGAGGGCATCGCCAGCCTGATCTCGGACCTGCTGAAAGAGGCATTCAAGTATTCGCCGCTGTCGCGCCTGGCCTCGGTGCTGGCCTATACCTCGCTGCAGCGGCTGAAGAAACGCATCGACCCGCGGCGCGCCAATGGCGGCGTATTCCTGGGGCTGAACGGCACGGTCGTCAAATCCCACGGCGCCGCCGATGCAACCGGCATATCCTCGGCGGTCAAACTGGCGTTCGAACTGGCGCAGTCGGGGTTTTCCGAAAAACTGGCGGCGCGGGTTGCATCTGCGGCCCTGCTTGACCAAGATGAACCATCCGAGGCAACTTCCGACGGTGAAAATCAATGACATTGCGAGCCGTCGTGCAAGGGGTCGGGCATTACCTACCAGACCGTATCGTCCAGAATTCCGCGTTCGAGAAAACGTTGGATACCTCCGACGAATGGATCAGGACCCGTTCGGGAATCGAACGGCGCCATTTCGCCGCCGAAGGGCAGACCACATCGGACCTGGCGGTCAGGGCCGCGCAGAATGCGCTGGATGATGCCGGCCTTGCCGCCGATGATATCGACGCGCTGATCGTCGCCACATCGACGCCGGACCTGACCTTTCCGTCGGTCGCCACGATGGTGCAGCAGAAATTGGGCATGACCCGCGGCTTTGGCTTTGACGTGCAGGCGGTCTGCGCAGGGTTCGTCTTTGCCCTGACCAACGCCAACGCCCTGATCGTCTCGGGTCAGGCGAAACGCGTGCTGGTGATCGGCGCCGAAACCTTCAGCCGGATCATGGACTGGACCGACCGCGCCACCTGCGTTCTGTTCGGCGACGGCGCCGGTGCGCTGATCCTCGAGGCGCAGGACGGCAACGGCAACAGTGAAGATCGCGGCATCCTGTCGGCCGACATCAATTCCGACGGGCGCTACCGCGACATGCTGTATGTCGATGGCGGCGTGTCGACGACGGGCACCTCGGGCAAGTTGAGGATGCAGGGCAATCCACTGTTCCGGCAAGCCGTCGAAAAACTGACCTCGACCGCCGATGCCGCGCTGGAAAAGGCCGGGCTGAGCAGCGACGATGTTGACTGGATTGTGCCCCATCAGGCCAATATCCGCATCATCCAGGGCACCGCGAAAAAGATGGGCGTGCCGATGGATAACGTCATCGTGACGGTACAGGACCATGGCAATACATCGGCGGCATCGATTCCCCTTGCCATGTCGGTGGGCGTGGACCAGGGCCGCATCAAACGGGGCGATTTGCTGGTGTCCGAAGCAATCGGTGGTGGTCTGGCCTGGGGTGCAGTAGTCCTTCGCTGGTGATCTGACCCCAGATATGGGAAATCGCTCGCTTAAAGAGCAATGTGCAAGTCGTTGAAGTTGACTCGGAAATTCGCTTCGCCCTAAAGTCCACCAAAGACAGAGGGGATGTGATGAGCGAAAAAACGTTAACCAGAATGGATCTGAGCGAAGCGGTCTTCCGCGAAGTCGGACTGTCCCGCAACGACTCGGCGCAGTTGATAGAAAGCGTGCTTGAATACATGTCGGACGCCTTAGTGCGTGGTGAACAGGTCAAGATTTCGTCCTTTGGCACCTTCTCGGTGCGCAACAAGTCCGCGCGCGTCGGCCGCAATCCGAAGACCGGTGAAGAGGTGCCGATCAATCCGCGCCGGGTTCTGACCTTCCGCCCTTCGCATTTGATGAAAGATCGTGTCGCCGCCGGTAACAAGCGTTAGGAAACGGGCGCTTATGGCCAAATCAGCCGACGCTTTCCGCACAATCAGTGAAGTCGCCGACTGGCTGGAAACGCCGGCCCATGTTCTGCGTTTCTGGGAAAGCAAGTTCGCCCAGGTCAAACCGGTCAAGCGCGCCGGCGGGCGGCGCTATTACCGCCCCTCGGACATGCTGCTTCTGGGGGGGATCAAGAAGCTGCTGCACACCGACGGGATGACCATCAAGGGCGTGCAGAAACTGCTGCGTGAACATGGCGTCAAGCATGTGGCGGCACATTCGCCGCCGCTGGATGACATCACCGCCACCGGGGACAAGACCATTACCGTGGATACGGCCGCGCCCAAGGCAGCCGCGCCCGACGCGCGCCCTGCCACGACCCCTGCCGCCGACACACCACCGCAAGAGGCGACAACGCCGCAAGCGAAGGCCCCGGAACCAACGGGCGTCACGCCCGAACCGGCGCCACCGGCAGATGAGGTGTCCGAGCCAGCGCCCCCCGACGCCGAGCCTGAACCGGCACCCCCCGCGGAACCCGCCCCCCGGCCCGAAACCGAACCCAAGCAAGAGCCGGAGGCCACAGAGGAACCGGTGGCCGAGGCAGACAGCGACGCGGATGCGCCCGTCATGCCGAGTTTCTCGCACAGACGCGCCGCGTCCGAAGAAACGGCGAAACCGGAATCCCCTGCCCCGGCAAGTACCGAACCCGACGCCGCGCCCGCTGTCCCCAAGCCCGAGACCGTCGATGTTCCCGACGATCCCGCCGACGACGTGACCGCCGAGCCCGGTATCCTGGCGCAGATGAGCGCCCTGAAGGCACCGATATCCGATGACCTCGCCGATCGTCTGGGCGAAGTTCTGAACCGTCTGCGCCGAGGCGATGGCGGGAATGGCCCGGGACAGAACGGCTAGGGCAAGATTTTGGGATTTAACGCTTGTCCCCGGTGTGAAAACCAGTATGAAAGCCAAATCGTCGGGCTATGGCGCAGCCTGGTAGCGCGTCCGTCTGGGGGACGGAAGGTCGCAGGTTCGAGTCCTGCTAGCCCGACCATCATCACCACACTCCCCGCCCCCGAACCCCGATCGGGGCTCGCCCCCGGGGCGCGGAACCGCCAGGGGGCATGGACATGACCGGTGTTCTTTCCAGCCAGCAGCTGAAGGGTCTGATCGCGGATGGCCGCATCTCGGCGCAGCCCGCCATCATCCCCGAACAGATTCAACCGGCCAGCATTGATCTGCGCCTCGGCGGCGTCGCCTACCGCGTCCGCGCCTCGTTCCTGGCCGGTCACGGGCGCCCGGTCGCCGACCGGCTGCGCGATTTTGAGATGCACAGGATCGACCTCAGCGACGGTGCGGTGCTGGAAAAGGGCTGTGTCTATGTCGTGCCGCTGATGGAATCACTGGACCTGCCCGCGGATATCACCGCCGTGGCCAATGCCAAATCCTCGACCGGGCGGCTGGATTTGCTGACCCGAACCATCACCGACAGCGGCGAAGAGTTCGACCGCATCGCCGCGGGCTATTCCGGCCCCCTCTACGCGGAGATCTGCCCGCGCTCGTTTTCGGTCCTGGTGCGTCCGGGCATGCGGCTCAACCAGATTCGCTTCCGCGAGGGCCAGGCGATTCTGGACGATACCGCGCTGCGGGCGCTGCACGCCGAAACACCGCTTGTCGATGACGCGGCGGTGATCGACGAGGGGCTGGGGTTTTCGGTTGATCTGAAACCGACCGACACGACCCTGGTCGGCTACCGCGCCAAGCCGCATACCGGGGTGATCGACCTGGACCTGATCGGGCATTACGATCCGGCCGAGTTCTGGGAGGAGGTTCACGCCGCCGGCGATCACATCATCCTGGACCCCGGCGCGTTCTATATCCTTGTTAGCCGTGAAGCGGTGCACATCCCCCCCGCCTATGCCGCCGAAATGGCCCCCTACCTGGCGATGGTCGGTGAGTTCCGCGTGCATTACGCGGGCTTCTTCGATCCCGGCTTCGGCCATAGCCGGGCGGGCGGCGCCGGCTCTCGCGGCGTGCTCGAAGTGCGTTGCCACGAGGCACCGTTCGTTCTGGAACACGGGCAGATCGTCGGCCGGCTGGTTTACGAGAAAATGGACCAGATACCTGACCAGCTCTACGGCGCCGGCATCGCGTCGAACTACCAGGGCCAGGGGCTGAAACTGTCCAAGCATTTCCGCGCCACCGCCTGAGCTTTACCCCTTTCAAGACAAGCGTTTTCTTGCCTGAAACCCGGAAATCCTATACCAAAGGATAGACATTAACTCCTCTTTAATTATTACTACCGAAAATTTGATTCACCATAGGTTGTATTAGATCAGGAACTGGGTTTTGTATTTACTACGTAAATTACCATCGCGTCCCCTCGTGATTTTGGCTGTATTGACGTCCTTCGTGGCCTACGTGTCCGTTCAGGATTACCTTAAATCCAATGGACCGGGCGCAAACGCCTCGTCGACGAAACAACACTTGATCCCGCGGGATTGATACTGGTCCGACGCCCCTCGTCAGGTTGAAGACAGCCAGGCGCGCCGTCGCGCGGTGCGATGTCTGCCGGTAAAATCAACAGGTTACGGATTGGCTGCGGGCCTGCACCGCGCGAAAACTCATTTCATCCGCTTGGTGGTCTGCGATGCCTCCGCTGCGCTGTCCTTGGCGGATCTGTTCCGGTTCAGCCGCGATCCCACCGCATCCATCCCGGCATTGATGCCCGAGCGGATCACTTTGCGCATCACGGTGCGAACGATCATGTTGATGATTTGATTGGCGTTCATTGCGCCCTCCTCGTGTACCTCGCCCCGAGACTAGCACCAAATCGTGAAATAATCAGGGCAGAGCCGCATTTTCCGTGCCGATTGCCGCAGGGGTAACCGGCTCAGTCCTCGAACAGCTCGTTCTGGCCTTCGCTGGTTTCCTCCTGGGCGTCCTCGTCGCCATCGCCCAGCTGTGGCATCGTTCCCGGTGGCGGCCGGTTTTCCAACAGCCCCGCCGAGCGCAACTCCTTCAGCCCCGGCAGATCCCGGGCGCTTTCCAGCCCGAAATGATCCAGGAAGGTCTGGGTCACCACAAAGGTCACGGGCCGCCCCGGCGTCATCTTGCGCCGGCCAAAACGGATCCATTCCATTTCCAGCAGTTGATCGACGGTACCGCGGCTGACCGACACGCCCCGGATTTCCTCGATCTCGGCGCGTGTGACCGGCTGATGATAGGCAATGATCGCCAAGGTCTCGGTCGCGGCGCGGCTCAGCTTGCGGGTCTCAATGGTCTCGCGCTGCATCAGGAAACCCAGATCGGCGGCGGTGCGCATCGCCCAGGCATCCCCGACCTTGACCAGGTTCACGCCACGCCCCTCATAGCGTTTGCGCAGATGCACCAGCGCCTCAGCCGCATCGCTGCCATGGGGCATCCGCGATTCCAGCTCGCGCACGGTGATCGGCTCGGCGGTGGCAAAAAGGATCGCTTCGCACATGCGCTCCTGCTCGGCCATCGGCGGGGCCTCGAACAGGCTTTCACCTTCGTCTTCAAGCTTTTCCGTCATCTTCTTAATCCTTGCGCCGCAACTGAATCGGCGCGAAAACCTCTGATTGCCTGATCTCGACCTTGCCTTCCTTGACCAGTTCCAGCGAGGCGGCGAAAGTCGACGCCGTAGCCGACCGGCGCCGCGCCGGATCGGTGGTGAACCCATCGGGCAGATAGCTTGAGATATCCGTCCAGGTACCGGCAAAACCGATCAGCCCGCGCATCCGCTCCAGCGCCTGTTCCAGCGTGAACACCGCGTTGCGATCCATCACGAAGGGGCGGAACTCGTCCTTGGTGCGGATGCGGGCATAGCCCTGCATCAGATCCAGCAGCGTGGCGGTGTAGGTGACCCGCTTGATCCGCGTCACGTCCTCGGGGATGCCGCGGGCAAAGAAATCGCGCCCCAGCCGGTCCCGCGCCATCAGCTTGGCGGCGGCCTCGCGCATCGCCTGCAGCCGTTCCAGCTGAAACGCCAGATGCGCGGCCAGCTCCTCGCCCGACGGCCCTTCCTCGGCGGGGTCGGGCGGCAACAGCAGGCGCGATTTCAGAAATGCCAGCCAGGCGGCCATCACCAGGTAATCGGCGGCAAGCTCGATCCGCAGCGCCTTGGCACGCTCGACAAAGCCCAGATACTGTTTGGCCAGTTCCAGCACCGAGATCTTGCGCAGATCTACCTTCTGCGTCCGGCTGAGCATCAGCAACAGGTCAAGCGGCCCCTCGAACCCATCCACATCGACGATCAGCGCCTCGGCCGCCATGCGGTCCGCGACATTATCGAAGCTGCTGACATTCTCGAAATCGTTCTCAGGCATTTCCCGACCCACCGATAAGCGTCCCCAGCTTTGCCTCAAGGGCGGGAATGTCAACCTCGTCCGGTGTTTTCCGCTGCGCCAGGGCCGCCTCGGCCCGCCGCTGCGCCAGCGCGTCCATCTGCCCGGCGGCCTCGGCCACCTCGCGGCGGGCGTCCAACGAGCCGTTGCAGTGCAGGATCACGTCGCAGCCTGCCGCCAACGCATCCTGCGCGATCTGCGCCAGCGATCCCCTGAGCGCCTTCATCGAGATGTCATCGGTCATCACCAACCCGTCAAAGCCGATCTGGTCGCGGATCATCTGCATCATCACCGGCGAGGTGGTCGCCGGGCGATCATCGACGGCATCATAGACCAGATGTGCCGTCATCCCCATCGGCAGATCATTCAGCGCCCGGAACGGGGCAAAATCCACCTGCTCCAACGCATCCACAGGGGCGCTGACCACCGGCAGATCATGGTGGCTGTCGACGACCGCGCGACCGTGGCCGGGGATATGCTTGAGAACCGGCAGCACACCGCCCCGCAAGAGCGCATCGGCCACCGCCCGCCCGATCCGGGCCACGCTGGCGGGATCGAACCCGTAACAGCGATTCTTCAGAAATTCATGGGTCGCGGGCCCCGCCACATCCACCAGCGGCGCGCAGTTGCTGTCGATGCCAAGGGCACGCAGCTCGGCCGCGATCAACCGGTACCGCAGGTACATCGCCTCGGCAGCGGCTTCGCCTGCGACGGTCACATGTTCCAGCGGCGGCAGCCAATCGCGCCATGTCGGGCCACGCAGCCGCTGCACCCGCCCGCCCTCCTGATCTATCGTGACCGAGGCATCGCGCCCGACCGCCTCGCGCATTTCGTCGCAAAGCGCGCGAACCTGATCGGGCGTGTCAATATTGCGGGCAAAAAGGATAAAGCCGAACGGGTTGGCCTGCCGAAAGAACCGCTTTTCCTCTGCCGTCAGCCGCAGCCCCTCGGCATCCAGAATCGTGGCCCCAAATCGGCTCACCGTGTAACCACCGGGATGCACTCGGCATTTTCCGCAACCAGCGCCGAACAGAAACGGCGCGCATCGTTCAGATCGGCAAAGCCCATCGCGCGCAAACGATAGAAGGTCCGCCCGCCGCTCTGGGCCTTCTGAACCACGCGTTGCTTGTCTTCGAGATATTCGCCGAACTGTCCATCCAGACGCTCCCATTCGCTGCGCGCGATCTCGGCGCTTTCGAATGCGCCCAGCTGGGCCAGGCGTGTGCCCTTGGGGATGCTGGCGGGATCGACTTCTGCCGATGCGGGCTGCGGCGGGGCCGCGACCGGTGCCTCAACCTGCAGCGACGCGGGCCGGACATGCGGGCGAAGCGAACTGCCCAGGCCGCCTTCGACCCTTGATGTCGTTTCGGCAGCGGCGGGTTCAAATCCTTCGATCGGCTCCACATCCTCGATGATCCGCGCGACCAGCGCATCGACCGAGGCCAGTTGAACCGCTTCCGCGTCCTCTGTGGGTTGCGGCAACGGCTCTCCGGCTTCGGCGGCGGGGGTCAGGTTATCCGTGCCCTCGTCATCGGCTTCGGCAATCAGCCTGGCGGCAGGTTCGTCTTCCAGCGACAACTCCAGCGGCTCGGGCGCCAGCACCAGACGGTCCGCCGGATCCGACGCCGCGCCGATCGCTGCCACGTCGTTTACCGCCAGCCCCTGGTTCAGCGCCTGCTCGCCGCCCGGATCGTCGGGCTGGATGCGCATCGGACCTTCGGCGGCGCGCACCACCGGTACCCCGCTGACATCGCGGACCAGCAGCTTGTAGCCCCAGACGCCGATCCCGGCGACAAGCCCGACCGAAATCGCGGCCCCCAGAAAATTGGTGAGTTTCTTGAGTGATTGTGCCCGCGTGGGTGCAGCGATCTGCTGCGAACCGGTTACCTGTGCCATGTCTCGCCTCGTTTCCACCGGCGCGAAATGGTGGCCGGGGTTGATGTGATCTGCCTCATCCCCGGCGTTTTATGTACGTGCGGTTGTCAGCGCATCTCTTCTGCCGGAGTTACCCCCAGAATACCAAGACCCGCGGAAATAACAACGGTTACGGCGCGCGCCAGCGCAATTTTCGCCTGTGTTCCCGCGATATCCGCCTCGTCGAGAAAGCGCAGCGCCGGTTCGTCGTGGCCACGATTCCAAAGCGCGTGCAGCTCGCTCGCCAGATCATAGAGGTAGAAGGCCACGCGGTGCGGCTCGTTCGTGCGGCCGGCGATCTCGACCAGGCGCGGCCATTCCGCCACCTTCTTGGCCACGGCAATCTGCGTCTCGTGAGTCAGGCCGCCCAGATCCGCCGCACCGAGGGTTGCGTCATCCACACCCATTCCCGCTTCGCGCGCCTTGCGCAGCACCGAATTCACCCGCGCATTGGCATATTGCACGTAAAAGACCGGATTGTCCTTGGACTGCTCCAGCACCTTGTCGAAATCGAAATCCAGCGGCGCATCGTTCTTGCGGGTCAGCATGACAAAGCGGGTCACGTCCGGCCCCACCTGATCGACCACGTCGCGCAGGGTCACGAAAGTGCCCGCGCGCTTGGACATCTTGAACGGCTCGCCGTTCTTGTAAAGCTTCACCAGCTGGGTCAGCTTGATATCCAGCGGCACCTTGCCGCCGCTCAGCGCGCTGACCGCCGCCTTCATTCGCTTGACATAGCCGCCGTGATCGGCGCCAAAGACGTCGATCAGCGCATCGAAGCCGCGCGTAATCTTGTCGTAGTGATAGGCGATATCGGGCGCGAAATAGGTCCAGCTGCCATCGGATTTCATCACCGGCCTGTCCACGTCATCGCCGTGTTCGGTCGACTTGAACAGGGTCTGCTCGCGCGGCTCCCAATCCTCGGGTTTCTTGCCCTTGGGCGGCTCCAGCACGCCCTCGTAGATCAGCCCCTTGGCTTTCAGCGCCTCCAGCGCCTCTTCGATCCGACCGGTGCCGTAAAGGGATTTCTCCGAATAGAAGTGGTCCATCTCGACGCCAAGCGCCTTCAGGTCGCTGCGGATGAGATCCATCATCGCGTCGGTGGCAAACACGCGCACATCGGCAAGCCAGACATCCTCGGGTTGATCGACATAAGCATCGCCCACCTTGTCCTTCAGCGCCTGCCCGACCGCGATCAGGTAATCGCCCGGATAGGTGCCGTCCTCGAACGCGACCGCCTGACCATGCGCTTCGAGGTAGCGCAGGTAGACCGACCGCGCCAGCACATCGACCTGCGCGCCGCCGTCGTTGATGTAGTATTCGCGGGTCACGTCATGGCCGGTGAAATCCAGCAGGCTGGCCAGGGCGTCACCAAAGACTGCGCCACGGGTATGACCCACATGCAGCGGCCCGGTCGGATTGGCGCTGACATACTCCACGTTGACCTTTGCGCCCTGCCCCATGGCTGAACGGCCGAAATCATCACCCGCCGTCAGGGCCGCGCGCAGCACCTCTTGCCAGATACCGCCCGCCAGCCGCAGGTTCAGGAATCCCGGCCCCGCAACCTCGGCGCTGGTGATGCGCGCATCGTCGACCAGTTTCCCGGCCAGGGCCCCGGCAATATCGCGCGGCTTGAGGCCCGCGGGCTTGGCAAGCACCATCGCGGCGTTGGTGGCCATGTCGCCATGGGCCGCATCGCGCGGCGGCTCGACCGCCACGTTGTCAAACGTCAGCCCGTCCGGCAACGCGCCCTCGGCCTGCAGCGCGCCCAGCGTTTCCAGCACCAGATCCCGAATTTCGGTGAACACATTCATCGCAGTTTTCCCTTCAGCGTCGCGCGTGGGTTACCCACTGTCAGCCCGGGGGTCAACGCATCATTCCGCGCGGGTCCGTCCGGTATCGGCCTTGGCGGTTTCGGACCACCCGTGCCTATTGCCGGCCGCTGTCACCGCTATCATCAGCCACTCCCAGCAACCGCGCATGGCTTTGCCGGGCGAAACGGTCGGTCATGCCGGCGATGTAATCGCTGACCAGGCGCGCCAGCGTGGTTTCGTCCCGCGCGTTTTCGACATCGTCCCGCCACTGGTCAGGCAGATGCGCCGGGCTTTCGAGGAAGAAGGCAAAAAGTTCTTCGACCACCGTGGTCACGCGGCGGCGCATCTCCATCACCGAGGGTGCGCGATACATCCGGGCGAAAAGGAAATCGCGTATCTGCCGCAACTCCTGCCAGAGCCCGTCCGAGAAGCGGATGACCGGTGCGCCCAGTTCGCGTATGGCGGCGGTGTCACGGGGTGCCGCGGCCGCCAGCTGGGCCGCGGAGGTGGTGATGACATCCTCGACCATCACGCCGAAGACCCGGCGCAGCGCCTCGTGCCGGCGACGATAGGCATCCAGGCCGGGATATTTCGCCTCGACCGCCGCATAGCACGGCCCGATAATCGGCAAGGCGCGCACATCTTCTTCGGTGAAGAGGCCCGCGCGAAGGCCGTCATGCAGATCGTGGTTGTTATAGGCGATGTCATCGGCCAGGGCGGCCACCTGTGCCTCGGCGCTGGCATGGGTGTGCAGTTCCAGATCGTGGCGCGCGTTGTACCCGGCCAGCGCATAAGGCAAATCGCCCATTACCGGCCCGTTATGCTTGGCGATACCTTCCAGCGTGTCCCAGGTCAGGTTCAGGCCGTCGAACTCGGCATAGTGCCGTTCAAGCGAGGTGACGATGCGCACCGCCTGGGCGTTGTGATCAAACCCGCCATAGGGCGCCATCAGCGCGTTCAGCGCGTCCTCGCCGGTGTGGCCAAAGGGCGTATGGCCCAGATCATGCGCCAGCGCCACCGCCTCGGTCAGTTCGCCGTTCAGTTTCAGCGCACCCGCGATCGTGCGCGCCACCTGCGCCACCTCGATCGAATGGGTCAGGCGGGTGCGGAAATAATCGCCCTCGTGCTCGACGAATACCTGCGTCTTGTGCTTGAGGCGGCGGAACGCGCTGGAATGGATGATCCGGTCCCGGTCCCGCTGATAGCAGGAGCGAAACGCGCTTTCTTCTTCCGTTACCAGACGCCCCCGCGACTGCGCGGGGTCCGAGGCATAGGGCGCATTCATGCTGGGTTGTCCTTGTCGCCTGTTCCTGGCGCCCATATATTGCAAAGCGACGTCATTAGAAACCGCCTGGGAAGACTGAAATGAACCTGCCCCCCAAAGTCACGGAACGCGCCTTTTCCCGCTTGGCCGAAATCGGTGCCGGCGATGACGGACAGGCGTTGCGCGTCGCGGTCGAAGGCGGCGGCTGTTCGGGGTTTCAATACGATATCAAGCTGGACACGCCGGCACAGGATGATCTGGTGCTGGAGGGTCTGGGGCAGAAAGTTGTGGTCGACAGCATTTCGCTGCCCTTCCTGGCCGGGGCGACGATCGATTTCACCGAGGAACTGATCGGTGCGCGCTTTGTGATCGACAACCCGAATGCCAGCAGTTCCTGCGGATGCGGAACGTCTTTCTCGATGTAATTCAAATGCTAATCTTGCGAAGTTAATCTATTCTGCGGGCATGACCCGGGGTTTGACGGGTATCTCCCGGCGCACGGCCATGACCTGATCGTAGACCAGCCAGGCACCGGCGCAGATGATGATCGCCGCCCCCAGGAACACCATGCCGCCCGGCACCTCGCCGAAAATGGCGATGCCGATCCCCACCATCCACAGGAATTGCAGGTTCATCAGCGGCGTGACCACGAAGGCTGGCAGCATCTTGAGTGCCGCAACCAGCACCCATCGCGCCCCGAAGAGCAGCACCGCATAGGCCAGAGCCCAGCCCAGATCGGCCAGCGCCATGGGTTCGAACACAAATGGCAACACCGCCCCCATCGTCACCATCAACGCCAGGTTCGGATAGAACACCTGCGCCAGCAGGTTGTCATCCCGCTGTCCGATATAGCGCGATGCGACCATCGACACCGTTCCCAGCACAACCGCAGCCAGGGCCACCAGATGCCCCGGCCCGACCGATGTGACGCCTTCCGGGAAAAGACACATCACCCCCACTGCCCCGAGCGCCAGCGCCACCCAGACCTGCGGGCGCACCGCCTCGCCCAGCACCGGCCCGGACATGAGCGCGGCAAAGAGCGGGATCATCGCGATGAAAAGGAACACCTCGGCAAAGGGCAATAATCGGAAGGCGTAGAAAAATGCTACGGTGCCGGCCACCGTAGCCAGCACCCGTATCGCCATCGCCACCGGGCACGTGGTGCGCATCCCGCGCAGCGTGCCACCCTGGCGGTTGGCCACAAGGCTCAGCACCGCGACAACCCCGCCCGACAGCGCAAAAAGCTGGGGCGCGGCATAGCTGGCGGCGAACATCTTGGTGATCCCGTCGGCACTGGAGATCAACAGCGTGTACAGCGCGGTCAGCAATACGCCTGCCGCGACCGGACCCGGAAAATATCGCGCAATCATGCTGTTGCTCCATTCAATCCGACGCGGGCAAACCCGGCGAAAAAGGCATCGAACCGGTCATTTGCGGCCTCGGCGGCGGTCAGCACCGTATGCGCCTCTTCCGACAGTCGGTCGGTTACCGCGCGGCGCATCGCCTGCCAGTCGTCGCTGCGGGTCTCGCCCATCGCATAGACGCATTCCGACAGTTCATGCAGCGGCAGGGCCGCCGGGATGGGTTGGTGAAAGATGACGCGACCCGCGGGAATGCTGGCGGCAAACCCGCCCTTGTTGGCAACCTTCATGAACCAGTTGACCATCAGATACTGGTGATAATCGTCCTGAATGGGGCCGTTTGCATCTTCTTCCAGGACAAAGCCCTGCGCCTGCGACATCAGCCAGCTTTCCCAGATTTCCGACGGGCGCCGCCCGGCAAAGCGCAGCGCGATGCAGATTTCGGACAGGAGATCGACATTCAGATCCAGGAACGCGAGCGTCCCGGCGAAGGTCAGGCTTTCGATGAATTCATCGTCCAGGTCCGGATCATGGCGGCCATATTCCGACAGGTAAAAGACGATATGGGTCAGCTCGTACGCCGCTTTCTTGTTGGGCATGGCAAAAGTGTTCGAGCGCCGGGCAAAGCGCCGCAGCCTGTCGTTCAGGCCCAGATCACCCGGCAGCGGATCAACCCCGCGGCGCAGGCAGAGCCTGCGGGCCTCGGCGCGCTGCAGATCCGAGATTTCGGCATCGACCAGCCGCTGTGCCGCCACCCATTCCGCCAGCCGCACGCCCTTGCCGCCGGGCAGGCCCAGGTTCTCGAGATCGAGGCACATGGACAGCAGGAAACGGTAATATTGCGGGAAAAACCCCATGCGTTTCTCGATATCCTCGTAGAACCCGCCATGAACCGCCAGGGCATCCGGTTCCAGTTCGGCATTGGTGCATTCCAGCACATTCAACACCTCGGCGTTTTCCTTGAGCCAGAACACGTCGTCGCCAAAGCGGCGGTTCTGGGCAAATGTGGTCAGCAGGGCCGCCTGACGGGCGGCCATGCTGTATTGGCGGAACGGGGTATCCAGGCGAACGATATTCGTCATGTCACTGATCTCCATTTCTAAAATCGGGCCAAGGCCCCGTTCCAGGCAGTGCCTTACATGCTCGAGGTAAAGATCTCGCAGCCGTCGCCATCGGTTGCATCCGCCCCGGCCCTGGGCGCCATCGACGAGGTGAAGGCGCCAATCGCGTCGCCCTGCGTTGCCTTGCCCGCCGTGACCGGACCCATCGAGGAGGTGAACAGTTCAACCGCGTCGCCGGACCCCGCCTTGCCCGCGGAAACCGGGCTCATGGACGAGGTGAACATCTCGACTGCGTCACCTGCATCGGCCTCGGCGGTTGTTGCAGGCGCCATCGAGGAGGTGAACATCTCGATCCCTTCGCCCTGGCGCAGATCGGCAGCGGTTGTCGGCCCCATGGACGAGGTGAACATGCCCACCATCGACGAGGTGAACATTCCAACCGCGTCGCCGCGCCCGGCGCGGGCGGTGGCGGCCGGCCCCATCGAAGAGGTGAAGGCCTCCACCGCCTCACCGCCATGCAGGCTGGCTTCGGGCAACGGATTGTTAAGATTTACGACGGATATTTCTTTGCGAAGTGCAGACATTTTCGTCTCCCAGGTTGTGTGATTGCAGCACAAAAACGCTTGCACGTTAAACGTGTTTTGCCAAGATTGTTAACCCGCTTTCCGTGTCTTCTCGCTCTTCCAGAAAACGAAATTCGGCTCACAAGTTTTTGAATTTCTTAATATATTCTAGCTTTGATTTTTTTTCACTTTTTTGATCTGTCAAGCAAATTTAAATGAGTTATCCCAGAGTTATCCACAAGTTATGTGACAACTAATTTCAACTTATCCGGGTTTCAGGGTTGAAAACTGATTCGCGGGGTGACACTTGCCAGTGACCCCAAGCTGCGCGATAGAGGGGCAGGCTTCAGGGGGGCGTGGGACATGAAAATCGCCAGTTTCAACATCAACGGGATCAAGGCGCGAATTCAGGCCCTACCCGATTGGCTGGACGAGGCGCAGCCGGACGTGGTTCTGCTTCAGGAAATAAAGTCGATCGACGAGAACTTTCCGCGCGAACTGTTCGAGGATCGCGGGTTTACCGTCGAAACCCATGGCCAGAAAAGCTTCAACGGGGTGGCCATTCTATCAAAGCTGCCGCTTGAGGACATCAGCCGTGGCCTGCCCGGGGACGACGATGACGAACAGGCGCGCTGGATCGAGGCCACGGTCATCGGCGACAAGACTGCCGTGCGCGTCTGCGGGCTCTACCTGCCCAACGGCAACCCGACGCCCGGCCCGAAATATGACTACAAGCTGGCATGGATGACGCGCCTGCAGGCCCGCGCGGCCGAGCTTCTGGCCGCCGAGGAACCCGCCCTGATGGCCGGCGATTACAACATCATTCCCCAGGACGAAGACGCCAAGCGCCCCGAGGCGTGGCAGAAAGATGCCCTCGCCCTGCCCGAAAGCCGCGCCGCGTTTCGGCGGATCGTCAACCTGGGTTTTACCGAGGCCTTCCGCGCCCGCACGCAGGGGCCCGGCCACTATACTTTCTGGGATTACCAGGCAGGCGCCTGGAACCGCGATGACGGGATTCGTATCGACCATTTTCTGCTAAGTCCCCAGGCGGCAGACCTGATGACGGATTGCCAGATCGACAAAGAGATCCGCGCGCGCGAAAAACCGTCCGACCACGTGCCGATCTGGGTTGAACTGAACGCGTAGTTATTTGTTTCTGTTCAATGTGGTACCGGCCGATATCAAGCCAGGTTCACTCATCGCAGGTAACGTCATACCCGTAGAGCCAGTCAAACTGGCGCATCATCCGCACCGGGGCAACCGCCCCGCCCAGGCGCAGCGCCGAATGCGCCGCCCATCTGAGTGGCGGAAACGAAAGGTGGTATTTGCGCGCGTTGCCATTGGCCGCGGCGATCACCCGGCGCACCCGACCTTCTCGCCGCGCCTGATACGCCTGCAGGGCCGTGTCCCGATCAGGGCCCGTCGCCAGCGCCGCGGCCAGTGCCCAGGCATCCTCCAGCGCCATTGAGGCCCCCTGCGCCAGAAATGGCAGCGTCGGATGTGCCGCATCGCCCAGAAGAACGGCGCCATCCCGGTGCCAGACCTGCGCCACCGGATGCCGGAACAGCCCCCAGAGGTTGACGGTTTCGATCCCGGCCAGCATCTCCTGCACTTCGGGACAGAAATCAGCGAATGCCGCCTGAACCGCCATCGGGTCGTCACGCTGGCTCCAGCTTTCCGTTGTCCAGGCCGCGCGTTCCTGCACGGCCACGATGTTCAGCATCGTTCCGCCGCGCACCGGATAGCTGACCACATGGCGCAACGGACCCATATGCACCCGCGCCTCGGGGCCGCGCCCGGAAGTGTTGGGCACCAATGCGCGCCACGCCACCTGTTGCGTGAAATACGGCGCGGAGCTGCCATTGAGTACCGGCCGCACCCGCGAATTCAGCCCGTCCGCCCCGACCACCAGATCGGCATCGACCGACGCACCGTTTGCAAGGTCAACGCGCGGCCGTAGACCCGGCGTAACCGTTTCGGCCTTCTGCAGCAGGCGTATCCTGACCCCCGCCGCACGGGCGCCACGGGCAAGGACATCAATCAGATCGGCACGATGGGCAAAGTAATAGTCCCGCGAGGCAAGTCGGGTGAGGTCGAGCTGCAGAACCTGCCCGCGCCGGTAGTCATGCAGCGACACGGCCTGCGCCCGGACCGAGACATCCGCCACCGCCTCTCCCAGCCCGAGGGCACGCAGAACGGCAAAACCATTCGGACTGATCTGCAGCCCGGCGCCGACCTCGCGGATCGCCTCGGCCTGCTCCAGCACGACAACATCCGCCCCGCGAAGGGCCAGGGCACGCGCAACCGCCAGCCCGCCGATGCCCGCGCCGATGACAACGATTTTCATGCCTGCTACTGTCATGTCACCCTAGTGAAACGAAAAACGCCGGAGCGGAAGCCCCGGCGTTTTCAAATTTCTCGGCAAACCCCGCGATCAATCGTCGCGATGCACCTTCTCGCGGCGCTCATGGCGCTCCTGCGCCTCAAGCGTCATGGTCGCGATCGGACGGGCGTCCAGCCGCTTCAGGCTGATCGGCTCTCCGGTGACTTCGCAATAGCCGTATTCACCATTGTCGATCCGACGCAGCGCGCTTTCGATCTTGGCGACAAGCTTGCGTTGACGGTCTCTTGTACGAAGCTCCAGCGCGCGATCGGTTTCTTCGCTGGCGCGGTCGGCAACGTCGGGAATCGCCCGGGTGCCATCCTGCAAGGCTTCGATCGTGTCGCGGCTTTCCTCCAGCAGGTCTTCGCGCCAGTCGATCAATTTGCGGCGAAAGTATTCCAGCTGACGTTCGTTCATAAAAGGCTCGTCTTCGACAGGACGATAATCGTCCGGCAGAAAAGTCTCTGCTTTCATGTCTTCTCCCTTATCAAGGCCAGTGTCCGGCATGGTACTCTCCTAAGACATGTGGCACCCCAATGCGCTGCGTTTACACCCGCAAAAAAGGATTGTCACTAGGCAATCACGCGGCATTGATGTGAATGGCCGATGCCGCTAGGTTGCGGCCTGCGATAACACGAAAATGTGGCGAAAAGGGTTGAAAAAGAATGAAATTCCAAGGCACCGAAAGTTATGTCGCCACCGATGACCTGACAATCGCGGTCAATGCCGCGGTGACGTTGGAGCGGCCCCTGCTTGTCAAGGGTGAACCCGGCACCGGCAAGACAGAGCTGGCCAAGCAGGTGGCGCAGTCGCTGGGGCTGCCGATGCTGGAATGGAACATCAAGTCCACCACCAAGGCCCAGCAGGGTCTTTACGAATATGACGCGGTCAGCCGCCTGCGCGACAGCCAGCTGGGCGAGGCCCGCGTGCATGATGTCAGCAACTACATCCGCAAGGGCAAATTGTGGCAGGCCTTCGAGGCCGACAGCAAGGTCGTGCTGCTGATCGACGAGATCGACAAGGCCGATATCGAGTTTCCAAACGACCTGCTGCAGGAGCTCGACAAGATGGAGTTCCACGTCTACGAAACCGGCGAGACGATCCGCGCCAGGCACCGGCCCGTCGTCATCATCACCTCGAACAACGAAAAGGAACTGCCGGACGCCTTTCTGCGCCGCTGTTTCTTCCACTACATCCGCTTCCCCGACATGGACACGATGCGCAAGATCGTCGAGGTCCATCACCCCGGCCTGAAGGACGCGCTGCTGACCACCGCGCTGACGCAATTCTATGAGATTCGCGAGCAGACCGGCCTGAAGAAGAAGCCGTCCACATCCGAGGTGCTGGATTGGCTGAAACTGATTCTGGCCGAGGATCTGAGCGCCGAGGATCTGCGCCGCGACGGGGCCGATGCGCTGCCCAAACTGCACGGCGCGCTGCTGAAGAACGAACAGGACGTTCACCTGTTCGAACGGCTGGCCTTCATGGCACGCGGTCAGCGGTAATCTGCCATTGGCGCAATTGCACCCGCCGACCCGAGTCTTTTTCACCACCGCCATCCAGAGCAGGACATATAGTTGATCGGTAACCCACACCGGATATAGTGCCATCAGAACGGGTCGAGGTTCCTATGCGATTTTTGATAGCACCACTCTGTCTGCTTTTGGGGGCCTGTGCCGCGGGCCCGGCGCGGGACGTTCCGACACGCGCCTTCGGCGGCACGCAGATCTCGCTGCCGGCGATGAAATCCTTCGCCGCCCCAAGCCCCGAGCGGCCGGCCAGATCCAACCGCGACATTCAGCGCGATTTCCTGGATCTCAGCTTCAATCTCGAATCGGGGCGCGCGCTGCCGGTTTTCTCGCGTTTCGAGGGCCCGATTACCGTACGTATCACCGGTGCGCCGCCGCCCACGCTTGGCCCCGATCTCAACCGGCTGATCGGGCGGCTTCGGACCGAGGCAGGGATCAATATCCGCCGGGTCAGCAGGCCCGGTGCCAGCATTACCATCGAGGCGGTGACCCGCGCCGAAATTCAACGCTACCTGCCCAAGGCCGCCTGTTTCGTCGTGCCCAACATCTCGGGCCTGTCGGAATATCGCAGCGCCCGGCGTCAGGGCGCCACCAGCTGGTCACAATTGCGCACCCGTGAACAGCTGGCGATATTCCTGCCCAACGACGCCAGCCCGCAAGAGGCCCGCGACTGCCTGCACGAGGAACTGGCGCAGGCCATCGGCCCGCTGAATGACCTCTACCGCCTGCCCGACAGCGTGTTCAACGATGATAATGTGCATACGGTCCTGACCGGGTTCGACATGCTGATACTGCGCGCCTATTACGCGCCCGAACTGCGCTCTGGCATGACCCGCGAGCAGGTCGCGGCAAAACTGCCCGCGATCCTTTCGCGCTACAACCCGTCGGGCGACAACCTGTCACCGGTCCATGCCTCGGAAACGCCGCGCGCCTGGATCGGCGCGATTCAGGCGGCGCTTGGTCCGGGCACCGGCGACAGGCAACGCATGAAGGCCGCCCGCGAGGCGTTGAACATCGCCAGGTCGCGGGGCTGGCACGATCACCGCCGCGCCTTCAGCCATTTCGCCCTGGGCCGTGTCCTGCGCTTTTCCGATCCCGAACGGGCGCATCAGCATTTCCTTCGCGCCGAGCACTACTACCGCCGCACCCCCGGCACATCGCTGCACCGCGCCTATTCCGCCTCGCAACTGGCGGCGATGGCTATCCTCAGGGGCGACGGCGCCGCGGCACTGGACCTAGTCGCCCCGCATATGGCGGTAGCGGAACGCCATGAAAACGCGGCGCTGCTGGCCAATCTGATGCTGCTCCGGGCCGAGGCACTGGACCTGTTGGGCCGCCACGCCGAGGCCGACGCCGCGCGGCTGGACAGTCTGGGCTGGGCGCGCTACGGGTTCGGCGCCGAATGGGCGCTGCGCGCCAAACGGCGCGAGATTGCCGTGATCGGCGCGGCAGATACATCGGACGGATAAACCATGATCGTATTACTGGGGGCCATCCTGGGCACCATCACCGGCGCCGTGATCGCCTGGCGGCGCAAGGGTCGTCCGGCCGACATTGCGCAATACGCCTTTGTGTATTTCCTGATCTTCACGATGGCCAGCCTGTTCGTTACCCTGCTTATTCATCGTGCGGCACTGGTCTGATCGCTCATGTTCCTGCCCTTCTTCGAAAATCTGCGCAAGGCCGGGGTGCCGGTCAGCCTGCGTGAATATCTGACCTTTCTCGAAGGGATGGGCGCGGGCCTGGCCACCTATGACATCGAAGGGTTCTATTACCTGGCCCGCACCGCGATGGTAAAGGACGAACGCAATATCGACCGGTTCGACCGCGCCTTTGCCGCCAGTTTCAAGGGGCTGGAGGCAATCAGCGCCGACCAGGTGCTGGAGGCGATGAACCTGCCCGAGGACTGGCTGCGCAAGATGGCCGAGAAGCACCTGTCCGACGCGGAAAAGGCCGAGATCGAGGCGCTTGGCGGCTTTGACAAGCTGATGGAAACGCTCAAGGAACGGCTGAAGGAACAGCAGGGCCGGCACCAGGGCGGCAACAAGTGGATCGGCACCGCCGGCACGTCGCCCTTCGGCGCCTATGGCTACAACCCCGAAGGGATCCGCATCGGCCAGGACGAAAGCCGCCACCAGCGCGCGGTCAAGGTCTGGGACAAGCGCGAATTCAGGAATTTCGACGATAGCGTCGAACTGGGCACCCGCAACATCAAGGTCGCGCTCAAGCGCCTGCGCCGCTGGGCCCGCGACGGCGCCGCCGAAGAGCTGGACCTGGACGGCACAATCCGCGCCACCGCCGAACACGGCTATCTGGACGTTCAGACCCGCCCCGAACGCCGCAACGCCGTAAAGGTGCTGTTGTTTCTCGACGTGGGCGGATCGATGGACGCCCACGTGAAGGTGGTCGAGGAGCTGTTTTCGGCCGCCGCCGCCGAATTCAAGCATTTCGAGCATTTCTACTTTCACAACTGCCTCTACGAAGGCGTCTGGAAGGACAACCGCCGCCGCTGGGATGCGCAGACCCCCACGGATGAGATCCTGCACACCTATGGGTCGGACTATAAATGTATCTTCGTGGGCGACGCCTCGATGTCGCCCTACGAGGTCGTCTATCCCGGTGGCGCAAACGAACACTGGAACGCCGAGGCGGGCCAGGTCTGGCTGCAACGCGCGCGCGCCCAATGGCCGTCCAATCTCTGGATAAACCCAGTGCCCAAGAAACATTGGCGCTATACCCAGTCAATCGGCCTGATCCACGAGATCTTCGAAGGCCGGATGGTGCCGATGACCCTTTCGGGGATCGAGGCCGGCATGAAGGAACTGGTGCGCTAGGGGTTCGCGCTGTCGCGCAGTTGGCGGTAAAGATGCCAGGAGGCGTGGCCCAGCAGTGGCAAGACGATGAACAGCCCCAGAAAGGCGGGCAGCAGCGCCAGGAAAGTCAGCCCGGCAATCAGCGCCGCCCAGCCCAGCATCGGCACCGGGTCGCGCCGAACGACCCCAAAGCTGGTGATCATGGCGGTCACGAAATCCACCTCTCGGTCCAGAAGCAGCGGCAGCGCGATCACCGTTATCATGAACAGGAGCAGCGCAAAGACACCGCCCACCACCGTGCCGACCGTCAGCATGGCCAGGCCGTTCCCGGTCAGGAACACCTCGTAAGAGCTTGAGATATTGGTCATTGTCGACAGGCCCAGGAACAGCGCAAAGATCATGTGCGCAAGGAAGAACCAGAACAGAAAGACAAAGATGATGATGGCGCAGATCGACGGCAGCTGCCGCCGCCGCTGATGCGCGATCACCCCCAGTATGGCGCGCATGTCCAGGGGCCGTGCCTCGTCCAGCCGGTGACTGACCTCGTAGAATCCGACCGCCGCGAACGGCCCGATCAACGGAAAGCCGACGGCCGAGAAGATCAGCCAATAGCTGTGTCCCGTGGCCAGGGTTACCCAGGTCATGATCCAGCCCAGCACGACATATGTACCGGCAAACAGGATCGCAAAGCCGGGTGCGCGCTTCGTGTCCGCCCAGCCCCGGCGCAGCGCCTCGGCCAGCATCTCAATCGTCACGCGGCCCAGATCCGGGACGCCGTGCGCGCGTTCCACCTGCCCCGCTCTTGTCAGGTCATTCATGCCATTCCTCCCGGCGCCAGCGTATCCCGGCGGCGAGGTAGGAAAAAAGATTTAACTCAAACTCATGTTTCAGGCGGGCGTTTCTGCGGCCAGAGGGTTCGGCGGTGATAGGCTTCGGCCAGGGCCAGCAGCCCCTGGTCATTGCCATATCTGCCGATCAGCTGAACTCCCATCGGCAGGCCGCGGGGGCCGAAACCGGCGGGTAGCGCAAGCGCCGGCAAACCAATCAGGCTTGCGGGCACCGCGACCTCCATCCAGCGGTGATAGGTATCCATCCCCTGCCCCGCGATCGCTTCGGGATAGGCCCTGTCGATGGCAAAGGGCCAGACCTGCGCGGTCGGTGCTGCCAGCGCATCGAAACGCTCGAACAGCGCCGCGGCGGTACGGAACCAGTCGGACCGTATCTCGCTTGCCGCCTGCACCTCGGCCGCGCTCATCGCCATGCCGCGCTCGGCCTCCCAGATGGCGGTGTCTTTCAACTTCTTGCGGGCCGCTTGATCCGCCATCAGCGGCGCCAATCCGACCGAGACCGACCAGCTGCGCAACATCGTCCAGCTGTCCCACAGCGCGTCAAGGGAAAACGGCGCGGTGACGGGTTCGATCACGCAGCCCGCCTCGGCAAATACCTCCATCGCGCCTTGGCACAGGTCCAGAATGCCGTCCTCCATCGCCCAGGCTCTACCCCAATCACCCAGCCAGCCAATGCGCTTGCCGCTGATCCCGGCACCTTCCGCGTCGAACCGCATCGCCGGCAGATCGTGCGGCCGCCGCGGGTCAGGCCCCGACATCACCTTCAGCAGCAGCGCCAGATCGGCCGGGCAGCGCGCCATCGGCCCGTTGGTCGAAAGCTGGTGCAGATAGGTATCGCCCTCAGGTTCCGCCGGCACCCGGCCCCAACTGGGCCGGAAACCATAGACATTGTTCCATCCCGCCGGGTTGCGCAGGCTGCCCATCATGTCCGATCCATCCGCGATGCTCAGCATCCGCGTGGCCAGCGCCACCGCCGCCCCGCCGGACGAGCCGCCGCAACTCACGGTCGGGTCGTAGGGGTTATGGGTGACGCCATGAACCGGGTTGAACGTATGGCTGCCCAGGCCGAATTCCGGTGTGTTGGTCTTGCCCAGGATGATGGCGCCCGCGGCACGGATCCGGGCCACGTGCAGATCGTCGGTTTGCGCCACGCGATCGACATAGGCGGGCGAGCCTTCGGACGTGACGATCCCGGCCACATTCGCCAGGTCCTTTATCGCCACCGGCAACCCGTGCAGGGCACCGCGACCCGGCCCCTTATCCGCCGCCCGCGCCTCGGACAGCAACGTATCCGCATCACGCAGCGCGACGATGGCATTGACCGTGCCGTTCACCGCCTCGATCCGCGCCAGCGTGGCCCGCATCAGCTCTTCGGCGCTCAGCCTGCCCTGCGCAATCAAGGCAACCTGCGCGCCCGCCTCCAGTTCTAGTACATCATCCATGCGCGCAGGCTATCCGCCCGTCCCGGCAGCGCAAGCCCCTGTCTTCATCTTGCTCAAAATACTCACCAAAGAGCGCCAGCCCCGGCGCGCAACGGCGCGCTTCCCCTAGCCCTCGCCCTGGGCCTCGGCGCGCGACTTGCCGCTGACATCCATCGCCAGCGTGGCCGCCATGAACGGGTCCAGATCCCCATCCAGCACGCCCTTGGTATCCGATGTCTCGTGATTGGTGCGCAAATCCTTGACCATCTGGTAGGGTTGCAAGACGTAAGACCGGATCTGGTTGCCCCAGCCCGCATCGCCCTTGCTTTCATGCGCTTCGGTGATCGCCGCATTGCGCCGGTCGAGTTCAAGCTGATAGAGCCGCGATTTCAGCGCCTTCATGGCGATGTCCCGGTTCTGGTGCTGGGATTTTTCCGAGCTGGTCACCACGATGCCGGTCGGATGGTGGGTGATGCGAACCGCCGAGTCGGTCGTGTTCACATGCTGCCCGCCCGCGCCCGAGCTGCGGTAGGTGTCGATGCGGATATCCGCCGGGTTGACGTCGATCTCGATATCGTCATCCACCACCGGATAGACCCAGACCGAACAGAACGAGGTATGCCGCTTGGCCGCCGAGTCGAACGGGGAAATCCGTACCAGCCGGTGCACGCCGCTTTCGGATTTCAGCCAGCCATAGGCGTTGTGGCCGCTGATCTTGTAGGCGGCGGATTTGATCCCGGCCTCGTCACCCGATTGCTCGGATTGCAATTCGACGGTATAGCCGCGTTTCTCGGCCCAGCGGACATACATCCGCGCCAGCATGCTGGCCCAGTCGCAGCTCTCGGTGCCGCCCGCGCCGGCGTTGATTTCCAGGAAGGTGTCGTTGGCATCCGCCTCGCCGTTCAGCAGCGCCTCCAGCTCCTTGGCGGCGGCGCGTTTCGCCAGAACCTTCAGCGCGGCCTCGGCATCGGCGACGATCTCGGCATCATCCTCCATCTCGCCCATCTCGATCAGTTCGACACTGTCGTTCAGTTCCTGCTGGATCGCGTTATGGGTATCCATGGCATCGACCAGGCTTTGCCGGTCGCGCATCAGCTTCTGCGCCTTGGCCGGATCGTCCCACAGGTTCGGGTCCTCGACCCGCGCGTTGAATTCCTCCAGCCGGTGCTGGGCGGTTTCCCATCCCATTCGCTGGCGCAACAGCTCCAGCGATTTCTCGATCTCGGAAACAAGGGTCTGGGTTTCGGCGCGCATTCGGGGTTCCTGATTGGCGTTGTCTTCTGCTCAGCTTCGGGTGATAGCGCAGGCCCGAGCGGCGGGCAAGATCACCTGCGAATTGGCCGCTCCTAATATAGCCCGCCGGAACTAAGCTCGCCGAAAGTCGCTTTTTCGCCCACCTGACCGGTGCCGCCGCTTGAGGTGGTGACATCGCGGATGACTTCGTTCTCGCCGACGCTGAACAATTCCAGATCCGAGCCCATGGCGAAACCACCGTCGAACATCAGGCCAAAAATCGGATCCTCGCCATCGCGGAAATATTCGGCCACGACGTAATCGCCAACGGCGTCCTCGGGCAAACGCGCGCCGGTATAGCGGTCGATCTTGATGAAATGCCCGCCCGGCGGGATACGAAATTCACCGCCGCCGTATTTGGCCACCGCCTTGGTCATGAACTGCTGAAAGACCGGGCCGCACATCGTCCCGCCATAGGCACCCCGGCCCAGGGTGCGGGGCTGGTCATAACCGATGTAGCAACCGGCCACGATATTGCTGGTGAAGCCGATGAACCAGACATCCAACGCATCGTTGGTGGTGCCGGTCTTGCCCGCCGTGGGAACCGGCAGGTTGACATGGCGCGCGGCGGTACCGCGATCCACAACACCGCGCATCATCGAGGTCAGCTGATAGGCGGTGATCGGGTCCATCACCTGCTCGCGGTCCGATACGATCCGGGGGCCCGTCGCCGGGGGCAAGGCGGGGTTGTCGCAATCGACGCATTCGCGCGGGTCATGGCGATAGACCGTCTTGCCGAACCGGTCCTGCACCCGGTCAACCAGTGTGGGCTCAACCCGCTCACCGCCATTGGCGAACATCGCGTAGGCCGCCACCATCTTGTAAAGCGTGGTCTCGTCGGAGCCCAGCGAGTTGGCCAGGTAGGTGCCCATGTAATCATAGACCCCAAAATCCTCGGCATAGGCCGCGACCGTATCCATCCCGACCTCCTGCGCCAGACGGATCGTCATCAGGTTGCGCGACTGTTCGATCCCGGTACGCAGCGGCGTCGGCCCGTAGAACTTGTTCGACGAGTTGCGCGGCCGCCAGATGCCCTGCGGCGTGTCGATCTCGATCGGCGCGTCGATCACGATGGTGGCGGGCGAATAACCGCTGTCCAGCGCGGCGGCATAGACAAAGGGCTTGAAGCTCGACCCCGGCTGACGTTGTGCCTGGGTCGCCCGGTTGAAGACCGAGTTCTGATAGGAAAACCCGCCCTGCATCGCCAGTACGCGCCCCGAATGCACATCCATCGCCACGAAACCGCCCTGCACCTCGGGCACCTGCCGCAGGCTCCAGCGAATGAACGTGTCGCTGCCCACATCCGTCATTCGGCGGACATGCACCACGTCACCGGGCTCAAAGGTCTGCCGGAAACTGCCGGGCAGCCAGCCGATATCCTTGCGCGGGATCACCTGGGGTTCGGTTTCGGAATTGGCGAGGCCGTCGATACCGATGCGCATCTGCTCATCGCCGACCTCCAGCACGACAGCCGGGTACCAGTGCCCGTCAAGGTCGATATCGCGCGCCACCTCAAGCTCGGCCAACGCCGCGCGCCAGGCCGGTTCATCTGCCAGAACCTCGGCGGGCAGCGTCTTGCCGGTGCCCCGCCATTTGCCCTGAGCGCGATCATATTGTTCCAGCTGGCGCTGCAGCGCATTCGCGGCCTCGACCTGCATCTCCGGGTCGATGGTCGCGCGCACGCTCAGCCCGCCGGTGAAGAACTCGCCCTCGCCAAAATCCTGGCTCAGCTGGCGGCGGATTTCATCGGTGAAGTAATCACGCGGCGGCAGCGCCTTGGCAAAGGGTTCGAAATCGCCGTTCTGCACGCTGCGCACGGGCTGCTCGACCTCGGCCAGATAGACCTCCTGGCTGATATGGCCGTTCTCGCGCATCTCCTTCAGCACGAAATCGCGCCGCGCCTGCAACCGGTCCTTCTGCCGCACCGGATGGTAATCGCTGGGCGCCTTCGGCATCGAGGCCAGGAACGCCGCCTCGTGCGGGGTCAGTTCTGCCAGCGACTTGTTGAAATAGGTCTGCGCCGCCGCAGCCACGCCATAGGAATTCTGGCCCAGGAAGATCTCGTTCAGATAGAGTTCGAGAATCTTCTCCTTGCTCAGCGTCTCTTCGATCCGCGTGGCCAGGATGATCTCCTTGATCTTGCGGGCAATCTTGCGGTCGCCCGACAGCAGGAAGTTCTTCATCACCTGCTGGGTAATGGTCGAGGCCCCGCGCACATCGCGCCCGCGCGTGCGCACCGCGTCATAGATCGCCGCCGCGATGCCGCGCGCATCGTAGCCGCCATGGGAATAGAAATTCTTGTCCTCGGCGGAAATAAAGGCCTGTTTCACCAGATCGGGAATTTCCTCGGCAGGCGTGAACAGGCGCCGCTCCTGGGCAAATTCGTCGATGATCCGCCCCTCGCCGGAATAGATCCGGCTGATCGTGGGTGGCGTGTAGGTCGCCAGCGACTGGTGACTGGGCAGGTCCTTGCCATAGATGTGGAACACCGCGCCGATGCTGAGCGCGATCAACATGATGCCAAGCGTCATCACGCTGAAAATCGTGCCGAAAAAGGTTGTTATCGCACGTAGCACGCTCTACCCCACTCTTCGCTTTGCCTCATATAGGCATCCTCCGGCGCGGCGTCAAAACACGATAGGTTGCAGTCTGCGCCGGTTTCCGCGCAGACGTCACTGTCGCACCAGTTCGGCCGCGGCCGCATCGGCAATCGACCAGGCCTGCAGTCCCTTGACGATCCCCTGCGCCAGGTCGCGCCGCCAATCGGCATCTTTCAGGTTCTCCAGGTCGCGCGGGCTGGACAGGAATCCCAGTTCCAGCAGAACAGACGGGATGTCGGGCGACTTCAGCACCGAGAAACCGGCGGATCGAATCGGGCGGGAGTTGATCGGCACATCGTATTCGCCGATACCCAGGATCAGCGCCTCGGACAGCAGCCGCGCCCTAGGCTGCGTTTCCTGCCGGGCCAGATCGATCAGGATGTCCGCGACCACGTCGTCGGTCCCGCGCAGGTCCACCCCCGACAGGATGTCGCCCCGGTCATGGCGTTCGGCCAATGCCGCGCTCGCCTTGTCCGACGCGCTCTCGGACAGAAGATAGGCCGTCACCCCGGTCGCCTGCCCCTCGGTCACCGAATCGGCATGGAGCGAGATCATCAGGTCGCCGCCCAGCTGATGCGCCAGCGCGACCCGGCGCTCCAACGAGACAAAGCGGTCATCATCGCGCGTCATCACCACCTCGAACCCGCCCGCGCGAATCAGGGCTTCCTTCAGTTCCCGCGCGAAACTCAGCATCAGGTCTTTCTCGACCACACCGCCCTTTTCAGCCCCCGGATCAATACCGCCATGCCCTGGGTCCAGCACCAGCCGCAACGGCCCCTCGCCGGAATGGCGCGGCGTCGTTGTCGCGGGGGTGCCATCCTTCGGCAGATCCCACCCCGGCAGGTCCGGTGCACCGGATGCGGCGGCAAAATCCTCGGGCATGGCCTGGCGCAACACCACCTCCAGATCGGCCGAACCGTCCTCGGCGCTCACGTTCAGCGCCGTGGTCTGCATCACGAAAGGCCCTTCCAGATCGATCACCATGCGCGACCAGCCGGGTCGGAATCCGCCGACACGCACATTGCTGACCCGCTCGCTCCGGTCCAGTTCGCGCGGCGCCATATCCCCCCAGTCAACCTCGCGAAAATCCAGGATCAACCGCCGCGGATCGTCCAGCGTAAAGGCCCGGTACGGCACCCCCTGCGACAGTTTCAGCGCAACGACCACGCTGCGCCCCCGATCGGTGATCGCGCTGGTCGCCACATCCAGACGCGCCAGGCCGGAAAATTCCTCGGCCCCTGCGCCCAGGCCAAGACAACAGGCCACGAGGGCCAGAATTCTGCTGATCATCCTGCTCATCCGCCGATCTATCGGTCGTCCTTTCCGCAAGGCTATACCAAAGCGCATCGCTTTGCACCTGCCCGCTGCTTCACCGTTCCGGAAATACTCTTTTACCGGCCGCGGGACCGGCGCCACGATCGGCCATGAAGCGCGTCAGCCGGCGCAGCCCCTCTTCGATATCCGCCGTCGAGCGCGCATAGGAAAACCGGATCGTGCCCGCCCCCCGGACCGGGTCGAAATCCAGCCCGGGCGTGACCGCAACGCCAACGGTCTCCAGTATCTCGGCCGCAAAGGCGCGGCTGTCATCGGTCAGGTGGCTGACATCGGCATAGACGTAAAACGCCCCGTCAGGCGGCGCGATCCGGTCAAACCCGGCTTGCGGCAACCCCGCCAGCATCAGGGCCCGGTTGGCGCGGTAGACATCCATGTTGGCCTGCAGTTCCGGGCCACAATCCATCGCCGCCAGCGCCGCCACCTGGCTGGCGTGGGGCGGACAGATGAACAGGTTCTGCGCCAGCCGCTCGACCACCCGCACGTGATCCTCGGGCACCACCATCCAGCCGATGCGCCAGCCGGTCATGCTGAAATACTTCGAAAATGAGTTGATGACATAGCAGTCGTCGCTGATCTCCAGCGCGCTGACCGCGCGGCGGTCATATTCGATACCGTGATAGATCTCGTCGCTGATGAAGCTGGCCCCCAGGTCGGACGCGGTCGCCATCAACCCGGCAAGCGCCGCGCGATCCAGCATCGTGCCGGTCGGATTCGCCGGGCTGGCCACCATCACGCCGGACAGATCACGCCCCGTCAGGTCCGCGGGCACCGGCTGCAGGCGATTCTCCGCCGCCGTTTCGATGTCGACCGGCACCAGGTCCAGCGCCTTCAGGATCTGCCTATAGCTGGGATAGCCCGGTGCGCCGATCCCCACGTGGTCCCCGGCATCGAAAAGCGCGGTAAAGGCCAGGATGAACGCCCCTGACGATCCGGGCGTGACCACCACCCGGCTGGGCGAGAGATCAATGTCGTACCACTCGCCATAGAGCCTTGCGATGCGCCTGCGCAGCGCCGGCAGGCCAAGTGCCACGGTATAGCCCATCGCGTCGCCCGCCATCGCGGCCGTCAGCGCCTGACGCGCCCCTTCGGGCGCGGGCGTTCCGGGCTGGCCCACCTCCATGTGGATGACGTCTCGGCCCGCCTCCTCGGCCCGGCGCGCCGCCTCCATCACGTCCATCACGATAAAGGGATCGACCTGGCTTCGCCTTGAGTTCCGCATAGATTTGTTCCTAACTGGCCGCGAGACACTGAACCTTTCACAAGGAAAGAGACGACCCGTCAATGCACGTTCTTCGCCTTCTTCTGATTTGCGCCCTTCTCAGCCTGACCATCGGCGGCCCGGCCCGGGCGCTGACCCTCCTGCGCGATCCCGACATCGAATACGCGCTGAACCAACTGGCCGCGCCGGTCCTCAAGGCAGCGGGGCTCAGCCCGGCCCGCATCGACATCCTGGTGATCGATGACCGCCGTCTGAACGCATTCGTCGTCGACGGCAACGCGATCTTCATCCATTCCGGCCTGATGCTGAAAATGGAGAACGCCGCGATGCTGCAATCGGTCATCGCGCATGAGGCTGCCCATATCGCCAACGGTCATCTGGTGCGCCGCCCGGTGGCCGCGCGCAACGCCCGTACCGCCGCCGGGCTGGGGGCAATCCTGGCTGCTGCCGCCGCCGTCGCCGCGGGCGGCAGCGAAGCGGCCGGCGCTGTGGCGCTCGGCGCGCAGAACACCGCGCGAAGACTGTTTCTGGTGCATACCAGAGCCGAAGAGAACAGCGCCGACAACAGCGGCTTGCGCTACCTGGCCACGGCCGGGATCGACCCGCAAGGCGCGGTAGACGTGATCAACATCTTCCGCGGCCAGGAGGCGCTCTCGGCGTCGCGGCAGGACGCCTATGCCCGCACCCATCCCCTGTCGTCGGACCGCTACCGGCTGGTGAAACGCCTGGCCGATGGCTACAAGGACCGTGCCCGCCCCAACCCAAGCGCCGAATACTGGTTTGCCCGCGCCAAGGGCAAGCTCTCGGCCTTCCAACGTTCGCCCAAATGGACGCTCAACCGCGCCGGCGAAAGCGGCTATTCGGATGTCAAGCTGATGCGCCAGGCGATCGCCCACCACCGCAATTCCCGTCTCAAGAAGGCACTGGGCGCGATGGATGCCGCCATCGCACAACGCCCCAACGATCCGTACCTGCATGAGTTACGGGGCCAGATCCTGATGGAAAGCCGGCAAAGCAAGGCAGCGGTCGCCGCCTACGCCCGTGCCGCCAGCCTGGCGCCGAAAAACGCGCTGATCCTCGGAGCCTACGGGCGCGCCCTGCTGGTGACGGGCCAAACCGGAAAAGCCCGGCAATTGCTGGAACAGGCGCGCGCCCGCGATGGCCGCGATGCCCGTGTTCTGCGCGATCTCGCCGCCAGTCACGCCAAGCTGGGCAACAACGGCATGGCCTCGCTGGTCACCGCCGAACGCTACGCCATGCTGGGCCGGATCAGGGATGCGGGAATTCACGCCAAACGCGCCTCGGACCTGTTGCCACGCGGCTCTGGCGGCTGGCAACGGGCCCAGGATGTGCTATCTGCTTCAGAGGCAGCCAAGAGAAGGAAATGACCCGATGACACGCACCCTGATATCCGCCGCGATGCTGGCCGCCTCCCTTGCGGTTCCCGTTCAGGCGCTTGACCTGAGCCAGATGAGCGACGCTGAACAAGATGCGTTTCGCGCCGAGATTCGCGCCTATCTGCTGGAAAACCCCGAAGTCATCATGGAGGCGATCGAGGTTCTCGAACAACGGCAGGCCACCGCTCGGGCGCAGGAAGACAGCGATCTCGTGCAGGTCAATGCCGAGGATATCTTCAACGACGGCCATTCCTGGGTCGGCGGCAATCCGGACGGGGATATCACGCTTGTCGAATTCATGGACTACCGGTGCGGTTACTGCCGCCGGGCGTTTGGCGAGGTCGAAGCGTTGCTCGAACAGGACGGCAATATCCGATTCGTCATCAAGGAATTCCCGATCCTGGGCGAAGAAAGCATGACGGCGTCGCGTTTTGCCATCGCCACCCAGCAGGTGGCCGGTGACGACGCCTACAAGCTGGTGCATGACACGCTGATCGCCTTCAACGGCGCCGTCAACGAGGCATCCCTGATCCGGATCGCCGACTCCCTCGGATTGGACCCTCACCCGATCATCGCACATATGGACAGCGATGACGTCAGCAGCATCATTTCCGAGAACCGCCAGCTTGCGCAGCGCCTCGCGATCAGTGGAACGCCGTCCTTCGTGATGGCCAACCAGATGCTGCGCGGATATCTTCCGGCCGAGGACATGCAACTGCTGGCCGACGAGATCCGCACCCAGTAGCAGCGCTTTCGGGACGGTGGGCGGGGCGTCGTTTGCCCGCAGGGCCAAACGCGCGTCGTCCGCTGTCCTACTCCGCCGCCTGCGCGGTTTCCGCGTCGAGCTCCGCAGCCCGTCTTTCGACC
This sequence comes from Roseovarius sp. CAU 1744, assembly GCF_039839345.1. Classification (NCBI taxonomy): domain Bacteria; kingdom Pseudomonadati; phylum Pseudomonadota; class Alphaproteobacteria; order Rhodobacterales; family Roseobacteraceae; genus Roseovarius; species Roseovarius sp. CAU 1744. Next base: position 248,846 of record NZ_JBDOQV010000002.1, on the reverse strand, counting down.
TGCTCGACGATATGGTCGATCATCTGGTCATTCGACATCTTGTGGCTCTGCTTGCCCGCCAGATAGACCATGCCGCTGCCAGCACCGCCGCCGGTAAAGCCCACATCCGTCATCAACGCCTCACCCGGCCCGTTGACGACACAGCCGATGATGCTCAGGCTCATCGGCGTCTTGATATGCTCCAGCCGCCTTTCCAGCGCCTCGACCGTCTTGATCACGTCAAATCCCTGCCTGGCGCAGCTGGGACAGGAGATGATGTTGACCCCCCGGTGGCGCAGTCCCAGGGATTTGAGCATCTCATAGCCCACCTTGACCTCTTCCACCGGATCGGCGCTCAGGCTGACACGCAGCGTGTCACCGATCCCCATCCACAGCAGATTGCCCATGCCGATCGCCGATTTGATCGTACCAGACATCAGACCACCCGCCTCGGTGATGCCCAGATGGATCGGCGCATCGGTGGCTTCCGCCAATTGCTGATAGGCCGCCGCCGCCATGAACACGTCACTGGCCTTCACGCTGATCTTGAAGTCGTGAAAATCATTGTCCTGCAGGATGCGCATATGCGCCAGCCCGCTCTCGACCATCGCGTCCGGGCATGGTTCGCCATACTTGTCCAGCAGATGCTTTTCCAGCGACCCGGCATTCACCCCGATCCGCATCGAACAGCCGTGATCGCGCGCCGCGGCGATCACCTCGCGCACCCGCTCCTCTGAGCCGATATTGCCCGGGTTGATGCGCAGACAGGCCGCGCCCGCCTCGGCCGCCTCGATTCCGCGCTTGTAGTGAAAATGGATGTCGGCAACGATCGGCACAGGGCTTTCGCGCACGATCTCTTTCAGCGCCCTGGCGCTGGCCTCGTCTGGAACAGACACCCGCACGATATCCGCGCCCACATCCGCCGCCGCCTGCACCTGTGCCACGGTCGCGGCCACGTCGCGCGTATCGGTATTGGTCATGGTCTGCACGGAAATCGGCGCACCGCCGCCGACGGGCACATTGCCCACCATGATCTGGCGGCTTTCCCGGCGATAGATATTGCGCCACGGGCGGATCGGATTCAGCGACATCTGGAATGCCCCGTCTGTTCAGAACTGGTTACCCCTTAGATACTGCGCCCGCGCCACGCCCGCAATGTGCAAGCCAAGATGTCGCGGGACTTGGGCGTAACGGCGTGGCCTGCCAGGGGTGCTTGCGACCGTCGGGGCCAGCCCTGGGTCATTCCTGCGGGCTGGACACCGTCTGCAACTGGGCCACGTAGCGCGACAGATCCTTGTCCAGACTCAGATCCGCAACGTTCAACCCGTCGATCAGCATCTGCGCATCCAGCCTCAGGCCTGAGGTAACAGAACCCGCCTCGCCCACCGGGCCGTAATGCTGACCGTTGACCGCGAAATAGATGGCGCCGGATTCGCCGGCGCGCAATGTCGGCGGTTCTTCGGTATTCGGAACGGCGTAGGTTTCGCCGGCATTGAGGATACCCTCAAAGATCACGCTGCCATCGGCGGCGCGGACCCGCACCCAGGCGGGGCGCACGGCGACCATCTGCACACCGGGCGCCGGATCGGCCACAACCTTCGGGCTGTTGACCGGCAAGGGCTCGGTTGTCACCGGCACGACATCGAAGGGCGAGCCGTAGCGCCCGGCAACCACATAGGTCTTGTCGGTCTCGGGCAGTTGCGGCCGCATCGTGCCCACTTCGGCCGGGTCCAGCGTGGAAATCGGCGCATCCCGCGCCACCAGCACCGGCACGTCCAGCGCTTCGGGACGATAGAGCCGATCCAGCCGGTCATCCAGCGGCGGCTTGAAGACCCCGTCGGCTTCTGCAACCTCGGCACTTTCATCGGTCTTGTTCAGCGCCGCCAGCGGATCCAGGTCCGACAGGACATCCGGCGTGTTTTCGACCGGCGCGAACTGCACCCGCTGCACCTCGTTCAGAACGCTCCAGCCGCCGTAGCCGATGCCGCCGATCAGCGCCACCAGCACCAGCGCCGAACCGATCGCGCCCGGTTCGATCTGCGAGAACATGCCCTCGGACGCGGGAATGAACGGCGTGCTGGGCGATACGAAGGGATCGCCCTTGCCCACCGGCCGCTTGGCCGGATCACTTGATTTGCGAATGGTCGACGCCTCGGCCGACATGCCATGCGCCGTTGAAAACCCGCTTTCCTTGCAGAAATCGCGAAACGCCGCGTCGGGGTCCATGTTCAGATAGCGCGCATACGACCGCACATAGCCGGGAATGAAGCCAGGGGTATCAAAAGCGTCGGGATCGGAATTTTCGATCGCGGCCACGTAGTTGGCCTTGATTCTTAATTCGCGTTCAACATCGAGAAGGGATTTGCCCATCGTGGCCCGTTCACCACGCATCACATCGCCCAGTCGCAATTCGAAGGCGTCAAAGCCGCGGGCTTCGACCTCTTCCTTCTCTTCATTACGCGACGAACGACGCCGTATCATGAACGCTGCCTCTTACCAGTCCTGACTGCCCCCGGGCCCGAATTTGCCGATTCGAGCTTCGCCCCTGTTCTTCAGGCTAAGCTAACACATCGCAAGCAGTTTTGCACGAGGACCTGACTAACCCGTTAATTCGGCACGATTTAGCGCACAATGCGACCAAAGTTCGTCCATTGCGCGGACAAGCCGGTCAAGCTCGTCCGGGCCATGTACCGGCGAGGGGGTGAAGCGCAGGCGTTCCGTGCCGCGCGGCACGGTGGGAAAGTTGATCGGCTGCGCGTAGATCCCGTAGCGTTCCAGCAGCATGTCGCTCAGGATCTTGGTGTGCTTCGGATCGCCGACGATGACCGGAATGATATGGCTGCCGTGATCGATCAGCGGCAGGCCCAGCCCCTTGAGCCGGGTCTTGAGAATCTTCGCCTGGGTCTGGTGTTGCTCGCGCAGCGCATGGTCGCGCTTCAGATGTGCGACACTGGCGGCAGCCCCGGCGGCCACGGCCGGCGGCAGCGAGGTGGTAAAGATGAAGCCCGGCGCGTAAGACCTTACGGCATCACACATTTTAGCAGAGGCCGCAATATAGCCACCCATCACGCCAAACGCCTTGGCCAGCGTTCCGTTGATGATGTCGAGGCGGTGCATCAACCGGTCACGCGCCGCCACACCGGCGCCACGGGGCCCGTACATGCCCACGGCGTGAACCTCGTCGATATAGGTCAGCGCCCCGAATTCATCGGCCAGGTCGCAGATCGCCTCGATCGGACCGAAATCGCCGTCCATCGAATAGACCGATTCAAACGCGATCAGCTTGGGCGCTGCCGGGTCATCGGCCGCCATCAGCTCGCGCAGATGGGCGACATCATTGTGCCGAAAGATCCGCTTGGCCCCGCCATTGCGGCGCACCCCTTCGATCATCGAGGCGTGGTTCAATTCGTCGGAATAAATGATCAACCCCGGAAACAGCTTGGGCAGCGTGCTTAATGTCGCGTCATTGGCGATATAGGCACTGGTGAACAGCAGGGCCGATTCCTTGCCGTGCAAATCGGCCAGCTCGGCCTCGAGCCGCTTGTGGTAGATCGTCGTGCCGCTGATGTTGCGGGTCCCGCCCGATCCGGCGCCGGTGGCGTCGATCGCCTCGTGCATCGCCTCAAGCACCACCGGATGCTGGCCCATGCCCAGGTAATCATTGCCGCACCAGACGGTGATCTGCTGTTCGGACCCGTCGGGGCGGCGCCACATCGCATGGGGGAAATTCCCCTGTTTACGCTCGATATCGATGAAGGTCCGATACCGGCCCTCCTCGTGCAAGCGGTCAATCGCCTCATTCAGCTTGGCGGAATAGTCCACGCGCTTCCCCTCTACGTCGGCTTTGGCGTTCTGGCCCCGGATCGGCCCCTGACCAGAATACACCATCATTCTAACCCGTTGTGATCGGTTTCGTTAAGTATAGAAACCTTGTCCGTCCGGCAATAGTTACAAAGTGTCGCTCCCCGTGCCTTGACTTGGGTCAAGTTGCTGGACAGCGCCGCGCGGCCTGTTACGGTCGCCGCCGATCTGTCACATGAATCAAGGCTTTCCCCATGTCTCTTGACGCCGTTTTATCCCGCATTGACGACCAATTGCCCGTGGCGCTTGACCGCCTGATGGGGCTGTTGCGCATCCCGTCCATCTCGACCGACCCTGCATTCGCCCAGCCCTGCCTGGAGGCTGCCGACTGGCTTGTCGCGGATCTGCAAAGCATTGGCGCAACAGCGGAAAAACGCGCCACCCCCGGCCATCCGATGGTGGTGGGCCATATCGACGGGCCGGGCCCGCACCTGCTGTTCTACGGCCATTACGATGTGCAGCCCGTCGATCCGCTGGCACTTTGGAACAGTGATCCGTTCGACCCCAAGCTTGAAGACACGCCCAATGGCAAGGTCATTCGCGGGCGCGGCTCATCGGATGACAAGGGCCAACTCATGACCTTTGTCGAAGCCTGCCGCGCATACATTGACGTGCATGGCGCGCTGCCATGTCGCATCACTTTCTTCTTCGAAGGCGAAGAGGAAAGCGGCTCGCCCTCGCTGATCCCGTTCATGAAGGAGAATGCCGAAGAGCTGAATGCCGATATCGCGCTGATCTGCGATACCTCGATGGTCGCGCCCGGTGTGCCCTCGATCGCCTCGCAGCTCAGGGGGATGCTAAAGGACGAATTCACCATTCACGGGCCGCGGATCGACCTGCATTCCGGCCATTACGGCGGGCCCGGCCTGAACCCGCTGCGCGAGCTGTCGCGCATTGTCGCATCGTTTCATGACGACACGGGGCGCGTGGCCGTCGACGGGTTCTATGACGGCGTGCACGAGGTGCCCGAAGACCTGCTGCGCCAATGGGAAAATTGCGGGTTCAACGAAAAGGAATACCTGAACTCGGTAGGCTACACCCGACCGCATGGCGAGGAAGGATATTCCACCCTGGTCCAGCAATGGGCGCGTCCGACGTTGGAAATCAACGGTCTATGGGGCGGCTACCAGGGCGCGGGGTCCAAGACCGTGATCCCGGCCGAGGCGCATTGCAAGCTGACCTGCCGGCTGGTCGGCGACATGGAGCCCGACGACCTGCGCAAGAAGATCCGCGCCCATGTCGCGGCGCAGCTGGCGCCCGACGCCCGTGTCACCTGGAACAGTGACCTCGAAGGTGCACCTGCGGCAGTGATGAACACCACCCGCCCCGAGTTCGAAAAGGCGCGCCAGGCGCTGAGCGACGAATGGAACCGCGAGGCGGTCTTCTGCGGCATGGGCGGATCGATCCCGATAGCCGGCTTCTTCAAGGAAATCCTAGGGCTCGACGCGATGCTGATCGGTTTCGCCAACGAGGATGACGCGATCCATTCCCCGAACGAGAAATACAATGTCGAAAGCTTTCACAAGGGCATCCGCAGCTGGGCGCGGGTGCTGGATACGCTTGGCAGCTGATTCGGGGACTTACGGCTGATCCAGATGCAATTGCGCCATCATGCCATCGGCAAATTCGGTCGGGCCAAGGCCCAGGGCAATGCCCGCCACCATGCCGATGGCAAAGGGCAGCCGGCCGGGCTCGGTCATCAAGCGGAAGGCCGCGCGCTGTAGCTTGAAGGCAAAGAACAGCATCACCGCCGCGATGCTGATCGCGATGGCGGCCATGGCCATGTTTGTGTAGGGAACCAGCGGCTCGACCCCGTTCAGCCAGTTGTTTATGCCCTTCATCTCACCCATCAACTGGAACGTCAGGAACATCAGCGCAAAGCCCATCACGAACCGCAAGGGCAGCGCAGCGGCGCCACCGCGCCGGCCGGATTTCCGCTTCTTCTTTTCATCGGCCTTCGGTATGGCCTCTTCGGCCACGCCGACCAGAATCCGCTCGGTGACGGGGCGGTTCTCGGCCGCCTCGATGCGCTTCAGGCGTTCTGTAAAACTGGATTGAGTCATTTCGCCCTCCGTCACTTACGCCCTGACTGCATGGGAAATCGGGCCACAATTGGGCTGCGTCACGGAGAAACTGAGGAAATGCGGCGGGATCGGTTGCAAACGGCCTCTTGATGATTAGCATTTTACGGAATGCGCAATATGGGTCCGACATGACGACAATACCCGGTTTCACCGATCACCGCGTGACCCTTGAAGATGTCGAGATCGCCTATTCCGTGGGTGGGGACGGACCGCCGGTGCTGCTGTTGCACGGCTATCCGCAAACCCGGTCCCTGTGGCGGCAGATCGCGCCGGCCCTGGCGCGGAGCCACACGGTGATCTGCCCGGATCTTCGCGGTTACGGCCAGAGCTCGAAGCCCAAGGATGTGGCTGCCTACAGTTTTCGCGCGATGGCGCGCGATCAAACGGCGCTTCTGCGCCATCTGGGGATTTCCTCGGCGGCGGTCATTGGCCACGACCGGGGTGCGCGCGTGACCCACCGGCTGGCGCTGGATGCGCCCGAGGTGGTCTCGCGCCTGGCCCTGCTGGACATCATCCCGACCCATACGCTCTTGGCCGATCTGCGCCGCGAAGTTGCTGTGGCCTATTACCACTGGTTCTTTCTGGCCCAGCCGGAACCGGCCCCCGAGACGATGATCCTGGCCGACCCGGACCGCTATTACCATTCCTGCCTGCTGGGCTGGGGTGGCGCCACGCTGGATGATTTCGACCCCGAGCAACTGGAGGCCTATCGCACCGCCTGGCGCGACCCCGAGACGACGCGGGGCATGTGCAACGACTACCGCGCCGCGATCCGGCATGATTTCGATGACGACGCGGCCGATCTGGACGCCCGGATCGCCTGCCCCGTCCACATCCTTTTTGGCGCCGATGGCACGATGGCCCGCGCCTATGACGTTCCGGCCACATGGGCGCCCAAATGCACCGAGATGACAGCCCAGGCGATCCCCGGCGGGCATTTCTTTCCCGACACGAACCCAGGCGACACACGCGACGCTTTGCGCAGATTTCTGACATGAAGGAACAAACGGACGGGTCAATGGCGGCTTTGAGACCTGAGCGGTCATTGAAACCAAGCCACGCGATGGCCAGACCGCGGGATGGCGGCGAACCTGAGTTCAGCGCAGTTTATCCCTGCCAAACTCGAAGAAGATCAGAAGGACGCACCGGCATCACCCAATCGCCAGCCCGGGGGGCGGTCTGGCGATCGCGCGGCGGCCTGCGGCCTTGATTCCGCGCGAGGGGTACCCGACCGATTGGCCGTTTCGCCCCGCTCAACCGGCTTTGACAATAAAGGAACGGCGCTTCTTGATTGAAAAGTGGCGCGGTTGACGGGGCTCGAACCCGCGACCCCCGGCGTGACAGGCCGGTACTCTAACCAACTGAGCTACAACCGCGCAGACGCTTTTACGGGATCGACAAAGGCAGCGGTGGCGCGGTTGACGGGGCTCGAACCCGCGACCCCCGGCGTGACAGGCCGGTACTCTAACCAACTGAGCTACAACCGCTCGCTGCCCGCCCGATCCGTTGGGCGTTGGACCCGTCTCATATGCCGGGGCACACGCCCCGTCAAGCAGGGGAAAGATGAATTTTGGACTTTCTTCGCCGAACCGGCCCTTCAGCCACCCGGCCCCGCCGGACCCGGCACGCCGACCGCTTTGCGAAAAATCTCGAGCCCGCCCGTCGCAGCGAAAATATTCAGCAGTTCCGACCTGAGTTCGCTCTCGTCGCAGTCGATGGCCCATTCCAGAACCATCACCGCCTCGCAGGGGCGCAACACGGCCCCTCTGCCGTCAGTCAATTTCTGTCGAATAGCGGAGAGAAGCGCCTGCCTCTCTCCGCCATCGCGCGCCAATGCACTCGCCATCACCACTCCACGTAAACTTGCGCGTTATGCCATCTAATTGACTTATTCGTGTGTTTGTCAATATAAGTTACCAACTATCCGGTATTTAGGACTGCGTACCAGTTATGGATTTTCACGAACGGCTGAAAGAGCTGATCAAGAATTCGGATTACGATTACAAGAGCCTCTCGCTCGAGATCGGCCAGGGTGAAAGATATATCTCGAACCTGCTGTCGACCAAGAGCGATCCGGGTTTCAGCAGCGTGATAAAGATTTGCGCCTCGCTGGGCGTGACACCGAACCAGATCGCCGGGCTGAACGACCAGCTGCGCCTGGTGAATGACGATATCGACAACCGAATCGTTTCGGCCCATGCCGAACGCATCCTCACCTCCGTCACCCGCGAGGCGCACCGCAAGCTGTCGGCCCGCGGCACCGGCCCGCTGATCGACGACGTGCTGACCTGGTGGCACCAGCAGCACGGTGTGCTCAGCAATTTCGACCGGCTTTCCGAACATGTCGACCTGTATCACGCCCCCGATGACAACGCCCGCTTGCCACAGCCGTTCATGGTCGGCGAACAGAGCCTGGCGCGCGTGTCCTTCGGCATCAAGTCGGCCGAGCATCTGGGCTATCTGTTCACGACATTCGATGAGAACCTGACCGAACAGGTGCGCCTGGCCCATGTCGAGGCCACCAAGGGCGACCCGCAGCTTTCGATCCAGGAGATCGAGGTCAACCTGCCCAATCACAGCTTTCCGCTGCGGTTCAACTACAAGCGGCTTTTGCTGCCGGTGCGCGACATGCAGGGCCACCGCTATGTCCTGAACTATTCACAGGCTCTCGAGTGACCCGGCATAATAAGCCATCATGTGGCTCAGGCTTTCGGCGGGAATGGCCACCAGCCATTCCGCATTGCCACGGCCCGGCGGGGCCGGATCAGCCCAGCGGGCCACGCCGGGGATCTGGATCGAAAAGCCGTAATTCGTGGCAAAGCCCAGTTTCACATCCCGGTCGCGCATCATCGCATAGGTCCAGTCGATCGGCCATTTCGCGGCAATCGTGGTGTGCAGCAGCATCATGAAATAGCGCAGCTTCTGCCGCGATCCGCGGAAACCGGGGCGCATGAACAGCTCGCCGATATAGGCCATGCGGCCATGGAAATTGGGCGGCATCGCCTCGGTAAAATGCAACAGCGTGTCGGTGCGTTGCTGCGGATAGTGGCGGGACATGGTGCGGATCATGTAATCGCCCATCTTCTCACGCCCGATATTGTCATACCGGACCGAGACCGAGGCCGAATATTCCCCATCCTCGCGCATGAACAGCCAGAAGCCGCTCTCTTCGGTGAAATCGTTGAAGTCGCTTGACAGCTTGGGCGTCAGGCCGGGCTTGCCCATATCCTCGGTCAACTCCTTGGCATAGGCAAAATCCGAGATCATCTCGACCGTGACGCCGATCTCGGCCAGAGCGCCCAAGCACTCTCCGCCGACCGTGATCAAGTCCAACGCGTTCTTCATCGCCCACCCGTGTATTCTGCCTGCATACCATACCCCGTTCCGCTGCCGTTCGGGGCACAGTCTTGTGTTTTTTTGTTGGGCACACGCGAAATGTGCCATTCCTGATCTTTGAAACCATGCCAATACCATCCGGGGCAAGCCTGAATTCACGTTTATTAATGATTTTCCACCGCCCCTACACGCTATGGATGTATGAAGAGGTAGTTACCGCCACAAATTGGGATATTTTGGCCCATTTGCACAGGGTTTTCGCCGACAGGCACAAATGGGCGGGCCACGCGTGCGAGCGGTCAGTTCGGCCGGTCAGAATGTACAGGGGCGGCGGACACAAGAACGCAGAGCAAGGAAACCCTTGCCGTCCTGGCGGCCCCCGATACATGCTGCAGTATTCATGGTGGGTGATGAGAGACTCGAACTCCCGACATCTTCGGTGTAAACGAAGCGCTCTACCAACTGAGCTAATCACCCGACCGGCGCTTATTGCCCCAGAAATCCGGAGGGCGCAACCCCTTCCGGCATACGCTCAGGCCAGAATTTCCTCGGTGCCGTTTTCCAGCACATAGATCACGCCCTGACGGTTGCAGAGCGCCGTTGTCTGCTGCCGGTTCAGCCCCCGGATCTGGCCGCGCAGCACCTTGCCCAGGATGCCGTGCGAGACGATGATACTGGGGCCGGCGAGCGCCTTCAGGAAGTCCTGCACCCGCGCCTCCAGCGCGTCGATCCCCTCGCCCCCCGGGGCCGAGGCATAGGTCTCGATATCCGAATCCGCGCAGGGCAGTTCGGAACGCAGCCGTCCCTCCCATTCGCCGGTGTCGATTTCGGCGATCCGGTCGTCGACCGCATAGCCATGCCCCGCCAGAGCGATCTGTGCGGTCTGCTGCGCCCGCCCCTGGGGCGAGACATAAATGCCCCCCGGCCCGCTCAGCACGTCGTCGATGAAGGGCGCGACCAGCGCAGCCTGTTTGCGTGCATCCTCGCGGCCCCGCGCCGTCAGATCGGAATTCAGCCGCCCCTGGATACGGCCCTCGGCATTCCATTCGGTCTGTCCGTGCCGAAGAAACCAGATTTTCGGCAAAGCTCCCATGGCGCGCATCCCGTCAGATCAATTGCAATAGATGGTGGGTGATAACGGATTTGAACCGCTGACATCTTCGATGTGAACGAAGCGCTCTACCACTGAGCTAATCACCCGCCGGGCCGCGTTTTAGCGTCACTCGGCGGCATCCGCAAGCGGGTCTTTCGGGGCAGATGAACGCGCCTTGGCTGGTTTGCTCTGGCGAATCTTCGTCACCACCACACGGGCCGATGTCGTTTCTTTCGTGCGGTTGTATTTCACCTTGCCAAGCGGCTGCAGGTTCATCTCGCGGCCCTTGGACAGGGTTTCGCCCAGTATCTCCAGCATCGCCTCGACGACCGGTTTGGCATATTTCTTCTTGATCTCCGACCGGGTGACCACAAGGTCGATCAACTCGGGTTTCTTCAATTCGACCGGCAGGGGCGACGGCATTTTGTCCCCGGGCGTCGTCTCCGGCGCCGGGATCTTGCCGGTGCCGGTGCGGGAGGTCTGGAATTCGGTTGCCTGTTGCGGCGCGCGCGCCGGTGCTGCCGCCTCGGGCGTTTGCGTCTTTTTGCGCGACTTCGGTGGCTTTGGCCCTGCCAGGCGCGATTTGGTCCTGGCGGGGGTGCCGGCCTTGGCTTTGCCTGCCGCTCTGGACGGGGATTTCGCCGCCGGTTTTGTGCTGGTCTTGGTTTTGCCTGTCGTCGATCGCGTGCTCATGATTGGCCTCTGGTTTTTTGCTCTTGTGCCAACACTACGCAGAACGGCGTGATTTTTCCAGTAATGAGTTTGAGGCGGCGGCGCGCGGGGCCGCCGCAACCGCCCGGGTCCGCCCCGGCAAGACCTTTTCAAAAAGAGAAAGGGCGCACCATTCGGCACGCCCTTCGTCTCTTGCAATCACGCTCGATCAGTGCGCCGTGGCACCCGGTGCGTCATTGTCCTTTTTCAAAGCGGCTTCCGCGGCGGCGGCCTCTTCGGCGGCCTCGTCCCATTCCACCGGTTCGGGTGCTTTGACCAGTGCGTATTTCAGCACGTCGCGAACATGCTCGACGGGAATGATCTCAAGCCCTTCTTTCACATTGTCCGGGATCTCGGCCAGGTCCTTCTCGTTTTCGGCGGGGATCAGCACGCGCTTGATACCGCCCCTGAGCGCGGCCAGCAGCTTCTCTTTCAGGCCACCGATCGGCAGGGCATTGCCGCGCAGCGTCACCTCGCCGGTCATGGCGATATCCTTGCGCACCGGAATGCCCGTCAGGACCGAGACGATCGAGGTCACCATCGCCAGACCGGCACTTGGCCCATCCTTCGGCGTCGCGCCCTCGGGGACGTGCACGTGAATGTCCCAGTTCTCGAATTTCGGCGGCTTGATCCCGATCTGCGGACTGATCGACCGGACATAGCTGGATGCCGCGTCGATCGATTCCTTCATCACGTCACCCAGCTTGCCGGTGGTCTTCATCCGGCCCTTGCCCGGCAGGCGCAGCGCCTCGATGTTCAACAGCTCGCCGCCAACCGATGTATAGGCCAGGCCGGTGACGACACCCACCTGATCGGCATCCTCGGCAAGGCCGAACTTGAACTTCCGCACACCCAGAAAATCATCCAGGTTATCGGGCGTCACGGTTATCGTCTCGTCTTCCTTCTTGACGATCTTGGTGACGGCCTTTCGGGCAACCTTGGCGATCTCACGCTCCAGGTTCCGCACACCCGCCTCGCGGGTGTAATAGCGGATCATGTCGGTCAGCGCCGCGTCGGTCAGCTCGAATTCCTTGGCCTTCAGACCGTGGTTCTTGATCTGCTTGGACAGCAGGTGCTGCTTGGCGATCTCGCGCTTTTCATCCTCGGTATAGCCGGCCAGCGGAATGATCTCCATCCGGTCCAGAAGCGGCCCGGGCATGTTGTAGGAGTTCGCGGTGGTCAGGAACATCACGTTGCTGAGGTCATATTCGACCTCCATGTAATGGTCGATGAACGTGCTGTTCTGCTCCGGGTCCAGCACCTCGAGCATGGCCGAAGCCGGGTCGCCACGGAAATCCTGACCCATCTTGTCGATCTCGTCGAGCAGGATGAGCGGATTGGTCGTCTTGGCTTTTTTCAGCGCCTGGATGATCTTGCCCGGCATCGACCCGATATAGGTCCGGCGGTGGCCGCGGATTTCGCTTTCGTCACGCACCCCGCCCAGCGAGATGCGGATGAATTCGCGCCCAGTGGCCCGCGCCACCGACTTGCCAAGGCTGGTCTTGCCCACGCCCGGCGGGCCGACAAGGCACATGATCGGGCCTTTCAGCTTTTTCGAACGTTGCTGGACCGCCAGGTATTCGACGATCCGCTCCTTGACCTTTTCCAGCCCGTAGTGGTCGGCATCCAGCACCTCTTGTGCGCGGTGCAGGTCTTTCTTGACGCGCGATTTTACGCCCCACGGGATGCTGAGCATCCAGTCGAGATAGTTGCGCACCACGGTGGCTTCGGCGCTCATCGGGCTCATGTTCTTGAGCTTCTTGAGTTCCGCCTCGGCCTTTTCACGCGCCTCCTTCGAAAGCTTGGTCTCGTTGATCTTGGCTTCAAGCTCGGCAACCTCGCCTTCGCCCTCTTCGCCATCGCCCAGTTCCTTCTGAATGGCCTTCATCTGCTCATTCAGGTAATATTCCCGCTGGGTGCGCTCCATCTGAGACTTCACGCGCGTCTTGATCTTCTTCTCGACCTGCAGAACGCTCATTTCGCCCTGCATCAGGCCATAGACCTTCTCCAGCCGTTCGCTGACAGAAAGCGTCTCGAGCAGTTCCTGCTTCTGGCCCACCTCAATGCCCAGATGGCCGGCGACCAGATCGGCCAGCTTGGCGGGCTCGTCGGATTCACTGACGGCGGCAAGCGCCTCTTCGGGGATGTTCTTCTTGACCTTGGCATAGCGCTCGAACTCGTTGGTGACGGTCCGCAGCAGCGCCTCGATCGTCGTGGTGTCGCCCGGCATCTCGGTCAGATACTCGGCGCGCGCCTCGAAAAAGCTGTCGTTTTCCAGGTATTCGGTGATCCGCACCCGCGCCACGCCCTCGACCAGCACCTTGACGGTGCCATCGGGCAGCTTCAGCAGCTGCAGCACATTGGCCAACACCCCGGCCTTGTAGATGCCGTCGGTATCCGGGTCATCGACGCTGGGGTCGATCTGGCTGGAAAGCAGGATCTGCTTGTCATCCTGCATCACCTCTTCCAGCGCCCGCACAGATTTTTCGCGGCCTACGAAAAGCGGTACGATCATATGGGGGAATACCACGATATCGCGCAAAGGCAGCACCGGGTAAGAGGCATTTAATGGATCTTGCATGCTCGGTTTTCCTGTTCTTGGCAAGAAAGCTCCGGCCCCGATGAATCAGCAGCCCCGGCCTTCTCCGTTTCACCCCCTCAATCTGGGACGCTCGCCCCCCGATTTCAACGGCATGACGCGACAATGCCCTGCCCGCCCGACAGGGGCAAGCGGCAATTCCCAATGAAACAACGAAATTCCGGCGTATGTGCCGGGTCAGGCCAGCATCGCCGCAGCCACGGTCGCCACGGAAAACCAACCACAAAAGAAAACAATGAACTTCAACATACCAGTCACCACGTTACTCACTCAGTTACACTACAAGCCCCACCCTTTCAGCTCCTATGCCGGATTTCCTGACCTTTGCCTAAAGACCCAGGCACCGAGGCATGTTATTCCACACGATTTTGACCAAAATACGAAATACTAATCTGAAAACACACTGTTTACGTTTTTGCCACGCAGGCCGATCCGCTGCGCCAAATCCGAACATCGCCTTAGTTTGACCATATTCTCTCAACATTATTGTTTCCATAAAGGAAACCAACGGCACGCAGCAGCAGAGAACGATCATGAACCTTCAAACACCGGTGACCGCCGAACAACAGGACGGGGCGCAGTTCGACAGAATCCGCAAACCACGGCATCAGGACATGCTGGTTTTCGCCGCCCGGAAAAGCGGGCGGTCCGTTATGCAGATCCAGCGGGATTTCTCGCGCCTGTCGCGGCAGGACGGACGGATCAACATGGTGGAATACCTCCTCCACGGGCTCTACGAGGAGGACAGGTATTCCGATGCCCAACGGGCCGAATTCATCGGCAACGACATCCACTGGCCGATCACGCATACCTGCAATAATCCCGGCTGGCAGCAGGCGGCAGAGGACAAGGCGCTTGCAGCGACCCTGCTGCGTGCTGGGGATGTGCCTGTTCCCGATTGCCTTGCGGTCATCGACCGTTCACCGCGCATCTATCCCGGCATGCAAAAGATCACATCAGCCGAGGATCTGCGTGATTTTTGCCTGCAGAACGTACAAGGCGGTCTCTTTGGCAAGATCCTTGGCGGGATGGTCGGTTTCGGTGTCTTCCGGATCGAAAATGCAGACGACACGCATCTGTTCTGCTCCAACCACGAGCCGATGACCTACGCCGATTTCCTGCAAAACCTCGTGGCAGACAACAAGTATCTGATCCAGCGGCAGCTGCGCAACCACAGCAAGATCGCCGATTACGCGTCGGCCCTGGCCACCATACGGATGGTCAATCTGGTGACGCCGGACCGGGTCTTCACGCCGGTTGCCGCCATGGCGATGGCGCAAGGCAACAACATTGCCGATGCCTTCTGGCGGGACGAGAACATTGCCTGCGGCATCGATCTTGAAACCGGGAAAATCGAAACCGTTGCCAAGCGCAATGAGATGGTGATCGAATATCTGGCAGATCATCCCGAAAAACCCGGCCTCAAGGGGCTCGAACTGCCGCACTGGCAGGAACTGCGCGATATCAACGAACGCGCGGCGAAACTGTTCGCTCCGATACGCTATCAGTCCGCCGATATCGCGATCACCGAAACCGGCCCGGTCATTGTCGAGATCAACTATGGCTGCGGCTTCGGCTTGCCGCAACAGGCCAGCGGCCAGGGAATGCTGACCCCGGAGGTCAAGGCTTTTTTCCAGGAATGCGGGTATGATTTCACCAGCAAGGGCGGCAAGAAGCGTTCGTTCTTTCGCCGGCGCTGAGGCACCTGCTGCAGGACTTCGGGCCTGACGTGATGGCCGGCGGGGCGCGCGGCATCGCCGCCCTTCGCCGAAATTTCACAATTTCTCCCAACCCGCGCCGGAATGCCAGGGCACGCTTTCCCGGTTACCGAGTGTTTCCGAGGTTGCCGAATGTTCGCCCGTATCGCCCGCCAGTACCGCCGATTCCTCCTTGGCAGCGCCCTTCTGACGCTGATTGTCGCTCTTGGCCTGCTTCTTGGCCTCGCCGACTGGCCGGCCGACATGAGCAACCCGTTGCTGGTCACGCTTTCATGGCTCATTCTTCTCGTGCTCGTGGTCGGCATCCCCGTCGCCCTCTTCGCCCTGTTGCTGCCCGGCCTCCTGCCGCTGATCGAGATCTGGGGCATCGCGCTCCTGCTTCTCGGCCTGCTCGATCCGGCGATCCGCTTCGTCATCGCGCAGGCGGCCCTGCCCGGCTGGAGCTGGTGCATCGCGCTTTTCGCGGTCTTCATCTGCGTCGAACGCGCCCTCTACGGCCCCTGGCTGCTCGATTTCCGCCGCCGTGACATGCCAGAACGGACCGCGACACTGGTGATACCCGGCACCCCCGACGCAATCTGGCGCGCCCTAGCCCCCGATCCCGAGCATCCGCAGAATTTCTACTGGCCCGGCGCCAGCTTCCTGGCCCCGCCACGCGGCAGCCATGCCGATGTCGTGCTCAACCTGCCGCGCCAGGGCGGCTACAAGGACGCGCTACTGAAGATTCATCTTGAACGCGCCGACCCGCCCGCCCGGCTGCGCTACCGGGCCGAACCGATGCCCGGCTCAGCCGATCCCGCCCACCATGTGGCAATCGACATCGCGCCGATTGACGGGGGCAAATGCCGCGTCATCTACACGCTGCAATATCTCGACGTTCCGCTGGGTCGCCGGCTGTTCTACTATCTCAACCACGATTTCCGCGACACGCTGGCTAGCCTGCGGGCGCGGCTCAGCGGCCGCCCCGACCGTTCGATCCAGGGTCTGCAGATGCTGAAGAGCAGCCCCTGACGGGACGGCGGGCGGGGCGATCCGCGCAGCGGGAGCGGCGCATCGTCGTCCCCTCAAAGCGGCTCGATATCGCCCCCGGCGCGCAGGGCGTGGAAATCCGCCTCCCACACGGCAAAATTCCCGTCGGCAATCGCCTTGCGCATCCCCGACATCAGGTCTTGATAATAATGCAGGTTATGCCAGGTCAGCAGCATGCCGCTGATCATCTCCTGGGCCCGGAATACATGGTGCAGATAGGCGCGGGAATAGTTCCGGCAGGCGGGGCAGCCACATGCCTCGTCCAGGGGGCGCGGATCATCCGCGTGGCGCGCATTCTTGATATTGACCACGCCGCGGCGGGTAAAAACCTGCCCGGTCCGGCCCGAGCGTGAGGGCAGCACGCAGTCCATCATGTCGACGCCACGCTTGACCGCGCCCACGATGTCATCGGGCTTGCCCACCCCCATCAGATAGCGCGGCCTGTCCGCGGGCAGGAACCCCGGCGCGTAATCCAGAACGCCGAACATCGCCGCCTGCCCCTCGCCCACGGCCAGCCCGCCGATGGCATAGCCGTCAAAGCCGATCTCGCGCAGGGCAGCGGCACTTTCCGCGCGCAGATCGCGCGTCACCCCGCCCTGCATGATGCCGAAAAGCGCGTGCCCCGGCCGGTCTCCGAACGCCTCCTTGGATCGCGCCGCCCACCGCATGCTCAGCCGCATGCTCTCTGCCACCGCCTCATCCGTCGCCGGCAGGGCCGGGCATTCATCGAAACACATCACGATGTCGCTGCCCAAAAGCCGCTGGATCTCCATCGACCGTTCCGGCGTCAGCTCGTGTTTCGAGCCGTCGACATGGGATTTGAACGTCACCCCCTTCTCGGTCAGCTTGCGCAGCCCCGCCAGGCTCATCACCTGAAATCCGCCGCTATCGGTCAGGATCGGCCTCTGCCAGTTCATGAACTGGTGCAGCCCGCCCAGCCGGTCCACCCGTTCGGCCCCCGGCCGCAGCATCAGGTGATAGGTATTGCCCAGCAGGATATCCGCCCCGGTCGCGCGCACGCTTTCCGGCATCATCGCCTTGACCGTTGCCGCGGTGCCGACCGGCATGAAGGCGGGCGTTCGAATCTCGCCGCGCGGGGTCGAAATCACGCCTGTCCGGGCTTCGCCGTCTGTTGCCTTTAGCTCAAACTCGAATTTTTCGCTCATTCAGAAGGGCCTTATTCCTTTTGTCCCTCCATAATCCCAGTTACCATATCTTGTAAAACAGATGGTCAAACCCCATATGTATACAACAGTATACTATATATGGAATTACATAGAGGGACCTGAATGACCGAAGACCAAATCCTGAACCTGCTGTCGTCGAATGTGCTTTATCTGCTGCTGGCCGTGCTGGTGGTGATCGTGATCCTCAAGGGGGTCAAGATCGTGCCCCAGTCCGAGCAATTCGTGATCGAACGCTTCGGCCGCCTGCACGCGGTGCTGAAACCGGGCATCAACATGATCGTGCCGTTTCTCGACAAGGCGGCGCACCGCATCTCGATCCTCGAACGGCAATTGCCGACCGCGACGCAGGACGCGATCACCAAGGACAACGTGCTGGTTCAGGTCGATACCTCGGTCTTCTACCGGATCATTCAGCCGGAAAAGACGGTCTACC
Source organism: Roseovarius sp. CAU 1744 (assembly GCF_039839345.1). NCBI lineage: Bacteria > Pseudomonadati > Pseudomonadota > Alphaproteobacteria > Rhodobacterales > Roseobacteraceae > Roseovarius > Roseovarius sp. CAU 1744. Next base: position 230,816 of record NZ_JBDOQV010000002.1, on the reverse strand, counting down.
GGATCCGCGACGTGGACGCCGCCATCGCCACCACCGTGGCCGGGATCGTGCGTGCCGAAATCGGCAAGATGGACCTGGACGAGGTGCAATCAAACCGTTCCCAGCTGATTGCCACCATCAAGACCTCTGTCGAGGATGCGGTCGATAACTGGGGGATCGAAGTGACCCGCGCCGAAATCCTGGACGTGAACCTGGATCAGGCCACCCGCGACGCGATGCTGCAACAGCTCAACGCCGAGCGCGCCCGCCGCGCCCAGGTGACCGAGGCCGAGGGCCAGAAACGCGCGGTCGAACTGAATGCCGATGCCGAGCTTTACGCCGCCGAACAGACCGCCAAGGCCCGCCGCGTGCAGGCCGATGCCGAGGCCTATGCCACCAGCGTCGTCGCCGCCGCCATCGCCGAAAACGGGCTGGAGGCCGCGCAATACCAGGTGGCGCTGAAACAGGTCGAGGCGCTCAACGCGCTTGGCAACAGCCCGTCGTCGAGCACCGTTCTGGTCCCGGCCAATGCGCTCGAGGCCTTTGGCAACGCCTTCGCGATGCTGAAAGGAAAAGCGTGATGTTGTGGTCGCTCTGGTGGGTCTGGCTGGCGGGGGCGCTGGCGCTTGGCATCCTCGAGGTTCTGGCGCCGGGCTTCATCTTCCTCGGCTTCGCAATCGGCGCCGCGCTGGTCGGCCTGCTGTTGCTGACCCCGATCAGCCCCGGCCTGCCCGCCCTGCTGGCGATTTTCGCCATCCTGTCGCTGGCCGCCTGGGCGGTCCTGCGGGCGGTATTCCGCCGTGAGGGCGGCGATGCCCGCCGGATCCACCACGACATAAACGACTGAACCTGCGGCGTCAGGGCTTCGTGTCCCGGGGTCGATCCCGGGGCCGAATTTGATTTTTACACGCATTGCGGGCAAGCTTGACGGGATTATTCTCCCAAGGTCTTTTCCGCGATGAGCGAGCTTCCGACCGAGATTGACCGTATTGACGCGCTGACCAGCAATGCCCGCAAGACGTGGTTCGCGCTTCTGGGTGTGCTTGTCTTTGTCGGCATCACGCTCATGGGGGTCGAACATATCGATTTCTACGGCGTCAACCGTGCCACCAAGCTGCCGCTGGTGAATGTCGAGGTGCCGACATTCTATTTCTTTGTCGCGGCCCCGATACTGACCGCGGCCATCTATGGCTATTTTCACCTCTACCTGATCCGCCTGTGGGATGCGTTGGGCGATGCCCCGCCGCGCGTCAAGGACACCCCCCTTGGCGATCTGATCGCGCCCTGGCTGGTTTCGGACGCGGCGCTGCATTTCCGCAGCCGCGCGCGCAAGGACGGGTGCGCCACGCCGCGCACGCTGGAGGGCGGGGCGATGCTTCTGAATTTCCTGCTGGCCTGGCTCTTTGGCCTCATCATCCTCTACTTCCTCTGGCGGCTTTCCATGCCCGCACGGACCTTCTGGATGACGGCCATCGCCTGCCTGTCCTTTATCGTATCGGTCATCGTGGGCGTTTCCAGCATCGCGATGATGATCCGGCGCATGAAGGAACCGTTCGACGGCGCCACGCCCAGGCTCTGGCGATCGCCGGTCCGCCTTCTCGGCGTGTTCGCCGGCACCGCCGCGCTGCTCGTCGAAAGCTACTTGCGTACCGAGGGCCCGCCCCGGCGCCTCGCGTCGCTTGACATGATCGACGAACATATCGTCGCGCGCCCCGGCGACTGGCTCGATTACGATTTCGCCCGGGCCGAATTCCGGTCGGCCTGGTGCCGCCGCGAGGGGCTGAAATGCGACGAGTTCGAACGCCACAAAGACCGGTTCATGACCGAATGGCTATCGCGCCGCCACGCCAAGCTGGCCTCGCTGCAATTTCCCACCTGGCACAAGATCGGCCGTGAAAAGCCCGACCTGCGCAAGGCCAAGCTCTATTCGACCTTCATGGCCGGCGTCAGCCTGTGGGAGGCGCGCCTGGACGGTGCGGTGCTCGAACACGCCCAGATGGAAGAGGTCAATCTGAGTTTTGCCAAGATGACCGAAACCCTGCTGACCAACACCTATCTGGAACGCGCGACGCTGAACTATTCCTACCTGACCGGCCCAAGACTGCATTTCGCCAACATGGTCGATGCCAATCTCAGCGGGGCGATCAACAACGGCGGCGCGATGCGGGCGCTGGACATGACCGGCGCGCGGTTCAGCCCGATGACCGATTTCCGCAATGTGTTCATGGATGGCTCGGTCGTCGTGCCCAAGGAATTCGCCGACCAGATGGGAACACCATGCCAGTGGATCAAGCAGACCCTCGCCGATCCCGAATTCTTCAGCCTCTGGCGCTGGTGGGTCCGGCAACACCCGGTCTATGCCGACGACTTCAATGACGAGATGTGGCGCGATCTGATCGCGCCGCACGGGTGGGAGGATGTGGCCCTTCCGACCGATGAACAGCTTACCGCCTACGGCGTCAAAAGCTGCACGTGGAAAACCGGGGCGATAACGGCGCCCAAGGCAGCCGAAGACACGCCGACCGGGGAATAGCCACGCCTCTTGAACCTTGGCCGGTCAACCGCGATGATGCGCAAAAAACCAGGGCCGCCCCCGACAGCAGAGAGGACATTTCATGACCCAACGCGATGCCCAGCCAGCACTGCAATTCGGCTGGGAGGAATGGATCGGATTGCCCGATCTGGGGGTTCCCGCCCTGCGCGCCAAGGTCGATACCGGTGCCCGGACCAGCGCCCTGCACGCCTTCGACATCGAAACATTCGGGCCCCATGCCAAACCCAAGGTCCGTTTTACCGTGCATCCCATTCCGGGGCGCGATGACCTGGTGATTCCCTGTTCCGCCGAAATCGTCGACCGGCGCGAGGTGACATCGTCGAACGGCGACAAGGAACTGCGTTACGTGATCTCTTCGACGCTGGAGGTCAGCGGCCAGAAATGGCCGATCGAGATCACCCTGACCAACCGCGCCAACATGACCAGCCGGATGCTGCTGGGGCGTACCGCGCTCAAGGACAACATTTCGATCAATGCCACCGACCGGTTCTGCCAGCCCGAGCTCAGTTATGATTTCTATCATACGGCCAAGATGCGCCACAGCGCACCCAAACGCGCCCTGCGCATAGCCGTGCTCAGCCGCGAAGACAATTATTCGACCCGCCGCCTGGTGGAAGAGGGTGAAAATCGCGGTCACGCGGTCGAGGTCATCAACACCACCCGCTGTTACATGGCGATCAACTCGCTGGCGCCCGAGGTGCATTACGACGGCAAGCGCCTGCCCCGTTTCGACGCGGTGATCCCGCGCATCGGCGCCTCGATCACCCCCTATGGCGCGGCGATCATCCGCCAGTTCGAAACCATCGGCACCTATTGCGTAAACGGCTCGGCCGGGATCACCGCCAGCCGCGACAAGCTTTATGCCCATCAGCTGATGGCGCGCGCAAAGATCGGGATGCCCAATACCGCCTTTGCCGCCTCGCCACGGGACACGCATAACATTATTCACCTTGCCGGCACGGCGCCGCTGATCGTGAAATTGCTGGAATCGACTCAGGGCAAGGGTGTCGTGTTGGCCGAAACCAAGAAGGCCGCGGAATCGGTCATTGATGCCTTCCGCGGGCTCAAGGCCAATTTCCTGGTGCAGGATTTCGTCAAGGAGGCGGCGGGCGAGGACATCCGCTGCCTGGTGATCGGCGGCAAGGTCGTGGCGTCGATGAAACGCACCGGGGCCGAGGGCGATTTCCGCTCGAACCTGCATCGCGGCGGCTCGGCCAAATCTGTCAAGATCTCCAAGGTTGAACGCGAAACCGCGATCCGTGCGGCGAAGGTGTTTGACCTCAACAAGGCGGGCGTCGACCTGTTACGCTCGGAAAGTGGCCCCAAAGTGCTCGAGGTCAATTCCTCTCCCGGCTTCGAAGGGATCGAAACCTCGACCGGCAAGAATATCGTCGGCAGTCTTTACGAGATGATCGAAGCCCGCGTCCGCCCCACCCCCATCCGCCGCCGCAAGAGCGCAGCCAAGGCGTGATATTCTGAAAGACGGCCAGAATTGCAGTTGCCCGCGTGGCGGCCGATTGACGGCGAATGAATAATGGCATTGAACGGCCGCTTCGAGCCCGGAGCGTGCCTTGCGAGTTCTGCCCCGCGCGGAACCAAGCCCGAAGGGCGCCGCGCGATCGCCAGACCGCCCGCAAGGGCTGGCGATTTCAAGACGCCTGCGCCATGCAACAAGGTTTTCCTGATTGGGCTGCCATAAACTGCACATCACCGATGGCGGGTCGCCACCCCGCGGTCTGGCAACCGCACGGCTTGAACGACGGATCATGAACGGCCGTTTCGTCCGCAAAGCGTCTCACCAACCGTCCCCTCCAAAACATAAGCGCCCCTGCCATCGGTCCGCACGCGGCCATAACGCCGCCGGTTTCCCGCCCCGCAATACGGCGCAAAACCATACGTAAGCCATACCCAAGCCAGATATGAAATTCCGTGATATCTCAGGGCATTAACCCTGGTTCTCCGTGATTGGGCGGAAAACCGGCATTCTCGGGCACCCGAGCGTCGCGATGGCCGGGACCGGAGGCCTGGGAAGTGGACTTTGCAGAAACGTCCGGAAAGCGCCCAAGCCGGGAAACTCCACAAGGTAACTCCCGCTGGAAAAGCGTACCCCGGAGACGCCTGAGCTATCTCCACCACCCCGCAAACCGTCAAAGACCTCCGGGCTCTGGACGCAGCCGCAGATAATTCCTATATGTTTGGTCAGGATATTCTGCAGGACCAAGAGATGACCCACAGCCCCGAACCCCTCGAAGGTGCCCCGCTGATCGCGCCTTCCAGCACCGAACACGCGCTCTACGATCAGGTGGTCGAGGCGTGCCGCTCGGTCTATGACCCCGAAATTCCCGTCAATATCTACGATCTTGGTCTGATCTACACCATCGAGATAGATGATGAGAATGCTGTCCGGATCATCATGAGCCTGACCGCGCCGGGCTGCCCCGTCGCCGGTGAGATGCCCGGCTGGGTCGCCGAAGCCATTGAACCACTGCCCGGTGTGAAACAGGTCGATGTCCAACTCACCTGGGAACCACCCTGGGGAATGGACATGATGAGCGACGAAGCGCGACTTGAACTTGGCTTCATGTAGCGAATTCATTGGGTTGAGAGGTGAAGTTGATGTTTGGCATCCCCGGAAAACAGGCCGTCACGATGACCAGCGCCGCAGCGGCGCAGATCGCCAGGCTCATGGCCAAGGACGGCCATGAAGGGCTGCGTATCGGCGTCAAGAAAGGCGGCTGCGCGGGCATGGAATACACGATGGAATATGTCACCCAGGTCGACCCCCATGACGAGGTGGTCGAGCAGGATGGCGCTCGGGTGATGATTGCCCCGATGGCACAGATGTTCCTGTTCGGAACCGAGATCGACTATAAGGTGTCATTGCTGGAATCCGGGTTTCACTTCATCAACCCTAACGTGACCGAGGCCTGCGGTTGCGGTGAATCCATCAAGTTCGAAGGCATGTAAGTTCTGCTTGCAAGGTACTGAAACCAGGAAAGAAACCCACGTGAGCAGACGCAAACTTGCCGCCGGAAACTGGAAAATGAACGGCACCGGCGCGGCCCTCGCCGAGCTGGAGACGCTGATCGCAGGCCATGCCGACCCGGATGTCGAGATCCTGATCTGCCCCCCCGCCACGCTTCTTTACAGAGCCGCGCAACTGGCGGCGAACGCCCCGCTGCAGATCGGCGCTCAGGACTGCCACCCCGAGGATGCGGGTGCCCATACCGGCGACATCTCCGCCGCGATGCTTGCCGATGCAGGGGCCACGCATGTGATCCTCGGCCATTCGGAGCGCCGTGAGAACCACGATGAATCCAGCGAACTGACCCGCGCCAAGGCAAAAACCGCCATTTCAACGGGCCTGACCGCGATCATCTGCCTTGGCGAAAGCCTGACCCAACGCGAGGCCGCGAACACGCTGGACATCATCGCCGGCCAGCTTTCCATCTCGGTGCCCGATGCCAGCACGGCCGAAAACACCGTTATCGCCTACGAGCCGATCTGGGCCATCGGCACCGGTCTGACACCATCGGTCGCGCAGATCGACGAAGTGCATGATTTCATCCGCACCCGTCTTGTGGCGCGTTTCGGCCCACAGATCGGCAACGGCATCCGCCTGCTCTATGGCGGTTCGGTCAAACCCGGCAATGCCGCCGAAATCTTCGCGACGGATAATGTCGACGGTGCCCTGGTCGGCGGCGCCAGCCTCAAGGCCGCGGATTTCTCGCCCATCATCGCGGCGCTTGAAGCCAGCGCCTGAGCTTCACTGTTCCCGAAATACTCCCCTGCACCACATCAGGAAAAGGCGACGCACCGGACGTGATGCGTCGCCTTTCCAATTTTCAAACAAAGCGCGCGGAAGCGCTCAATTGGATCACCGCTAATTGGTGATGATCTCCGGCCCCATGAAGGTGTTCGGCAGGATCGTCGACAGCCACGGAATGTAGGTCACCATGATCAGGAAGACGAACAGCACCGCCAGGAACGGCAGCGCCGCGCGAACCACCGCCATCATCGGCATGCCGGCCACGCCCGACGTCACGAACAGGTTCAGACCCACAGGCGGGGTGATCATCCCGATTTCCATGTTGACGACCATGATGATGCCAAGGTGAATCGGGTCGATCCCCAGCTCGATGGCAATCGGAAACACCAGCGGCGCCACGATCACCAGCAGGCCCGACGGTTCCATGAACTGCCCGCCGATCAGCAGGATGACGTTGACCACGATCAGGAACATGACCGGCCCGAAACCCGCGCTCAGCATCGCGTTGGCGATGGTCTGCGGCACCTGCTCATCGGTCAGCACGTGCTTCAGGATCAAGGCGTTGGCGATCACGAACAGAAGCGTGACCGTCAGCTTGCCCGCCTCAAGCAGCGTGTGCTTGGTGTCACCGTGGAACATCGCTGTCAGCAGGGCGTGGGGTTTGCGGAAGAGGCTGATCTTGCCGCCCTGCCCGTCATCGGCCAGCGGCCCCATATCCTTGTAGACGAAGCAGGCGATCAGGAAGGCATAGACCGCCGCCACCGCCGCCGCCTCGGTCGGCGTGAAGATCCCGCCATAGATGCCGCCCAGGATGATGACGATCAGGAACAGGCCCCAGGCCGCATCCCGGCCGGATGTGAAGATTTCGCCCCAGCCCAGCCAGTCGCCTTTGGGCAGGTTCTTGACCTTGGCCATCACGTAGATCGTGACCATCAGCATGAAGCCCGCCAGAAGCCCCGGAATGACGCCCGCCAGGAACATCCGGCCCACCGACACTTCGACCGCGGCGGCATAGACCACCATCACGATCGAGGGCGGAATGAGGATGCCAAGCGTGCCCGCGTTACAGATCACGCCGGCGGCGAATTCCTTGGTGTAGCCCACCTGCCGCATCCCCGAGATCACGATCGTGCCGATGGCAACCACCGTCGCCGGGGACGATCCCGACAGCGCCGCAAAGAGCATACAGGCAAAGACGCCCGCAATTGCCAGCCCGCCGGGCAGATGGCCGACGCAGGCGATGGAGAACCGGATGATCCGCTGCGCCACGCCGCCCGTGGTCATGAAACTGGAGGCCAGGATGAAGAACGGAATGGCCAGCAGGGTGAAATGCCCCTCGAACGCCTCGAACAGCGTGCCGGCAACCGAGGCCAGCGAGCTTTCGGAATAGATCAGCAGGAACAGGGTTGACGACAGACCCAGCGAAACCGCGATCGGCACACCGATCAGCAAAAGGCCGATCACCATGCCAAAGAGAATGACAACTTCCATCAGACATCCCCCTCGTTCTTGGCACGTGCCGCTTCCAGTTCATCCTCGACCTCGTGGCTGGCCACCAGCCGGTCGATATCACCGCGCCAGATCTGCATCGCCGCCTGGGCGAAACGAAGCACCAGCAGCAGCATCGACACCGGCAGCACGATATAGGGGATGACCTTGGGCAGTTTCTCGTAGCTTTCGCCGTAATTGATCAGGTCCTCGAGAAAGCCGAAGAGGCCGATCATCGGCACATCCTGCACCTCGTAGAAGCTCTGGCTGCGGGCGGTGGTATCGAAACCCGTCGGGAACCAGCGGCCCGAGGTGGGCGGCAGATCGGCGAACACGGCCCAGTAGTCATACGCGCCCTTCAGCAGCAGCAACGAGAACAACAGACAGCAGGCGACCGAGATCAATCCCATGATCCGCGCCGTGGCTGGCGATACCATGTTGATGATCGCATCCACCCCCAGGTGTGCGTGTTTCTTGACCGCGTAGGACGCCCCCAGAAGAACGAGCCAGCCGAACATGAAAACGGTAAGCTCGAGCGCCCAGAGAATATTGGAATTGAACATGAACCGGGCAATCACATTGGCGAAGGTGATGACGGTCATCAGGCCGATCAGAACGGCAATCGCCGTCTCTTCGATCCTGTCGGTGAATGACTGGTTGGTCTGCATGCTCCCCTCCCGCAGATCGGCTTTGAAAAAGGGCGGACCGTCGGGTGATGGTCCGCCCTTAAAACCTGGCGCTGTCAGCGCCGGTCTGTCTTACATGCTGGCGTTGATCGCCTGGGCCGCGTCGATGTTTTCCTGGCCGACATCGTCCTTGAACTGCTCCCACACGGGTTTCATCGCTTCGACCCACATGGCGCGCTGTTCCGGCGTCAGCTGGCGCACTTCGCCGCCGGCATCAACAATGGCCTGCTTGGCCTCTTCGTTCACCTTGGTCGATTCCTTGTTCCGGGTTTCCGTCACCTCGCTGAGGATGGTCAGGAACTGCTCGCGCACATCCGCGTCGAGGCTGTTCAGCCAGTCCACGTTGGTCACGACCAGATAGTCGATGATACCGTGGTTGGTTTCGGTGATCCCGTCCTGAACCTCGAAGAACTTCTTGCCGAAGATGTTGGACCAGGTGTTCTCCTGTCCGTCCACGGTACCCTGCTGCAGGCCGCCATAGACTTCGGAAAAGGCCATCTTCTGCGGGTTGCCGCCGATCGCCTCCATCTGCGCCACCAGCACGTCCGAGGACTGGACCCGGAACTTCAGCCCGTTGGCGTCGGAAGGTTCCAGCAACGGCTTGTTGGCCGACATCTGCTTCATCCCGTTATGCCAGTAGGCCAACCCCTGAAGGCCACGGCGTTGCATGCTGTCCAGCAGCGCCTGACCGTTATCCGATGCCTGGAAAGCCTCGACCGCTTTGATGTCGTTGAACATGAAGGGCAGGTCGAAAATGCGGAACTGCTTGGTGAACTTCTCGAATTTCGACAGGCTGGGCGCGGCCAGCTGCACGTCGCCCTGAAGCATCGCCTCAAGCACCTTGTTGTCGTTGTAGAGGGTCGAGTTCGGATAGACCTCGAGGCACATCTTGCCGTTCATCTCATCGTTGATGCGCTGTTCCAGCAGCGAGGCGGCAATCCCCTTGGGGTGCTTGTCGGTATTGGTCACATGGCTAAATTTGACGACAACTTCACCATCGTCACAGGCTGCGCTTGCGACATTCGCGGTCACTGTCAGAGCCAACGCCGTTGCGGCGGCAGTCACGAATTTCATCTGTAGTCTCCTCCCATTATTGAGACATTACAATATTCCCCACTCACGAGGACGTGCCCGGCTATGTTTCCGCAGTCATCCCCCTGAGACAAGCAAGAGTTCCCGACCTTGGACATAAACTGGGTTTATTGTTTGTATTCAACGTTCTAGCGCGTCGCTTTTGGTTTTCAAGCGGTGCGGAAAGGCAAAACTGTGCGAAAAACCGCACATGATGCGCGGCTCTCGTGCGAAAAACCGCACGGTCGCCTAACCCCACAGGGCTGCATCAAATCCCGGGCCCGGGCCTGATCTGAATGGGCTCAGAGCCGCCGTCAGCGCCGGTAATCTTCCGCCTTGATCGCATGGCGTGCCAGTTTGTCGTAGAACGTCTTGCGCGGCAGGCGCAGCGCCTCGGCGGTATCGGTGGCGTTACCTGCGTGACGCTGCAGTGCCGCGATCAGCAATGAGCGCTCGACCCGCGCCATCTGATCCGCCAAGCCCAGATCCGCAGGATCCGCGGCCTCGTCCGACATGCCAAGGACAAAGCGCATCGCCGCGCTCATCAACGACCGCGCATTCCCGGGCCAGTCCCGCGCCATCAGCGCCGCCTGATGGTCGGGCGTGATCTCAGGCGCCGGCAACCCCGCCTGTTCCGCCGCCTGCGCCACGTAGTGCCGGAAGAGGATCGGTATATCCTCGGGGCGTTCCGACAGCGCGGGAATGCGCACCGTCATCACCTCCAGCCGGTAATAGAGGTCCGCATTGAACCGCCCGGCCCCGACCTGCGCCGGGATGTCGGCGGTCGATCCCGCGATGATCCGGGGGCCGTCGCCATGTTCGATACGCTCAAGCAGTTCGAACTGGCAATCGGCAGGCAAGGCCAGCACCTCGTCCAGAAAAAGGCTGCCGCCCTGCGCATTGTCGCAGGCGGCGCGAAACTCGGCCGGACTCAGGGCGCTTGCCGGCTTCTTGACGAAGGGCCCGGTGGCGCTGTCGGACAACAGATGCAGCACCTCGGCCACTTTTGAGACGCCCGCCCCCGGCGGGCCGGTGACCAGAATCTCGGTCAGGCTGCGGGCAGCGACACGCACCTTCTGGCGCAACTCATGCGCCAGTTCCGAGCTGCCGAACAGCATCCGCGCCGCCGGGTCGCCAGTTTCCAGCTGCTTCTTCAGCCGGCGGTTTTCCAGAACCAGACGCCGGGCGCCCAATGCCCGGTGCAGAACCGGCACAAGCGCGGCGGGCGCACAGGGTTTTTCCAGAAAGTCAAACGCGCCCTGCGACATGGCGGCAACTGCCATCGGCACATCGCCCTCGCCGGTAAGCAGGATCACCGGCAGGTCGGGATCGACCTCCTGCGCGTACCCCAGCAGGTGAAACCCGTCGCGCCCGGGCATCCGGATATCCGACAGCACCACCCCGTCGAAGACCGCTGAAATATGATCCTTGGCCTCGATGAACGACCCAACCGACAACGCGGAAAAATCATGCAGGTCAAGGGTTTGTGTCAGGGCTTCGCGCACTTCCCTGTCATCATCCACCACCAGAACCCTGTGCGTCATGCCGCCTGCTCCTCGTGCCAGTGCTCCAGCTCGACCGTGAAAATCGCGCCGCCATCCGCGCAATTCCGGCCCTGTATCGCGCCGCCGAAGCTTTGCACCAGACCGTAGGAGATTGACAAGCCCAGTCCCATCCCCTCTTCGCCCGTCACTTCCTTGGTGGAATAAAACGGCTCGAAGATCTTTTCGGGATCGGCAATGCCGGGGCCGGTGTCGCGGATGGTCGCGCTCAACCGCGGGCCGGGGTTGATGCGGATGCTGATCCGTTTCTCGCCCGCCGTCGACATGGCATCAGCGGCGTTGTTGATCAGGTTGACAAAGACCTGCGCCAGCCGCACCTCGCCGCCCCAGGCAAAAACCGGACCGTCGTAATCCTCTGCCCGCCAGTCCAGCGCCACGGCATCCCGGCGCAGGCGCGCCTCGGTCAGCTCGACCGCGCTGGTGATGACCTTGACCAGATCGACCTTGCCCATCGGTTCGCTTTCATTGCGGGCGAAGGCGCGCAGGTTCCTGATGATCCGCGCCGCACGCGCTGCCAGCTGCGTGATGCGCGACAGGTTTTCGCCCGCCTGGTCGGATTTACCCCTGTGCAGAAAGGCCAGGCCATTGTCGGCGAATTGCTGGATCGCCATCAGCGGCTGGTTCAGTTCGTGGCTGATCCCCGCGCTCATCTGGCCCAGGGCGCTCAACTTGCCCGCCTGAACCAGCTCGGCCTGTGCCTTCTTCAGGGCGGCTTCGGCCTCCTGCCGCTCGGCGACCTCGTGGCGCAGCGCCCGGTTGGTGCCCGACAGCTCGGCCGTCCGCTCGGCCACGCGCGCCTCAAGCAGCGCGTTCGCCCGGGCCAGGGTCCGGCGCCGCTCGGTGGTCTGCAGCAGGACCGCCCCGAAAACCAGGCAGATCAGGGCAAAAACCGACGCCTGCAGCAAGGCCAGCCGGCGCGCCGTGTCGACCTCGAGAAGCGCATGACCGGTCATGTCGATCACCGGGACGGGCTGCATCAGATGCAGCGCCCGCGCCGGCAGATATGACCCCCAGTTCATCGACCAGATATCATGCCGGCCGACCCGGAATTTTCTGAAATCCCCTGCCGGTCCCCCGGCAGGCTGCAAACCGGTATCGCCCGACCCGGCCCGCCAGAACAGAAGCTCTGAGCGGTTGGACAGGAACACCTCGTCCTCCGGGGTCGCAAAGAACACCACCGGGCGCCCGCCGATCCAGTCCCATTCCAGCTCGGCCAGATCCACCAGAACGGTCAGGACGCCAATGACGTTCGCCGCGTTGTCGAATGACGGGGCGGCGACGATGTAGACCCGCTTGCGAACTTCGCCATAGGTCAGATGCGCCGCCCCCAGCGACCCGTTCAGGGCGCGCTGGAAATACGCGCTGTCATAAAGCGGCATCACGTCGTCACCGGTTTTCGCCAGCAGGTTGCCTTCGGGGTCCGAGTAATACATCGCAAAGGCACCGGTCTTGTCCGCAGCCTCTCGCATGACCCGCTCGGCGGCGGCCGCGCCGTCATCCTCCGAAAACCGGTTCAGAACCGGGTGCTCGGCCATGAAGACCGCAAGCTCTCGATAGCGGCGCAGCTGCCCGGCAAGGCGGTCGGCGGCCAGCGTGAGGTCCGCATTTCCCTGCTTCTCCAGCTGGTTCAGCGCCTGCTGATACCCGTATCGCCAGATCCCTGCGGCGCACAGCAGGACCACGCACAGGAACCCCGCGATGATCAGCAGTCTGGATCGGTATTCACCTGTCATTTCCACAATTTACCAATCAACCACGGGCATTGGCCAGAGGGGTGGCCATTTTGACGTCAGAGCGGCAGCATCGTCGTCGACTTGATCTCTTCCATCGACAAGAGCGCGGTGACGTTGTGGACCTTCACCTCTGAGATCAGCGCCTGGTAGAACACGTCATAGGCGCGCGCATTCGCCACCCGCACCTTGAGGATATAATCGATATCGCCGGCCAGTCGGTGAGCCTCCTGCACCTCGGGTCGGTCACGCAGCGCCTTCAGGAAGGCCTTTTGCCAGCCCGCGTCATGCTCGGACGTCCGGATCAGCACAAAGAAACAGGCTTCGAAGCCAAGCGCCTCGGGATCCAGCAAAAAGGTCTGCTGCTTAATGATCCCGGCCTCGCGCATCTTGCGAATCCGGTTCCAGACCGGGGTCTTGGAACTGCCGACAATCTTGGCGATATCGTCCAGTGACTGACCGCCATCCTGCTGCAGTTGCACGAGGATTTTTCGATCCAGTTCGTCCATGCGGACAGACATTCCATTTTCCTCCCAACGCTGGAACAAATCCGCCCGTCAGCGCGACAATCAGAACATATGTTCTTATTGATCGCAGTATGTGGCGCAATACCGGGAATATTTCCTATATAGGAGCAAGTCAATCGCTTCTGGAACCGTTCTGATGAATCCACATGGCACCACACATGGTTATGCAACCGCCGGATCCGCCCGCGGCCATGTTGCCTTTGTGGGTGCCGGGCCGGGTGACCCCGACCTGTTGACGGTGCGGGCGCTGCGGGCGATCGAAACGGCCGACGTCATCATTCATGACCGGCTGGTGACGCCCCAGATACTGGCTTTCGCCAAACCCGGGGCGCAGATGCTTGACGTAGGCAAACAGGGCTTCGGCCCCTCGACCGCCCAGAAGGAAATCACCGCATTGATCGTCGCGCACGGCCTGAACGGTTCTGACGTGGTGCGCCTCAAGGGCGGCGATGCAACAATCTTCGGGCGGCTCGACGAAGAAATCGAAGCGGTACAAGCCGCCGGGCTGGACTGGTCCGTGGTGCCGGGTATCACCGCCGCTTCGGCCAGCGTCGCGGCCATCGGCCAGAGCCTGACCAGACGCGGGCGCAACTCTTCGGTCCGGCTGCTGACGGGCCACGACACCAAAGGGTTTGCAGATCACGACTGGACCGCGCTGGCGCGCCCGGGCGAGGTTGCCGCGATCTACATGGGCAAGAAATCCGCCCGGTTCATCCAGGGCCGCCTGATCATGCACGGTGCTGACCGCGCCACGCCCGTCACCATCGTCGAGAACGCCAGCCGCCCGGATCAGCGCATCCTGGCCTCGACGCTGGAAACCCTGCCCACGGATCTTGCCGCCGCCGATATCGACGGCCCCGCACTGACCCTTTACGGCCTCGCCCCGCGCGCGGCCGCCCTGACCCTTGCCGAGACCTCTCAACAGGAGCTTGCCTGACATGCCCCGTGAATTCACGCCCAAAGTCGTGACCGCCAATGCCCTGATCGAAGGCGATGTCGTGTACCTGACATCCCAGGACACCTGGACGCGCCACCTGTCCGAGGCCGACGTGTTGACCGAAGAAGACTATGCGCAGCTGCGCCTGCTGCAGGCCGAGGGTCAGGCCGAGCTGGTTGTCGGCGCCTATCTGGCCGATGTCTCCGTTGGCGCGGAAGGCCCCGAACCCACCCATTTCCGCGAGGATTTCCGCCGTACCGGCCCCTCGAACTACTTCCACGGCAAGCAAGCGGAGCTAAGCTGATGTATTCCTACAACGAATTCGACACCGCCTTCGTGGCCGAGCGCAACAAGCAATTCCGCGCCCAGGTCGAGCGCCGCATCGACGGTTCGCTGACCGAGGACGAATTCAAGCCGCTGCGGCTGATGAACGGCCTCTACCTGCAACTGCACGCCTACATGCTGCGCGTGGCGATCCCCTATGGCACGCTGGACAGCGCCAAGATGCGCAAACTGGCCGATATCGCCGACCGGTGGGACAAGGGCTATGGCCATTTCACGACCCGCCAAAACATCCAGTATAACTGGCCCAAGCTGAACGACGTGCCGGACATGCTCGATGCCCTGGCCGAGGTCGAGATGCACGCCATCCAGACCAGCGGCAACACCATCCGCAACGTTACCGCCGATCATTTCGCCGGGGCCGCGGCGGATGAAATCGCCGATCCGCGCCCGGTGGCCGAACTGATCCGGCAATGGTCCACCGACCACCCGGAATTCCAGTTCCTGCCGCGCAAGTTCAAGGTCGCCGTCACCGGCAGCCCGAATGACCGCGCCGTGATCAAGGCCCATGACATCGGCATCCAGATCGTCGAACAGGCCGGCGAAACCGGTTACCGGGTCATCGTGGGCGGCGGCCTGGGCCGTACGCCGATGATCGGCAAGGTGCTGCGCGATTTCGTCAGCCAGCAAGACCTGCTGCCCTATCTCGAAGCCACGGTCAGCGTCTGGAACCAGATCGGCCGGCGCGACAACAAGTACAAGGCCCGGATCAAGATCACCGTGCACGAACACGGTATCGACGAGATCCGCGCACGCGTCGAAGAACGGTTTGCCACGATCCGCCCCAGCTTTGGTGGCGTCGATCTGGAGCTCTTCGACCGGATCAAGGACGCCTTTGCCGAGCCGGCCTATCGTGACGCGCCAGTGGCCGAGTACGAGACCGCCTACAAGCACGATCCGATCTTCCGGTCCTGGGCAGATACCAACCTGGCCGATCATCGCGCGCCGGGCTATGCCATCGTGCAGATCAGCCTCAAGACCCATGGCGCGACACCGGGCGATGCCAGCTCGGAACAGATGCGCGTGATGGCCGACCTGGCCGAAAAATTCGGCCATGACGAGCTGCGCATCAGCCATGAGCAGAACGTGATCCTGCCGCATGTGCACAAATCCGACCTGCCGGTGATCCACGCGATGCTCAAGAAACACGGGTTGGCCACCGCCAATATCGGCCTGATCAGCGATATCATCGCCTGCCCCGGCATGGATTACTGCGCGCTGGCCACGGCCCGCTCTATCCCGATCGCGCAGGAAATTGCCACGCGGTTCGACGAGCTGAAGCTGGAGCATGAGATCGGCGACCTGAAGATCAAGATCTCGGGCTGCATCAACGCCTGCGGACACCACCATGTCGGCCATATCGGCATTCTGGGGCTGGATCGCGCCGGGGTCGAGAATTACCAGATCACCCTGGGCGGCGACGCAACCGAAAACGCACGCGTGGGCGACCGCACCGGGCCGGGATTTTCCGCTGACGAGATCCTCGGGGCGATCGAACGGATCGTCTATGCCTATCTCGACCTGCGCAGCGACGCGTCCGAGACCTTCGCCCAGACCTATGCGCGGGTTGGCCTCGACCCGTTCAAGACGGCGCTTTACGAACAGGACAAGGCCTATGCCGCAGAATGATCTGACCACACGGGTCGCGGCGCTGAACGAACGGTATCGCCACCATTCGGCGACTTCGGTTCTGCATCACGCGCTCAAGGATCCCGACGCCGGCAAGCTGGCGCTGGTTTCGAGTTTCGGGGCCGAATCCGTCGTGCTACTGCACATGGTTTCGGTTCTCGATCGCAAGACACCCGTCATTTTCATCGACACCGAGATGCTGTTCACCGAAACGCTGGTCTATCAGCAGGAGGTGGCCGAGCGGCTGGGGCTGAGCGATCTGCGCATCCTTCATGCGTCGAAAAACAGCCTGTGGCTGCAGGATCCCGACAATGATCTGCACAAGCGCGATACCGACGCCTGCTGCACCCTGCGCAAGACCCTGCCCCTGCAGGCCGCGCTGCACAGTTTCGATGGCTGGATCACCGGGCGCAAACGCTATCAGGGCGCGACCCGCGCGGCGCTGGAATTCTTCGAGGTCGAAGAGGGCACGCACCGGATCAAGGTCAACCCGCTGGCCCATTGGACCCCGGATGACATCCGCACCTATATCGAAGAAAACAACCTGCCGCGCCATCCGCTTGTGGCCAAGGGCTACCCCTCGATCGGCTGTGCGCCCTGCACCTCGCCGGTCGCCCCCGGCGAAGACCCCCGCGCCGGACGCTGGCGCGATTCCGACAAGACCGAATGTGGCATCCATTTCGTGGGTGGCAAACTGATCCGAAAAGGAGTGAACGCATGAGCGTGATTGTAACCGACGAGGGGTTTGGCCCCGACACCTGGACCACCCCGATCAGCGCCTTCGACTATCTGCGTGACGGTCACGGCGTCGACCTGCCCGCCAGCGCCGATCCCAATGAATTGCTGGGCCGCCTGCCCGAGATCGAGATGATCCGGGTGGATTTCCCAAGCTTTTCCGATGGGCGCGGCTTCACCATTGCCCGCCAGCTGCGGCTGATGGGGTACAAGGGCCGCCTGCGTGCACGGGGTCATGTGATCGCCGATCAATATGCGATGGCGCGTCGCGCCGGCTTCGACGAGGTGGAAATCAGCGAAGAACTGGCCGCCCGGCAGCCCGAAGATCAGTGGCTGTTCCGCGCGGACTGGCAGAAACACGATTATCAGGCCCGTCTGCGCGGCTGATTGCCCCTTCCCCTGACCTGGATCAAAGACTAATGAAAGGTGCCGGTTCAAAAGACCGGCAAAATGCAATGAACGAGATTACCGCCGTGACCGAAGCCAAGGCTGTCAAACTGCCCACCCTGCCCGATTCCCAGACGGTGACCGAGGTCAAGCACTGGACCGACCGGCTGTTTTCCTTCCGGGTGACGCGGCCTGCGTCCCTGCGGTTCCGCTCGGGCGAATTCGTGATGATCGGCCTGATGGGTGACGCTGACCCCAAGACCGGCAAGCAAAAGCCGCTCTTGCGGGCCTATTCCATCGCCTCGCCCTCCTGGGATGACGAGCTGGAATTCTATTCGATCAAGGTGCAGGACGGCCCGCTGACCTCGCGGCTGCAGCATATCCAGCCCGGCGACGAGATCATCCTGCGCCCCAAGCCCGTGGGCACGCTGGTGCATGACGCGCTCCTGCCCGGCAAACGGATCTGGTTCTTTGCCACCGGCACCGGTTTTGCGCCCTTTGCGTCGCTGCTGCGCGATCCGCAGACCTACGAGGATTATGACGAGGTCATCATCACCCATACCTGCCGCGAAGCGGGCGAACTGACCTACGGCGCCGAACTGATCGACAGCATCCGGGGTGACGAGATGCTGCAGGAGCTGATCGGCGAAGAGAACCTGAAGAAGCTGCGCTATTACCCGACCACCACCCGCGAGGAGAGCCCCAAGATGGGCCGGATCACCGATCTGATGCGTTCGGGCGAGGTGTTCGACGATCTGGGCGTTGCGCCGCTCAGCCCGGAGACCGACCGCGCGATGGTCTGCGGCAACCTGGCCTTCAACCTGGAACTGAAAGAAATGCTCGAGGGGTATGGCCTGCGCGAGGGCGCCAATTCCGACCCCAAGGAATATGTCGTGGAAAAGGCCTTCCTCGACTGAGTCAGGCAATTCAGACGAAAAAACCCGCACCGTTTTGCCGGCGCGGGTTTCTTTTTGCCCTGTGGTTCGGCGTCAGAGGCCAAGCGCCTCCCGAACGGCATCAAGCGCCGCTTTCAGCGCGTCGGGATTGTCCTGTGCGGCTTTGAGCGATTGCTCGAGAACGGTTTTCTGAACGTCACCGATGTCGGAATTCGCGATCATCTCACTGACCTTTTCCATGTTGAAGTTTTCAACGGTCAGCGCCTCCTCGGCACTTTCGGTGGCATCTGTTGCAGCGTCCGCAGTTTCGCCGGCGGCGTCTGTCCCGGCATCGGTTGCCTCGGTGGCGGCGTCAGCGGCATCGCCGGCCGGCTCCGCGGTCGCGGCTTCGGCGCCGGCTTCTTCGGCAGCGGCAGCCTCTTCAGCCTCCTGGGCGGCGGTCTCTGCCGCTTCCTCGGCCGCGTTCTGAGCTGCCTCCGCGGCTTCGTTGACCTCATCCATGGCGCTGTCGACGGCCTCTGCGGCGTCGCCGGCGGCGTCGGCTGCGGCATCGGCCGCGCCTTCGGTTACGTCAGTCGCGGTCGCCGCACCCTCTTCAGCCAGGTTCGCCGCACCCTCTGTTGCGTCGTCAACCGCATCCGAAACGGCCTCACCGGCAGATTCAGCCGCCTCGGTCGCGGTATCGGCGGCCTCTTGCGCCGTATCGGCCGCGGCATCTGCTGCTTCACCCACCGCATCGGCCGCCCCTTCCGCCGCTTCGCCGACCGCATCCGCGGCATTATCCAGCGCTTCGGGCGCGTCGACACCTTCGCTGACAGAATCGGTGATCTCTTCGACGGACTTGCCGGTAAACAACATGTATCCACCAACCAGAACGACCGCCGCAACAATGATCCAAAGAAGATTTCTCATCAATGTTCCCCTTTATTTTCAGGCCTTTCGCAAAAGTGCAGGCCGCATGTAACGTGTCACATCAGATGCAGGCCAAAAAGGAAAGGCGCAAGGGGGAAACTGGCCGATTTCGGCTCAGATCAGCCTATTTATACGCTTGAAACGCCGTGCAGGCAGGGATAGTTTGCAGCTTCATAACCAATGCTATCGAAGGATCAAAACCATAGCTCGCAGACCCCACAACGCGCCGCCCACGCGCGACACCGGCCCCCGCGTCAATGAAAACATCCGTGCCGCCGAAATCCGCCTGATCGGCGCCGACGGCGAAAATGCCGGAGTGGTGTCACCCGAGCAAGCCCTTGATATGGCAGAAGAAGCCGGGCTCGACCTGGTCGAAATCTCGCCCAATGCCAATCCGCCGGTCGCCAAGATCATGGATTACGGCAAATACAAATACGAACAGCAAAAGCGTGAATCCGAGGCCCGCAAGAAACAGAAGGTCATCGAGGTCAAAGAGGTCAAGTTCCGGCCCAATACCGACACGCATGACTATGACGTCAAGATGCGCAACGTCACCAAGTTCCTTGAAAACGGCGACAAGGTGAAGATCACCCTGCGTTTCCGGGGCCGCGAAATGGCGCACCAGGAACTGGGACGCGACCTGCTGGAACGCGTCGCCGAGGACACCAAGGAAATCGGCAAGGTCGAAAACATGCCCAAGATGGAAGGGCGCCAGATGATCATGGTGATCGGACCCGTCAAGCACTGACCTTTCGTTGACCGAATCCGCGCCGGCCGCCAAGAGCCTTAGATCGTTGAAATCTCTGCATTGCCTCCGGTTTCGCGGAGCATTGATTGCGGCGCCAATGGTGCCGATCCGACCATTCCGACCGGCAATGAACCGCCGAGTGTCATCCGGCATGGACTGGCCGTTTCCGAATGGGATATTACATTACACACGCGACCGAAGGAGTGTGATTGATGCGTAATCTCGTAATGACGGCCCTCGCCGCGACCATGCTGTTCGCGCTGCCTGCAAGCGACGCGCTGGCCGGTAACGCCGGCAAGCACTGCCCGCCCGGGCTGGCAAAGAAGCATAACGGCTGCAATCCTCCCGGGCAGGTCAAGCACCGGTATCGCGTGGGCGACCGCATCAACGATAATTTCATCCGTATCCGGCGGCCCGGCCGCTATGGCCTGGACCCGTACGAGAGCTATTACCGCGTGGGTGACTACGTTTACCGGGTTGATCGTGAAACCCGCGAAATACTGGACCTGGTCGGCGCGATTGCGGCGGTGCTGGACTAAACCCGGACTGCAGAGCACAGATCCCGAGCGTGCCGGTCTACCGGGCCTGTGCTATTCCGCGGCCACCTTGCGATCGGCCAGCATGTCCTTCAGATAGCGGCCCGTATGGCTTTCGGGCACTTCTGCAACCGACTCGGGCGTGCCCGTGGCCACGATCCGGCCGCCGCCGTCGCCACCTTCGGGACCGATGTCGATGATCCAGTCGGCCGTTTTGACAACGTCCAGATTATGCTCGATCACGATCACCGTGTTGCCGGTTTCCACAAGCTCGTGAAGCACTTGCAGCAGTTTCTTGACGTCCTCGAAATGCAGGCCGGTGGTTGGTTCGTCAAGAATATAGAGCGTACGCCCGGTAGAGCGTTTCGCCAGTTCCTTTGATAGTTTCACCCGCTGCGCCTCGCCGCCCGACAGGGTCGTCGCCTGCTGGCCCACCTTGATGTAACCCAGACCGACCCGGGCCAGCGCATCCATCTTCTCGCGAATGGACGGGACCGCCTTGAAAAACTCCTGCGCGTCCTCGACCGTCATGTCCAGCACATCGGCAATGGATTTGCCCTTGAACCGGATCTCCAGAGTCTCGCGGTTGTAGCGCTTGCCCTGGCAGGTCTCGCAGGTGACGTAGACATCCGGCAGGAAGTGCATCTCGATCTTGATCAGGCCATCACCCTGGCACGCCTCGCACCGGCCGCCCTTGACGTTGAAGCTGAACCGCCCGGGCTTGTAGCCACGCGCCTTGGCCTCGGGCAGCCCGGCGAACCAGTCGCGGATCGGCGTAAAGGCCCCGGTATAGGTGGCGGGGTTGGACCGCGGCGTGCGCCCGATCGGGCGCTGGTCGATGTCGATCACCTTGTCGAGATGTTCAAGCCCCTTGATCGTCTCGCAGGGCGCCGGGGTTTGCCGCGCGCCGTTCAGGCGCATCGAGGCGGTCTTGAACAGGGTTTCGATCGTCAGCGTGGACTTTCCACCGCCGGAAACCCCGGTGACGCAGACAAATTTGCCCAGAGGAAACTCCGCGTCGACAGCCTTAAGATTGTTCCCTGTCGCCTTGACAACCTTGAGTTTCTTACCGTTTCCCTTTCGCCGGTCATCGGAAAACTCGATCTTGCGCTGACCGGACAGGTACTGCCCGGTGATCGACGCCGGGTCGGCGGCGATATGATCGGGCGTGCCGTGGCTGACCACCCGCCCGCCATGCACACCGGCGCCGGGCCCGATATCAAACACGTAATCGGCGGTGCGGATCGCCTCTTCGTCATGTTCGACGACGATCACCGTGTTGCCCTGATCGCGCAGGTTCTTCAGGGTTTCCAGCAGGCGGCCATTGTCACGCTGATGCAGCCCGATCGAGGGTTCGTCCAGCACGTAGAGAACGCCGGTCAGGCCCGAGCCGATCTGGCTGGCCAAACGGATCCGCTGGCTTTCACCACCGGAAAGCGTCCCGGCATTGCGCGACAGGGTCAGGTACTCAAGGCCGACATTGTTCAGGAAGCCCAGCCTTTCGCGGATTTCCTTGAGGATGGCATGGGCGATCTCGTTCTTCTGCTTGCTCAGATGTTCCGGCACGGTCTGGCACCAGTCGAAGGCCTCGCGGATCGACATCTGCACGACCTCGCCCACATGCAGCGCCGCGATCTTCACCGCCAGCGCCTCTTCGCGCAGACGGAACCCGCCACAGGCACCGCAGGGGCGATTATTCTGATAACGCTCGAACTCCTCGCGAATCCAGTTGCTGTCGGTCTCGCGATAGCGGCGCTCCATGTTCGGGATCACACCTTCGAACACGCGCGAGACCTGATAGACGCGACCACCCTCGTCATAGCGGAACTGGATTTCTTCGTCGCCCGAGCCATAGAGGAATACCTGCTGGATATGCGCGGGCAGATCCTTCCAGCGGGTGTTCTTGTCGAATTCGTAGTGTTTCGCGATCGCCTCGATCGTCTGCAGAAAATAGGGCGATTTGCCCTTGCGCCAGGGCGCCAGCGCGCCATCGTAGATCTTCAGGTTCTGGTCCGGAACGACAAGGCGTTCGTCGAAAAACAGCTCGGCCCCCAGCCCGTCGCATTCCGGGCAGGCGCCGAACGGCGCGTTGAAGGAAAACAGCCGCGGCTCGATCTCGGGGATGGTGAAGCCGCTGACCGGGCAGGCAAAATTCTCGCTGAAGGTCACGCGCTCGGGCTCACCCTCCTTGGGCGCGGTTTCAAGCACGGCAATGCCGTCGGCCAGGTCAAGTGCGGTGCGGAAACTGTCGGCCAGCCGGGTTTCCAGGCCCGGTTTGACGACGATCCTGTCCACGACAACGTCGATGTTATGGCGGAATTTCTTGTCAAGCGTCGGTGGTTCATCCAGGTCATGAAACTCACCATCGACCTTGATCCGCTGGAAGCCCTGCTTGCGCAGTTCCAGGAATTCCTTGCGGTATTCGCCCTTGCGGTCGCGCACGATGGGGGCAAGCAGATAGGCGCGCAGCCCCTCTTCCATCGCCATCACGCGATCGACCATATCCTGCACCTGCTGCGCCTCGATCGGCTTGCCGGTGGTCGGGGAATAGGGCGTGCCCGCGCGGGCAAACAACAGCCGCAGATAATCGTAGATCTCCGTCACCGTGCCGACGGTCGAACGCGGGTTCTTGGAGGTGGTCTTCTGCTCGATGGAAATGGCCGGGGAAAGCCCGCTGATATGGTCTACGTCCGGCTTTTCCATCATGTTCAGGAACTGGCGTGCATAGGCGCTGAGGCTTTCGACATAGCGCCGCTGCCCTTCGGCATAGATCGTGTCGAACGCCAGGCTGGATTTGCCCGAGCCGGAAAGCCCGGTGATCACCACCAGTTCGTCGCGCGGGATGTCCACGTCGATCGACGCCAGGTTATGCTCGCGCGCGCCGCGCACCTCGATTTTCTTGAGATCGGCCATCTGCCCCCCCCGGTATCGGTGGGTTAGAGATAGTTGAGAGTGCTGATACTTCCAAGTCAAAAAAGCGAACAATGCGTGAACATGCGAAGTTTGGCGCAAGAAATGCCTGCGCTCTATGCAATGATGAAAGGTCCTGTCAGCAGGGGCCGTATCCAACCGGTCTCAGAAATGCAGGCTGAGCCCTGCGCGAAAGACGACGTTCTGCGACCCGTTCGCCGTGGGCGTTGCGCCGATGACCCGGGTATCCGCCGGGGCGTCGACGAAATAGGCCTCAACCCGGCCCGTGACATTTTCCCCCAAGAAACGTTCAGCGCCCGCGCCCATCATCAATCCGGGCTCGAAATCCGTTGACGATCCGACGCCCGTCAGCGTTGTCTGCTGTTCGGTCCAGGCCACGCCGAGCGTACCGAATACCAGCGTGTCGCCCGTCGCCACGCCCGCCCGAAACCGCAGCGAGGTCATCATGTCTTCTTCGAAATGGCCGCCCGGAAAATCATCGCTGATATCGGCGAAGGACAGGTCCGCCTCGGCGCCCAGAACGGAATTGCCGCGTTGCCAGTTATATCCGACTTGCAGGCCGCCAACCATGCCGCGCCCCTCTCCGGATGCGCCGGGGGCCAGTCCCGACGGCCCGGAGAAATCCGCCACAGCACCCCCCAGATGAAGCCCCACATAAGGACCGCGCCACCCTTCGGCCAGAACCGGAGACGCCATCAGCAGCAGGATGACAAGAACCCACTTCATTGCTTGTGCCGACATTGGCTCCTCCAGACGGAATCGATCAGCGTTGACCGAACTCCAGAATGACCGAAACAGGTAAAATATTGGTTTCCAGTATCTTAATCCGTCGGCCATCCCGGCAGGTGTCCACAGAACACGGGCAGTAGGGCGAAATTAAGACAAACCCCGCGGGCCAGAGCGGACACCGCGGGGTCAAAGAGGAAATAGCACGGGCCGGCGGCTGTACCGGCCGCGGAAATCTAGATGTGGATCACCTGGCCATAGGCATCCAGCACACTTTCATGCATCATTTCCGACAGGGTCGGGTGTGGGAAGACCGTGTTCATCAGATCTTCTTCGGTGGTCTCCAGCTGGCGGCCCACGATATAACCCTGGATCAGTTCGGTCACCTCGGCCCCGACCATGTGGGCGCCCAGAAGCTCTCCGGTTTTCTTGTCGAATACGGTCTTGATCATCCCCTCGGGTTCGCCAAGCGCAATCGCCTTGCCGTTGCCGATGAAGGGGAAACGGCCGACCTTGATGTCATAGCCCGCCTCCTTGGCCTTGGCTTCGGTCAGGCCGACCGAGGCCACCTGCGGATGGCAATAGGTGCAGCCTGCGATGCTGTCGGGCTTGACCGGATGGGCGTGCTTGCCCGCCACCAGATCGGCCACCATGACCCCCTCGTGGCTGGCCTTGTGCGCCAGCCAGGGCGCCCCGGCGATGTCGCCAATCGCGTATAGACCGTCAACCCCGGTGCGGCAGAACTCATCGGTGACCACATGGGTGCGGTCGACCTTGACGCCCAGATCCTCCAGCCCCAGCCCCTCGACATTGCCGACGATGCCGACCGCGGAAATCACCGTGTCGAATTCGTGTTTCTCGGTCTTGCCGCCGGTTTCGATATGCGCCGTCACCTTGCCCTTGGCGCGGTCAAGCTTGGTGACCGTCGCCTTCTGCATGATCTTCATACCCTGCTTTTCGAACGCCTTCTTGGCAAAGGCGCTGATCTCGGCATCCTCGACCGGCAGCACCCGGTCCATCACCTCGACCACCGTGGTATCGGCCCCCAGCGTGTTGTAGAAACTGGCGAATTCGATCCCGATCGCGCCCGAACCGATCACCAGCAGTTTCTTGGGCATCCGTGGCGGCAACAGGGCGTGCTTGTATGTCCAGACCAGATCGCCATCGGCCTCGAGCCCCGGCAGTTCGCGGGCGCGCGCACCGGTGGCCAGAACGATGTTCTTGGCGGTCAGTTCCTCGGTGCCCTTCTCTGTCTTGACGCTGACCTTGCCCTTGCCGGTCAGGGTCGCCTCGCCCATCAGCGCCGTCACCTTGTTCTTCTTCAGCAGGTGGCCGACGCCGCCATTGAGCTGCTTGGCCACCGCCCGCGAGCGTTTCACCACGGCGTCCAGATCGTAATCGATCCCGTCGGCCTTCAGGCCGAATTCCTTGGCGCGGTGCATCAGGTGAAACACTTCGGACGACCGCAGCAGCGCCTTGGTCGGAATGCAGCCCCAGTTCAGGCAGATACCACCCATGTGTTCGCGCTCGACAATCGCGACGTTCAACCCGTTCTGCGCCCCGCGAATGGCCGAAACATAGCCGCCGGGACCCGCCCCGATTACAATCATGTCAAAAGATTTGGACACCGCTGAACCCTCCGGTTATCTGAAATTAGTTTGACATTAAACTATCCCTACAACCGCAGCAACGCGGCAATTCGCGTGGCCCTGATGCCGGGGGCGGAACCGTATCAGAAATCAGCGGATCAGCGGTTTTCCGCAGAGACCGTCATGGCACAGGAACCTCCCCTTGGCCGCCGCGTTCCCTCCTCATGATCGAGAACGCCTTTCCAGTGATGAAACGGCGCTTCTCGAATATAGACAGAAGGAGAAAACCATGACCCGTTACAAAGACACTGTAAGTTCGCTGGCACTTGTCGCCGCATTGCTCGTGGCGCCGATGACAGCCTATGCCACCAGCGAGGAAACGAGCGTCGAAGGCAGTGCCACGGCACAGTCTGACGCCAACGCAGAGGCGGAAACCACCGCGGAAGGCGGCGCCAACATCGAGACCGAAACCACCATGGAAGGTGAAGCTGCCGTGGAAGGTGACACCAACAAGGAAGCCGAAACCACCATGGAGGGCGAAGTTGCCGTGGAGGGCGATTCTGCCACGGTCAAGGCAGAGCCTGCCGGCGATGTCGACGGAACGATCATGATGCAGGGTGAGAACACCGTTCTCGCGGCCGATCTGATCGGTTCGACCGTCTATAACATGAACGACGAGTCGATCGGTGACATCAACGACATTATCGTCACGTTCGACGGCCAGGTCGAGGGTGTCGTGATCGGCGTTGGCGGTTTCCTGGGGATGGGGGAAAAGAAAGTTGCCATCGAACTGTCCGCGATCGAGCTACAATCAAACGAAGGCGCGAACCCGAGATTGTATCTGGACACGACAGCCGAGGAGCTGGAGGCGGCCGAAGAATTTGTGACCGCGCGCGAGCGACTGCAGCTTGAACAGCTTCAAGAGGCCCAGGAACAGGCCGAACAAGGCACCTCGAACTAACCGACAGGTTTTAGCAGACCAGGAACGGCGGCCGAAAGGTCGCCGTTTTTGCGTTGCTGGCGGAACCGGAACCGCCGGTCAGGCGGCGTCATCCGCCTGCAGGTCGCGCACCGTCATGCCATAGCCGCCCTCGTCGATATAGGCGCGCTCGGCTGCGGTGCATTCGCGGTCCAATGCCTCGTTCCGATACGGGAAGCGGCCGAACATGCGGATAACCTCACGATGCGCGCGGGCATGCAACAGGTTTCCGGGGCCGGTCTTGGGCATCCGCTCGCAGATCAGCCGGATGCAGCGATCCTGATCGCAGAGGTTTTCCGAATGCATCATCGGCAGGTAAAAGAACTGCCGTGCCGGTTCGTCGATCCGCATGTCCCATTTGCGGTGAATCGCCGCCTTGGCCGCCGCCGAAGCATGGCGGTCGGTGGCAAAGGCGCGTTCATCATCGCGGAACATGTTCCGGGGAAACTGATCCATGAGAATGATATAGGCCAGCGTTCCAGAGGGATATGTCAGCCAAAGACCATAGCGGCCTTCGCGTGCCTCGTGCCAGGCTTCTTCGAAACGGTCCCGGATTTTCTGGTCCAGTTCGGGTGAGGTTTCGTACCAACCCGCCGGTCCCACATCATCCAACCAAAAACTCAATACGTCGTCCGGGGTGACCATAGGTGTCTCCTTGGGTGTCCTATGATTTACGTTTTTACGTTACCTAACTGTTACCAAACCGGGTAGTAAAGAAATGCTACGGGGCGACATATGGAGGTGAGTGTTACACTTATGCCTCTGGTCGATCTGCCCCGGACGCGGCCTCCGCTTCTGCCTCGGCCTCGGCCGCCTCGATGTCATATTCCTGGGCAAAGGCCACCGCCATCGGCGAGGCAGAGGGCGCGACCCAGGTATAGCTGTCGGTATCCTCGACAGATGGCGCGGCGCGCTGTGTCATCCGATATGCCGCATAGGCGGCCATGGTGAACATCAACAGCCCGATGAACAGGAAATACCCGTGCGCGCCGATGGCGCCCATCATCCACGCGGTGACGAGCGGCCCCGCGACCGCGCCCAGCCCGTTGATGAACACCATCCCGCCGGCCGCGGCGGCCATGTCATCCTGTTCAAGGAAATCGTTGGTATAGGCGATCAGCAGCGAATAGAGCGGGTTCGATGTGCCCCCGATCAGGAACGCGCCCAGCAACAGCATCGAGAAATAGCCGCCCAGCACCATGGCGATGAACGCCCCGGCCCCGGTCACCAACGCCGCCCCCATGATCAACACCCGCCGGTCCATCCGGTCGGACAGATAACCAAGCGGATACTGCACCACCAGCGCGCCGATATAGAACGTGGCCACAAAGGTCGAAATCTGGCCAACGCTCAACCCGGCCTCTGCGCCATAGACCGCGGCCATGCCGAACTGGGCCGAAAACACCCCGCCCAGCAGCAACATCCCGACACAGCCCAGCGGGGAAATGCGCATGATCTCACGCAGGCTCATGGGTTTGGTCGTGTCATAGGCCGGTGTCGGGCTGACCGACAGCAGGATCGGCGCAAAGGACACGGACACGCAAACCGAGGCGATGATGAACAGAACGTAGCCCGAGGCATCCGCCATCACCATGATGCCCTGCGCCGACACGATCCCCAGCATCTGCATGATCATGTAAAGCGACAGCGCCTGGCCACGGGTTTCATTCGACGAAGAGTTGTTGAGCCAGCTTTCCGCCGTCACGTAAACACCCGAGAAACAGAACCCGATCAGGATGCGCCCCAGCATCCAGACCCAGGGGTTGGTCATCGCAGGGTAGAGGATCAGCACCGCCGAGATCAACGATCCGAGCGCCGCGAACACCCGAACATGGCCCACGCGGTGAATCAGTTCCGGCGCCATCTTGGAACCAAAGAGAAAGCCCGCGAAATAGCCTGACATGACCAGCGACATCGAAAAGGTCGAAAACCCCTCGATCTCGCCCCGGACGCCAAGCAACGTGCCCTGAAGGCCATTGCCCACCTGCAACAACATCATGCCAAACAGAAGGGCCCAAGCGCTGGACAGCACCTTTATCATGAAAAAGCTCCTGATTTCCCAATCATCCTAGTCATCGGCGCTATCCTATCACCTACCGGGAACGACTCAGTCCGTGTCGCTTTTCGCCCCCGTGACAGTGTTTTGTTCCGGGATCAATAACGAAGCGTCGCCATAGGAAAAAAACCGGTACTCGCGCGCCACGGCATGGGCGTAAACCTGCCGGATGACATCCTGCCCCATCAGCGCCGAGACCAGCATCATCAGCGTAGACCGCGGCAAGTGGAAATTTGTCATCAAGGCATCCGTGACCCGGAACCCGAACCCCGGATAAATGAAAATGTCAGTCTCACCCTCCCACGGGGCGATCTGCCCGGTGGCTGCGGCGGCGCTTTCGATCAGGCGCAGCGCGGTGGTGCCCACCGGGATCACCCGGTTCCCGGCAGCGCGGGTTGCTGCGATCTCGTCCGCCGCCTGCGCACTGACCTGCCCCCATTCGGCATGCATCTTGTGGGTGGTCACATCCTCCACCTTCACCGGCAGGAAGGTGCCCGCCCCGACATGCAGGGTGACATGCGAAAACGCGACGCCCCTGCGGCGCAGCGCGTGCAGCAATGGCTGATCGAAATGCAGCGATGCCGTGGGCGCGGCCACGGCGCCCGAATTGCGCGCAAAGACGGTCTGGTAATCGGTCTTGTCCTGCTCATCCGCCGCCCGCCTGGCCGCGATATAGGGCGGCAGCGGCATGGCGCCGGCCTCGGCCAGCGCCGCGTCGAAATCATCCCCCGTCAGATTGAAGTGCAGCAGCGCCTGCCCGTTCCGCCTGCCGACAAGTTCCGCCGAAAGCGACTCTGAAAAGACGATCACCTCGCCCTCGCGGATTTTCTTCAGCGGTTTGACCAGCGCGCTCCAGCTGCCGTCGCTACCGGGTTCCAGCAGCGTCGCCTCGATCCGCGCGGCGGTCTTTCCGGCCTCGCCCGAGCGGTGGCGCAACCCGCTGAGTCGCGCAGGGATCACCTTGGTGTCGTTCAGCACGAGCCGGTCACCGGGCCTGAGCCAGCCCGGCAGATCACCCACATGGGCATCGGTGATCCCCTCACCCTCGGCCACCAGCAGGCGCGCGGCACTGCGGGGTCTGACCGGGCGTGTGGCGATCAGGCTCTCTGGCAGGTCGAAATCGAAATCGCTGAGCTTCATGGATTGATCCTAACGATCGCGGCCGCTGTCGCCGGGTTGGTTCCTTGGGGGCGCGCGCTCCGGCGTGATAGCCGGGTTGGCCTCCTGCCCTGCAACCGGCGGCGCCTCGTCACGTTCGATCCGTGGCGGATCGCGCCGAAAAAGCTCCCGGAACATGCCGGGCGTCAGCGCGGATAACGGATTGACCGACACCCTCGGCTGCGCCGCCGGCCCCTTGATCGTGTAGGTAAAGCCAAACAACCCCTCGCCCCGGCGGGTGAAGATGCCGCCAAGCGCATTGACCAGATAGACCGGTGAAAACACCCCCTGCATATCCATCTGCTTGCTGGCCATGTAATAATACCCATCCATCGAGATCCCCAGTGACGCCCCCGTGGCGCTGCCTTCGATCAGGGCGACGCGGTCCGGACTGAGGTGAAACCGCGCATCGACCCGGTTGAAATGCAGCCCGTCGCTCTGCAGCTGTTCAAGGATGCCGATCACGCTGACGGCGTTCAGAAGCGCCGCCATCGACGGGATGTCCCGAATCCGGAAATCGTCAATCCCCAGTTGGCCGTCATAGCTGCCCTTTTCCGGGGCCGGGGTCAGGACCAGGTCCATCTTGCCGTCACGCGCATTCTGCAGCAGCCCCGCGGAAACCATGACCGCACCGGCATTCTCGGACTGGATGCGAAAGGCGCTGCGCCCCCCCTGCGGCACGACCCGGCCAGTGATCAGCGCACCGCCATTGATCTTGCCGGTAAACGTGCCATCGGTGCCGCGCGACGTGTCCAGCTGGGCGCGCATGTCCCACAGCGCGATACCGTCGGAAATCTGCAAGCGGTCCAGCGCCAGCGTTACCGGTCCCCCGCCGCCTGCGCTCCTCCCGGCCTGTTCGCCGAACGTCGTATGACGCATGTCGATCCGTCCGCCACGCACCTGAACCGCCGGCGCCACGCCGGCCCCGCGTCCGATCAGGTCGACCGGCGCGTCCAGCCAGCGCCCCAGCCTGACCCGCGAAAACGAGGCCCGCTCCAATGCGCCGCTGTCATAAAGGTTGACCGACCCTTCCGCACTCAACCCGCCCGCATCCAGGCTGACGGTTTCGATCCGGGGCGGGGTGCCCAGTTGCCCGGCCACGATCAGCGCGCCGGTCGTTGCCTGCGGCAAAGACCAGTCGAGCTGTCTGAGCGCCAGGCCAACCCCCGCCAGGTCGGATGACAGGGAAAACCGGCCCGGGGTGTTGCGCGCCATCTCGATCGTGATGTCGGCCTGGCCCGCGCCCGAGATGGCGCCGGGCGGCAGGCCGATCCGAAACGCATCCGCGAACCGTTCCGAAAGCTCGATCTGCCCTGTAAAACGGCTGGTACCGTCCCCGTCGCTGCCCAGTCCCGCCTGCCATTCACCGCTGAAGGGTACGTTGCTGATCTGGCCCGATCCGCCGATCCTGAGATCGTCGTTATTGGCGCGAACCCTCAGCCTGTTCGAGGTGATGACCCTGCCCTGCGCCAGCTTCTCGCTGCGGACCGCGGTCAGGTCCCCGGTCACGTCGAACGACACGTCGGAGGTCTTGAGACCCTTCGCCAGCAACAGCTCCAGCAGGCCGGACAGTTCTGCCCGGCCATCGGCCAGCGTGACCGGCTGCTCTGCCTTTGTCATGATCCGGAACGGCTCTTCGTCCAGCAGGGACAGGGCCGCCGTTATGGTACTGGAGGTGCGCAGCCGCACCTGCGCCGGCGGAGGGTTTGAGCGCACGTCGGTGACGATGAAACTGGTGCCCGACACGTCGATCCTGCCACCTTGCGGGGCATCAACATGACCACTGTCGGCGGTAATGACGAACCGGTTGTCAATCAGCGAGGCACGGCCCTTCGCCCCGATGATCGGCGGCAGCTTCTTCATGAACCGGGTTGTCAGCCCCTCGAAATCGAACCCCAGGAAATAGTCCAGACCGTTCTCGGGATGCAGCCGCAGCGCCACCTGGATGTTGCGCAAATCGGCCTCGGCGACGTTCTCGTCGATCCATGTCCGTGTGCCGCGCGCCAGCATGGGCGGCCAGAGCGCTACCAGCCGGTCCGGCGCCAGCGCATCCAGCTGCCCGTCCAGCGCAACGTCCCAGCCTGCGGCGGCGGCCCTGGCACGGCCGCTCGCAACGAACGTATTGCCCCGATCGGTCAGCGTCAGCTGGCCAAGCGACAGCAGGAACGGCTCGATCTGCAGGCGCACATCCATACTGGCCCCTTCCAGTTCGATCGGCTCCGGGTAGGTGCCGTTCGGGTTGGCACTGATCTGCGTCAGCTGCATCCGCCCCTGGATCTCGCGCGGGAACCCGTTTTCGATGCCCACCAGGCTGGCCCGACCCGACGCGCTGGCGCTGACCCAGTTGCTGATCACCGAAAGCTCGTCGAACTGCATGACCTGCCGGGCCGGATCATAGGTGAAATAGCTGCGGGCCGAGGTAAACGCGATCGGATCGGTGGCATCGGTCGGCTGCAGCACCCCTTCACCGATCTGAAGCGTCGCATTCAGGGGGCCAAGCGCGCCCTGCCCGTCGACGCTAAGCCGGAGCGCGCCCGAGATGGGCGCATCGAGCGCGCCCAGCCAGGACAGAGCCGGCGATTGCCCGGCAATGTCGTCCGTCGCCATGTCCTCGAAGCTCAGCCCGAGTTCGGCGGCGGTATCGCCGATGCGGCCGGCATAGTTCGCCGCAAGCGTGGTGGCCGTGTCGCGCCCGCCCAACAGGGCAAAATCGCCACGAATGGTCAGATCGTCGTCGTCACGGGTCAGCTCGATACGCCCGCCATCCACCGTCCAGGCCCGCTTCGCCCGCAGATCTTCGTATTGCACGGTCAGGTTTTCCGCGCTGATCTGTCTCAGCGCCTGGAAATTGGGCCGCATCAGCAGCGTGTCCAGGTCGTCGATCAACTCGGCGATGTTGGCGGCCCGGTCCACGGTCGATCCCGTTTCCCCCAGCGAGAAGTCAAAACTGCCGTCAGCCGCGCGGCGCAGGACCACGCGCGCCCCCGACAACTGGATAGAGGCCGGTTGCAGCCGCCCCTGAATCAGCGGCCTCAGCGCCACGGTCCCGGCGATGTCCGACAGGTTGAGCAATGGCGTGCCGCCCGAATCGTTCACCTGCAGGTCGCGCAGCAGCAGCCGGGGCTTCCACCCCTCCTGCATGACAAACGCGGCGCCACCCACCTCGACATTGATATCCGACTGCTGGGCATTGATCCGCTCGACCAGCCGCGAGCGCACCCATTCCGGCGCGGCGATCTGCGTCCCCACCAGCGATAACGCGTAGATTCCACCGACAAACAGCAATACACCAAACACCAGCACCAGCCGCGCCAGCAGGCGGCGCTTGCGCCCCTTGGGTTTATTCTGGTCGTTCTTGTCGCTCATCTTTGCTGGGTCACCGGACACTGCCGGACGTTACTGCCTCTTGGCTTTATTCTTGCCGCTTGCGGCCTAATATGAAACTCACTTTTTTGCACGCCAAAAGGAGAGATCATGCCCGACCCCCAAGACACCGCCCCGGATTTCACCCTGCCCCGCGATGGGGGCGGTGATATCAGCCTTTCGGCGCTCCGTCCCGGCAAGGTGGTTTTGTTCTTCTACCCGCGCGATGATACGCCGGGCTGTACCAAGGAGGCGATAGCCTTTACCGGCCTGGCGGATGATTTTGCCGCCGCCGGCGTGACCGTGCTGGGCATTTCCAAGGACAGTGTCGCCAAGCATGACAGGTTCCGCGACAAACACGCCCTGGGCGTGGCGCTTCTGTCAGATGCCGAGGCGGATGTGTGCGCGCAATACGGCGTCTGGAAGGAAAAGAGCATGTACGGCAAGAAATTCATGGGGATCGAACGCTCGACCTTCCTGATCGACGGTGACGGGCGGATCGCGCAGGTTTGGCGCAAGGTCAAGGTGCCCGGCCATGCCGAGGCGGTGCTGGAAGCAGCGCAAAACCTATGAACGCCGAGACGCTGAGCGAGATGGCCGTGGAGGTGCTGACCACCGCCGATGGCCGCGCCAAGACCGCGCTGTCGCGCGCCCATGCGGCGACCTGGTTCGCCGCACGGCAGGCGGGCACGGAGATTCCCGTCGGGACCGCCCAGCCACCCCTGCGCCCCGCGCGCCCCGATCGCCCCGCGCTTCTGGACCCGCGCGATGTTCCCCGGCGCCGCCCCGGCAGCGAAAAGGGGCGCATCGCCATTCTGCACGCCGTTGCCCATATCGAGCTGAACGCCGTCGACCTGCACTGGGACATCATCGCGCGTTTCGCCGATGTCAAAATGCCGCCCGGATATTACGACGACTGGGTACGGGCGGCCGATGAGGAATCGAAACATTTCAACCTGATATGCGACTGTCTTGAAGCACTTGGCAGCCATTACGGCGCGCTTCCGGCCCATGCGGGTATGTGGCGTGCCGCCGAGGATACGGCGCAGGATTTCATGGGCCGGCTGGCGGTGGTGCCAATGGTGCTGGAGGCGCGAGGCCTGGACGTGACGCCGGGCATGATCGAGATATTCGAGCGCGCCGGCGACGAAAAATCGGTGGCCGCGATGAAAGTGATCTATGCCGAGGAGGTGGGCCACGTCGCCTATGGCTCGAAATGGTTTCATTTCCTGTGCGGGCGGCATGACATCGACCCCAGGGATGCTTTTCACGATCTGGTCCGGCGGTATTTTCACGGCCCGCTCAAACCGCCCTTCAACGAAGAGAAGCGCGCCGAGGCCGGGTTGCCGCCGGATTTCTACTGGCCGCTGGCGGCGTCTTCTTCCGTCAGGGACTGACCGACGCTGACGGAACACCGATACGGCAACAGCCACAACTGTCGGTTGCGGCCAGCACTTTTACCGCGAAACACGGGGGCCGTACGGTCAGAGTGTCGCACCCAACTCATTGCTTATCGGCGATATTTTGCCGCCGGGGCAACAAACGGCCCAATTATCGTCTAGCATCGGTCAAAATTCTTGCCCATCCGGAATGCTGTGGTTAAGCAATTCGCCAAGGCGCACAGACTACCAAGGATCGCGCCGCCAGAGGGTTGGGACACTAAATAGGGACGGTATCTTTGCGGACAAGGATCGCGATAAAATTCCACGCGCTGCTCGAGCGCCATTTCCCGGAACGCCGGGTCTTTCTCCGCTCGGACACAGACACCAGGTTCATCCGCCTCCGCCCCGAATCCCAACTGCTTGCCTTTGCCGGCGCCACGGCCATCGTATCCTGGGCAATCATCGCCACGGCGATCCTGCTGATGGACAGCATCGGCTCGGGCAATTTCCGCGAACAGGCCAAACGCGATCAGCGCACCTACGAGGCCCGGCTGAACGCCCTGTCGTCGGAGCGCGACAAACGCGCCGAAGAGGCGCTTGCCGCGCAGGAACGGTTCAACTCGGCGCTGGCCCAGATCTCTGTCATGCAATCCGAGCTGCTCGCCTCGGAGATCCGGCGCACCGAACTGGAAACCGGGATCGACGTGATCCAGTCCACCCTGCGCCGCACGATGAAAGAGCGCGAAGCCGCCCGCCAGGAGGCGATGCAACTGGCCGAGGCAATGAGCGATGAAACGGTCAATGAAACCAAAGACGGCGCCCTGGACGACGATGGCAGCGGCGCGCTGAATTTCCTGACCGCCGCTCTCGAAGAGACTGCGCAGGAGCGTGACAAGATCATCGCCGATGCGCAGGATGCGCTGATCGAGGCCGACCGGATGGCCGAAGAAATCGCGCTGATGAAGGACAAGAACGACCAGATTTTCCGCCAGTTGGAAGAGGCGATGACAATCTCGGTTGAACCGCTGGACAAGATGTTCAGGGCCGCCGGCATGGATACGGACAACCTGCTGGCGCAGGTGCGGCGCGGCTATTCGGGCCAGGGCGGGCCACTGACGCCGCTGACATTCTCGACCCGGGGCGAGGAGCTGTCGCCCGACACGTTACGCGCGAACCGGCTGCTGAAGCATATGGATGATCTCAACCTCTACCGGATCGCCGCACAAAAGGCGCCCTTCGCGATTCCGGTCAAGGATGCGTTCCGCTTTACCTCGGGTTTCGGGATGCGGTGGGGCCGGATGCACAAGGGCACGGATTTTGCCGCCTCGCACGGCACGCCGATCTATGCCACCGCCGATGGCGTCGTGACCCACGCGACCTGGCAGTCGGGCTATGGCCTGATGGTCAAGATCCAGCACGAGTTCGGGATCGAGACCCGTTATGCCCATAACTCCAAGATCTACGTGAAAAAGGGGCAAAGGGTCTCGCGCGGCGACAAGATTGCTGCTATGGGGAACACTGGACGTTCCACTGGCACGCATCTACACTACGAAATCCGTGTCGGCGGCAAGGCCGTCAACCCCATGATCTATATCAAGGCTGCAAGAGATGTTTTCTAAGAGCAAAATCAACGAACCCGGCGCCAAGGCTGACGAAGCCAGTAAACCCGCGGCACCGGAGCGCAAGCCCGACACCTTCAAGTCCGAAGCCCCATCGGGTGGCGACTACAAGGCCAGCACACCCAAGGCGAAACCGCCTGCGTCTGTCCTGTCGACCGATCTGCACATGACCGGCAACATCAAGACCACCGGCGACGTTCAGGTCGAAGGCACGGTCGAGGGTGACATCCGCGCCCATCTGCTGACCATCGGCGAAGGCGCCACGATCAAAGGCGAGGTGATCGCCGATGACGTTGTCATCAACGGCCGCATCGTGGGCCGTGTGCGCGGCCTCAAGGTCCGCCTGACCTCGACCGCGCGTGTCGAAGGCGACATCATCCACAAGACGATCGCCATCGAATCCGGCGCCCATTTCGAAGGTTCCGTACAACGTCAGGATGATCCGCTGAACGCCAAATCCGGTGCCCCGGCCGCGAAGCCGCAACAACAGCACGCCGCGAGCGCACCGCAAAAGGGCTGACCCCCGCCGATCCCGAAACCAGAAGGCGCCCTGCCCCGCAGTGGCGCCTTTTTGCTGCCTGCTCCAGGGTTGGGGAATGTCACCAGGGTCCCGTTTTATCAGAGCGCCCAACGCTTGCGGCGCAGACGATGTTGTGATTGGCGGATACGGAATTTTCGAAAATTCCGTATGGGAAAATTGCAATTTTCCCTCCCGGTTTCTTCGAAGAAACCGGTTCCCGCATCAGCCATCCGGGTGGCAGAGAAGGGCTGACGCCCGTCGTTCGGGCACAGCCACCAGCCTGCGAAATCACCATTACGCTTGTCTTCCACACAGATCGCCGGGCGAAATATCTGATTGGCCAATTGTCTCCGGCGTGTTGCCCCGGTAAGACATTGCATGCGATCCCGAACCCCTCGTTCCAAGCGGCACTCCTGACGTGACATTCGCCTCGATCCCCTTCCTGTTCTATTTCCTGCCCGTCTTTCTGGCGCTCTATTTCCTGCTGCCGTTCCGCAATCTGGTGTTCCTGGCGGGATCGCTGGTTTTCTACGCCTGGGGCGAGCCGGTCTTTATCCTGCTGCTGGTGGCGTCGATCAGTGTAAATCATGTGATCGCGCGCCTGCTGGCGAAGAACCGGACCCTGCCGGTACTGGCGCTTGGGGTCGCGGCGAACCTGCTGGCCCTTGGTGTGTTCAAATATGCCGGTTTCCTGTCCGAGGTGCTGCTGAGCGCGGTTGCAGGGACAGACAGCGACATTGCCCCGCTTGATCTGCACCTGCCGCTTGGCATTTCCTTCTACACGTTCCAGGCCATCAGCTTTCTGGTCGATATCTACCGCCGCGATGCCGAGGCGCCGCTGCGCTGGCTTGACACGGCGCTGTTCATCTCGATGTTTCCGCAGCTGATCGCCGGGCCGATCGTGCGGTTTCATACCCTGGCCGAGCAGATCACCAGCCGTACGCACAGCCTCGATCGCTTTGCCTCGGGGGCGCGCCAATTCACCCGCGGGCTGGCGCAGAAGATCCTGCTGGCCAACGCCTTCGGTCAAACGGCGGATGCGGCATTCGGCGCCGATCTGGCACAGCTTGGACCCGGCGCCGCCTGGCTGGGACTGGCCTGTTATACGCTGCAGATCTATTTCGATTTCGCAGGCTATTCCAACATGGCGCTTGGGCTGGGGCGGATGATGGGCTTTGACTTCCCCGAGAATTTCAACTTTCCCTACATGTCCCGCTCGGTCACCGAATTCTGGCGCCGCTGGCACATGTCGCTGTCGCGCTGGTTCCGCGAATACCTCTACATCCCGCTGGGCGGCAACCGCCACGGGCCTCTGCGCACCTATCTCAATCTCTGCATTGTCTTTCTGCTCTGCGGTTTCTGGCACGGGGCGGAATGGGCCTTTGTCATCTGGGGGGCATGGCACGGCGCCTTCCTGGTGCTGGAGCGCAGCCCGCTCGGCCGCCTGCTCACCGGCCTGCCGCTGCTCTTGCGCCACGCCTACCTGCTGCTGGTCGTCATGCTCGCCTGGGTGCCGTTCCGCACCGAGGATTGGGGCGATGCGCTGATCTATTTCGCGGCCCTCACGGGCCAGGGTGCCGGCGGGGTGACGCTGGATCAGATCTATGCTCCGCAGTTGGCCTTCCTGCTGCCCCTCGGGGCCGTCATCGCGGTCTGGCCGCTGATCGCCGAAAGCCGCCCCGCCGCCTGGATCGCCCGCCGGGGGGCGACGCTTGCGCATCCGGCACCGCGCGTTCTGCTGGAACCCGCCTGGGTCGCGGCGCTGCTGGTGCTCTGCGCGGCTGACCTGGCGACCGGCTCCTACAACCCGTTCATCTATTTCAGGTTCTGAACGCCATGTCGGATCGCCTGCACTCGGCCAAGAACCTTCTGACCGCGCTGAGCTTCGTGGCGCTGGTGGCCCTGCCCGTCCTGCTGCACCTGGCGCGGCAGAACCCGGTGGATGCCGGCGCCGAAAACCGACGACTTGCCCCGCCGCCCTCACTGGCCGGGATGCGTGCCGACTGGGCCGCATTCCCCGATACCGTCAATGCCTGGATGCGCGATCATTTCGGGATGCGCCGCACCTATCTGCAAATCGGGTTCGAGATGGACAAGGTGCTGCGCTCTTCCGCTGCGTTCAAGGCGGTGCGCGGCGATGACGGCTGGCTGTTCAACACGCTGAACGGCGCGCTGGCCCTGCACCGTGGCCTGCTGCCCTTTGCCGCCGGTGAGGCCGGCGCCTGGCTTGACGGGTTGGATCAGATCCAGGTCCGGGCCGAGGCCGCCGGCGCGGTCTTCATCGCCGCCATCGCCCCCAACAAGCACACCATCTACCCCGAATACCTGAGCGCCTATCCCCGCCGCGTCGCCGGCGAAACCCGGCTGGACGAGGTGCAGCGCCTCGCCCGGGCGCGCGGCCTGCCGCTGATCGATCTGCGCCCGGCGCTGTTGGCCGCGAAATCCGATACGAAAGTCTATTACCAGACCGACAGCCACTGGACCGACCTCGGGGCCTACCACGGTTTCCGGGAGCTGCGCCGCGCCCTGACCGACCGGGGCATCGCGGTGCCCGACATTCCGCAGGGCGCGCTGCGCCTGCGGCTCAAAGACGATTTCCGCGGGGATCTCTATGGCCTACTGGGTGAAGAAAACGGCGCGCCGGAAACCGTCACCCTGGTCAAACGCCCAGACCTGGCCGGCCCCAAGGCCGGCCGCATCCTCATTATCGGCGATTCCTTCACCGCGCAGATCAGGAAATATTTCGCGGCCACGTTCGAAACGGTCGACGTGATCGACAATGCCGCCGGCGCACCCGACCTCAGCCATCTGCGGCCCGGCGCCTATGATGTGGTGCTGTTCGAAATCGTCGAGCGGTATCTGAGCCGCCCGCTGACGCCCCGGAGCGGCAACTGACCAGTCTCAGGCCTGCAGCTCGGCATCCCAGTAGAGGAAATCCAGCCAGCTTTCATGCAGGTGGTTGGGCGGGAACTTACGCCCCTGGTTGCGCAGCTGCTCCGCCCCCGGCGCGCGCGGCGGCTTGCGCAGGCTCATCCCCGCACGCCGCAGGCTCTTCGCCCCCTTCTTCAGGTTGCACGGGCTGCACGCCGCCACCACGTTTTCCCAGCTGGTCACACCGCCATCGGCCCGCGGCACCACGTGGTCAAAGGTCAGATCCCCGCGTGCGCCGCAATACTGGCATTGGAATTCGTCCCGCAGAAATAAATTAAAGCGCGTGAAGGCCACGCGCTTTTGGGGTTTTACGTAATCTTTCAGAACGATCACCGACGGTATTCGGATCACCGTACTGGGGCTGCGAACGCAATGGTCATACTCGGCCACGATATCCACCCGGTCCAGATAGGCCGCCTTGACCGCCTCCTGCCAGGTCCACAGCGACAGGGGGTAATAGGATAGAGGCCTGTAATCGGCATTCAGGACCAGCGCCGGATGCTGTTTCAGCGCTGCAGGTTCCCTTACAAATTCGGTTCTGAATTCACCGTCCATTGACCGCTCCGTACCGATATTGAGACCACTATATCTCGTGTTTCGGGTCTGGCAACCCCAAGATAAGCCGTGCCTGTTGATGCATTGCTACGCAGCGATTGTGAGGATTCGGTGACAGTTATCCACAAGGGATGACACCGGCCCGCCCTAGCGCATAGAGTGAGGCCATGACATCTGACCCCCTGCACCGACCGCGCGCACCTTCCGCCGCCCTCGAAGCGGCGCTTTACGTGGACGATCTGGCCGCCGCCGAGCATTTCTACGGAACCATACTGGGCCTCGAAACCGTGGCCCGCGTCGCCGAGCGGCACATCTTCTACCGCGTCGGCAACACGATCCTGCTGATTTTCGACCCAACCGTCACCATCATTGGATCGGACAACCCGCAACTGCCGGTACCGGGACATGGCGCCCACGGCCCCGGACATTTCTGTTTCGCCGCCGACGCCGCCGAGATCACAGCCTGGCACGACTGGCTGATCGCGGCCCGAATACCGATCGAGGCTGATTTCCACTGGCCCAACGGCGCGCGGTCGATCTATTTCCGCGATCCGGCCGGCAACAGCCTGGAGATCGCCGAACCCCGGCTGTGGGAATGACACCGCAGACCGCCGCCCGGACATGACCTGTCACGGCGGCCCATGGCCCCGAGGAGGAGATCGGAGATCGACGACGAGACATGCGGCGTGCGCGGAACGCGCACTCAATCCGGCAGCGGCGCGGTCAGAGACCCAGCTTGTCGGTCATGAAGGCCAGTGCCACCTGCAGCCCGTCGGGCGCGATCCCGTGGCCGGTGCCCTTCATGATATGCGCATAGACATCCTGCCATCCGGCCTCCTGCAGGGCCTCCGCCGCCTGGGGCAGCGATTGCGGCGGCACCACGTCATCGGCATCGCCATGCACCAGCAGAACCGGCGGCCGGCTCAGCGTCTCGTCCTTCAACAGTTCAGGTGCCAGCAGCCTGCCGGAAAACGCGACGATCCCGGCAACCTCGTCCTCGCGCCGCGGCGCCACATGCAGCGCCATCATCGTGCCCTGGCTGAACCCGAACAACACCACCTGTTCCGGCAGCAGGTCCTCGTCGACCATCAGCGCATCGAGAAAGGCGTTCAGGTCTTCGGCGGCCGCGTTCAGCCCGCGCTCGGCCTCTTCCTCGCTGGACCCGTCGATCCAGGGGATCGGAAACCACTGCAATCCGAACGGCATTCCGGGGATGCTCTCGGGCGCATCCGGCGCCACGAACAGCGTATCGGGCATATGCTCGCCCAACGGGTCCGCAAGCCCCAGCAGATCGGCGCCGTTGGCGCCATATCCATGCAGGAAGACCACCACCGATTTCGTGGTTCCCGATAGTGGCTCGCGCCGCTCCGATTGCAATACCCGCGTCATCTGATCCCTTCCCTGTCCTTTGCCACCCGGTAGTAGGCCCAAAGTATCCGGGCGGCAACCGATCTCCATGGCTGCCACGCCTCGGCCATCCGGCGCAATTCCTTCTCGCGCGGCCTTTCCGGCAGATCGTAGAGGATCCGCGCGGCCTCCTGCAGCGCCAGATCCCCCGGCGCGAACACATCCGCCCGACCCAGCGAGAACATCGCGTAGATCTCGGCAGTCCAGACACCAATCCCGGGAACGCGGGTCAGCGTTGCAATGACATCTGCATCAGGCGCGTCCCGCAACCCCTTGAAATCAATACGTGCCCTGGCAAGCTCCCTGGCATAGCGGATTTTCTGCCGGCTCAGCCCGACAGCACGCAACTCGTCGTCGCCGGCGCGCGCGATCTGGCGCGGCCCGGTCAGGCGCGCGGCCTTCATCCGCCCCCAGATCGCGCTGGCCGAGGCCACGCTGACCTGCTGGCTGACAATCGCGCTCAGAAGCTCCGCAAACCCGTCCGGGCGGCGCCTGAGCGGCAGCTTGCCGGTCAGATCACAGGCATGGGACAGGCGCGGACATACCCGGCGCAATGCCTCAACCCCTTCGGCCACGCAGGCATCGGTTTCGATGATCCGGCCCGTCACTGGCCCGCCACCCAGTCCAGCGCCGCCTCGGCATCGTGCACAACCGGCGCGTCAGGCAAGGCAGGCCGGTTTATCATCGCGACCCGAAGCCCCAGTTCACGCGCCGCCGTCAGCTTGGTGGCCGACGCCCTGCCGCCCGCGTTTTTCACCACCAGCCAATCAACCCCAAGCGCCGCGAAAAGGTCTTGCTCCTGGGCCACCGAAAACGGCGGCGTCCCCACCAGAAATCGCCCGTTCTCAAAGGGAAACTCCCTGTCCGGCGGCTCGATCTGGCGGCAGATCAGATGGCAGCTCCGCAGGTTGGCGAACCGGTCCAGCGTCGGTCGCCCCGTGGCCAGAAACACCGTGCTGCCCGGTGCGATGTGGTGCGCCGCCTCCTCCTCGCGGTCGATCAGATGCCATCGATCCCCGGGCCGGGCCTGCCAGGGTGGCCGCTGCGCCAGGCAATAGGCAATTCCCGCCTCGGCACAGATCCGGGCCGACCGGGCCGAAATGCGCGCGGCAAACGGGTGGGTGGCATCCAGAACCGCCGTGATCGCCTGCGATGCCAGAAAGGCACGAAACCCCGCGTCACCGCCAAATCCGCCGACACGGCACGGCAGCCCGCCAGCCACGTCCGGCGTCCGCGTGCCCCCGGCCAGCGAGACAATCACATCGATGTTTCGGCCGTCCAGCCGGCGGGCAATTTCCTGCGCCAGCCCGGTTCCGGCAAGCAAGAGCAATGTCATGCCCCTTCATGTCCGTCCGGGCGCCGAATCGCAAGCCATTGTCGGGCCACGGTTTTGCCGCCGATTGTGCTTGCAGCGGCCCGGCCATCCGCATAGCTCTGGGCGCATGACTTCGCCCGATCCCATCCAGACACCGATCGAGTCACCCTCGCCGATGGCGGGACGCATGCGCGGCAAGCGCACGGACGATCAGCGCGCCTGGCGCAACGTCCGGGTTCTGGTTCTGGCGCAGGCTTTACTCGGTGCGCAAATGGCGATGATGTTCGTCGTGGGCGGGCTGGCAGGCCAGACCCTGGCCAGCAATGTCTGCTTCGCCACACTGCCGATATCGCTGATCGTCCTGGGGTCGATGGTCGCGGCCACGCCGCTATCGTCGATCATGCAGAAATGGGGCCGCAAGGCCGGGTTCTTCATCGGCACGGGCGCCGGCGCGCTTGGCGGGGCGATCGGCGCCTACGGGCTGCTGCTCTCGTCTTTCCCGGTCTTCCTGCTGGGCAGTTTCATCAGCGGCATCTACATGTCGGCGCAGGCCTTCTACCGCTTTGCCGCCGCCGACACCGCCAGCGATGCGTTCCGGCCCAAGGCGATCTCCTACGTGATGGCCGGCGGACTGGCCAGCGCGGTGATCGGGCCGCAACTGGTCAAGCTCACCTCGCAGGCGATGGTCATTCCCTTCATGGGCACCTATGTGGCGATCGTGGCACTGAATATTCTGGGCGCGCTGCTGTTTTTCTTCCTCGACATTCCCAAACCGACCCCGCCCGACGCCAACGGCCCCAAGGGCCGAAGCCGGATGGAGCTTCTGAAAACGCCGCGCATCGCGGTGGCCGTGATCTGCGCCACGGTATCCTACGCGCTGATGAACCTGGTGATGACCTCGACCCCGCTGGCGGTTGTGGGCTGCGGATTTACCGAAGGCAACGCTGCCGACATCGTTACCGGCCACGTCCTGGCAATGTTCGCGCCCTCGTTCTTCACCGGTCACCTGATCGCGCGGTTCGGCGTCGAGAAGATCGTCGCCCTGGGCCTGCTGATCCTTGCCGGGGCCGGTTTCGTCGCCCTGCAGGGGGTCGCGCTGGAAAACTTCTTCATCGCGCTGATCCTGCTGGGGCTGGGCTGGAATTTCGGGTTCATCGGCGCCACCACGATGCTGGCCGCGGCCCATGAACCGCACGAACGCGGCCGCATGCAGGGGCTCAATGACCTGCTGGTATTCGGCGGGGTGACGCTGGCGTCACTGTCCTCGGGCGGGCTGATGAACTGCTCGGGCGGGGATGCCCAGACCGGCTGGATGTCGGTCAACCTGGCGATGGCGCCGTTTCTGGTTCTGGCCGGCGGCGCACTGATCTGGCTGGCGCTGCGGCCCAAGGAGGCCTGACGCGGCCGCCCATGCAAAGGGCTCTGCCGCAAGATCGGCCAAGAGCGGCCCGAGGAGGAAGCCGGAGGCTGACGACGAGAGATGATGCGTGCGCGCAAGCGCACTCCTTTTGACCGCCGTTACCAGCGGCCGCTGCCCGCCCGCACCATCAGCATCAGCCGCGACAGAAACGGCGC
This sequence comes from Roseovarius sp. CAU 1744, assembly GCF_039839345.1. Lineage (NCBI taxonomy): Bacteria > Pseudomonadati > Pseudomonadota > Alphaproteobacteria > Rhodobacterales > Roseobacteraceae > Roseovarius > Roseovarius sp. CAU 1744. The sequence continues at coordinate 186,222 of NZ_JBDOQV010000002.1, read as the reverse complement.
GGGCTCCAGCGCGCCCTGTGCCACCCGGCCCGGCCGCGCCGCCGCGCGCGACAGGATGCCACCGCTCTGCCAGAGCGGCAGCAGCGCCGGGCGCGCTGCGGCCGACACGCCAGCGCGGGACGCGCGGGCGCGGCGCAGGCGCGCCAAACCCTCCGCGGCCAGCACCCTGACCGCATCGGGCCGGCCATCGGGTAACGGCACCCTGCCGGCCTGTTCCAGCGCGGGAATGGCGCGCAGCCAGTTGGCCAGCCCCTGTGCAAAACCGGCATCCCGGATCACCGCCTCCTCGGCATCGCCAAGCGCGCGGGCGGCGGCCAGCATCAGGTTGCCCGCCGTCTTGTCCAGGTAATCGCGGAAATGCGCCTCGTCCTCGAACGGATCGCGATAGATGTCCCACCGGCGCGCCGCCACCAGCGCGTCCAGCAGCCCGGCACCCTCGGCATCAAGCACCTCAGCCAGCGGCGTCACCACCTCGTGCCGCCGCACCGTGCCGCCCTTGCGGATTTCCTCCAGCGCGTCGCGCCACCATTGCAGACGCATCTCGGCAATCATCGGCTCCTGCGTCACCCAGGGCGCGCGCGCGACCTCGACGTTGAAGGCATAGACCGGGAACAGCACCGCCCGTGCCGCCACCGGCGCGGCCATCGCCGCCATGAACCGCTCTGGATCGGCGCGCCGGACCAGATCGGCGCAGGCGTGGAGGTCAGCCGTCTGCACGCAGCAGCTTCCAGTTGATCGCGTCCAGCAGCGCCTCGAACGAGGCATCGACGATGTTCGGGCTGACCCCCACGGTCGACCAGCGACGCCCCTGCCCGTCCTCGCTGTCGATGATGACGCGGGTCACCGCCTCGGTGCCGCCTTGCGTGATCCGTACCTTGAAATCCACCAGCCGCATGTCCTCGATCTGGTCCTGGTACCGGCCCAGATCCTTGGCCAGCGCCTTGGCCAGCGCGTTCACCGGGCCGCGGTCGCTGCCTTCGACATCCATCGACTCGGAAACCGACAGCTTCTTTTCGCCATCGATCTTGACCACGACCACCGCCTCGGACAGCGATATCATGTTGTTATACTTGTTCTTTCGCCGCTCAACCGTGACCTTGTAGCGCTTGACCTCGAAAAACTCCGGCATCATGCCCAACTCGGCCCGCGCCAGCAGTTCGAAAGACGCCTGCGCGCTGTCATAGGTGTATCCCCGCGCCTCGCGCACCTTGATCCGGTCCAGGATGCGCGGCAGCGCCGGGTTGTCCTTGTCCACCTCCAGCCCGGCCTCGGCCAGCCGCTTGCGCAGGTTCGACTGGCCGGCCTGGTTCGACATCGGGATGATCCGCGCATTGCCCACGGCCTGCGGGTCGATATGTTCATAGGTCGTGGGATCCTTGAGGATCGCGCTGGCATGCAGGCCGGCCTTGTGGGCAAAAGCCGAGGCACCGACATAGGCCGCCTGCCTGAGCGGCACGCGGTTGAGGATGTCATCCAGTTGCCGACTGGCATGGGTGAGCCCGGTCAGCGCCTCCTGGCTGATGCCGGTTTCGAACCGGCTGGCATAGGGTTCTTTCAGCAAGAGCGTCGGAATGAGGGCGGTCAGGTTGGCATTGCCGCAGCGTTCGCCCAGCCCGTTCAGCGTGCCCTGCACCTGTCGCGCACCGGCGTCGATGGCGGCAAGGCTGCCCGCCACCGCGTTCTCGGTATCGTTGTGGGTGTGGATGCCCAGGTGATCTCCCGGAATGCCCGCGCCGATGACCGCGCGGGTGATCTGCCGGATTTCATCGGGCAACGTGCCGCCATTTGTATCGCACAGCACGACCCAGCGGGCACCGGCCGCATGTGCGGCTTTTACCGCCTCGATCGCGTAACCGGGATTGGACTTGTAGCCGTCAAAGAAATGCTCGGCATCAAACAGCGCCTCGCGGCCCATGCCCACGATATGTTCGACCGAGCGGGCGATATTCTCGATGTTTTCCTCAAGCGAGATGCCAAGCGCGGTTTCGACGTGGAAATCATGGGTCTTGCCCACCAGGCAGACCGCCTGCGTCCCCGCATTCATCACCGCGGCCAGCACCTCGTCATTGGCGGCGGAGCGCCCGGCGCGCTTGGTCATGCCAAACGCGGTCAGGCGTGCGCGGGTCGCGGGGGCGGCATCGAAGAACTCGCTGTCGGTCGGGTTCGCCCCGGGCCAACCGCCCTCGATGTAATCCACGCCAAGCGCATCGAGCGCCCTTGCGATCTGGTGTTTTTCAGGGGTCGAGAACTGCACGCTTTGCGTCTGCTGCCCGTCCCGCAGGGTGGTGTCGTAGAGGTAGAGGCGTTCGAGGGTCATCTATTCGCCTCGCGACAGAGGGCCGCGCCCAACCCTGGGTGGGCGCATACAACATTCAATCGTGGTAAACCGGCGTCACGCTGCACAATACAGCTTCGGCGCGGAACCGCATCCATGCGCCCTCCCGTCACGCCAGAGGCGTGCCAATGGTGAGCGGCGCACCTCCGGTGCGACGGGAGGGTCGGGCGCGGCCCGGCGATGCCGGGCAGAACGGTAGCAACCGGTAGCATCATTTCAACGCCTCCAGTTTCGACGGATCGAAATTGACGCTTGGCCTTAACTCAACGCGGTCTTTGCTCATTCGAACTTCTAACCCGGCGTCAACGAGAGCAGCCTTTAGATTGTCCACTGTCGAGAAGTCTTTGGTTTCCAACGCGCGGACTCGTTCCTCCGCCAAACGCGTCGTCAATTGCTCCAAATTTGCGGTCGCGGGTTTCGCGCGCACTAGCTTACCCAATTCGAGTAAGTCAATCCCAAGTAACGACGTGCTTGCAACAAACTTCTGTCTTTCCTCAAGTTGTTCATCATCCGTCAGCCGGAGAAATTCAGAACTGTCATCTACATAGCGCGCAAACGACTTGAGACGCGTGATAGCTAGCGACGTATTGAGATCATCTGCCAATGCTTTGACTACATCGTCATCTGGATTTGCGTTTCGATTAGCGCCATCCAGAAGTTCATGATCGACTGAGATAGTGGTAGCCCAATAGTCCAGCTCACGAGCTGCTTCTCGCCTTTTTTGTTCGGTCCAGTCCATCGGCTTGCGGTAATGCGTACTCAAGAAAACAAATCGGATTACCTCGCCCGGGATCCCCTGGTCCAGCAGATCCCGCACGGTAAAGAAATTGCCCAAGCTCTTGGACATCTTCTTGCCCTCGACCTGCAGCATCTCGTTATGCATCCAGACCTGTGCGAAGCCGCCCTCGGGATGGGCGCAGCAGCTTTGCGCGATCTCGTTTTCGTGGTGCGGGAACATCAGGTCGTTGCCGCCGCCGTGGATGTCGAAGGACTCGCCCAGCAATTCATAGGCCATGGCCGAGCACTCGATATGCCAGCCCGGCCGCCCGCGGCCCCAGGGACTGTCCCAACCCGGCAGATCGTCCGAGGACGGCTTCCACAGCACAAAATCCATCGGGTCTTCCTTGTAGGGCGCCACCTCGACTCGGGCACCGGCGATCATGTCGTCGACCGACCGGCCCGAGAGGGCGCCATACGCCTCGTATGACCGCACCCGAAAGAGCACATGGCCTTCCGCCGCATAGGCATGACCGTCGGCGATCAGCTTTTCGATCATCTTGACCATCTGCGGAATGAACTCGGTCGCGCGCGGCATCGCATCGGGCTCCAGCGCGCCCAGTTCGCCCATGTCATCCAGGAACCACTGCGTCGTCTCGGCGGTGATGTCGCCGATCGGCCGCCCGGTCTCGGCCGCCCGCGCATTGATCTTGTCATCCACATCGGTGAAGTTGCGGGCATAGGTCACCTGCTCCGCCCCGTAGACATGGCGCAAGAGCCGGTAGAGCACGTCGAACACCACCACGGGCCGCGCATTGCCCAGATGCGCCCGGTCATAGACGGTCGGGCCACAGACATACATCCGCACATTCTTGTCATCGAGGGGCGTGAACGCCTCTTTCTTGCGGGTCTTGGTGTTGTGCAGTCTGATCGTCGTCATGGCGTCCTCACACGCAGGCAGTTGCGGCGGGCTTACCAACTTCGATCATGGATTTGAATGAGAAAGAACGGCCCGCCTGAGTTATCTCAGCAGGGAATGCAGCAAATGATGCAGATGGTCCGTGTCATGGCCCTGTCTTAGCGCAGGAAGGTCACACGGGGCAAGCACGGAAATCGCCGCCCGATCGCGCCCGGGTGGGTGGGTGGGGGCGCGTGAGGGCGGCGATCCCGTCTGGTCAGGCGGGACAATCAGCTCGTTTGACCGCCGGTTGCAGTTGCGCCCGCACGGTCAAAGCGATGCCAATGGCGATGATCGCCGCACCGGCCCATGTGGCGGCGCCATAGACCTCGCCCAGCAACAGCGTGCCGCTGGCCAGCCCCACCGCCGCGGCGACATACCCGATCTGGCTGAGCAGGACCGGCCCACCCAGTTTCTGCAGCCGGAAATAGGCCGGGAACATCAGGCCCGCGGCAACGGCCTGCACGATCGTGGCCAGCGGCAGTTCGCGCAGCGGCGCCAGCGGCAGATCGCCCGACAGGCCAAACTGCAGCGCGACATAGGCCAGGATCGCCCAGCTGTGGCTCCAGAAGGCCAGCGCCGCCGGATGCGCCCCCTCGGGCCAGTCAAGGGTGCGATAGACATTGCCCAGGGCCAGTGCAACGGGGATGCCAAAGGCCAGCAGGCTCCAGACGATCGCGCCTTCGATACTGCCCCGGCCCAACGCCACCAGCGCCGCGCCAGCCAGCCCCAGGCCAATTCCATAGAGGCCCAACCGGCCGGGGATCTTCAGCCCCGCAAGCGCCGTCAGCCCCAGCGTGACGACGGGCGACAGGGCAAACATCAGCCCGGCATAGCCCGCCCCGACACGCGGGATCAGGAAGAACACCAACGCGTTGACCAGCGCAAAGGACAGCAACCCCGAGATCACCGTGTAGCGCAGCATCTGCCCGCGCGGCAGACGCAGGCGCCGCTGCAGGATCAGCCCCGGCAACAGCAGCCCCGCCGCCCCCAGCGACACAACCAGCGCCCAGATCAGTGGCGACACACCGGCGCCCGCCGCCAGCTTGCCCAGCGGAAAATTCAGCCCGAACAGCCCGCCGGTATAGAGTAACAGCAGCACGCCCTGCCTGTTCGATCCTGCCTCAGTCATAATGCACCACCTCGAATTCGATCCCGTCGGGGCCGTCGAAATAGAACCGCACGCCCGGTTCGTAGTCACCGTGGTTATGCGGCGTGTACCCCGCCGCCTTGACCCGCGCCTCGGTCGCGTCGATGTCGTCGACAACCACGCCGACATGGTTGAGCCCGGCCACACGGGTATAACGCGTGCCTTCGGGGTTGAGCTCGTAGGCCGGCGCGTAAAGTGCCAGATAGCTGTCATCGTCCCCGACATGCACGGTGTAGCCATCATTCATCGCGGCCCCCTCCCATCGGATATGCCAGCCGAACAGCTCACACAGGATGGCTGAACTGGCCTTGGGGTCCGGGACGGTGATGTTCACGTGTTCAAGTTTCATGGATCATTCCTTTCGTTGTTGATTCTTCTTGAAAACCAACCTAATTCTTCAAGTTAACTTTAACTCAATAGAGAAAATTCATATGCCTGACAGGCACTTGGCGAAACGCGGTTTGACGATCGGCTACGTGTCTGACCGAACCGGCCTGCCGCAATCCGCCATTCGCTACTATGAGGATGAAGGGCTGGTCGCGCCCGACCGCAACGAAAGCGGCCACCGGCGCTATGCCCGCGCAGATATCAGGCGGCTCAGTTTCGTGATGATCTCGCAGGGCCTGGGCTTTTCGATTGCCGAGATCCGAGAGGCGCTCAGCGCCCTGCCCGAACACCGCACCCCCAACAAGTCGGACTGGGCGCGGATATCGCGCCGTTTCGGCGCCGTACTGGACGCCCGTATTGCGCAGATGCAACTGCTCAGGGCGCGGCTGGACGGCTGCATCGGCTGCGGCTGCCTCTCGCTCAAGACCTGCGCGCTCTATAACCGCCGCGACCGCGTGGCGCGCAAGGGGGCCGGCCCGCGTTATCTGATGGGCGATCCGGTCGAATTGGATTGACAAACCTGCCCTTGGCTGGCTCGGTGCGCGCCAGTGCTACGGAGGGTTTTCATGCAGTTGTCAAAGCGGATTACCGGCCTGACCGGCGGCGGTTCGGACGGGTGGGATGTCTATTATCGCGCCAAACAGATGCACAGGGATGGCAAGGACATCACCCATCTGACCATCGGCGAACATGACATCGGCACGGACCGGTCGATCCTGGACGCCATGCACGCGGCCGCCCTGGCCGGCCATACCGGATATGCGATGTTCAACGGCAATACCAACCTGCGTGAACGGGTCGCGGCACGGGTGACCGAACGCACCGGCGTCAGGACCACGCCCGACAACGTGCTGATCACGCCCGGCGGCCAATCGGGGCTGTTTGCCACCCACAGCGCCACCTGCGACGAGGGTGACAAGGCGCTCTTCATCGACCCCTTCTATGCCACCTATCCCGGCACCATCCGCGGCGTCGGGGCCGCGCCGGTCGCCATCCAGGCCAGGGCCGACAGGCTGTTTCAACCCGATCCCGCGGATATTGCCGCCCGCGCGGACGGGGCAAAGAGCCTGCTCGTCAATTCGCCCAACAACCCCACCGGGGTGATCTATTCACGGGAAACGATGGAAGGCATCGCGCGGGTCTGCCGGGACCATGCGCTCTGGCTGATCTCGGACGAGGTCTATGACACCCAGGTCTGGCATGGTGAACATCTGAGCCCGCGGATGCTGCCCGGGATCGAGGCACAGACGCTGGTGATCGGGTCGCTGTCGAAAAGCCATGCCATGACCGGCAGCCGGCTGGGCTGGGTGATCGGCCCGGAAGAGGCGATTGCGCATATCGGCAACTTGGCGACCCACACAACCTACGGCGTGCCGGGTTTCATCCAGGAGGCCGCCTGTTTCGCCCTGGATCAGGGGCCCGCGTTCGAGGCCGCGGTGGCCGCGCCGTTCCGCCGCCGTCGCGACCTGGTCTTGCAGCTGGTCGAGGGGCAGAACACCGTTCGCGCCATACCGGCGGAGGGGGCGATGTATGTCATGCTCGACATCCGCGCCACCGGTCTGAGCGGAGAGGCGTTTGCCAACCGGCTTCTTGATGCGCATCACGTGGCGGTCATGCCCGGCGAAAGCTTTGGCACGGCGGCCGCAGGTCATGTGCGCGTGGCACTGACCGTGGCCGACGACCGCCTGGCCGAAGCGGTCGGGCATATCCTGTCGCTGGCGGCCAGCCTGGCCGGGTGATTCTCCGGCATTTCGGGGATTTCGAGGTCCGTTTGCGACATTGGTCGCTATTGGCATAGACTGAAGCCACGGAATCGTGCCGTTTGCACGTGTCAGGGCTTAGGGAGGATCTGGCGATGGACCCAAGCTGCAAGATTGCAGTGGTCATTCGCACCATCGGCGCATGCCGTGGGCGCGCGGCGCGCGGCAGGCCGTCGCGGGGCTGATTTTCACCCCAACGACAACCTGCCACAGGAATCAAAGACCATGACAGCCCCCGTTTCCCGCCGCGCCGGCGGCCGCGCCGCCCGTAAAGCCAGCCGCGAAGCCCCCTTGTCCGATGCCGAACGCCCGATTCAGCCGGGCATGTCGGGCGGCGCCTACAAACCGCTCAGCCCAGAGCAGATCGAGAATATCCACGAGGCCGCGCTCAGGGCGCTTGAGACCATCGGCCTTGCCGACGCACCCGAAAGCGGTGTGGCGCACCTGACCGGTGCCGGTGCCATCCAGGGCGATGACGGGCGCATACGCTTTCCCCGCACGGTGGTCGAGGACGCGCTGAAGAAAGCCTGCAAGAAGATCACCCTGCATGGCCGCGACCCGCGCCATGACATGCAGCTCTGGGGTACGCGCGTGCATTACGGCACCGCCGGCGCCGCGGTGCACATGGTCGATGTCCGTGGCCGCGAATACCGCGACAGCACGGTGCAGGACCTGCACGATGCCGCGCGCATCTGCGACCGGCTGGACAATATCCATTTCGTGCAACGCCCGATGGTCTGCCGCGACATCGCCGATAACCGCGAGATGGACCTGAACACGATCTACGCCTGCTGTTCGGGCACCACCAAGCATATCGGCACCTCCTTCACCGAGCCCGGTTTCGTGGCCCCGGCGCTGGAGTTGCTGCACATGATCGCGGGCGGCGAAGACGCCTGGCGCGCGCGGCCCTTCGTGTCGAACTCGAACTGTTTCGTCGTGCCGCCGATGAAATTCGCCACCGAGGCCTGCGAGGTCATGGAACGCTGCATCGAGGGCGGCATGCCGGTGCTGCTGCTGAGCGCGGGCATGGCCGGGGCCACGGCACCGTCGACCATCGCGGGCGCCATCGTGCAGGCCACCGCGGAATGCCTGGCCGGGCTGGTCTATGTCAATGCCGTCAGGCCCGGCCACCCGGCGATCTTCGGCACCTGGCCCTTCGGCCTCGACCTGCGCAGCGGCGCGATGACCGGCGGCTCGGGCGAACAGGCGCTGCTCAGCGCGGGCTGCGCCCAGATGCACCAGTATTACGGCCTGCCCGGCGGTGCGGTGGGCGGGATCACCGATGCCAAGCTGCCCGACATGCAGGCCGGGTGGGAGGCGATGTGCTCGAACGTGATGGCGGGCCTGGCGGGGCTCAACATGGTGTACGAGGCCGCGGGAATGCACGCTTCGCTGTTGGGGTTCTGTCATGAATCGCTCATTCTGGGCGATGACCTGATCGGCCATGCCATGCGCTGCGTGCGGGGGATCGAGGTCAATGACGTGACGATGGCGCTCGATCAGATTGCCGAGGTCTGCATGGGTGGTCCGGGCCATTACCTGGGCACCGACCAGACCCTGCTGCGGATGCAGTCGGATTATGTCTACCCGGCGCTTGGCAACCGGATGAGCCCCAAGGAATGGGGTGAAAGTGACAAGCCCGACCTGATCGAAAACGCGATCGCCCGCAAGGAACGCATCCTGTCGGAACCGTCTGCCGCCCGGTTCGACCCGATGCTGGATGCCGAAATCCGCAAGGCCTTCAACATCCACCTGCCCGCCTGACGGGTGACATCATGCGGCTGATCGGCCTTTGGGGGCCGGTCAGCGGCAACGGGCGCCAGTTCGCGCGCCAGCTTGCGCCGCATCGCGCGGGCAAAATCACCGTGCCGGGCAACGCTCATTACAAAGGCTCCCGGCCCGCCGGCCACATGGGCCCGGTAATAGCCGGCCAGGCCGCGGTCCCCATCTTCGATCACGAGGCCGTTGATCGTGATCCCCGCCAGCACCGCCAGATCGCGCGCCGCGCCGGGAGACGGCCCAGAATTGTGCCGCGAATCCCCCGATATGTCGATTTTCAGCTGCTGCCCTGCAAAGGTGTTTTGTGCGAAAAGGCGGGTGGAATAGGTGATGGCGTCGCTGATCGACGTGCCTCGGCCGGCGCCCCGCCGGGGTGCAGCGGCCACCTTATCGGCGAAAGCCATTACATCCGCCGCATCGCGCAGCCGGTGCCAGCCCACCGCCTGACGGTTGCGGCTACCTAGGCTCCAATGCACCAGCGTGACGGCCACGCCGCCGGGCTGGTCCTGAACCGCGCGCAGAATGTCGGGATGCCGCAGGGCCCGGGCGATGCCCTGCATCTGCAAATGGTATTCAGCGTCACTGACGCTGATCGAGCTGTCCACCGCCAGAACCAGTTCGACACCGACCGGCACGCGCGTCTGCGCCCAGCAGGTGTTGGCGGTGCCGATGATCAGCAGTAAGAGTGCCCGAACGAACATGGCCAAGTTGGGACATGACCGGAGCAACAGGTCAAGGATTGCCGGCCCGCCTAACGCCCCACCATCCAGATCCCGTCCGGCCAGAAGGCGTGGAACGCGAAGGCGAACATCACGTCATGCACAACGTCGCGCCCCCGGCTGTCACGCACCCGCACGGTGCCCACGTCGCGGCCCCTGGCGATCACCGCGTTGTCCAGTGCCGAAGCCTGCCCGGCCTCCCAACTGATGCTGACACCGGCCTCTTGCAGACCGCCCTGCACCCTGATCCGGCTGAGCGGCCAGGCGCGCCTGCCCACCCGGACCACCCGTGCCAGCGGCGAGATCCCATGCGGCGGCATCTCGCCGCTGAAGAACATCGGCCGGTTGCGGCTGTCATACCCGGCATAGGGGTTGCGCCCGTAGTGGCGCGAGAATCCCGGTTGTGCCATCACCAGCCCGTCGGGGTTGCGGGCCCTGAACTGTCCCCAGCTTTCCATCCAGCCGGGCAACATCCTGAGCCTGGCGCCGGTCAGGTCGCCCACGATCGCCTCGCCGGTGGCCTGCTGCCACCAGCTTTCGGTCTCTCGGTCATACATCACCATGTCCGAGTGCCGGAGCTTGCCCGACACCCCGAAGCTGAGCGTGCCCTTTGCCGTCCGCCGGTCGAAGGTGATGCCCGAGTTGCACAAGGGACAGAAGGTGACCGCGATGGGGATACCGCCCACAATATCATTGATGATCTCGTGATAGGTCAGGTATCGGATCGGATAGGCGCGCGGCGTGGCCTTGCCGATCTCGACCGTCATGACGGGCTCCGCCTCGTTGATCCGGGTCTCGTTGCGGGCGCGCAGGAACCGCGGATCGCTGATCGCAGGGATGCCATCCCGCGGTGGCCCGCCATCAAGGATTTCCGACCAGTTGTCGACGCTGTTGATCGCGAAATTCGTCCTGGGCCATTCGTTTCGCCAGATATCCGGCCCGGCCTGGGCCAGCCCGGTGAGAAACGCCAGAAAAACCGCCACAAGTGTCAGGAAACGCATTCGCATATCTCCCGCTTTGAAGGACGGTGCAATGATGCGCGAACGCGCCATTCCTGCCTAGCAGGACCACGCGATTGTGAGAAATCGTGCAGTGATGGCAATGTGCTTGGGCGCGCACCCCGCCTGCAGCGAAGACATCAGCCGGACTGCAAAACCTCAGGCCCGCCCGTCCATGTCGTCCAATGCGCGGCTCCACTGGCGTTCATGCAGAAGCTTCTTGAACACCCGCTCCAGTTCCTTCACGGCGCCGCTTTCATAGCAGCGCCCATGCGACAGGATGATGCGGCGCGGGCGCCAGTCGATCATGTGTTCGACCGAGGGCGCCAGCCCCGCATTGCTGTAGCGGCGGCGCATCAGGTAGGGCATGTTGCCGGCGCTGTCATCGGTGCCCGCCAGCCAGATCAGCGGACGCATCCAGGCGGGCAACCGCGCGGTCTCGAAATTCTGGATCAGGTCGGCAACAATCAGCGTGGCCGAGGCGCGATGGTGAAACACCGCCTCGCGATAGGCCCGGCTGCCACCGACGATCAGATGTGCGATTTCATGCTGCCAGGGCGTGTCGCCACCCAGGTCGTGGTCATGTTCGATCACGTTGCCGCGCGCGCCGTCGGGCGGCACACCCCAGACCTGCGCATTCGGATAGGCGCTGCGCCATTCGTTCAGGAAAACACCGTGTTCCCAATTGGGTATGACCAGATGTTCAACCGGCCCAAGCGCCTCCAGCTCGGCTTTCAACGCATCGCACAGCCCGGTGGGCGACTGCACCCAGAGCGTCCCGTCCGCCAGCTGCACCACCGTGGCCCGGGTCGAGATCGGCATCCGGCGGCAGATCACCGCCGGGCCGTCCACGATCCAGATCCCCTCGTCCACGGGCTTGAGCGTGCCGAGGGGGGGATAGGTGGTCATGCAGGTGCGCCCGTCACTCGACCACGGTCACGGATGTCATCACGTCGGGCTGGCCCGGCACGGCCCCGGATTGCCCCTGCCCGCGCTTGATGGCATCGACCACCTCCATGCCCTCGGTCACCTGGCCGACCACGGTATATTGACCGTTCAGGAAATGGCCGGGGGCAAACATGATGAAGAACTGGCTGTTGGCGCTGTCGGGGTTCTGCGCCCGCGCCATGCCGACCACCCCGCGGTCAAAGGGGATAGCCGAGAATTCGGCCTTCAGATCGGGCCTCTCGCTGCCGCCGGTGCCGGCGCGGCCCGAGGTGTCACCCTGCTTGCCGAACTGCACATCGCCGGTCTGGGCCATGAACCCCTCGATCACGCGGTGGAATACAACGCCGTCATAGGCGCCTTCGCTGGTCAGCGCGGTAATCTGCGCAACATGGTCCGGCGCCACGTCCTCGAAGAGGTCGATCTTGACGGTGCCGTTCGCCTCGCCCGCGATCTGGATCTCAAGCCCGGTGGCAAACGCGGGCCCGGCCATCAGCGACATCAGAATGGCAAGCTTACGCATCGGCGGCCACCTTCACGCTGATCATCCGGTCAGGGTTCATCGGCGGCTCACCCCGGGTGATGGCATCCACATGTTCCATCCCCGAGGTCACGCGGCCATAGACCGTGTATTGGCGGTTCAGGAAATGGTTGTCGGAGAAGTTGATGAAGAACTGGCTGTTGGCGCTGTCGGGGTTCTGGCTGCGGGCGGCGCCCAGCGTGCCCCGGTCATGCGGCACGCCGCTGAACTCGGCCTTGAGGTTGGGCAGGTCGCTGCCCCCGGTGCCGGCGGCGCGCAGGTTGAAATCCTTTTCCATGTTGCCATTGGCAACATCGCCCGTCTGCGCCATGAACCCGTCGATCACCCGGTGAAAGGCCACGTTGTCATAGGCACCCGCACGGGCCAGTTCCTTCATCCGGTCACAATGGCCGGGGGCCACGTCGGGCAACAGTTCGATGGTAACGGTGCCGTCCTTCAGTTCCATCAGGATGGTGTTTTCCGGGTCTTTGATCTCGGCCATCTGGCTCTCCTTCGTCGCTAGGTTGCCCCGATACCTAGGCGTTAACACCACGATTGCCAAGCGCAGAGCTTGACCCTTGGTGGGCTTCGCGCCAATAGGGGCGCGAATTACGGTACGGAGGCCCGGTGGCATGAGTTGGAAAACCCTGGACGACATCGAACTTGAGGGGAAACGGGTGCTGACCCGGGTCGACATCAACGTGCCGGTCGAAAACGGTATCGTCAGCGACACCACCCGGATCGACCGGATCGTGCCGACCATCCATGACATCCTGGCCCGCGGTGGCAAACCGATGCTGATCGCGCATTTCGGCCGCCCCAAGGGCAAGGTCGTGCTGGACATGTCGTTGCGCCTTGTCGTGCCCGCGCTGCAGGCGGCGATTGGCCGGTCGGTCACGCTGATCGAAACACTGGAGGGGGCCGAGAACCTGACGGACGAGGCCCGCGCCGCCGACGTGCTGCTGCTTGAGAACATCCGCTTTCACCCCGGCGAAGAGGCGAATGACCCCGACTTCGCCAAACGTCTGGCCGGGCTGGGCGATGTCTATTGCAACGATGCGTTTTCCGCCGCGCACCGGGCCCATGCCAGCACCGAGGGGATCGCGCATCACCTGCCCTCCTGCGCGGGCCGGCTGATGCAGGCCGAGCTCGAGGCGCTGGAGGCCGCCCTGGGTGCACCGCAGCGCCCGGTCGTGGCCGTGGTGGGCGGCGCCAAGGTGTCGACCAAGCTGGAACTGCTGGGCAACCTGGTCGACAAGGTCGATCATCTGGTGATCGGTGGCGGCATGGCCAACACGTTCCTGGCGGCGCAGGGCCTGAACGTGGGCAAATCGCTTTGCGAACACGACATGGCCGATACCGCCCGCGCGATCATGACCAAGGCCGCGACCACCGGCTGCGAGATCATCCTGCCCGCCGATATCGTCGTGGCGCGTGAATTCGCCGCCTGCGCCGAGAACGCCGTCTTTGCCGCGCATCTGTGCCCCGATGACGCGATGATCCTGGATGCGGGGCCACAATCGGTCACCCGCGTGGCCGCCGCGCTGGATAAGGCCAAGACGCTGATCTGGAACGGCCCGCTGGGTGCCTTCGAGATCGAGCCTTTCGATGCGGCCACCAACGCCGCTGCACGCCACGCCGCGGCGCTCAGCCGCGCGGGCAAGCTGATTTCGGTCGCCGGTGGCGGTGATACCGTGGCCGCGCTCAACCAGGCCGGCGCGGCGGGGGATTTCACCTATATCTCCACCGCCGGGGGGGCGTTCCTGGAATGGATGGAGGGCAAGGATCTGCCCGGCGTGGCGGCATTGCAGCGCGCATAGCGGGCCAATCTGAGGAAAATCCGGGCTGTCGAAACCGCTGCAAAAGCAGGTGCAGCAAGGCCAAGACGAGCTTTGCTGCCGCAGACCTGATATCTGGCAGCGCACCGGAAACCCCGATGGCAGCGGTTGACGGCAGGGCATCCTCGAACGCCGAATTTGGTACCCGTCTCCACCTACGACCAAAGGATCATACCCCCCTGGCCGGCCTGTGCGCTACACTCGCAGCAACAGACCGTCTAATAGTGGAGGATGAAATGGCCTGGCGTGCACCTGAGATTCGCGAAATCGACTGCGGCATGGAAATCAACATGTATTCCCCGTCCGAGTATGAGGACCGCGAATACGAACCCGACCTGTTCTGATCCCAACCTGAATTGAATCCCGAACTGCGGATCCTCGCCCTGGCCACAGATGCCGGGGCGGGGTTGCGCAATTGCGCTGCCCGGGCCGCGAGTGCCGGGATTTTTCAAGTCGACCTCGACCTGAGGGTGATGCAACTTTAGGGTGAATTCGGAACGGCCGCGTTACAGCGCGGACAGTCACCCGATCACGGGCGTGCCGGGCGCGTTTTGTGCCCGGCTGACCGAGCGGACCTACCCAGCGACATTCGTGATCGCGCCCTCGACGGGCGTGGCGCGAATTTTTTATTCGTACCAATATAATCCGTTAGATAACAATATGTTACCAGACATTCACGGACATAAAACGACGCTGCGACTAAAGTGCAATTTCGCAATGCGGACAAAACCCCGACTATCCGGATACTGAATCGCGGCGTCGGCCTGAGCGGGTTGGCGTATCGGCTAAATCTCCGGGAGGAACCCTATGAACGTCCAAAACCAACTCAACCTCAGCGCATCGCTGGACACGTCCCATCTGGGCGTCCAGACGCCGTTCAAGACGCGCTACGGCAATTTCATCAACGGCGAGTTCACCGAGCCCAAATCGGGCCTGTATTTCGAGAACACCACCCCGATCACCGGCGAGGTCGTCTGCGAGGTTGCGCGCTCGAACGCCGATGATGTCGAGGCGGCGCTGGATGCCGCCCATGCGGCGTTCCCGGCCTGGGGCAAGACCTCGCTGGCGGAACGCTCCAACATGCTGATGAAGGTCGCTGACGTGATCGAGGCGAACACCAATCTTCTGGCCGCCGCGGAAACCATCGACAACGGCAAGCCGATCCGCGAATCCATCGCCGCCGACATTGCGTTGGCGGTCGATCACTTCCGCTATTTCGGCGGCGTGATCCGGGCCGAAGAAGGCACCGTCGCCGAGATCGACGCCAACACCTACGCCTACCACATCAACGAACCGCTTGGCGTGGTTGGCCAGATCATCCCGTGGAATTTCCCGCTGCTGATGGCGACGTGGAAGATCGCGCCGGCGCTGGCGGCGGGCAACTGCATCGTGCTGAAACCGGCCGAGCAGACCCCGGCCTCGATCATGGTGCTGATGGAACTGATCGGCGACCTGATCCCGCCGGGCGTGCTGAACGTGGTGAATGGTTTTGGCCTTGAGGCGGGCAAACCGCTGGCCTCGTCGAACCGGATCGCCAAGATCGCCTTTACCGGTGAAACCACGACCGGGCGGCTGATCATGCAATATGCCAGCCAGAACATCATTCCGGTGACGCTGGAGCTGGGGGGCAAGTCGCCGAACATCTTCTTCGAAGACATCATGTCGGCCGACGACGCGTTTTTCGACAAGACGCTGGAAGGCTTCACCATGTTCGCGCTGAACCAGGGCGAGGTCTGCACCTGCCCCAGCCGTGCGCTGATACAGGAATCGATCTACGAGGATTTCATCGCACGGGCGATCGAGAGGGTCGGCAAGGTTCAACAGGGCAACCCGCTGTCGATGGACACGATGATCGGCGCGCAGGCTTCGACTGAGCAGATGGAAAAGATCGCGTCCTACCTGCAGCTTGGCAAGGATGAAGGCGCCGACGTGCTGATCGGCGGCAATGTCGCGGCGCTGAACAGCGGGCTTGAGAACGGCAACTATATCCAGCCCACCGTGTTCAAGGGCCACAACAAGATGCGGATCTTCCAGGAGGAAATCTTTGGCCCGGTCCTGTCGGTCACGACCTTCAAGGACGAGGCCGAGGCGCTGGAGATCGCCAATGACACGCTCTATGGCCTGGGCGCCGGTGTGTGGACGCGCGACGGCAGCCGTGCCTTCCGCATGGGCCGGGGCATTCAGGCCGGCCGGGTCTGGACCAACTGCTACCATGCCTACCCTGCCCACGCGGCATTCGGAGGCTACAAGCAGTCGGGCATCGGGCGCGAGAACCACAAGATGATGCTGGATCATTACCGCCAGACCAAGAACCTGCTGGTCAGCTACGACGCCAACGCGCTTGGCTTCTTTTGATCTCTCCCTGGCTGGTCCCGGTTGATCCGGGGCCGGCACTTTCGTTGAGGCAGAAAACCATGACCGACTCCCCAAGCATGAAAGTCACGGCCACGAATGCGGCACTGGAGCTTATCGAGCAGCTCAAGATGCAGTACGGGCCGAATCTACTGTTCCATCAATCCGGCGGCTGCTGTGATGGCAGCGCGCCGATGTGCTATCCCGACGGCGATTACATCGTCGGTGACAACGACGTGCTGGTCGGCGTGGTCGGCGGGCTGTCATTCTACATGAACGCCGACCAGTACGACCGCTGGCAGCACACCAATCTGATCATTGACGCGATCCCCGGGATCGGCGGCATGTTTTCGCTTGAGAACGGCACCGGGAAACGGTTCCTGACCCGCTCTGACGTCTGCATGACCTAGGCCGGGTTCAACAGGGTGTTCAGGTAGCTGCGCAGACGGGTTGGTTGCAGGGGCTTGTAAAGCAACAGCACATCCTCTTCTTCCGCGCTGGCAGATAGCTGTTCGGACCTGTTCGCCGTGATCAGGACCGAGGGGATCGGCCCATTGGCATCGCGCAGTTCGCGGATCGCGTGAAGGCCGCTTTCGCCCTGATCCAGGTGGTAGTCGGCCAGGATCACGTCGGGCACCACGCCAAGCTCCTTGATCAGCGCATGCGCCTCGTCAAGATTGGTTGCCTCGATCGGGCTGGCGCCCCAGCTGTCAAGCAGCGCCATCATGCCCAACCGGACCTCGGCCTCGTTCTCGATGATCAGGGGGATCATGCCGGCCAGCGAGGTGATCTTGGGGGCCGTGCGCAACCCGTTCTGGCCACGCGCGGCAGGTGCCGGATCGCGGAAGGGAACGCGAACGGCAAATCGGGTGCCCACGCCTTCGGTACTGTCCATCATCAAATCATGGCCCAGCAGATCACAGGCGCGGCGCACGATGGTCAGGCCAAGCCCCATGCCGGGGGCCGTGTCCTGCCGTTCGATGCGCTGAAACTCGTGAAACACACGCTCCTGCTGATCGGCCGGAATGCCGGGGCCGGTGTCATGCACCTCAATCAGCAGGTCCGACCCCTTGCGCCGCGCGCCCACCAGCACCTTGCCCGATGTCGTATAGGCAATGGCGTTGGAGGCAAGGTTCTGGATGATGCGCCTGAGATATGAGGCATCGCTTTCGACCTCGAGCCCGCAATCGACGACGTGAAACTGCAATCCCTTCTCCGCTGCAATGGCCTGGAATTCCTCGCGCAGCGGGGTCAGCAAGCGGTACAGGGGAAAGACCGAGATCGTGGCCGACGTGCCGGCGTCCAGCTTGGAGATATCCAGAAGAGCACTGAGTATGGTTTCCACGCTGTCAAACGCGCTCTTCACACGGGCGGTGACGTCGGCCTGCAATTCGCTCATCTCGGTTTCCTCAAGTGTCGAGATGAAAAGTTTCGCAGCATTCAGCGGTTGCAGCAGGTCATGGCTTGCCGCCGCCAGGAACCGCGATTTTGAGGTGTTCGCGTGCTCTGCGGCATCGCGGGCCTTCTGCATCTCGGCTGTGCGTTCCTTGACCCGCTGCTCAAGCGTTTCGTTGACCTCATGCAGCGCCGCCGTGATCGCGCGTTCCTTGGTCACGTCGGTAAAACAGATGACGAAACCGCCATCGGGCGTCATGTCGGTGAAGACATCGAGAATGGTGTCGTCGTCGCGCTGGAATTCGACGCGGAGCGGTTCGCGGTTACGCCGTTCGGCGACCCAATCGACCACCGCCTGCGGGGCGTCCAGCGATCTGAAGATATGTGCGGTATTGAAGTGATCGACGAAACGGCTGAAGCCGGTGCCGGTGCGCATCAGGTCCATTGGCGGCGTCATCAGCGCGAAGAACTGGTCGTTCCAGGCGGCCAGCCTGTCATCGGCGTCGAATATGCAGATCCCCTGGTTGATGTGATCCAGCGTCGCCCGGATCAGCCGGGCCTGATCGTCAAGCAGCTTGTCCCGCTCGCGCCGCTCCATCTGCACCATGTCGGTCACTTCGGTTTGCAGGATGGCGGTGCCGCCGTTCGGCGTGCGCTGCTGGCTGACCTGAATCCAGCGGTCATCCTTCAGCTCGACCACGAAATCGGCGTGGAACTGCCGCAGGCGGCGCAGCCGGTTGCGGCGCCAGGCCTCGGCGCTGCCATCACCCGGCAGCACCAGCTCCGCGCTTTCCGAAACCAGCCGGGTGTAATCCTCGAACAGCAGCCCCGGCTTGATGTGGCGCACCACATCCGGAAGCATCCGGGCAAAGCGCCGGTTGGACATGATCAGATGGCCATCCGGTGCGAACAGCGCAAAACCTTCCCTGACCGCCTCCAGCGCATTGGACAGGTCCGCCCGCGCGGTTTCGGCTTCTGCCTTGGCCTCGGCCAGACGGGCCCGGGATTGATTCAGGAGCGTCACCGCCTCTTCCAGGTCGCGGGTGCGCGCCTTGACCTGCGCCTCGAGCGCGACGGCGGTCTGGAAATGGGCATAGCTGTTGAAGCCGTCCTCGCCGCTGGCCTCGACCCTGTGCATCAGCACGTCGACGATGCGCTGCAGCTTGTCGATCTGCCGGGGCTGATCGTCGTCGGGGCGCAACAGCGGGACGGCAGGGGCGTCACGGTGCATCGGCTTCCTCCGGCGCATAGATGGCGACCCCGGTGAAGGTCTGGTTCACGTGCAGCATGTTGAACTGCTCGCCATAGGTGTGAAACCCGACAACCCGGTTCTCGGCCAGGATCGAAGAGATGCGCCGCCGGGCCTGTATCTGGTCGATCTCCAGCTTGCGCAGGATGCATTCGCAGGCAACGATCGTGTCCGGTTTTCCATGCGTCGCAGCAAGATTATCCATCGCCTGTTCCAGATGGGTCACGATGTCCTCGGGCTCTGCCACGGTCAGCACCAGACCTTCGTCGATGGCACTGAAGAAGCGCAGGTCGCCGTTCTCCTCGACCTTCTGAATGGCCCGGACGTGGTACTTGCCGCCGACCTTGACCATGACCGGGCTGGCGGCAAAGACGAAGGGGGACAATTGCCCCGGATCCTTGCCGACCATGCGGGCGTATTCGACGGCGGCCGGTTCGGCGTTGATCTCGCTGACCAGGCGGCGTTCCGGATCGGCGCGGGTCACGACCATCCGGGTGTCGGTGGGGCCGAAATGGTCAAAGCGGAACACCTTGATCCGGCAGCGCGTGCGGAAGATCGCCAGCACCGAGGCGCGCTTGTGAAACGTGCCTTCGGCAAAGAGCGCGGTTTCATGAAAACTCAGCCCATCCCCTGCCGACCCCCCGAACAGCGGCACGGTGCCAAGCGCCGGGTTGATCAGTGACACCATCCGGTCTTCGTTCCGGGCCATGCCGTCATTCAGCATGAAGGCGAATTCGCCCTGCCAGTCGGGCGCGGCGCGGGCGACCTCGCTGAGCTGATCGAGCACCGCCTCCGCGATACCGGCGCCGTCCTCTTTCTCGGCGTCTGTCACCAGCCGCACCGAAGCGCAGAAATGCGACGCCGGAAATCCCACGGCGACGATCGTGTCATCGGCGAAACCATCCGGTGCGATCTCTCCGGCGGTGGTGCAGCCGATCACGGGAAAATCGGGGAATGACGCGTTGATCTCATCGGCCAGCGCATTCGACAGATGCGTGGGAGAGATGAATACGACGACCAGCGCAAACCTTTCTTGTCCAAGCTGGCTTTTCAGTTCGCGCAGGGCCGCGTCCGGGGCCGGTGCCGACGTTACCGCGCGTCGGACAACATGTCCGAGATCCGGCAAGCCATGTTCCAAGGCTCCGTCTGTTGACACTGCGCTTTCCGTTTTCCTGGCCCTCGTCTAGTTGACAATACCCGAATTCAGGATCGTGTCGAACTTTGCCTTCTGCGCCACCAGCACCGCCTGGGTACGGCTGTGAACGCCAAGCTTGCGCAGGATCGCGGTCATATGCGCCTTGACGGTGGTTTCGGCGATCGAAAGGTCATAGGCGATCTGCTTGTTGAGCTTGCCTTCGCAGATCAGGCGAAGGATGCAGGCCTGTTGCGGCGTCAGGGTGGCAAGCCGCGCCGCGGCGTCGTTATCATCGATGCCGTCATCGTCATCGGGCGCGATATAGTCTGGCGGCGTATAGCTGCCACCCGCCTGAATGACCCGGAACGCCTCTGTGATGGTCTCTTTCGGGGAATCCTTGGGGATGAACCCCGCCGCGCCTTCACGCATCACGGACATGACCATCTCGTTTTCCGACATTGAGGACACCACGATCACCGGCGTCTGCGGCACTGCCATCTTCAGGCGCACCAACCCGTCAAGGCCATCCACATCCGGCAGGTTCAGGTCGAGCAGCACAACATCGGGCACAACCCCGGATTTCAGCGTTTCAAGGGCATTCTGCAAGGTGTTGGAAACGGTGACATGTTGTGCCGTCATCCCGTTCCTGAGGGTCATCGAAAGCGCCTCGCAAAAGAGCGGGTGGTCGTCGATGACCAGAACTTCGCGAAGTGGCGCGCTGGCCTGTTTGGCGGTTGCTGACATGTTCATTGTTTCCACGCTGCCGACTATGCGCCCAGCCTAGCACAGTTCAGCAGGCGTTGCTTTGCGACTAAAGGCGTAGGGCTGGATCGAGCACCTTGTATCGACGGCCCGCAAACGAAAAGCACGCGCCCGAAGGCGCGTGCGGGACCGTTTTCTGACACCTGCTCAGTTGTTGCCGGCAAGCTGGCGCGGCAGCCTGAAGGTCCAGAGCGTGCCGCCCTGGTTCAGGAAACTCACCTGTTTCGCGACCTCGCCACCCCAAAGCGGCACCGCGCCGCCCCAGCCGGAGATGACCGAGACATACTGCTCGCCGTCCTGCTCCCAGGTGATCGGTTGTCCGACGATGCCCGAACCGGTCTGGAAGCTCCACAATTCTTCGCCGGTCGCATCGTCAAAGGCGATGAAATGGCCCTCGGGCGTTCCGGTAAAGACAAGCCCGCCCGCGGTGGTCATGACGCCACCCCAGAGCGGCGCGGGGTTCTGGAACTCCCACTTGATTTCGCCGCTCATCGGGTCAAGCGCCTTGAGCGAGCCGATGTAATCCTCGAACAGCGGCTTGATGGTAAAGCCCGCGCCCAGATAGGCCGCACCTTCCTTGTAGGCGATCGGCTCGTTCCAGATGTCCATGCCCCATTCGTTGGACGGCACGTAGAACAGGCCGGTGTTCTGGCTAAATGCCATCGGCATCCAGTTCTTGCCGCCCAGGAACGAGGGAACGGCAAAGATCGTCTCGCCCTTGTTGCCATCGGCTGCGGCCGTGGGATCGCCGGGACGGTTTTCTTCATTGAAGATCGGACGGCCGTTCTCGTCGATCCCCTCGGCCCAGGAAATGTCCTTGACGAAAGGATGCGCGGCGACGAATGCGCCATCCTCGCGGTTCAGGATATAGAAGAAGCCGTTGCGGTCGGCGGTGCCGAAATAGTTCTTGCCATCCGATCCGGTGAAGGCCACCACCTCGTTCACGCCGTCGAAATCCCAGCCCTCGCGCGGGGTGGTCTGGAAATGCCATTTGATGTCGCCCGTGGCCGGGTCGATCCCCAGGCGGCTGGCCGCGTAAAGGTTGTCACCGGCGTTGCCGTCGACCGGGGTGCCGGCATTGCGAAGGTGGCTGTTCCAGGGCGCCGGGTTGCCGGTGCCAAAGACCAGCGTGTCGGTATCGGCGTCGTAGGAACCGCCCAGCCAGGTCGCCCCGCCGCCGGTTTTCCACATATCCCCCGGCCAGGTCGCGTTCAGCGTCCCGGTCATGGTGCTTTCCTCGCCGTTCAGGGTGCCCATGTGCCCCTCGATCACCGGCCGGGTCCAGACAATGTCACCGGTTTCCGCATCACGCGCCTGCACCTCGCCCACAATCCCGAATTCGCCGCCGGAATTGCCGGTGATGACCAGGCCGTTCACGATCAGCGGCGCGGCCGTGTAGGAATAGCCTGCCTTGTAGTCACCGATCTTGTCGCGCCAGACGACATCGCCGGTCTTGAGGTCAAGCGCCACGAGCCGCGCATCCAGCGTGCCGAAATAGATCTTGTCGCCAAAGATCGCGGCGCCGCGATTGATGACGTCACAGCAGGGCAGGATCCCTTCCGGCAGGCGCGCGTCGTATTGCCAGAGCTCCTCACCGGTTTTCACGTCGATCGCGTAAAGCCGCGAATACGACCCGGTGATATACATGATCCCGTCATAGATCAGGGGCTGGGTTTCCTGCCCGCGCTGTTTCTCACCGCCAAGCGAGAACGCCCAGGCCGGCACGAGATTCTGCACATTGTCGCGATTCAGGATGTCAAGCGGGCTGTAGCGTTGCAGATGCCGCCCCATCCCGTTGGTAACCACCTGGGTTGTGATCGTCTGATCGTTCCTGAGATCCTCTTCCGTCACTTCCGCCTGCGCGATACCTGCCGCGACAAGGCTTGCCGTGACCGCCATGATAAACCGGTTCATCTTCGTCCTCCCTTGGTCCAACCGAGCCGAGGTAGATCCGTCGACATACGGGATCATCGGCTTGCCGGTATTATCGGAGCAGCGACGCGATGGTGAAATTGCACAAAGGTCGTAGACGTTGATGAGGTCAGCCAAACCTGTGTTTTCCGACGTCATGACGAAGGTTCCCACCCCGTCCGCAGCTTGCAGGGGCTGAATGCCACAGGCCCGGGCAGCGGCGACCGGGATGGCCAATGCGCAAATCAGAAAAGCGGCGCGTATTTCCAGCGATCCGCGTCGGGCGTCACCTCTTCGGGGTCATAGCCCGCCGCCCGCATGCGCTGCGCGATCGGCAAACCGCTTTCGGCGGCGGCATCAATCAGCCGTTGTCCCTGTTCGACATCGCGCGCCACGCCGTGACCGCGAATCATGTTGAGGCCGAGGTTGAATTGACCGACCGGATCGCCGGCCTCGGCTGCCCGCCGATCCCATTCCGCCGCCGCTTCGGGATCGTAATCGCCGCCCAGCCCGTTATTGTCGAGCTGGCTCATCCAGGTCATCGCGCCGGTATAGCCGGCGCCTGCACAGGTTTCGAACAGTTCACGCGCCATGCCGTGGCGGCCGCTCTTGGTGATGAAATAGCCCGAGGCACAGGTCGTCATATCCGTGTGGCCGTTGCGTATGTTGTCCATCATCCGGCCAATCGTCATTTCCTCGGGGTTGAGCACCCCGCCCGGTTCCGCGAAGGCCGGAACCGCGGTAAGGGTGAGGGTCACGATGGCGAGGGATTTCAACATGCTGCGGCCTCCTTCACGGCGCAGCCTAGCATCACATTCCCGGGTTTTCACCCGCCTTGGGGTCGTAGAACAGGTCAGACCTGCTGACACAGAACGCCCCTGCCCGCCTGTCCGGTGCGCCCTGTCGCGCAAAACGGAGATAGGGCCTTACGCGTGTTAGCTGCTTACGGCCGCGTCGCCGCACCCCAGGGGAAACGACCTACCTTGATGGATTTGACGGCCTCGCGCCGGGCAACGTCGATCACGGTCACATCTCCGGAAACGCCATTGGTGGTAAAGAGCAGCGTCTTGTCGGGTGAGAACGCCATGTGCCAGACCCGGCGACCCACGAGGATGTAATCCTTCACCTCGTAAGTGTTGGTATTGACCACCGCGACATGGTTCGACGGGCCAAGCGCGACAAAGGCGGTGCTGCCATCCTCGGTGAACTCGAACCCCACCGGCTGCACCCGGTCAGGATGGACGCCCTGCACCTCGAACCCGATCTTGGCGATCTCGGCCTGGCCCTCGGTTTCGAACACGCTGATCGTGCCGCCGATTTCGGAACTGACCCATAGCTTGCTGCCGTCATGGGTGAATTCGGCATGCCGGGGGCGGCTGTCGACAAGCGAATTGGCATATATTTGCTGGCTTTCGGTGTCGATCCAATGCGCCATGTTCGTGGTCTCGGACGTGGTGATGACGGTGGCGCCATCGGGCGAAACGGCCATTCCCTCGGGTTCGATGCCCACATTGATCTGGGCGACCGCATGCCGGGTTTCGATATCCACCACCGTTGTCACGGCGTCATCCTCGTTGGCGATGTAGAGGTGCCTGTCATCGGGATGCAGGACAAACTGCTCGGGGTCTTCGCCCGAAGGCAGGTCATGCAGGATTTCACCGCTTGCCGGGTCCATCACCTGCACCGTGTCGCTATCGGAAGCGCAGATATAGAGGCGGCTGTAATCCTTGGAAAAGGTGATACCGCGCGGACGTTCGCCTGTCGGGATCGTGCGGGTGACTTCCAGCGTTTCGACATCAATCACGCTGATCGTGTCGTCCTTTTCATTGCTGATCCAGATTTCCCCGGCCTGCGCGACCGGGGTGGTGACAAGGAAAAGCGTCGTGATCAGATGTTTCATTTCAGTCCTCGAACTCTGTGCAGGCGGTTTCGGGGGCGTCGATCCCCAGCGTGTCCATCTCGTTACTCTGGTGCAGGAACCCTTCGAGCGGGGCCTGCGCCACCAATGCGCGGGGCGTCACCAGCGGGATCGGCTGGCGGAGCTGGCCATTCCACGGGCGGAAACTCATGGCCCTCCCCTTGAACCCGGCAAGCTCGAACCCGTCCGACACCAGGTATGCGCGAAGCGTTGCGGGGTCGTCAGAGCCGGTGCGCGTCACCGCCTCGCCCAGGGCCCGCACCGCGGCCCAGGCGGCATAGTCTGTCGACCGCATGTCCCGTCCCGTGGCCTCGGTGAACCGGCTCTGCAACTGGGCCGCACCCCATTGTTCGACCACCCGTGACCAGGCGACGGGCACGATGCCCACGGATCCGGCGACGGGGCGCGGCAGCCATGTGTTGTAGGGGATGTAGCGGGCGTAATCGTCGACCTCGTCCACCACCAGCAGCACGTCATGGTCCCCCAGATCCTGCATGAACAGTGGCACTTCCTGCGCGGCGTTGCGGCGCATGTCGGCTTCGAAGTTCCATGTTTTCGACGCGCCGATTTCCAGGCCAAATTTCCGTGCCGAGCGATGCAGCGCCTCTGCAAAACTCAGATCGGCGTCATGCGGACCCGAGACCATCGCCGGCGTGATCCAGCGCTTGTACTGGAGAAACTGCATCAGCGCGTCGGCACGCATCGCCACCGAGGGGATCGTATGGAAAAGATTGCCCCGGCACGCCGCATCGCGCAGCGCGGTGTCGGATGCCGAAACGTTGAACATGATCGCGCCTTCTGCCCCCGGCAGATCGGCAATTTCCAGAAGCACCGCCGCGGGGGCGTCGATAACCAGAAACCGGGTCTCCGCCAGCATCTGCGCCGCTGCTGCCGTCACATCCTCTCCCGGTGCGACGCGGACGATGTCGAGCGTGTAACTGTGGCCAAGGAACTGCCCCGTGGTCTGGTTGTCGGCAAGGCCAAGCTGGGCGCCCGCCGCGCCCAGATCATCCGGCACGGGGTCGAGATTCGACAGGACCGCAGGGCGTGCCACCTGCTGTTCCAGATAGCCGACGGACAAAGACACCTCGGCCAGCGCCGGTCCCGAAAGCATCAGGCACACAAGACAGATCATCCAGCGCATGGCCACGTTTCCTCCCTTTTCACTCATTTTATCGCCGGGCGCGGCCATTCAACATTCGACCAAAGTAGGGGCGCGGGTTGAACCAAGGTCGAATATGCCGGGCTTCCGTGGCGATGTAATCAGGGACAACAGCTGAAGTTGGAGGAGCAAGGATGCTGAGAACAATAGTCACGTCGGCCTATGTGATCGCGACGGCAACCGCGGCCTGGTCCCATGGCGATGTCGCGCCGCAGCCGGTCAACACCGATTCCCTGCCCGATGTCGGAGAGGACTGGCTGACCGAGAACCCCTATCGCGACGCCGGTGAAGAGGTATGGAAGGCGGCGATCGACATCGGCGATTCCGGCTATAACCAGAATTGCGCGCGCTGCCACGGGCTTGGTGGCGTGTCCGGCGGGCTTGCCCCGGACCTGCGCTATCTTGAGGCGGAAGAATACGGCGACGAATGGTATGTCGAACGGTTCCGCGTCGGCATGACCCAGAATGGGATCACCAAGATGCCGGCCTTCGGTGACCTTCTGGGTCAGAAGGCGGCCTGGGCGATCCGGACCTATATCGAAACCCGGCCCGATGACGGCGCGCTCGACGATCATAACGCGCGGCTGAAGGAAATTCGGGACCAGCTTGCCGAATGGGAAGGCGCATCGCCGGAAAATGGTGAGGTCGCAGCCGTGCAGGACGAGCTCAGCGAGATCGCGACGCAGATCGAAACCGGCTCGGGTGCGCCGGTCGCGGACAGCATCGCGCTGCGGGCGGCAGCGATGATCTCGGGCGAAGCGCCGCGATTTGCCGCCGCCGCGGAAACCCTTACAATCGGGCTCTCTGCCGCACGCTGAACCAAGGGGGCGACATGATCGCACGGCATCTGACCGCGTTCGTATTTGCCGCTTGCATCGCCTGCACCGGACAGGGTGCGCAGGCCAGATGCGAGGATCACGTACCGCAGCCCAAACCGCAAAATGCCTCGCGTGATATCGTGGGGGCGGATCTGGATACCATCGTCGAACGCGGCTATATCGAAATCGCCGCGTTCGAACGTTTCCCGCCCTGGTCCTATGAACAGAACGGTCAACCCGCCGGAGTAGATATCGAGATCGGCCGCCTGATCGCCGAGGAGCTGGGGGTGGAGCCGAGGTTCAACCTTGTCACCGCTGGCGAAAACCTCGATGAGGACCTGCGCAACTGGGTCTGGAAAGGCCCGATCATCGGCGGACGTGTCGCCAACGTGATGCTGCATGTGCCCTATGACAGCAACTATGCCTGCCGGGTCGAGCAGGTTGTATTTACGGGCCAGTACCATGTCGAGCAGGTGGCCATCGCCTACCGCAGGGACCTTTACCCCGACAGCGCCCCAGTTCCGGCCTATTTCCGCTATGACACGGTGGCCGTCCAGAACGATACGATTGCCGATTTCTACCTGACCAACCTGCTGGGTGCCGCGGCGCAGGACAAGATTAACCGCTACCCGACCGCCGCCGAGGCGATGACCGCGCTTGCCGAGGGCGAGACAGCCGCGGCAATGGGGCCGCTTTCGCAACTGGAACACGGGCTGACCGACGCGCTTGCGGTGCACACACCGCCGATGCCGGGCTTTGCGGTCGGGAACTGGACCCTGGGCGTGGCGGTGCATTTCGCCTACCGACCGCTGGCCTACAGCGTCGAGGACGCGATCTATCGCGGGATCGAAGACGGTCGAATTGCCCGGATCTTCGCCGATCACGGGTTAAGCTTTGCGCCGCCGGAAATACGCTAAAGCAGCCGCACGGTTCCCGCGTCGTCGACGAAAGTCACCCGCCTCACCTCGGGCAGGTGGCGAAGGATGGATTGCGCCTTGTCAAGCGGCGCAAGGCACAGCGCCGTCGACAGCCCGTCGGCAATGGTCGCGCTGCGGGCTTCGACGCTGACAGTGGACCAAAAGGCGCGCCCCGGTTCACCGAGCGGGTCAAGAATATGCGCGCGGCCATCAGCCAGCCGCAGCGCCGCCGGGCTGGAGGTTGCGATGGCGGTTTCGTGCAGCTCGCGGGTTGCGATCAGGCCATGCGCCGGATCGGCAATGCCAATGCGCCACGGGCCGCCCACGGCGGAAAACTCGCCGATATTGACCAGGATTTCGCTCAGCCCCTCGTCCCGCAGAAGGGCGCTGATCCGGTCGGTGGCATAGCCCTGGGCAATGCCGTTCAGGGTGAGCGCCTGCCGATACCCCAGCCGGATGCGCGCCGGATCGACCGTCACCCTGCCCCAGCCGATCTTGCGCCGTGCCCGCGCTGTATCCCCGCCCGCGGCCAGAGCCTGCCATAGCGGCTGGACCGTAGGGTCGAAGCGCCCGCCGGTAACCCGGTGCAATCGGGCGGCCTGGTTCAGCAGTGCCACCATTTCAGGCGGCGGGTGGTTGAGAATTCCGGTGCGGTTGAGGCGCGATAACGCGGATGCCGGATCATAGAGGCTGAAAAGCCCTTCGATGTGGCGCAGTTCCGCCGCGATCCGCGAAATCAGCCGCCCGAACCGCCCGACATCGGCGCTGAGCGTCACGCTGACCGCCGCCCCAAGCGCATGGCCGCGCCATGTGCGCTGCCCGGCACGCGGGCCGGCGCGCGCGCCGGAGCTGCAAAGTGCCGCTGCCGCCGAGATGGCAAGGAATCGTCTGCGCGCGATCATTCCGCCGCTACCTCCTTGTTCGCCCGCCGCCCAGCCAGCACCAGGGGCACGCAGCGGCTGGAATCCTCGTAGATCGTTACGCAGTCAAGGCATTGGAAACACTCGGAATAATCTATCTTGCCGCGCGGGTCGATCGCCCCGTATTTACACTTTACCTTGCAAAGCTGGCAGGGGCTGCCGCATTCCGCGCGCCGGTCGATCCAGTCCCGCCCCCGCAGCAGCCCTCCGATCGCCATGAAGGCGCCCAGGGGACAGACATAGCGGCAGAAACCCTTGAACAGGATTAGGCCGAGGATCAGCCAAAACGCGGCGTAAAACACATAATACCACTCGCGCACGAAAAACACGGTGATCGCGGTCTTGAAGGGCTCGATCTCTGCCGCGGTATCGACATGGTTCGGGGCCACGAAAGCCGTGGCGACCAGCCCCGCGAGCAGCGGGTATTTCACAAGCTTCAGACGCCGGTCCCAGCGGTCCAACGGCACGATCTGGGGCAGGCGAAGCCATCTGCCCGCATGGTGCATGAACTCCTGCATCGCGCCGAAGGGGCAGAGCCAGCCGCAGAAGAACCCGCGCCCCCAGAGCACAAGGCCGAGGATCGCAGCCCCCCAGACCAACAGTGAAAACGGATCGTAGAGCAGATAGGCAAAGCTGCCGCCCTCAACCCCCGTGCGCAACGTCGCCAGAACGGTGACGATGGACAATTGCCCCTGCCCCGACCAGCCCACGAAGGCGATGACGAAGCCAAGCACGGCGAGCCGGATCGGCGTAAAACCTCTGAGCATGGCAAAACGGGTCATACCGGCCAGCAGCGCCGCCCCCAGAAGGGTCAGGAACACCGCCAGCACGACCAGATCGGAAAACCGGTTCCGAATTGCCTCGCGCCACGGCGGCGCGGGCTCAATCGTGTCTTCGCGCAGGAAGAATCTTTCGTCCGTCTCGTGAACGGCCTCGAAGATCACGCTGCCGATTTCGGGGTGGAACATGCCGTGTTCCCGTACCGCCTGCACCTGCAAGACCCATGCACGCGCCGGATCAAAGCCAAGCCGCCTGTCGGTCCGCACGATCATCGCGGTGCCGCCGGGAACGCCATCGGCAAGCTCAACCAGCAGATCGGCGTCGCGCAGGGCTATGGGCAGCCCCCCCTGTTCCAGATAGATGCGGTCGGGCGCGGTGTTGCGGACGAAATCCCCGGACACCAGCCCGTGCCGCCCCCCGTCGATCAGCAGGATCGGTTCCATCTCGGGCGAGATTTCAAGGAACCTTTGCAGTTCGGCATAGGTGCTCTTGGACAGGGCGGCGCGCGCGATGGAGCGCGGACCGACATCCACGATCCAGAGATCGAGGTAGTTTTCGGCCGGTGCGGCGCTGGCGTCGGGGTCGTCATCGGCCCAGATCGTACCTGCAAACGCGGTATCCACTTCGGCATTGGTAACGGTCTTGCGCGTTGCCAGCCCCTGCGCCACCAGATCCTGCCATGTCAGGTCGACCTCATACGCCGGATCAGGCCGCGCCGCGGATCCTGCAGACAGGCCCTGCATTTTCTCACGCGCCACCGCCAGCGTCGCCGCAAGGATCGATTCATGCGCGATACGCACGCTTGCGGTCGCCTTGGTGACCCCGTCGAGATAGACCAGCGACGACCCTCCGCCGCCATCGCCATAGGGCGTGCCGACAACGATCGACGACGAAATCGAAAGCCCCGCATATTGCTCGAAAAACGCGTGGAACGGTGCCTCGCCGAGGCCCGAGACGAAAATCGGCTCGTTGTGTTCGATCAGCCGGACGTCGATGAACCGCCCCTCGGGATCGAGCATCACGAACACGTTGATCGTCGCGCCGGAGAAACCGGGCAAGGGTGCAAGCTCTCCGGTTTCGAAAACGTATCCGGCCTCCGCCCCGCCGGAGTTCAGCAGCGTCCAGACGCCTTTGTCATTCACCTGATCGCCAAGCGAATAGGGCGGGACGACAAAGCCCGAGATCTGCGCACGGCTCATCGGCTCCGCCCAGACGGAGACCGCCTGAAGCAGCACCAGCGCCAGCGAGGCGAGATACGTCCTGAGCGCGTTCATGGACGAATGGTAGACGCTGCAAGCCGGACGCAATATTCGACGTTGGTCGGATATCGGACAGTCCGGCGCCGAAGGCCCTGCGGGCATTTGGGGCGAAAAACTGACCGATCCGGCTTGCGCTTTGACCGGTCATCGCTTGTCTCTCGCCCCGACACCGCCCTATCTTGTCCCCAGATGAAAGGGAGACGTGAATTTGCAAAGCTGGACATTGATCACCGGGGCGTCCGAGGGGCTGGGGGTGGAATTTGCCCGCATCGCGGCGGCCGAGGGGCGCAACCTGATCCTGACCGCCCGGTCGGAGGAAAAGATGAACGCCCTCGCGCAGGAATTGCGCGGCGACGCCGGCGATGTCGTGGTGATCCCGGCAGACCTGAATGACCCGGGTGAAGCCGAGCGCCTCTGGCAGCAGGCCACCGACGGCCGCCGGATCGACATGCTGGTCAATAATGCCGGGCTCGGCTCGCACGGCGATTTCGCCGACGGGCAGAACTGGATACGCGAGCTGACCTCGATCAACGTCAACATCACTGCGCTCAGCCTGCTGATGAAAAAGGCCATCCCGCATATGCAGGCAGGCGGCGGCGGGCGGATCATGAACGTCGCCTCGGTCGCCGGGTTCATGCCCGGCCCGAACATGGCGGTCTATCATGCGACCAAGGCCTATGTGCTGTCTCTCTCCGAAGCGGCGGCAGAAGAGCTGCGCGGCACCGGCGTGACAGTCACCGCCGTCTGCCCCGGCGCCACCGCAACCGCGTTCTTCGATGCCGCCGACATGCACGGTGTCGGCCTGCTGAAGCTCTCCAGACCGATGTCGGCCCGGCGCGTGGCCGAGATCGGCTGGGCGGCCACGCTCAGGGGGCGACGGGTCGTGGTAACCGGGATGCTGAACAAGCTCCTCGCCTTCAGCCCCCGCATCTCGCCGCGGCGCGTCACCAGCTTCGTGACGGGCAAGATCATGGGCAAGGGGTTTTAATCCGCGCAGCAGGGCTTGTTAGCGCCACCACAATTGCAACACCTGGCCGCGTCGCCTATTAGCCGCAGGCAGGTATAAATGATTTAGAGACAGGGACAGACATGTCGAAAGATGCACAGCGCAAACAGATGAGTTCGGGTAAGGGTTTCGTGGCCGCGCTGGACCAGTCCGGCGGTTCTACCCCTAAGGCGCTGAAGCTTTATGGCGTGGAAGAAGGCGCCTATGGCTCGGATGCCGAAATGTTCGACCTGATCCATGCCATGCGCTCGCGCATCGCGCAGTCCCCTGCCTTCAGCGGTGACAAAGTTGTCGGGGCGATCCTGTTCGAGATGACGATGGACCGGCAGATCGGCGGCAAGCCCTCGGCCACCTATCTGTGGGAAGACCGCGGCGTCGTGCCGTTCCTCAAGGTCGACAAGGGGCTTGCGGACGAGGCCAACGGCGTGCGCCTGATGAAGCCGATGCCCGATCTGGACGCGCTGCTGGAACGCGCCAATGCGGCGGGAATTTTCGGCACCAAGATGCGCTCGGTCATCGACGCGGCCTCACCGCGGGGGATCGCCGCCAACGTGGCGCAGCAATTCGAGGTGGGGCACCAGATCCTGGGTCACGGGCTGGTGCCGATCATCGAACCCGAGGTGACGATCTCGATCGCCGACAAGGCCCAGGCCGAGGACCTGCTGCTGGCCGAGATCGCCACGCATCTGGACGCCCTGCCCGCGGGCAAGGAGGTGATGCTGAAACTCACCCTGCCCGAGACCGCCAACCTCTACAAACCGCTGATCGATCATCCGCGCGTCATGCGCGTGGTGGCCCTTTCGGGCGGCTATTCGCGCGACGAGGCCAACGCCCGCCTCAGCCGGAACACCGGCATGATCGCCAGCTTCTCACGCGCCCTGACCGAGGGGCTGTCCGCGAACCAGTCCGACGCCGAATTCGATGCAATGCTGGCCGAGACCATCGACAGCATCTACCAGGCATCGGTCGCCGGGTAAGACAACAAAGACATCCGGGTCAGTCAGGCCTTTGGAAACCGGTGCGTTGTCTCGCGACGGCGACTACACGCAGCACGACGGCTCTGAGTCCATAGTCCGGAATGCTGCGGTGTGCATCAATGTCGGCTCGGTCGCTTCGCGTTTGACTTACTCGCGAGGTCTGCAATAGTCTTATCATTCGTACAGGTGAGGAGTGACCAGCGCATGAAGTTTTCGTGCTTGACGATGGTGGTTTTCCTTGGGTTGTTCTTGATGAACTTCGGGCCGAATGATGCCAAGGCACAATCTACGGAGCTGAGCGGAAATCGCCTTGTCGCGGCTGACGTCTTCGATCCCCGGTTGCCTCACATGCGCGTCTATGTTGATAACGATCCGTGCGCCAGCAAAGCGCAAGGAATGGAAGTGGTTGCTTCTGTTCAACGATACGCGGACGCTACGAGTGCTATTGCGATTCAGGCCGCGGCAAACTCTGCGAACCAGAAGTATCTGACCTCACTTAGGCCGGCTTGCTGGAACCTTCTGAAATCGCCCTTCTCTATGAAGTTAACGATCTTGTTTGACGGCATTCCGGTCCTCTTGGCCGATATAGGAGCCGAGCCATCGTCCGGCCGACCGCTTCCGATCGTTAAAGTGCGTGCAACAACCGAGCTTGCTAGACCAGAGTCGACCCACACCGAACTCGGCACTATTCTGACGGATTACTTTTCAAAGTTTGGTGCCTTGAACAAGCAGATGAACCCGGATCTGGACGTAGAGGCCGCAATCGAAGAGGCCGAGCGTTTGGAGGCCACACATCCGAGGCATGCTGAAATCCTGGGCAACATGAGCGTACGTCTCTACGAGGCCGCGCAAGACCATCCGCTGGAGCAAAGCGCAGAAACCAAAGAGAAATTGCAATCCTTATCAATGGCAGGGAGCGGTTCAGCTTCAAACCGCATCCTCAGAAATCACTACTTCGAGCTCTACGACATCGCCCGAGCGGTGCGCGACGAACTGGATCTTTCGCCAGAGTTGCAAAAGGTTTGGTCAGCCGTCTATCCAGCTTATGTTGAGGGGTTGCAATACGGGTCCTTCGCTTCGCACGATGTTCAGCAGGCGCTGATCATTGCCGGAGCGCGGATCACGCCTAACGGCTTCGAATACGAGGTATATGACGGGCCACGGCTTGAAGATGTGGAGCGCGGCCTGACAACAGCTGCTCAGAACGCCGGGACGATAGGAGCGATATTCACGTTTGGTCGTTTTGCGGAATATGAGAACCAGCACTTCTCGTGCGACGGAAAGTGGTGCGATATCGGCGCGAACAATGCGAAATGGCGCTTAATCTCGCAGGGGCGTCCAGTTTGCGTGCCGAGCAATGATGAGAGCGCTCAATGTCGCTTTCCCTGGAGGATTAACGTTCAACTCGACACTCAAGTTTTCGGTGGTCCCAGGAACCCCTACCAGAGAATGATGACAAACATGAACGCCGCGGAGTGGTTTCCGGGCGAGGCAACATTTCGCAAGTCTGGTGGCCGTTGGAACATGGTTGGCATGCCGACTTTGGAGAATCCCAACTGACTGAAGAGTGACGTGTTCCAGTGCCAATGAACCGCGTTCGTTTGTACAAAAGTACCCTTAGTTTATTCCGTGAACAAACATTAGCGCTGACGCAGCCAAAAATCGCTTCGTCCACAAAGCGGACATAACAGCAATTTTCATCTTGGTCTGCCCCGCTGCAATCAGCTTTCAACTTGGCCAAGCCTTGTCAGAATAGCCGCCTGATCGACGTTGCCGATGGCGCCCGCCGTGCGGCCGCGCTCGCCCGCCAGCCGGGTCGTGACGTAGGCCTCGGCCACCACCGCCGGGGCGGTGCGGATCAGGACCGAGGCGGTCAGCAGCGTGGCCAGGCTCTCGACATACCAGCGCGCCTGGCCTTCATCCGGCAATTTCGGGAACCGCTGCATATGCGCCTTGACCGCCAAGTCGTAGCGGCGGAACTGCCCGGCGGCATCCCCCAGCTCCTCGCTCAGGGCCTCACCGGCCAGCGGTTCGCGTTTCAGGGTGCGCAGCAAGTCCAGGCAGATCACGTTGCCAGAGCCCTCCCAGATCGAATTGAGCGGCGCCTCGCGGTAAAGCAGCGGCAGGCCGGTTTCCTCGACATAACCCGCGCCGCCTATCACCTCCATCGCCTCGTAGACCAAATTCGGACAGAGCTTGTTGCCCAGATACTTGGCCAGCGCCACCGCCAGGCGGGAAAAGGCCCGGTCACGCTCGGATGTGCCATCGAAGGCGCGCGCCACATGCAGGCCAAGCGCCAGCGTCCCCTCCCAATCCAGCGCCAGGTCGGCCAGCACGCTGCGCATCAGCGGCTGATCGATCAGCTTGCGCTGAAAGGCCGCGCGATGGCTGGCCCAGTATTGCGCCCGGTCCAGCGCTGCACGCATCAGCCCCGCCGGGGCCATCGCTGTATCCAGCCGGGTGTGGTGCACCATCTCGATGATCGTGCGCACCCCGTCGCCTTCATCGCCCAGCCGGTGGGCCAGCGCGCCATGGTATTCGATCTCGGCCGAGGCGTTGGACCGATTGCCCAGCTTGTCCTTGAGCCGCTGGATATGGATCGCGTTGCGCGTCCCCTCGGGCCAGCGCGGCACCAGGAAACAGGTCAGCCCGCCCGGCGCCTGCGCCAGGGTCAGGAACCCGTCGGACATCGGCGCGGAACAGAACCACTTGTGCCCGGTCAGCCGGTAATCCTGCCCGTCCCTTTCGGCGCGGGTGGTATTCGCGCGAATGTCCGAGCCGCCCTGCTTTTCCGTCATCGCCATGCCCAGCGTCGCCCCCGGCTTGCGCGCAAGCGGTTTGGCGGCCCCGTCATAGACCCGCGCCGTAAGCTTGGGCACCCAGCGGTCGAACAACGCCCGGTCTGCCTGCAGGGCGGGCACGGCGGCATAGGTCATCGTCATCGGGCAGCAGATACCCGGCTCCACCTGGCTGGTCAGATAGACCATCGCCGCATGGGTCGCATGACCGCCCGCGCGCCCCTCCCACGCGATGGCGGAATAGCCGGCGCCGATGCCCATCTGCATCAACTGGTGATAGGCCGGCGAATAACGCACCTCGTCCAGGCGCCTTCCGCCCGGATCGAACGAGACCAGTTCGGGCAGGTGCCGGTTTGCGGCCAATGCGGCCTCGGCCGTGCTCTGCCGGCCCAGTTTTTTCCCGTAACCCGCCAGGTGATCGGCATCCGCGCCCGCCGCGGCGCCGTGGCAGATCAGCGCCGGATCGCGCGCCCACAAATCCAGATCCCCGCGCGCGGCCGGCTGGTTGGTGACCTCATGCGTGGCCAGGAAACTGCGCGGCGTTGATTGTGGCATATGGGTTTCTCCTTTTGCGGTATTCCTAGCGTGGTTCCGCCGGTCAAAGAAAGGGGATTCACAAAGCGAAACAGATATGTAATGGTGCGCTCAGATCGCCCGTCAGAGGCGGCACGAGAGGCAGAGCATACATGACAACCCGCGCAAAACCGGCACTGGGCACGCTGACATATTTCTTTGTCGCGTTTGGCCTCTGCGTCTATTTCACCTTTGCCGCCGTTCAGGGGGATTACGGCCTGTTTCGCCGGGCCGAGATCGACGCCGAGAGCAAGGCGCTCCGGGCACAGCTTGACAGCCTGAGCGCGCAGGTTTCGCGGATGGAGAACCTGACCCGCCGGCTGTCGGACGATTTTCTGGATGTCGACCTGCTGGATCAGCAGGCGCGCGACGTGCTGGGCCTGTTGCGCAGCGACGAGATCGTGATCCGCTAGGCGCTAGGCGGCCACACGCCGATTTCCCACGCGACGGACACCACTAGCGCGGCAGGCGCAGATTCACCCTCGTCAGCAGCACACATATGGTGTATTAAAATGGTTTAATGCTAAACTATTATTTCGGACAAGGAGTTGCCCACCCATGGCCGCCAAGAAAACCACAAAAAAACCAAATGTTTCTGCAGACGAGCTAAAGAAATTCTACAGCGATATGTTGCTGATCCGGCGATTCGAGGAAAAGGCCGGCCAGCTTTACGGCATGGGTCTGATCGGCGGGTTCTGCCATCTCTATATCGGGCAAGAGGCGGTTGTTGTCGGGCTTGAGGCCGCCACCAAGGAAGGCGACAAGCGCATCACCACCTACCGCGATCACGGCCACATGCTGGCCTGCGGCATGAACCCCGATGGCGTGATGGCCGAACTGACCGGGCGCGAGGGCGGCTATTCCCGCGGCAAGGGCGGATCGATGCACATGTTCTCGACCGACAAGCATTTCTATGGCGGGCACGGCATCGTCGGCGCCAACGTACCCCTGGGCGCGGGCCTGGCATTTTCCGACAAGTACAAGGGCAACGACAACGTCACTTTCACCTATTTCGGTGATGGCGCGGCCAACCAGGGCCAGGTCTACGAGACGTTCAACATGGCGGCGCTGTGGGAACTGCCGGTGATCTTCGTCATCGAGAACAATCAGTATGCGATGGGCACCTCGCAGAAACGCTCGACCTCGACCCCAGATATCTACACCCGCGGCGAGGCGTTCGGCATCCCCGGAGAGGCCGTGGACGGCATGGATGTGCTGGCGGTGAAAGAGGCCGGCGACAAGGCCGTGGCCCACTGCCGCGCCGGCAAGGGGCCCTACATTCTCGAGGTCAAGACCTATCGCTACCGCGGCCACTCGATGTCGGACCCGGCCAAGTACCGGACCCGCGAAGAGGTGCAGAAGATGCGCGAGGAGAAGGACGCCATCGAACATGTGCGCGACCTGCTTCTGTCGGGCAAACACGCCAGCGAGGACGATCTCAAGACCATCGACAAGGAGATCAAGAGCATCGTCAACAAGTCGGCCGATTTCGCCAAGGACAGCCCGGAACCCGATACCGACGAATTGTGGACCGACATCATCACCGACGAAGCCCCGCAGGAAATGGCGTGATGGCCGCCCATTTCGAGATACACGTGAACGACGTGGCGCGCGCCAAGCGTTTCTATGGCGATGTCCTGGGCTGGCGCTTTGCCGCGATGGACGAGGCGGGCGGCGACGAGATCGAATACCACCTTGTCGATGCGGACGGCATCGGCGACGGACACGCCTTGACTGGCGGGCTGATGCGGCGGATGGGGGACGGCCCCGCGCCCGGCGGTCCCATTCGCGGCTGCACCCTGACTTTCGCCGTCGCCGACGTGGACGCGACATACGCAAAAGCCCTTGAAAACGGCGGCGCCGAGGCGCTGCCCCCGACAGATTATCCCGGCATCGGCCGCGCCGCCTATTGCGAGGACGGCGAAGGCAACGTCTTTGGGATCATTACGACTGCAGGAGAACGCTGATTATGCCAAATGAAATTCTGATGCCCGCCCTGTCTCCGACAATGGAAGAAGGCACGCTGGCCAAGTGGCTGGTCAAGGAAGGCGATACGGTCAGTTCCGGCGACATCATGGCCGAGATCGAGACCGACAAGGCCACGATGGAATTCGAAGCCGTCGATGAGGGCACGATCGGCAAGATCCTCGTCGAGGAGGGCACCGAAGGCGTCAAGGTCAACACCCCCATCGCCGTGCTGCTGGAGGAAGGCGAAAGCGCCGATGACATCGGTGATACCAGCGCCGCACCCGCCGAGGGCGGCAGCGATGACAGCGGCGATAGCGAAAAATCGGCCAAGGCGACCCCGGCCGAGGCCAAGCCCGCCCCCGAGGCGCCTCAGCCCGACACCAGCCCCGACTGGCCCGAGGGCACCGAGATGCAGAAGATGACCGTGCGCGAGGCGCTGAACTCGGCCATGGCCGAGGAAATGCGCCGCGACGACAATGTCTTTGTGATGGGCGAGGAAGTGGCCGAATACCAGGGCGCCTACAAGATCACCCAGAACCTGCTGGAGGAATTCGGCGCCAAGCGGGTGATCGACACGCCGATCACCGAACATGGCTTTGCCGGGATCGGCGTCGGCGCCTCCTGGGGCGGTCTTCGCCCGATTGTCGAGTTCATGACCTGGAACTTCGCCATGCAGGCGATCGACCAGATCATCAACTCCGCCGCCAAGACGCTCTACATGTCCGGCGGCCAGATGGGCAGCCCGATCGTTTTCCGCGGCCCGAACGGTGCCGCCGCCCGCGTCGGCGCCCAGCACTCCCAGGACTATGCCGCCTGGTATGCGCAGGTGCCCGGCCTCAAGGTCGTGCAGCCCTATTCCGCGGCCGATGCCAAGGGCCTGCTGAAATCCGCGATCCGCGATCCCAACCCGGTCGTGTTCCTGGAAAACGAGATCCTCTACGGCAAGTCCTTCGAAGTGCCCAAGCTGGATGATTTCACCATCCCCTTCGGTAAGGCCAAGGTCTGGCGCGAGGGATCGGACGTCACCATCGTCAGCTTCGGCATCGGCATGACATACGCGCTTGAGGCCGCCGACAAGCTGGCCGAGGACGGGGTGAGCGCAGAGGTGATCGACCTGCGCACGCTGCGCCCGCTGGACTATGACACCGTGATCGCAAGCGTGATGAAGACCAACCGCTGCGTCACCGTCGAAGAGGGCTGGCCCGTGGCGTCGATTGGCAACCACATCACCGCCACGCTGATGGAACGCGCCTTCGATTATCTCGATGCGCCGGTCATCAACTGCACCGGCAAGGATGTGCCCATGCCCTACGCCGCCAATCTCGAGAAACTGGCGCTGACCTCGACCGCCGAGGTGCTCGAGGCCGTCAAGCAAGTAACTTACCGGTAAGGAGACAAGGCTATGCCCACAGAAATTCTCATGCCCGCCCTGTCTCCGACGATGGAAGAAGGCACGCTGGCCAAATGGCTGGTCAAGGAAGGCGATACCGTCAGCTCGGGCGACCTGCTGGCCGAAATCGAAACAGACAAGGCCACAATGGAGTTCGAGGCCGTGGATGAAGGCACCGTCGGCAAGATCCTCGTCGACGAAGGCACCGAAGGGGTCAAGGTCAACACCCCGATCGCCGTGCTGCTGGACGACGGCGAAAGCGCCGATGACATCGGTGATACCAGCGCCCCGTCGAAACCCGCGCCGGAGGCCGACAAGGCCGACGCGGGCGCCGAGGAGGCAGCCCCTGCTGCCGCCGAGAAGCCCGCACCCGCCGCACCGAAAGCCGCAAGCGGGGACCGGATCTTTGCCTCGCCGCTGGCACGCCGCATTGCCGCCGACAAGGGGCTGGACCTGAGCCAGATCAAGGGCTCCGGCCCGCATGGACGGATCGTCAAGGCGGATGTGGAAAGTGCCAAGCCGGGGGCGAAACCGGCCCCCGCCGCCGCCACCGACGCGCCCAGGGCCGCCCCTGCCCCGTCCGGCCCCTCCGGCGATGCGGTCGCCGCGATGTACCAGGGCCGCGAATACGAAGAGGTCAAGCTGGACGGGATGCGCAAGACCATCGCCGCACGCCTGACCGAGGCCAAGCAGACAGTGCCGCATTTCTACCTGCGCCGCGACATCAAGCTGGATGCGCTGCTGAAATTCCGCGGCCAGCTCAACAAGCAGCTCGAGGGCCGCGGCGTCAAGCTCAGTGTCAACGATTTCATCATCAAGGCCTGCGCACTAGCGCTGCAGGCGGTGCCCGATGCCAATGCGGTCTGGGCCGGTGACAAGGTGCTGAAGCTCAAGCCGTCGGACGTGGCCGTCGCCGTGGCGATCGAGGGCGGCCTGTTCACGCCGGTCCTGAAAGATGCCGAGATGAAATCGCTTTCGGCCCTGTCGGCCGAGATGAAGGATCTCGCCGCCCGCGCCCGTGACCGCAAGCTGGCGCCGGAGGAATACCAGGGCGGCAGCTTTGCCATCTCGAATCTGGGCATGTTCGGCATCGATAATTTCGACGCGGTGATCAACCCGCCGCACGGGGCGATCCTGGCCGTCGGCGGCGGCAAGAAGAAACCCGTCGTCGGCGATGATGGCGAGCTGACGGTGGCCACGGTCATGTCGGTGACGCTGAGCGTCGATCACCGGGTGATCGACGGCGCGCTTGGCGCAGAACTGCTGGAACAGATCGTGCAAAACCTGGAAAACCCGATGGTGATGCTGGCCTGACACCAATAGCGCCGCCGTTACTCGGTGTAAGGTAACGGCGGCGCTTCCCAACGCGGCGCGAGCCGGGCGATTCCGGTCCTGATATACGGGAAGTCGACAGTCATCGACGCGCGGCGACATTGAACGCCGGCGCGTTCGCGCCGCGCCCGTCGCGGGCTATCCCTATATTAATCTTTTTTCTCAATAATTTGCCCAGGCTTGTTATCGGATAACAGCCCATCACCGGCCGCTTGTTTTTGAATGACACGCCGGTTCCGCCTCATATCGGGGTGACGATGCGCACTTTCGCGCAGAGGCTGCAAACAGATCAGGGATGACAGACATGAAGACCGTTTTTCTTTCCAGTATCGCGGTAGTGGGCCTGCTCATACAGGTGCCGCATGTATTGACCGCGTCCCATTCAGACGAAACGCAACTGTTCCTGGCCGCGCCACAGATCGCAGTTTACGCGCTCGACCAGTGACATTACATCTGTCAGGGCCCTGAACGGGATTTCGAGCGCCCTAGAACCGCAGAGCATGAAAAAGCCCCCGTAGCGCGTTGACTTACGAGGGCTTTTTTGCGGGTCCGATTTTCCTAGCTAGGCCTGGCCGTCGGATGCGGGCGTCATCTGCAGCAACTGGTCCATGGTCAACGACGGCTGATCGCATCCCGCCTCGCCCACAACCTTCGCCGGGATGCCGGCCACGGTCTTGCACGGCGGCACCTCCTGCAGCACCACCGAGCCCGCGGCGATGCGGCTGCAATTGCCCACGCGGATATTGCCCAGCACCTTGGCGCCGGCGCCGATCAGCACGCCATTACCGATCTTGGGATGGCGGTCTTCTTCTTCCTTGCCGGTCCCGCCCAGCGTAACCGAATGCAGCATCGACACGTTGTCGCCCACCACCGCGGTCTCGCCGATCACGATGGAATGGGCATGGTCGATCATGATCCCCTTGCCGATCCGGGCGGCGGGGTGAATGTCGACGCCGAATACTTCCGAGCAGCGCATCTGGAAGAACCGCGCCAGATCCCTGCGGCCCTGGTTCCACAGCCAGTGTGCCACGCGATAGGCCTGTATCGCCTGGAAACCCTTGAAATAAAGCATCGGCTGGATGAACCGGTCGCAGGCCGGGTCACGATCGTTCACCGCGACGATATCGGCGCGCGCTGACAGCGCGATTTCGGGATCCGTGGCCATTGCCTCGTCACAGATTTCACGCAGGATCTGCTCGGACATCTCGGTCGAGGCCAGTTTCAGCGAAATCCGGTAGGACAGCGCCGATTCAATGGATTTGTGGTGCAGAATGCTGGAATGCACCAGCCCGCCCAATAGCGGCTCATCCTCGACCGCGTCCTGCGCCTCGGTAATGATCTGTGCCCAAACCGGGTCGAGCGATGTCAATTTTGCGCGTGTTTCAACCATGTTCAGGCTCCTTTGGCAGACCTTGACTATACCAGATAGGTAGGAATGGTAAAATGCAAAGCTGTGATTGCGGAGATAACGAAAATGAATGAGCGCCGGCAGGCCCGTTTTCGAGAGCTGATCCAGTCCCGCCTGGCAGAAATCGAGCGGGAGGATGCCCTGGGAGAGGCCGGACAGGCCACGGTTGAACTGGATCAGCAGGCCGTTGGACGCCTCAGCCGGATGGACGCCCTGCAATCCCAGGCCATGGCCAAGGCGCAGGCCGCCCGCCGCCAGATCGAAAGAACCCGCCTGACCGCGGCACTGGCCCGGATGGCCGAGGACGAATACGGCTATTGCGAAGATTGCGGCGAGCCGATCGCGGCAGCGAGGCTCGAACTCGATCCCGCCACCACCAGATGTATCGGCTGCGCCAGCGGATAGCGTCAGATGCTTTGCGCCAGAACCGCAAACCGTCCCGCACCGAAACTGGCCGATACCTGCGCTACTTCCAGCCTGAACGCTCCGCTCAGGCCATCCGCCGCCTGCTGCGCGGCGGTGTAGGTCCAGTTCGGCGCATCCAGCATTTCCTCGCGCAGCTGCGTTTCCCCCTGCATGATCCGCAACAGGTAACGCTCGCTCTCCTCGCCCAGGGGAATCTCGGGCGTATCCCACCTGTCCCCGCCGATACGGGTGCGGCGAATCCAGCCATAGCTCAGATCGCCCCCCGACCCTGCCGTGACGCGCAGATGCGCCGGGCGATACGGTCGCAATCCGACCCCTTCGAAACTCAGCTCGCCGTGCTGATAGGCCGGGTCATCCAGCGGCCGGTCCGCCGGCCCGACGCGGTAATGGCGCGACAGGCCCCGCTTGGCTTCGGCCAGCGATAGCTGGGTGGCCGATCCATCCAGCCG
Source organism: Roseovarius sp. CAU 1744 (assembly GCF_039839345.1). Classification (NCBI taxonomy): domain Bacteria; kingdom Pseudomonadati; phylum Pseudomonadota; class Alphaproteobacteria; order Rhodobacterales; family Roseobacteraceae; genus Roseovarius; species Roseovarius sp. CAU 1744. The sequence continues at coordinate 143,211 of NZ_JBDOQV010000002.1, read as the reverse complement.
CACCACGAAGGAACCCGCGGGCCAGGCACCCTCACGAGTGAACTCGGTTCCCAGCTGACCACGCAAGCGGTGACGCAGGATATAGGTATCCTCGGCGATCAATTCGGCATCGCGGAATTGAAACAGCTCCCACCCATCCGGCGTGCCGTCACCGATCGCGCACAGGTTGGCCCCGGCCAGAAACGCATCGTCGACCACGCTTTCCATCGTGCCGAACCGCATCTTCACGACCAGCCCGGCGCCATGATCCACCAACCCGGGGCCAAAGGGGGCAAGCTCGGATTCAGTGATGCCGACCGGCGCACGTGCGGTCACGATCTGGTTGAGCTGGTATTCCGCGTCTATGTCCGAGGAAAAGATCGCCGCCGCCCCCGGCCAGGGGTCGGCCATCATCGCCACATGCGGCGCGTGCGGCACCTCTTCACCCGTCAGCAGCGGCAGATCGAGAAACAGCGGCGTGACCGGAACGGGCGGCGTGAACGGCCGCATCGTGGGCACGATCTCCTCGATGTCGATCGGGCGATAGCTTTCGGGTTCGATGCGGACCCCTTCGACCCGCTGGGCGTTGCCCATCCGCTCCACCCGGTCAACCCGGAACAGGCCACCGCCATCGGCCGCATCCAGCTTCAGAACGTCGCCCGCGCCAAGCTCCATCCGCGACGGCGGCAGGGTCAGGCGCACCGTGTCCGACGACACCCGCGCCTCGGCCAGCCAGCGCTCGACCGTCTGGCGGCCTTCGGCGCGGGTCAGGCAGACCGGCATTTCCGAATGCGAGATGCCCTTGGTTTCCTCATCGGGCAATATGGCCTCTTCGGCCAGCACTTCGAACTGGTTGTCCGCCCCCACGAAACGCAACCTCACCCGCCCCGGCAGTTCAGCCGCGCCGCCACGGGCGGCCTCGATCACGCCGTCGCTTTCCGGGTCACGCACCAGTTGATCGCGGGCAAGTGTCACCGTGGCCTTGCCATCCCGCAAACGGCATTGCAATTTGCCGCCGCGCTCCACCGCGTCGAACCCGGCACAGAGCATCAGGGGCTGCAGCGCGCCGCGCGCCTCGCCCGTCTGATCCACCGTGTAGCCCCGCACCAGCCCATGCAGCCTGGACGTATCCAGATGGCTCAATCCGCTCTTGCCGCAGATCTCCTCGACAACCGATGCCAGCGTGCGCGAGGACATTCGCCCGTTCAGCCAATGCCCCCGGGCATAGTTCTCCCCATCGGACCAGAGCTTGCGATTGTTGGGGAAATACGGAAACGGGCGCGTGTCCCAGGCCCAGGCATAGGCGTGATCCATGTCCAGCATCGCCTCGCCATATTCGGCTGACACAGGATTGTTCGCGGGATCGCCCCAATACCCTACCATCGCGCGGAGATATTGCAGCTGCATCAACTCGTCCCGCCGTCCGGTCGAAAATTTCGGCAGGCTCGACTCCGACGATTTGGCGTCGAGGAACTTGTTGGGCTGATTGGCGCCCTTGTCCACCGCAGCGCAGCCGAATTCATCCACCCAGGCACCGTCAAACTGCGGCCCGCGCAGGCTTTCGGGGTCATGCGCGGAAAACGCCTGCGCTGTCGCGCCATTGGGCCAGACCAACCGCTTGCGCGTGGCCTGCCAGTCGGGCCTGCGGTCCGGCGGCGAACACGCAAGGATGCCGCTTTCGCCGAAAATCATCACCTCGCGCACCTGGTCGATGGTTTCCCCGACCAACGCCAGGCGGCGGCTCCGGCCCGGATCAAGCGGACGGGATCCCTCGACCTGGCTGCGGACCCATTCCGATCCGGCCCGCGTCTTGCCCGCGCCGCGACCGCCCATGCAGATCCAGCTGCGCCAGTTTCCTTCTGGCGGCAGTTGATGCTCCATCGCCCAGAAATCGAACATGTAGGGCAGTGCCAGAAGCTCTCCCTCACCCAGACTGCTTAGAAACTCTTCCTGGGCATCGGGCCCTTCTGAGACGATCCAGTCTGCATCCGATTGACGCGCGGGCCGCGTCGAAGTCGAGTGCGTAGTCTTGGACAATGCCTTTTTCGCGCTTGTTTCGTTCATTGAGTTTAGCCTCCGCTTCAATTGCTATTTTCAACCACTGCCTGATGTCTGAGATCACGCGGGTTGAGTTCTTTAATTCTTCCAGATCGCCCGCACGTATTTTCTCCTGGAGAAGCTCCAGGTCGGCTCTCATGTCGTTGAGCTGCTGCTCAAGCGACGTGATCGAAGTACTGAGCCCGGTTGGAGCCTCATCGAGCGTAATCAATGTCATGCGACCATCACCTTTTGTCAGGTTTGCAATGCTTTGCCCCTCCGCATCCCAAGGAAGGCAACCAGCCCGGGGCATGCCCTCCGTTGGTCTTCATCCCTGCCAGCATGACGCCAATACTCACCGACGTCGGGGCAAACCTGACGATAAATTGCTATTGAAATGTAGGCGCCGGGCCCGGCACGTTAACCTGTTGTTAACGGTCTCGGGCCGGGGCACGTCTGCTCGGGTGCCAGCGCGCGGACAGCGCAGAAATAGACCGCCCGCTCGGCATCGCGAACCGGCAGCAACCCGATCTGTAACCGGGTCACTGCGAAGCAACAAAAAAAGGCCACCTGCGTCCATGCAGATGGCCCGTATTCCGTGAGTGGTTTTTGTCTTACTCGGCCAGACCAGCCTCGATCGAGATCATCACCTCGACCTCGTCGCTGACATGGGGCGCAAATTTCCCAACGCCGAAATCCGTCCGCTTCAACGTGGTCGTCGCGTCAAACCCGGCCCAGGGCTGTCCCTCTTTCATCGGGTGCCCCATGGTCTGGTTCAGCTTGGCATCCAGCACCACCGATTTGGTCACACCGTTCATCGACAGATCGCCGGTAATCTTGGCGGTGTTATCGCCCGTCACCTCGATTCCGGTCGACGTGAACGTGACAAGATCGCCATCTGCGGCGCCAAAGAAATCATCGGACATGAAATGCGCCTCGCGATCTTCCCAGCCGGTAAACATCGACTTTACCGGCATGGATACCGAGACACTGGAATTGGCGGGATCGTCCTGGTCGAACATGATCTCGCCTTCAAAGCCCGAAAACATGCCATAGGTCGTCGAATAGCCCAAATGGTTGTAGGAAAACACAACCTGGCTGTGACTGGGATCTATCGAATACTTTTCAGGCGCCGCGAAGGCGCTGCTCGCGCCAATGGCAAGGGCGGCTGCAAGAAGGGTGGATTTCATCTGTTTCTCCATTGAGGGTCACGAAAATGTCAATGGATACAGATTTGGCGCGCCACACGCGCAAGACAACTGGTGGTTATTCAACAATATGTGTGGATCAGCGAACAGTTGCCAGTATCAGGCCACCTGGGCAAGCGCCGACCGGATCGCGTTTTCGGCTGCGATATTGCGGATCGGCACGGATATGATCTGATGTCCGTTGGCGTCACGGGCGGTCAGGTGGCAATCTTTCAGCGTGATTTCCGAAAGTTCGTTCAGGTTGTAATCACCTGCAACATACGCAGCGCCCCTATTGTCGATCTCGATGATGCGCAATTGCCGCGTCTTGGAATCCAGATGGATTTCCGGCTCGGCATGGCGCGCGTCCAGGGCGCTGACAAACAACATGCCCAGAACCAGCATCGATATCGAAAACACCAGCTTGACCAGCTGCATCGCGGTGTCGCCTTCGTCGACCGGAACAATCCAGACGCCCAGCGCAGCCAGCAGCGCCACAACCCCCAGCCCGGCAAGAAGCGCCCGTTTGACCGGGGTCGCACTGCTGGTTTCCTCGATCAGAACAGGTTTGCCGGACCGCTTGATCGGGGTCTCCGGCATATGCGTATCGGGTAGGGCTACCATGATCCTGTCCTCACCTTTCTGTTGCCCCATCTTCCGAAGGAAAAACGACTAGAATGCGGCATGATGTGGACCATTCTCTGCCTCGGCAGGCCGCTTGGTCTTGGGCCTTGCGCACAAGGGCAAAGCATCGTATACGCGCCCATCCTTTCGCAGGAAATGCTGAACCGCGCAGTCTCTCGTGGACGGGTCGCGAAAGGGAACTGGCCCGCCTTTGAAATGCGCCTTGATAGAAGTGGAGCGACCATGCCGCTATATGAGCATGTAATGATCGCGCGTCAGGACCTGTCCAACGCGCAGGCCGAAGGGCTGATCGAACATTTTGGCACCGTGCTGTCCGACAACGGCGGCAAGCTCGTCGAGAACGAGTACTGGGGCGTCAAGACAATGGCGTACAAGATCAACAAGAACCGCAAGGGCCACTACGCCTTCCTGAAGACCGATGCGCCCGCCGCCGCGGTACAGGAAATGGAGCGCCTGATGCGTCTGCATGACGACGTGATGCGCGTCCTGACCATCAAGGTCGACGAGCACGAGGAAGGCCCCTCGGTCCAGATGCAGAAACGCGAAGAACGTGGCGAACGCCGCGAGCGTCGCTGACGAACGCCTGAAGAAAGGACGATAACCCATGGCTGCAAAACCATTTTTCCGCCGCCGCAAGGTCTGCCCCTTCTCGGGCGACAATGCACCCAAGATCGATTACAAGGACACGCGCCTGCTGCAACGCTACATTTCCGAGCGCGGCAAGATCGTGCCTTCGCGTATCACTGCGGTTTCGGCCAAGAAGCAACGTGAACTGGCCCGCGCCATCAAGCGTGCCCGCTTCCTGGCGCTGCTGCCCTACGCCGTCAAGTAAGGAGAGAGCGACATGCAAGTTATCCTGCTGGAACGCGTGGCCAAACTGGGCCAGATGGGCGACGTGGTCGACGTCAAACCCGGCTACGCCCGCAACTACCTTCTGCTGCAGGGCAAGGCCCTGACCGCGTCGAAGGAAAATATCGAAGCTTTCGAGGGCCAGAAGGCCCAGCTCGAAGCACGCAACCTGGAATCCAAGAAAGAAGCCGAAGATCTGGCATCGAAGCTCGACGGACAACAGTTCATCGTGATTCGTCAGGCCTCGGACGGCGGCAACCTCTACGGCTCCGTCAGCACCCGCGACGCGGCCACTGTCGCCACCGAAGAGGGTTTCTCGATCGACCGCAAGCAGATCCTGATCCGCCAGCCGATCAAGGAACTGGGTCTGCACGAGGTCGAGGTGCACCTGCACCCCGAGGTCGAGGCTTCCATCACCCTGAACGTCGCGCGCTCTCCCGAAGAGGCCGAGCTTCAGGCATCCGGCAAGACCATCCAGGAAGCCGCCGCCGAGGAAGAGGAGGCCGCCGATTTCGAAATCGCGGAACTCTTTGACGACATCGGCGCCGCCACTTCGGAAGACGAAGATCTGGCGGAAGCTGTCGAGGACGTGCTCCCCGACACTGATGAAGCTGAAGACGACGACCGCTGATCCACCGGACCCAGGACTTAAAGACATAAAACCGCGCGCCGCACCGGTCGCGCGGTTTTTTTCGTTTCGATCACCGATACTTTATCTCGCATTACCTGCATTTTTTACGTCTGCGGGTCGACAACTTTGACGCGACCATGCTACCTTTCTACCATAACGGTATTTGTTGCAAAAAAATCTGCTAATAGCGGATGATGGTGTCGTGGTATGGAAGGATAACTGGGGTATGAACGGAATTGACTCTTCTGTCGGTCAACGCATCAGACAGCGTCGTAAGCTGCTTGGCCTGTCGCAAACCGAACTGGCCGTGCGGATCGGCGTAAAGTTTCAGCAGGTGCAGAAATACGAGACCGGCGTAAACCGCGTTGCTGCGTCGCGTCTCTGGAAGATCGCCGAAACGCTGAAAGTTCCAATAACCTATTTCTTCGAAGACTTGGAATTGCCCGGGTTCGAAGACGACAAGGTACAAGCCAGCGGTGACGATCCGTCGCTGCCGGAAACATCCGAGATGATAAAGATTTTCAATCGCTTGCCACCGGCGCAAAAGATGGCGATGAGCTCTTTCCTGCAATCTCTTGACACGGTCGGCGGTTCCGACGGCAACTGACAGGAGCGCGACCCCATTGGTAGATACGGACCTGATGGATCATTTTGACCTCAGTTTTGTCCCGGAGCGCGAGGATCCGTTCAAAGACCTCTTGCTGAGAATGCGCGAGAAATACGGGCTGGATCACGTGGCCTATGCTGGATTCAATCCGATGAGCGGCACGACTCACGGCCATGTCACCTATGATGACGAATGGACCCGGCATTATGCCAGCCAGGGATTGTTCAGGATCGACCCCACCTTGCTTCAGGCACAGCGAAGCGTGGCGCCGGTGGACTGGCAACGGCTGGAACATGATGAGAATTTCAGGACCGTGTTTCGCGAGGCCCATGATTTCGGCATCACCGACACCGGGATGACAATCCCCGTACGTGGCCCTTACGGCGACGTTGGCGGCCTGAGCGTGACAAGCGATCTGCCCGCGGACGACTGGCGCAAGTTGAAACGGCATATCATCACCGAACTCCAGCAGGTCGCCGCCAATGTGCATGACCTGGTGATGCAGTCCAACCCGCTGATGCGCGCCCTCTCCTCACCGCAATTGTCGACCCGCGAGGTCGAGATCCTGCAATGGACTGCGGCGGGCAAATCGCAACAGGATATCGGCGATATCCTGTCCATCTCGCACCGCACGGTCGAGGTGCATCTGCGTTCGTCGCGGCAGAAACTTCATGCGCTCACCACGACCCAGGCCGTTGGCCGCGCCATAGCCCTTGGCATCGTCTATCCCGGCTAAGTCCGCAAAAAGCCAGGTAGCGCCTTCGTGAACACGCCTACGGGATTCCCCCAATAGATTAATATTTGGTTCATTTTAACCTACTGAGTGACTGAACCACCACTCACGAGGTAACAAGATGATCCTGGTTATAGATGCACTAAATCGACACAAATTTCCTCATATTATGAAGGAGATGTTCGAACTTCGCGCCCGCGTCTTCGGGGACCGCATGGGTTGGGATGTTACCATCAAGGACGGCATGGAGCGGGACAGTTTCGACGATATGGACCCGTCCTACGCTGTCGGTCTTGACCATGACGGCCATGTGGTGTCTTGCGTGCGCGCCCTGCAGACCACCGGCCCGCATATGCTGGCGGATGTGTTTTCGGCCATTCTCGATGGCGAGGCACCGCTGCGCAGTCCTAACTTGTGGGAATCGACCCGCTTCTGCGTCGACACCAAGCGGCTCGGTCGCGGCAAGGATCGCAACTCGGTCTCCTACGCCACTTGCGAACTGATGATCGCCTCGCTCGAGGCAGCCCGCGATGCCGGGGTGACTGACATCGTGACCGTGATCGACCCGCTGATGGACCGTATCCTCAAGCGGTCGGGCAACACGCCTTATGGCTATGTCGGCAAACAGGCTGACATGGGCAAGGTCCCTGCCCTTGCGGCGCTTCTGGATTGCACCGAAGAGCGGATCAACCGCATCCGCGCCTTTGCCGGCATCCAGCACGACGTATTCATCGCCGAGGACGAGGTTCTTGCCGCCGCCAACTACCAGCCCGAGGCACAACAGGCCGACAGCAAGGCTCAGTTGATCGACCTCAACGGCTATTGCCAGGAACAGATCGACGCCGCCCAGTCAGAAACGGAACGCGGTGCCGCCCTGGCACTGCAACGGGTACTCTTTGACAAGTTTCATTCGACGCGCGCCTGCAACGCCTAAACCCCCAGGGGCCGACGCAGGTGGGGTGATTGCATTAATCAACGGAAATCCCGCGCCAGAATGAAAGAAGGGCCGCTCTCCCGGGCGGCCCTTCACTTTTCTTACCGGCGGCTTTACCGGATCAGGCGTCTTCCAGCGCCTCGATCTCTTTTTCCAGCTTGGCCTTCGTGATTTCCTTCTCGGAAACCTTGGCCAGCTCAACCACGTAATCCACGACCTTGTCCTCGAAGATCGGGGCGCGCAGCTGTTGGCGCATCTGCGGGTTGTTCTGCACGAATTCAAAGAACTCGCGCTCCTGGCCCGGATATTGCCGTGCCTGGGTCATGACCGCCTGGGTCATCTCGGCATCGGTAACCTCGACCTCGGCCTTCTGGCCCAGCTCGGCCAGCAACAGGCCCAGACGCACCCGGCGCTCGGCCAGGGCCTTGTGCTCGTCGGTGGGTTCGATCTCGGGGTGGTCATGGCCTTGGACATCGGGGTTCTCATCGTGCCACAGCTGATGTGCGATCTGCTTCGACTCGATCTCGACCATGCTGGGCGGCAGCTCGAAGCTGACTTTCTTGTCCAGCTCATCCAGCAACCTGCGCTTGAGGATCGCCCGCGACGCACCGGCATATTCCTCTTCCAGGCGCTCCCGGATCTGGGTTTTCAGCCCGTCCAGATCCTCGGCGCCGAACTTCTTGGCCAGCTCATCGTCGATCTTGGCAGCGGCCGGTTCCTTGACGGCCTTGATGGTGCAGTCGAACACCGCTTCCTTGCCGGCCAGATGCTCGGCCTGGTAATCCTCGGGGAAGCTGACGGTGACGGACTTTTCCTCGCCCGCCTTCACGCCCACAAGCTGATCTTCGAAACCAGGGATAAAACTGTTGGAGCCCAGCACCAGCGGATAGTCATCCGCGCTGCCGCCTTCAAAGGCTTCGCCGTCGACTTTGCCCAGGAAGTCCATCACAACCTGATCGCCATCCTTGGCCTTCGACCCCTTCTTGCGGTCCTTGAAATCCTGCGCGCTTTCGGCCAGGTTGGCCAGCGCCTCGTCGACCGCCTTGTCGTCGGCCTTGGCCACCAGGCGTTCCAGCTTGATCGATTTCAGATCGACCTCGGGGATCTCGGGCAGCGCCTCGTAGGTCATCTCGATCTCGACGTCGTCACCCTCTTTCCAGTCCTCGTTCGTCATCTTGACGTCGGGCTCGGCGGCGGGGCGTTCACCTTTTTCCTCGAAATGCCTGGACATCGCGCCATCGACGGTTTCCTGCATCGCTTCACCCATCACGCGCTGGCCGAAATTCTTCTTCAACAGCGCCAGAGGCACCTTGCCCTTGCGGAATCCCTTCAACTCCACATCGGGCTGCGCTTCCTTGAGCTTCTCCATCACCTTGTCGTCCAGCTCCTTGGCCGACAGGACCATTTTGTAGCCTCGCTTGAGACCTTCGTTCAGGGTTTCGGTGACCTGCATGTTCGTCCTTCCCATTGCATCTGGCCGCGGAGGCGTCCGCAGCGGTCAAAATCACGGGCCCTTCTATTGGCCCCCCTGTCCGCACGCAAGGGCAAAGCCGCATTATTGCAGCCGCAGTTCCATTCGTTCCGGCCGGAACCGGCGCGTTGCGATGTCAGGAGAGGAAAGACAGCACGAGGAATGCCGCGCCAAGATAGCCCGCCGCGCCAAATGCCAGCAGCATACGCCGTTGCGCACGCCAGGCCACCACCTCGGCCGGCAAGGCAGACAAAACATCACCAAACGGGAAATCGGATTCCCTGGCAAAACCGAAAGACAGCATGGTCGCCCCCAGAAAACTGCCTGTCAGGTACGACAAATCCCTAAAGAAATGATGATGACGGTCACCATTCTTTGCATTCCGGGATCTGGTTTTCGGGTAGATGTCGCAAACCCGACAGGCAGATACTCGTTACAGCACCTCTCCTATTCGCCGTCCAATTGTGGCAGAAAAAAGGCGCAATTAGGGCGCAAATGCGACGCAGCGCCGGTCAGCCGATCACGTGCGAAACTGCGATATGAACTGCTGTTTCAAATTTCAGACGAATTTTCCTGAATTTAGGATCAACGGCACCAAAGCGGGCCGGGTTTCGACATCATTGTTTCGAAAACGGCAACGGTTCCACCCCCCTTGGCGTTCCGGACCCGTCCTGAACCCATATGTTGTGGTCGCAGTCCGTTTTCGGAAACAGACCGTTTTTCGCGTCTTTTTCCGCGCTACCTGGCGCTGGCGGCCATCGGGGCAGACGGATTGCGATCCGCCGCGCCAGGGGATTCGCGCGTTTGCCGCGCTGCGGCGTCATAGGAATACCATAGTTTCGGGACCGGACGCGGTCTGTTGACTCAACGGCGCAACCCGCTCTGCGGCAAAGGCGCCGCGCAGTGTCAGCGCGGGAATATCCAGTGACAGTTCATGATTGATATGCCACGATAAGCCTTATTTCGAATTGCTTTTCGACGCCTCGGACCAAGAGCAATGAGCCGCATTTTGACGCAGATCCCGGAACCGGCAAGATGATTTTGCATCCGCTTCCCTACGCCCTGAATTCGGGTGACCCGACCGTCGAAGCAATGGCCTATGCCGCCGCCGGCGTGATCTGCAACCGTGGCGGGCAGACCTCCGGCGATGTGGGGCTGCTGGCAGATTGGTTCGATCGCGCGGACCGTGCCGCGCTCTTGTGGTCCCTGCCCGGCTCGGGCGACTGGCCGCTGGACGACACCGCGCTTGCGCAGGTCTGGCAGGAGTTTTGCAGCCGGTTGGATGGCCCGGCGATCGTGCGCCTGTTGATCGTGTCCATGGGACCACAATGGCATCTGCCAGAGCTTCAGCTGTCGGCCCAGTCGGCGCAGGTATTGTCGCGCCTGGCGCTGACGGGACGCGATCCCTATGACGACTGGCGCCACCTGCCCCAGGGCTACCTGGGGTCGGTGGCGATCCAATCCATCGGCCATTCCATTGACCTTTACTGGAACTGGCCGCCCCGCGTGCTGGTCAACCTGCCGGACAGCGGTATCGACCCCGCCGATGCGCGCTATGGCGCGGACAGCATACGGCTGGAGAACCGGTACGAGAGCTATGACATTGCCCTTCATGCCGCTGCCCGTTCGAGCTTCGCAAATTACGGGCAGGATGCGGGCAATTTCAATATCGCGCTTGATCCGGGCATGACCCTGTCCACGGTGACGGACCTGCTGCAGCGCGCGGACGGGTCCCGCCTCGTGGCGCTTGTGCCGCTCGCTCCGCGGCAGGCCGCGCCGTTTCTCTGGCACTTCATCGACAATATCAGCCACGATGCGCCCTTTGACGTCGCCTTTTTCAACGCGGTTCTTCAGTCGAACGCCAACCCTTTTTCGGCCTCGGGCGCACCGGTGCTTGTCGCACCAGCTTCGGATTATTTCCGGCAGATGAACAATTCGCGCCTGCATCGGCGCGTCGATGAGCTGTTGCGCGATATCCCCGATATCCGGCGCTATGCGGGCATCAACAGCGTCACCCTGCCCTTTGCACTGCCCGAGTTCGGGCTGCCCGAGGGCGAGATCGGCCTCGGCGAGTTACAAAGCGCGGTCGAACGCGCGGTTTACGGCAAGACGCTTGCCTATCATCGTGAAAGCCAGACCGGGCGCGACATGTGGGGGCTGGACATCGCCACCCGCGACTATCGCGATGGCTTCGGCAGCGTCGACGAGGCCGAGGCCGCCCCGGCACCCGAGGGGTATGGCGCGCCGGACAGCGCACCACGGCAACAACCGGCCCCGGCACCCAGGGGCGAACCGCCCGCAAGATCGGCCCCGGCACCCAAGGGCGGCGGCCTGACCAGAGCATTCGATCAAATCGGTGAAATTCTCGGCGGGCTCACTGCCAGCGCCGTCCCCCGGCCCCGGGTAGTACGGGCAACCGAAACACCACGCTCGTCACCGCCGGGCGGCACCTCCGGGCGCGAACCATCGCCACAGCCCACGCCAGAGCGTACCCGCTATACCAATATCGACATCTATTCCGGCTTCTGCTTCGAAAACATCCCGCCCGCAACGGCCCCATTGCAGGACCATCAAACGCTCGGCGCGGGCTGCGATTACAGTATCGCCCTGAACATCGCGGCCGAACGCAGCGGGATCGCCCCGGGCAACACTCCCCAGGGGATCGCCAATCTGCGTGTCGGGCGCGAGACGATCAAGGTCTATGCCGTCGCCAGTTCCGGGCACCTTGGCGGGCCGGTCTTCGACGACCCGCTGCAAACCTTCGACTGGGAATACGATCAGGATACGCAACCGGTCTATTTCCGCTTTACCATGCCCGACCAGGTGGCCGCAGTGACACCGCCGATCGAAATCCGGCTCTACTCCGCCGAGCTGCACCTGCTCGACATTCTCGAAATCCGCCACGAAGATATCGACGGGCAGATCACCCGCAGACTGCACTGGACCGAGCGGGGCGTCATGCCGGTAACGCCGGGCAAGACATCCGTGGATGCGCTGGCCTTCCACGTCAACCGTGTGCCGGGCGGCTACCATGTCGAGGCGCTGTTCAGCTCGGGCGGGAATATCCAGGTTGAGATTGACCCGAGGCACCTGTTGTCAGAGGGCGATCTGGAACAGCTGCTGGCGTTCGTGCGCGAATTCTGGACCGACAAGGCCCTCAACCTCTTTGCCAACGAAAAGAACGCGGTCAGCAGCTATTACTACACCAACGATGTCATGCCGGCCATGATCGATCTCGGCCACAGGGCGTGGCGCTGCCTTTTCGGCGCGCGCAAGGCGGGTGCGGCAGGCGCAAGCGAACGGCTGGGGGAATGGATTGCCAACCTTGCACCCGGCGACGGAACCGTCATCCGCATCACCACGGCGGCAAATGCCGAAAGTTTCGTCTTTCCCTGGTCGGTTCTGATCCCGACCGATCAGACCGACGCGGCAGAGTTCTGGGGCTTGCGCTATCAGATTGAATTGACGCGCAAACGCGGCGCGCCCCTTGCACCACAGGCATCCGAAACGGCGGATGTGAACCTTGTGCTCGACGACGGCTTCACCAGGTTCGTCGACCACCGGGGCAATCTCGACAAGATCTTTGCGGCAGCCCCGCAGGTGGCGCATAACCGGCTGGAAACCAGCCAGGCGATCCTTGACGCGCTCGGCACCAACCCCTCGGCCGACCTCTATTACTTCTTCTGCCACGGCAGCACCAGCCGCCGCGCGACAGGCTTTCCCGAAGATATCCTGCGCAACCTCGAAAAACAGTTGGAGGACGATGCCGACGACTGGCGCAACCAGGTGTTCGGACTGGTCAGCGCGGGCACGGTCCAGGCACGGATAAAGACCGACACGATGACCCTTTCGGAATCGCAACTGCAAAGCGCGCTGCCGGGGTTCGCGCCACGCCGGCCGATCATCTTCCTCAACATGTGCCATTCCGCCGATCTGCTGCCGGGCCGGTCGGACGGGCTGACACGGGTTTTCCTGGACAGCCATTGCGCAGCCGTTCTGGGCACGGAATGCCCGATGAACGCACATTTTGCCGATGCCTTCGCGCAAGAGGTGCTGCGCCAGCTGATCGGTGGCGCCCCCCTGGGCGAGGCACTGCGCCACAGCCGCCGGCATTTTCACGACAACAACAACCTACTCGGCTTCGCCTATTCGCTCTACGGACACGCCGACGCGACCCTTCTGACCAGACCCGACCCGAAAAAGGAGATTACCCATGAGCACTGAAGTGGCGACCAAGACCGTTCCGGTCGATGATGCCAAGGCGCGCGAGACGGTTTCGGCCGCCGAACGGCTTGGCGCGTCCGACACCACGAACCTGCTGGAGGAAATCGCCCGGCGAGAGGCGGTGGCCCAACAAGACGAAAGCGTCCTGACCGACCCGGCGCTCGATGGCGGCTATGCCACGGCCGAAATGGCGCTTGGCGACAACCTGAAGGAAATCGGCGACCGGCTGATGAAGGTCTGGATCCGGCGCCTGCATGGCGTGATCTGCGGCGGATCCGGCAGCGATGAGGAACGCAAGAAGATTGCCGATCTGGCAAACCTCAATGAATCCGCGGCCATCGCCGCGGTCACGGCCGCGCTGCTGCCCTTTACCTCACCACTCTTCGCGGCCCCCGCCGCCGTGATCATCGTCCGGGAATTCCTTGGACCAGCCGCCGAGGAGCTTTGCCAGTACTGGGCCGAAAAGTTGGAACAACCGATCGGCTGAAGCGTCTGTTCAAAGGCATCTGGTGCGGGTGGAGGGACTTGAACCCCCACGCCTTGCGGCGCCAGAACCTAAATCTGGTGCGTCTACCAATTTCGCCACACCCGCACTGTGCGCGGTCTCTAGCAAAGCTTGGCGGCGGTTGCGAGCAGAAAATGTGCGCCATGCCCGGCACCCCGGCCGGCCCACAAAAAGCGCGACATTTACGCTTTCATAACATATCCTGTGGCCAATTAACGAGGCAAACCAGAGCGAGACACGCCATGAAACCGAAGACGGTCGGGCGGAGCGGTGACGCAAACCATGTCACCCTTTCCCATCAGATCAAGGGCCTTCCGGCACACAGCATCATCCTGACCCTTGACGGAGAGAGGCGCGTGCGCGATCTGAGTCCCGGCCAACGCATCGTGACCCGTGACAGCGGCACCGCCCTCCTGCGCGCGATCCGCCAACGCACTGTCCTCGTCCCGCTCATCCGGATCAGGGCCGGCTCACTGGGCGATACCCGCCCCGATTGCGACACCATCCTGCCCGCGGGCCAGGGCGTGCTGGTACGGGACTGGCGGGCGCTGGCGCTCTTTGGCGCGAACCAGGCCATCGTCGCGGCGGGGCGTCTGGTGGATGGCGAATTCATCACCCGCACCGCCCCCCAACAAACGACCATCTGCGAATTGGTGTTCGACCGCTCGCATATCCTCTATGTGGACGGTCTGGAAGTCGCGGGTCATGTGGCAGCCTCCGCGCTGGCTGCCTGACCCAAAACGCCGCTAACGGTATCGCGTCACAGGCCCAGGTCTCGGAACACTTTCGGCACTTCCTCGGGCAGATCCTCAGCGATCAGCCCCGGCCCGAAGGACCGCGCGCATTCCACATGCAGCCACGCCGCCGTCTCCGCCGCCTGCATCGGTGCAAATCCCCGCGCCAGAAGCCCGGTGATAAACCCCGCCAACACATCGCCCGACCCGGCGGTCGCCAACCAGAGCGCTGCGCGCTCGTAATGGGCGGAGTTGATTGAGCACCGCCCGTTCGGGGCGGCGATCACCGTGTCCGGCCCCTTGAACAGCACCACGCAGCCGGCCCGTTTCGCCGCCTCGCGCGTGGCATCGACCTTGGAATAGGCCGGGCCCTTGATGGCGGGCGCGTTCAGCTTCTCGGCGATATCCGGAAAGAGCCGCGCGAACTCGCCCCCATGCGGGGTCAGAACGCAGCTCTCGTGCAGCATCCCGAACAATTCCTCCGGCGCTTCCGCAAAGGCGGTCAGCGCATCGGCATCCAAGGTGACGTAGGGTGTGTGCGCCGCACGCACCGCCACCGGCACCAGCTCCCGCGCGCGCTCGATCCCGAGCCCCGGCCCGAGACAGAGCGCATTGAGGCGGTCATCCTCCAGCAGCGCCGCCAGCCCGTCGCCATCCTCGACCCGTTTCAGCATCACCGCCGTGACCTGCGCCGCCACCTCCATCTGCGCCGACCCCGGCACGCCAATCGTCACCAACCCCGCCCCGATCCGGAGCGCCCCCCGCGCCGCCAACCGCGCCGCGCCGGTTTTGCCATGGCCACCCGACAGGATCAGCGCATGACCCTGCGAATACTTGTGCCAACCAGAGAATTTGTTCAGGCGAAAACATCGTGGGGCCTCGATCAACTTGACGATATCGCCCGGCGGAACCGCCGGGCAGCGCCCGTCCGCCCCCATGGGCGGGCGCTTCGCTTCCGCCCCCGGACGGGCACCGCCCTCTAGACCGATATCAGCGACGACAACTTTTGCGCATGCCAATGGCCCCAAGAAGAGTCTATGACCCACTTTCTCTGAGTGAAACGAGACCGTGAGGTTCGACAACACACACAAATCAAGAGGATTCTCATCCTTCGGTCCATATCCGAGAAACTGCCCACTGTCTGCGCAAAGCCCGCTGGGCACATCAATAGAAACGACCCGCGGCATTTCCCCTTGGGTCGATGACGCTTGCCAATAGTTCAGTTCGTCTTGGACACGACCAAAATCTAGGAACGATCGCGTCAAGCCTGTACCGAAAAGCGCATCGACGGCAATAACCGTGCCAGGATTGTCCTCCCCGTAACCATCAATTCTATCATCGGTCAGTTCATCAACTGCACCCAACTCATTCCACCGCTCATAATTCACCTTCGCATCCGGCGGCAGTTTCTCGGGGTCGCCGTAGAGAAACACCTCCACCTCCCAGCCCCATTCCTTCAGCAGCCGCGCGACCACGAACCCATCGCCGCCATTGTTCCCCGGCCCGCACAGAACCACCGCGCGGTGCGAGGTTTTCGCAAGCTCCGGCCATTCCTCGAAAATCGCCTCGACAACGCCCCGCCCGGCGCGTTCCATCAGCTCCAGCCCGGTCACCTCGCCCGACTCGATGGCGGCCTGTTCGATGGCGCGCATTTGCGCGGCGGTCAGCAGTTCACTCATTCCGTCACCCTCGCCGATTCACTTTTGGTCACTTCTTGCGCACTATGCCTATTTTTTGTGCAAACCAGCCCTGCGGCCCGCCCGCCTGCACGCGACTTCACCCTAACCGATTGAGCCACGGGAACAGAAGTGGTCTCAGGGGCCGAAATCCAACCGCAGGAGTGCGCGCCATGAAGAAGATCGAAGCGATCATCAAGCCGTTCAAGCTTGACGAGGTCAAGGAGGCTCTGCAAGAGGCAGGGATCCAGGGTCTCAGCGTCATCGAGGTCAAGGGATTTGGCCGCCAGAAAGGCCATACCGAACTCTATCGCGGGGCCGAATATGTCGTCGATTTCCTGCCCAAGGTGAAAATTGACGTGGTGCTGGACGACGACCAGGTTGATGCCGCGATCGAGGCCATCACCGAGGCCGCGAAAACAGACAAGATCGGCGACGGCAAGATCTTTGTCAGCCCCGTCGAACAAGCCATCCGCATCCGCACCGGCGAGACCGGCTCGGAAGCGCTGTAAACCTACATTCCCCAAACAAGAAGGACCAGGAGAATGAGCAAGGACACCGTTCTCAAGCAGATCAAGGATGAGGACATCGAATATGTCGACATCCGCTTTACCGACCCGCGCGGCAAGCTGCAGCACGTCACCGTCATGGCCGACCAGGTCGATGAGGATTTCCTCGAAGAGGGCTTCATGTTCGACGGCTCGTCGATTGCCGGCTGGAAATCCATCGAGGCCTCGGACATGAAACTGATGCCCGACACCAACAGCGCCTATGTCGATCCGTTCTATGCCGAGAAAACGCTGTGCGTGCATTGTTCGGTGGTCGAGCCCGATACCGGCGAACCCTATAACCGCGACCCGCGCGGCACCGCCGAAAAGGCCGAAGCCTACCTGAAATCCTCGGGCATCGGCGACAGCGCCTTTTTCGGCCCCGAGGCCGAGTTCTTCCTGTTCGACGACGTGCGTTTTTCGAACTCGATCAACAAGGTATCGTACGAAGTTGATGCAATCGACGCGTCCTGGAACACCGATACCGAATACGAGATGGGCAATACCGGCCACCGGCCCGGCGTCAAGGGCGGCTATTTCCCCGTAAACCCGATCGACGACGCCCAGGACATCCGGTCCGAGATGCTGAGCACGATGAAACGCCTGGGCATGAAGGTCGACAAGCACCACCACGAGGTGGCCAGCTGTCAGCACGAGCTGGGCCTGATCTTCGACAGCCTGACCAAGCAGGCCGACGAGCTGCAGAAGTACAAATACGTCATCCACAACGTGGCCCAGGCCTATGGCAAGTC
Source organism: Roseovarius sp. CAU 1744 (assembly GCF_039839345.1). Taxonomy (NCBI): domain Bacteria; kingdom Pseudomonadati; phylum Pseudomonadota; class Alphaproteobacteria; order Rhodobacterales; family Roseobacteraceae; genus Roseovarius; species Roseovarius sp. CAU 1744. The sequence goes on along the minus strand of NZ_JBDOQV010000002.1, from coordinate 125,699 downwards.
GGCCACTTTCATGCCCAAGCCGATCTATGGCGATAACGGCACCGGCATGCATGTCAACATGTCGATCTGGAAGGACGGCAAGCCGCTCTTTGCCGGCGACAAATATGCTGATCTCAGCCAGGAGGCGCTGTATTTCATCGGCGGCATCCTCAAGCATGCCAAGACGCTGAACGCCTTCACCAACCCGTCGACCAACAGCTACAAGCGGCTGATCCCCGGCTTCGAAGCGCCCGTTCTGCGCGCCTACTCGGCCCGCAACCGTTCGGGTTGCGTGCGGATCCCGTGGACCGAGTCGCCCAAAGCCAAGCGCGTCGAGGCCCGCTTCCCCGATCCGGCGGCCAACCCCTACCTGGCTTTCGCGGCGCTTCTGATGGCCGGGCTGGACGGCATCAAGTCCAAGATCGACCCCGGCGAGGCGATGGACAAGAACCTCTACGATCTGCCCGCCGAAGAGCTGGAAGGCATCCCGACCGTCTGCGGCAGCCTGCGTGAGGCGCTTGAGGCACTTGCGGCGGATCATGACTTCCTGCTGGCCGGCGACGTCTTCACCAAGGACCAGATCGACGGCTACATCGCCCTGAAGATGGAAGAGGTTGAGCTGTTCGAGCATACACCTCACCCGGTTGAGTTCGGCCTGTATTACAGCTGCTGATCGCCATCAGGATTGCGACAAAAAGGGGCACCGTCGGTGCCCCTTTTTTCGTGCCCGGTGCGAGGTATGATCGCAAGGCGAGCAACGAACGGTTTGGTTTTCCTGGTGAAATGCGCCGTCGGCCGCTCATCGACGCCCCAGGATCGGCACGCCAGCCGCCAGACCCTGATCTGGGGTGAATTGTTGCGAAATTGGCGTCAAAAGGGCCGATTTCGGCCGATTTGCCTCAATGGTTCCGCATTTGAAACAAATTGTTCACATTTTTGCCGCTCAAAAATCAGGGCTGACACGAAGGGATGTAAGTGGGCGGGACAATGACAACGACCAACACGATGGCCAGCGCCGGGTTGATATTTCAAGGGTTGCGCGATCTCGATATCGTCAAGATCGGCAACCGTGTGCGCAACGCGTTTGAAGCGCTCGAGGAGAACGTGACCGGCGTGCGAATCCTGTCGAATGACCGCGCCTGTATCTCATCCGCCCACCATGACGTGACAATTTCCGTTCTCGAAGATCACGTCGTTGATGGTCTGCCCGGCCCCGCGCCGCTGATGCTGGAACTGACCATCAACAGCAACGTCGGCAAGAATGGCGAGTTTCTCCATCAGGACACGGTATTGGCCCATGCGCTGAAATCCCTGCACTGGACGCTGTCTGCCGATCAGGTGAAATGGGTGACCCCCGGGGCGGTCCTCAGCAGCGCCGATTTCGTGATGGCGACCACGCAGCCCGAAGCAGCGGAGACCGCGGCAGAGCCGCAGATGACCGTCTCGTACACACCCGGCGGTATTGTCGAGCGGCGCTATACCCTGCCCAGTATCGATGAAACCAACGATCAGCTTCAGCAGGCCCTGACGCAAAAGGCGGTGCTGTCGGCCGAATCCGGCAAACAATGCGGATTCTATGCGGCGTTCCTGTCGGATATCGAATCCATCGGGATTGCCGACCCTGACGAGGAGATCCGCGAAAAGACCGCGCCGCTGCGCCTGTCGGCATGGATGATTTCCTTTATCGTCCTGCTTCTGGCCCTGCCGGTTGGGGTTGCCCTCTTGGTGTTCAATGCCCTGAAGGGTGAAAACCTGCGGCTTACCTCCCAGGTGGCGGCCCTGACGGGCACCTTCATTACCCTGGATGCGCATGGCGCGACGACCGAGACTTTGGCCGTCCTACACGGACTGATCGGCTAGGCGGCGGTTCACGGCCACCTGCCCGGTGCAACCGACCCCCGGCAGCGTCAGATTTACCTTGGAAGGGTCGAGGACGCCGGGCTACACTCGACCCAGTGCCTTGCCCTGAGAGGAGCCTTCGACCCGTGACTCGCATTGCAACCCTTTTCGCGGCCGGCGCAACGGCCCTGAGCCTGACAATGACACCCCCGGCCCATGCAGCGGCCTGCGGAAATACGTCCAGCGGGTTCGAGACCTGGAAAACGGCCTTTGCCCAGGAGGCGAGGCGCGCCGGCGTCCGCAAGAGCGGCCTGCAGGCGCTGGCCGGCGCACGGTACGCGACCCGCACCATCGCCGCCGACCGCAATCAGAAAAGCTTCAAATACACGCTGGAGAAATTCATGCGCGTGCGCGGCGCAGAAACCATCGTTGCACAAGGGCGCAAGCGCAAGGCCCGCAACCCCGGATTCTATGCCGCGCTGGAGCGTCAATACGGCGTCCCCGCGGGCGTTCTGATCGCGATTCACGGGATGGAAACCGGGTTTGGCGGGTTCATGGGCGACAGCGCCATCGTTTCGGCCATTACCACGCTGGCCTATGATTGCCGAAGGTCGGATTTCTTCATCCCGCATGCCATCGGTGCGCTCAAGCTGGTGGATCAGGGCGCCATCACGGCCGCCACCAAGGGCGCCAAACATGGCGAGCTGGGCCATACCCAGTTCCTGCCCGGCAATGCGCTGAAATACGGTGTCGATGCCAATGGAGACGGGCGGATCGATTTCTACAGCCAGGCCGACGCGCTGGCCTCGACCGCGAATTTCCTGCGCCAGAAGGGGTGGAAACCCGGCCAGGGTTATCAGGAGGGGCAGCCCAATTTCGCCGTCATCAAGCAATGGAACGCCGCCAGTGTCTATCAAAAGGCCATCGCGATCATGGCCGCAAAGATCGACAGGTGACCTGATGCGTCTGCCCGTCCGATTGCGCCGCTGGCTGGGCGCTGCCAGCCTTGTCCTGTGGTCATCGGCCAGCGCCGCCGAACCGTTCAGCTTTGTCGTCGTGGGCGATCAGCCCTATGGCACCGGGGCGAAGGTTCATGACCTCTATCTGGGCCTGATCGACGCGATAAACCAGGCTGGCCCCGATCTGGTCGTTCATGTGGGCGATACCAAATCCGGCGGCAGCTTCTGCTCGGATGAGCTGCTGGCGGAACGGCTGGACTACCTCAACCGGTTTTTCGCGCCCACGCTCTACGCGCCGGGCGACAATGAATGGACCGATTGTTACCGGCTGGTCGCCGGCGGTCATGATCCCGAGGAACGTCTGGCCCATATCCGTGCCACCTATTTCGACACGCCCGGAACCTCCTTTGGGCAGTCGCCCATCGCCCTTTCCCACCAGGGCGCCGGGGGCTACCCGGAAAACGCCCGGGTGATGTTCAACGAGGTGATGTTCGTGACCGCGCATGTGGTCGGATCGAACAACAATTTCGAGGCCACCCGCCCGGAGGCGGCCGCCGAGTTTGCCGCCCGCGATGCCGCCAACCGCGAATGGCTGGTCGAGAGCTTTGCCGCCGCCGCGGATGCCAAGGCGCTGGTGCTGGCGATCCACGCGGATATGTTCGAATTCGGGTTCGGCCCGCCCTGGGATGCCGAGGGCTTCCTGCGCCATTCCGGTTTCGGAGCCTTTGCGCAGACCCTGCTCTGGCAGGCGGCAGAATTCGACCGTCCGGTATTGCTGACCTATGGTGACAGCCACAAGTTCCGCCTGTTCCGTCCCTTTCCAAAGACCGGCCCGAACATCATGGCGCTTGAGACCTTTGGCGCCAAGAACATGCACGCCGTGCGCGTCCACGTGACCCCGGACGACCTGTTCCCCTTTGCAATCCAGCCCTTCATCAACCCGGATCAGCCGCTGCGCCGGGCACCGAAGAAGAAAAAGAACAAGCAATAGCCGCACCAACCCGGCAACTTGGCCCCGTGCCTTGACAGCCGCACGCGCAATTCCTATTTTGGCGCTTTCGGGGTTCAGGCCCCCGCCGTTCGCAGGGCAGTTGCCCGTGGTGAAGCCTGGCTGACATCAATCCAGTTTCAGACCCTGAGGTCACCGACCGGATGGCAATGCGAACGCCCCCCCGAACAGGTCACTGACCCGTCAAGGAATTGGACAATGACACCGCAAATCCTACCCACCCGCGACGCGCTCAAGGTGCAGGCGAAACGGCTGCGCAGCACGCTGGCGGACCAAGGCACCCCGCTCAGCCATTCGGCGGCGCTTGAAACTCTTGCAAGGCAATGGGGGTATCGTGACTGGAACACCCTGTCGGCGGCGGCCGACACCGCGCGCCCCGCCTGGCAGGTCGGCCAGACGGTCAGCGGGCGCTATCTGGGCCATGCCTTCACCGGACGGCTGAAATCCGTGCGCGAGGCATCCGGCGGCCACTGGCGCCTGACACTGGTGTTCGACGAACCGATTGATGTCGTCACCTCGGACCGTTTCAGTTCCCTGCGCCGACAGGTCAGCGCCCTGGTCAACGCGCGCGGCACCACGCACGAGAAAACCTCGGACGGCAAGCCGCATCTGGCGCTCAAAACCACCTGAACCGGCACCGCGCATCCGCATCGGGTGCGCGGACCTGCCCGCCCTAGCGATAGCGTTCCGACGTGACTGTCCTGCCGTCGTGAAAATAGGAATACTCGGCCAGATCGCGCCCGTCTTCCTGGCGCGTCACCAGCACCTTGGCTTCCTGCGGGGCGCCGATCCGCGGATGCGGACCACCCAGGCAAAACGCACGAAACGGCTGTTTGACCTCTCCCTTGCCCTTGTTGGTGCGGCGCTTACCCAGCTTGAACTTGCCGACCTTGCCGCTGGCGCAATCATCCGTGATGAACTGCGCCACGCGCCTGAGCGAATAGCCATGCGGCACTTCCCGGCCGTCCACCAGCCGGGCCACCAGCATGATCCCCTTCACGCGCGATCCCTGCATTTCCAGCGAATATTGCACGTAATCGCCGGCGGCCTCTTCGGCCGAAACTGTCGGCGCCGCCATCAATCCCAATGCCAGAGCGACCGGCCCAATCCTAATACCGTATCTCACCTTCACCCCCACAGCGGCCGCCGCACAGGCAGCCAGTAGGTAGCAATAGAGCAGATTGCGCAGTTTTTCAATCTGTTACCACGATCAAGCGCCGGGATGCGCACGGCAGTATTTGCACACCCCGCCGCGCGAACCGGCTCAAAGGCACCTGAATTTGTCGTAAACCGGCAAGCACCGCGACCGGCCCGCTTTCACCATTTGGGTAAACGCTAGCGAGGCCAGCCATGAACACGCATTACCGCGATACCCGCAAGATCGACCCGGGCAAAGGTGCGACCCTGGGCGACAATACCCCCAACGATGCCGACCGGATCGAGATCGGCCCGACGCAGCTGGCCTTTGCCGAATGGGACGCCGCTGGCCTGCAGCTGCCCGATCTTCAGGCCCTGCGGCGGTATCGCTGGGAACGGCTGACACGGCACGTGGTGGACCGCGACTATGCCGGTATCCTTCTGTTTGATCCGCTGAATATCCGCTATGCCACCGACAGCACCAACATGCAGCTTTGGAACGCGCACAATCCGTTTCGGGCGGTGTTGCTGTGTGCCGACGGCTACATGGTGATCTGGGATTACAAGAACTCGCCCTTCCTCAGCACGTTCAACCCTCTGGTGCGCGAACAGCGCTCCGGCGCGGACCTGTTCTATTTCGATCGCGGCGACAAGATCGACGTGGCCGCCGATGCGCTCTCGAACGAGATTCGCGTGCTGCTGGCCGAACATGCGCCCGGCAACACCAGGCTGGCGGTGGACAAGATCATGCTGCACGGGCTGCGTGCGCTCGAGGCGCAGGGGCTGGAGGTCATGCAGGGCGAGGAGCTGACCGAAAAAGCCCGCGCCGTCAAAGGCCCGGATGAGATCCTGGCGATGCGCTGTGCCAGCCATGCCTGTGAAACTGCCGTCCGGGCGATGGAGGACGCCGCCCGCGCCGGCGTGCCCGGTGGAAACATGTCCGAGGATGACATCTGGGCGGTGCTGCATGCGGAAAACATCCGCCGCGGCGGCGAATGGATCGAAACCCGGCTGCTGGCCTCCGGGCCGCGCACCAACCCGTGGTTTCAGGAATGCGGCCCCCGTATCGTGCAAAACAACGAGATCGTCGCCTTTGATACCGACCTGATCGGCAGCTACGGCATCTGCGTCGACATCTCTCGAACCTGGTGGATCGGCGATGAGAAGCCGCGCGATGACATGATCTATGCGATGCAGCACGCCCATGAACATATCGCGACCAATATGGAAATGCTGAAACCGGGCGTGACCATCCCCGAGCTGACCGCCAATTGCCACCGGCTGGACGAACAGTACCAGGCACAGAAATATGGCTGCCTGATGCACGGCGTCGGTCTTTGTGACGAATGGCCTCTCGTGGCCTATCCCGATCAGGCGGTAGAGGGCGCGTTCGACTATGCGCTGGAGCCCGGCATGGTGCTTTGCGTCGAGGCCGCGGTCGGCGCCGTGGGCGGCGATTTTTCGATCAAGCTGGAAGACCAGGTGCTGATCACCGATACCGGCTACGAAAACCTGACGAAATATCCGTTCGATCCGCGTCTGATGGGGCAGGTCTGACCCTGCCCCACCGGTGTTTCGGTTCAGTAGACGCCGTAGGACCGGCGCACATTGCCATGCCAGTCCTCGGCAACAGGCTCGACCCCGCCCCGTGTCGCCACGCCGTCCGGGGTGATGTCGCTCAGTGCCAGGCCGCCGATGACCAGCAGCAGCGCGCCGGTCAGCGCCAGTGTCGCGGCACCGGAAACCCGATTGTGGGCAGGGCCTTGGATATTGATCTCATGTGCCATTTCAATCTCTCCATCTCATGGTGATAAGGCGAAGATAGGCAAAGCAGTTACATAAATAAAACGAATTGATGTTATGCCATACATCACAAAACGTGATTGATTGCGCGCGCAGAGTACCTCTGTGCCCGCCGGCGCGCTAGAGGCGGCAAAGCACTAAGCCGCACTGCGCGCGTCGACCACCTCTCCGTCGAGGGTGCGATCATAGACGCAGACCTGGTCACGGCCTTCCCGCTTGGCGCGGTACACCGCCAGATCGGCCATCTGAAGCGCGATATCGATTTGCGACACGGTCATGATCTCGGCCACGCCGAAACTGGCGGTAAGCTGCAATTCCTGCCCGTCGGCAAAGATCCTCTTGCCGCGCACGCACTCGCACAGGCGCTGCGCCGTCCCTTCGCCCTCGTCCCGGCTGACGCCTTTCAGGAGTATCACAAACTCTTCTCCGCCGAACCGCGCCACCACATCGTCCTCGCGGCAGTTGCGTACAAGCGTGGTCACAAACTGCTTCAGCGCGTGATCTCCGGCCTTGTGGCCATAGCGGTCATTGATCCGTTTGAAATGGTCCACATCGGCCATGATCAGCACCATGTCCTGGTCTTCGACACTTTCGAGCCGCTGATGGAAATTCATCCGGCTGCAAGCCCCTGTCAGGTTGTCATGGTTGACCGCATATTCCAGTTTTTCAGCGAGTATGTTGATGTCCATCATTTTTAGACCGACGAAATAGCTGATCGGTGCCGCCATGATGGCGGCGATGCATGCCCCCTGGATGATGGTGCTGTGAAGGAACTCCGGCGGCATCATCAGGTGCCTCAGGACCACGGTGCCGCATACCACCACACTCGTAATCACAAGTGAAAACATCCTGACATCAAAATGGTTCTTAAGCCGTAACTGCATGAGATCACTACAAACCAATAGCTTTCCGCGCATTCTGGCACCCTCTGGTTAAGACCTGATTTACGTTTTCCCCGTTCAGCTTCGAATACGCACCAAATTTTAGGCATTCACCCTCCCCGGCAACGCGGGTGTCGCACGGCTTGCAGAGCGGTGATCCATCCTCACCAGAACCGGCGCGCACGCATCGCGCGCTCTCACCTTAGCGTGACGGCGCTGACTCTGTGCTGGTGCCACGGCACGCCTCTGACTACGCTCTGCGCATACCTGAAACCAAAGGACGCCCCATGCCGACCGAACGCCTTACCTTCACAGGTCATGATGGCAGCACCCTTGCCGCCCGCCTGGATCTGCCCGACGGCCCCCACCTGGCCACCGCGCTCTTTGCACATTGCTTTACCTGCTCCAAGGACATCCCCGCCGCGCGCCGCATCGCCGCCCGCCTTGCCGGGGCGGGCATCGCGGTGCTGCGCTTCGACTTTACCGGCCTCGGGCATTCCGAGGGGGAGTTTGCCAACACCTCCTTCTCGTCGAATGTCGACGACCTGGTGCTGGCGGCCAAGGCGCTGGCCGAACGCAACATGGCCCCCAGCCTGCTGATCGGCCACTCCCTCGGTGGCGCGGCGGTGTTGGGCGCGGCAGGCGGGATCGACAGCGTCAAGGGCGTCGTCACCATCGGCGCCCCCTACGATCCGGGCCATGTCACCCATAATTTCGGCGATGCGCTCGACAAGATCGCGGCGGAAGGCGCGGCCGAGGTCATGCTGGGCGGACGGCCGATCCGCATCGGTCAGGGATTTGTCGAGGATGTGAAGGCCGAGACCCTGACCGGCAAGATCGCCACCCTGCACCGCGCCCTGCTGATCCTGCACGCACCGCGCGACGCAACCGTCGGGATCGAGAATGCCGGCGAGATCTTCAGCGCCGCCAAACACCCCAAGAGCTTCGTCACGCTCGACAATGCCGACCACCTGATCACCGATCCCGACGATGCCGAATACGCGGCCGAGGTCATTGCCGCCTGGGCGACGCGCTACCTTGATCTCAAGCCCCCCGCCCCACCCCCCGGCGCGCCCGAAGGCATCGTCTGCGTGTCCGAGGCCGATCCGGACGGATTTCTGCAGGACATAAATTCCGGCCCGGACCATCACGTATTGGCAGACGAACCGCTGGCCTATGGCGGCAGCAACCGCGGCATGTCGCCCTACGGGTTCCTGTCGGCAGGGCTCGGGGCCTGCACCTCGATGACGATCCGGATGTATGCCCGCCGCAAGGGCTGGCCGCTGGACCATGTGCAGGTGGCGGTCAGCCATGACAAGGTGCACGCGCAGGACGCCGAGAGCGGCGGCGGCCAGGCCCAGGCCGACACGTTCAAAAGGGTCATCAACCTGACCGGAGATCTGAACGACGAACAGCGCCAAAAGCTTCTTGAGATCGCCGACAAATGCCCCGTCCATCGCACGCTCGAGCAAAGCTCGACCATCATCACAGAGGCAGTCTGAGCAAAGGACATGCCGCAATGTCTGCTATGCGGGACGGGGCAGACTTTCGCCGTTTGACACCTCATAGCAGTGCTGATGGACTCCGCGACTAATGCTGAGCAAAGGCAATGTTAAGTCTTTCTTCAAGTCGGAGAAACTTATTCTTTTGAAAGTCGCTTTTGAAATGCCGTTCGCTGGTGATAAATATCCAGTCTTTAAGTAGTCTCCCTCGAAGGCAAAAGTCTAGAAGATCTAAATCAATAGGGTGCCGGTAAAGCTTGAAAAACATGGCTTTAGACTGGCGCGTGACTCCGCTTCTGTCGACATCCGAGAGAACACCGGTCCGAAAGATATCTACCTTCAGAAAATCCACGATGTCATAGAGAGCAAGCTTTTCCGTGACTTCAGTAAAGTCGAACCCGTAGGTTACACCTTGCCCCATGATCACGTTGCTGGCGTGAAAATCTCCATGACAAAGCACTTTCGTATCTCGGCGCTCCTTCAATTGATCAGCTTCTTCACGAAGTTGGGTAATCATAGGCCGATATTGTTCGGGAGGAGCGTGGGGACCATTCTGAATTGATACGTCTAGAGCCTCGAACATCCAATTCGGGTAAATCCTGGCTTCTGTGATGTTTCCGTATTGGTGAAATGCGTGCAGCCACGCTCCTACGCGACGATAGATCTGCCCGGCCGCCTTGATATTTTTTGCCGTTTTTATTGCTACCGTGGCGGTGCGGTTATCTATGAATTCGACAACAAAAAATTCCCCGCTTTCAGAAAGGTATACGGGAGCGGGGATAGCCTGTTTATCGTACTTCTGAAAATGCTGATGCAAACCCTGTAAAACTGCAAATTCAGACGTTAGCCGACCCGACTTCGCACCAAAGCGATCAACTTTCATCGCAAACAGTTTGTCACCGACCGAAACCTTGAAGACCTGACGTTCATGCTCGAAGTTTGCGGAGCGATAGATGCACACGAAGCTGATCTCTCCTTGCAGTCCGGCTTTGGACGTGAATTCGCGGATCATCTTGTTGACGTTGAGGTAATCTATATTGAAAAGGCTGAGCATCGGTAACGATTCCTGCAAATCGTGCTTTATGCATCGAAGTCAACAGACGGCGAAATGCCATGTCAAACATTCAATCAGCGGAGTAACTACTCCGGCCCGCTACAACCGAATTGCACATGTCGCAGGATTCGTTGATTTTGGGCTCAAAGCCACCATCTGGCGACCGGTCCTTCTGGCCACGAAAGACCAGGCGCTCTATGCCTCGCCCCCCGGCCAGATCCAGGGCAGCCGCCTACTTGACCCGCGCGACCGCGGCCACCGGGCCGTAGCCCTGATGTTGCAGCAGCACGACCACGGGCGCTTCTCCCGGTGCCTTGGCCTCCATCACCAGGGGGCCTTGCGTGTTCCAGCTGCCAAGCGCGCTGAATTCGGTCACCACGTTGGCATAGCTCAGGGTGCGGCCGGCGTTCTCGCCGCGCTTGATGTCGACCGTCGACTGCGGCCGGTAGCGGATCAGTTGCACCACCAACTGATCCCGCAACGGCTCTTTCGCCTCGGCACGGATCTGAACCGTGTCCCCGACCCGTTCAAGCGTCAGGTCGACATATTCCGCGCCATTCTTGTGCTTGTTGATCAGATCGACCACATCGCGGGGCCGGTTGCCGACGACATGTTCGCGCCCGTTAATGATCATCTGCGGGGTATAGATCATCTTGCGTCCACCCGCGCGGGCATAGGCGCGCTGGCGCTTGGTGTTCTCGGCGCTGGCAAAGATGTCCTTCCAGCCGATATAGTCCCAGTAATCCACGTGCAGCGCCAGGGCGACCACGTCATCGCGCTTCGCCAACTCGTGCAGAAACGCATCCGCCGGAGGACAGGACGAACAGCCCTGAGAGGTGAATAATTCGACCACGACAGGGTTGTCCCCTGACCTGGCCGGGCTTGCCAGCATCAGCGCGGCGGCAAGCAAAAGGGCGAGTTTGCGCATGTTCTTTTCCGATAGGCTCAGCTTCTATGTCACAGAACATACCTACGCAAACCCATGCTCAATGGCCAATCAAGGTTTCGCGAGAGATTGGTGAAACTTGAAACACCGGGTGATTGTGTGCAATAGTATACAAAAATGCCTGCCACCCTCTTGATCGCATCATGCAAATCGGTCAGAAGCGGTGTAATTCGATCTGAACCCACTTTGAAAGGAAGGCCAGAATGCCCATCGTCGTCGGACAGGATACAGCCCAAACCCGCAAGACGCTCAGCGTGAATGGCGCATCGGTGTCGTATTACTCCATCGCCGCCGCCGAGGCCGCCGGGCTGGGCGATTTCTCGCGCCTGCCCGCCGCTCTCAAGGTGGTGCTGGAGAACATGCTGCGGTTCGAGGATGGCAACACAGTCACCGTGGACGACATCAAGGCGTTTTCCGAATGGGCCGAAAAGGGCGGCAAGAACCCGCGCGAAATTTCCTATCGCCCCGCCCGTGTGCTGATGCAGGATTTCACCGGCGTGCCCGCGGTCGTCGACCTGGCGGCGATGCGCGACGGCATCGTGGCGCTTGGCGGTGACGCGCAGCAGATCAACCCGCTGAACCCGGTGGACCTGGTCATCGACCACTCGGTCATGATCGACGAGTTCGGCAACCCCCGCGCCTTCCAGCTGAACGTGGACCGCGAATACGAGCGCAACATGGAACGCTACCAGTTCCTGAAATGGGGTCAGGGCGCGTTCAACAACTTCCGCGTGGTCCCGCCCGGTACCGGTATCTGCCACCAGGTCAACCTTGAATACCTGGCCCAGACCGTCTGGACCGACAAGGACCAGAACGGCGAGGAAGTCGCCTATCCCGATACGCTGGTGGGCACCGACAGCCACACCACCATGGTCAACGGCGCCGCCGTCCTGGGCTGGGGCGTCGGCGGGATCGAGGCCGAGGCGGCGATGCTGGGCCAGCCGATCTCGATGCTGATCCCCGAGGTCGTCGGCTTTGAACTGACCGGCGAGATGGTCGAAGGCACCACCGCCACCGACCTGGTGCTGCGCGTGGTCGAGATGCTGCGCGAAAAGGGTGTTGTCGGCAAATTCGTCGAATTCTACGGCGCCGGGCTGGACAACCTGCCGCTGGCCGACCGCGCCACGATCGGCAACATGGCCCCCGAATATGGCGCCACCTGCGGGTTTTTCCCGATCGACGGCGAAACGCTGAAATACCTCGAGCTTACCGGCCGCGACAAGGACCGCATCGCGCTGGTCGAAGCCTATGCCAAGGAAAACGGCATGTGGCGGGATGAGAATTACGCGCCGGTCTACACCGACACGCTCAGCCTTGACATGGGCACCGTGGTGCCGGCCATCTCTGGCCCGAAACGCCCGCAGGACCATATCGCGCTGGACAAGGCGGCATCGGAATTCCGGAAATACGTCAATGGTTTCCGTGACGGCCGCGATGTGAAGGCAACCGACGAAACCCGCTGGCGCGGCGAAGGCGGCGCGCCTGAACCCCAGAACATCCCCGGCAACGAAGGGCATCACCAGCACGGTTTCGTCCTGACCGAGGACAGCCATTACCAGATGCATGACGGCTCGGTGGTGATCGCCTCGATCACCTCCTGCACCAACACCTCGAACCCCTACGTGATGATCGGTGCCGGGCTGGTGGCGCGCAAGGCCCGCGAACTGGGCCTGAACCGCAAGCCCTGGGTCAAGACCTCGCTGGCGCCCGGTTCGCAGGTGGTCAGCGAATATCTCGAAGCCGCCGGCCTGCAGGACGATCTGGACGCCATCGGCTTCAACCTCGTGGGCTATGGCTGCACCACCTGTATCGGCAACTCGGGGCCCTTGGCGCCGGAGATCTCGAAATGTATCAACGAGAATGACCTGATCGGTGTTTCCGTCCTCAGCGGCAACCGCAACTTCGAGGGCCGGATCAGCCCCGATGTGCGCGCCAATTACCTGGCCTCGCCGCCGCTGGTGGTGGCCTACGCGCTGGCCGGTGACATGAATGTCGACATCACCAAGGAACCGCTGGGACAGGACAAGAACGGCAACGATGTCTATCTGAAGGATATCTGGCCCTCGACCAGCGAAATCGCCGATCTGGTACAGAAAACCGTGACCCGCGCGGCGTTTCAGGAGAAATACGCCGACGTCTTCAAGGGTGACGAGAAATGGCAGGCCGTCGAAACCTCGACCGGCGAGACCTATGACTGGCCGCCGCAATCGACCTATGTCCAGAACCCGCCCTATTTCCAGGGCATGTCGAAGGAACCGGGCACGATCGAGAATATCGAAGGGGCCCGCGTCCTGGCCCTGCTGGGCGACATGGTCACCACCGACCACATCAGCCCCGCCGGGTCGTTCAAGGATACCACCCCTGCCGGGCAATACCTGACCGATCGCCAGGTGCCGGTGCGCGAGTTCAACTCGTACGGGTCGCGGCGCGGCAACCACGAGGTGATGATGCGCGGCACCTTCGCCAATATCCGCATCAAGAACGAGATGCTGGATGGCGTCGAGGGCGGCTATACCAAGGGCCCCGACGGCAAGCAGACCTCGATCTACGAGGCGGCGATGGCGCATCAGGCCAACGGCACGCCGCTGGTCGTGTTCGGCGGCGAGCAATATGGCGCGGGATCGTCGCGCGACTGGGCGGCCAAGGGCACGGCCCTGCTGGGCGTCAAGGCCGTAATCGCCGAGAATTTCGAGCGTATCCACCGCTCGAACCTGGTCGGCATGGGGGTGATCCCGTTTGAATTCACCGGCGGCGACACCCGCAAATCGCTGGGGCTGACCGGCGAGGAACAGGTCTCTATCTCGGGGCTCGACACGATCAAGCCGCTGCAGGAAGTGCCCTGCACGATCAAGATGGCCGATGGCTCGGTCAAGGAGATCACGCTGAAATGCCGGATCGATACGGCGATCGAGATCGACTACATCAAGCATGGCGGCGTGTTGCATTACGTCTTGCGCAACCTGGCCAAAGCCGCCTGAACCGGCCAGCAGACCTGATGAAAGCCCCGCCGAACGCGGGGCTTTTTAAGTGAACATCTGCGCCCTGCCCGGTCCGTCCGCGCTACGGGCGCTTTGTTTCGCGCCAGAGGGCAACGGCGATCAGCCCCCACCCCATCAGCCCCTTGCCGTGGTTCGACAGGCTGGCTGTATCGGTGAATGTCAGCAGCGACAGCACGTTACTCAAGCCAGGTGGTGTCTTGACCACGTTCTGCCATGGCAGCCCGTCGAAAAGGGTCATGTAGTAGACGTAGTAGATCTGCGGAGAGCACCAGAGGAAGATCCAGAAGGCCGATAGCGCCACACCGGCCCGCAGCGCCCGCGACCGTCCGCGCCCAAGGCGCCTCACCAGCCATGCCAGCCCGAGCGCCAACGCGCCCGACAGCATCAGCAACCCGACACGCCCCACCTGGCCGAGCGTCAGAAATGAATCCCCCTCATACATCAGACATCGCAGTCAAACCTCGTTCAAATGCGCGGGTGTCAGCCTCCCTGACCGCGTTCCGGCATGTCTTTGCCTATGACGCTTTTGTGAGCCAATTGCGCCGATCCAAACCTTTGATCAGCGCCCGAAACCCCCATGTCGTGTCAGAGCACAACGATAAAGAGCAGAAAAATGCGCACGACACTCATAGTCCTTCAGGCCATCGCCCTATCCCTCTTTGCGGTTCTGGGCGCGCAGGGCGACACGGCGGATGCCGCGAAATGCCCCGTCAACACAGCCATCGCCGATCGGAATTGCGGCGACTAGGCCCGCTCAGCGGGCGGCCTCGATCGCCGGTCTGATCGTGGCCTCCAGCGCACGCTGCGTGATCGGCCCGGCAAACCGCAAAACGATGTTGCCGTCACCGTCGATCACATAGGTTTCGGGCACGCCGTAGACACCCCAATTCAGCGCCATGCGGCCGCTCTCATCCGCTCCGATAGCGGCGTAGGGATCGCCCAGCTCTTGCAGAAACCCCAGGGCCTGGGCGGGCTTGTCCTTGTAATTCGCGCCGTAGATGGTGATGCCCTCTTCGGCCAGCGCTTCGAGATTGGGATGCTCGGCCCGGCAGGGCCCGCACCAGCTGGCCCAGTAATTGACCAGTTTCACGCTGCCATCGCGCAGATCCGCGTCGGTGAAGGGCTGCCCGTTGCCAAGCTGGACTAAATTAACCGAGGGCGCAGTCTTTCCCTCCAACACCGATGGTATCGTGTTGTTGGTCTCTCCACGTGAAGTCGTCAGATTATCTTGGTACATTTTGAATCCGAACAAACCAAAAAACACCCCAGCAGCAACGACGGGGATTAACAAAAAATAGTTAAAGCCTGCTTCTCTACTTTCCATTTTTCATTTTCTCTTCAACGTCCTGCAGTTGTTTCTTCACCTGGGCGGCGCGGATCATGCTAAGCGCCACGAGGCCCAGGATCAGCACGATCGACACGCCATAGGCCGAAAGCACCGTCGCGGCGTATTTTCCCAGTTCGGGCATCATCCCATCCTTTCGCGGGCCAGCAGTGCGCGCGTCCGGCGGGCGCGTATCTCGGTGCGGGTGCGCAACAGGACCAGGGCGACAAAAAGCAACACGAACCCGGCGATGCAAATCAAAAGCGGGTGATAAAAGACATCGGCCACGTTTTCCTCCTTGTCGAGGCTCAGCGACGCGCCCTGATGCAGCCCCTGGTTCCAGAAATTCACCGCGTAGCGGCTGAGCAGCGCGAAAACCGACCCCACCAGGCACAGAACGCTGGTCAGATCGGCGGCGGTATCGTCATTTTCGACCGCTGCCCACAGCGCGATGTAGCCCAGATAGAACAGGAACAGGATCAGGAAAGAGGTCAGGCGCGGATCCCAGGCCCACCAGGTGCCCCACATCGGCTGGCCCCAGATTGCGCCGGTCAGCAGGGCAATCAGCGTCATCACCATCCCCACCGGCGCCGCCGCCCGCGCCGCCAGCGCGCTGACATGGTGCCGGCGGACCAGCCAGATCAGCGAGGCCACCAGCATCATCAGCCAGGCATTGATCGCCATCAGGGCGCTTGGCACATGCAGGTAGATGATCTTGACGGTCGATCCCTGCCGGTAATCATCCGGCGTGAAGAAGAACCCCCAGACCAGCCCTACCAGCAGCGCCAGGGCCGCCAGCATCGACAGCCCCGGCAGCACCCTGTCGGTGGTCTGGATGAATTTCTTGGGGTTGGCATATTCCCAGATCGACCTCACCGGGTTTCCTTCCATTGATCGTGGGCCCGTTTCACCGCAGGTTGACCCTGAGCGCCGCGGCCGAGGCAAAGGGCAGCAGGGCGATGGTAGCACAGGTAATCCCTGCCAACATTGCCATTGGCACGCCAATGTCCAGCCCCGCGACACCACGCCGCGCCATTTCCGCCCCGAAGATCAGCGTCGGCACATAAAGCGGAAGCACCAGCAGGCTCAGCAACAGCCCGCCGCGTTTCAGGCCCACGGTCAGGGCCGCCCCGAAAGTGCCGATCACGCTGAGCGCCGGCGTGCCCAGTACCAGCGAGAGGATCAGCGGTTTGAACCCGGCGGCGGGCAGGTTCAGCAGCAGGCCAAAGAGCGGCGACGCCAGAACCAGCGGCAGACCGGTTGTCAGCCAGTGGGCCAGCGCCTTGACGCTGACGATCGCCTCCATCGGCAGGGGCGCGGTGGCCAGCAGGTCCAGGCTGCCATCTTCCCAGTCCAGGGCAAAGATCCGGTCAAGTGACAGCAGGCAGGCCAGAAGCGCCCCCAGCCACAGGATGCCCGGCGCAATTGCGGCCAGCAGCGTGGCCTGCGGCCCCACCCCGAACGGCACCAGCGTCACCACGATCAGGAAAAACGCGAGCCCCAGGCCAAATCCGCCCCCGGCGCGCATCGCCAGTTTTAGGTCGCGGATCAGCAGCGCGATCACAGGAACACCCCGTCGAAATCCTCGGGCGCTGGCGCCTTGGCGCGATAGGCGGCAATGTCGAGGATATCGGCCTCCTCAAGCCCCAGGTCGATATGCGTGGCCATCAGCGCCGAACCGCCCGCGCCCAGATGCGCCCGGACGGCACGGGCGAACATCGCAACCGCCTGGCTGTCAAGCGATACGGTCGGCTCGTCCAGCACCCAGACCGGCCGCCCCGTGACCAGCAGCCGCGCCAGTCCGAGCCGACGCT
The DNA here is from genome assembly GCF_039839345.1 of Roseovarius sp. CAU 1744. Classification (NCBI taxonomy): domain Bacteria; kingdom Pseudomonadati; phylum Pseudomonadota; class Alphaproteobacteria; order Rhodobacterales; family Roseobacteraceae; genus Roseovarius; species Roseovarius sp. CAU 1744. The sequence continues at coordinate 108,453 of NZ_JBDOQV010000002.1, read as the reverse complement.
TTTGCCCCGCCGACAGCTCACCCGCCGGCCGCGCCGCAAGCGCGCCCAGGTCAAAGGCATTCAAGGCGTCCGAGATATCCCTCTTGCCAAATACCTGCGCCCAGAACACCAGGTTCTCGGCAACACTCAGCGTGGGTTTCAGCCCGTCCGCATGGCCGGCATAGACAAGGCAGTCCGGCGTGGCCTCGACCCGGCCGGAAAGGGGCGGCTGCAGCCCCGCAACGGTGCGCAGCAGCGTGGTCTTGCCAATCCCGTTCGGCCCACGCAGGACCAGCGCCTGACCCGCCTCAAGCGCAAAGGAAACCCCGTCGAGCACCCGGACGCCGCCACGGGCCACGGAAAGATCGGAAACACGTATCCCCATGCCCCGTCCTTAGCCTAATCGCAAACGGGGGAAAAGCGCGATAACCCCACCCCGGCAGGCGCGGATCAGACCGGCAACAGCGCGGCGGCCACGCGCCGGCCTTCGGACAGAAGGACATTGAAGGTGCGGCAGGCCGCGGGTGAATTCATCGCCTCGATCCCCACGCCCGCAGCCTCCAGCCCGCTGCGCAGCTCCGCCGGGACATGCGCGGTGTCGGCCCCGGTGCCGACAAAGACCACGTCGATGTCTTCCGCCAGCGCCAGCAAGGTCTCGGCATCCTCATATCCGCCCCAGGATCGCGCGCCCGACGCGGTGACGCAGACCGGCCCCTCGAAGACCTGCCCGCCGACGCGGAAAAACCCGGGGCCGTAGCCATCAATTGGCGTGGCCTGCGAAAAGGTGATCTCGTTCAGCTGCATCCTGTCCGTTCCTAAGCCCAAAGCGGCAAACCGCTGACCACGGCAAGGGCGATCACACCATAGGCCACCCAACGATAGAGTTTCTCATGCCTGGGATCAAACAATGCCTGGCCGATCATCGTGGTGGTGAAATAGGGCACCGCCAGCGTCACGGCCAGGGCGACCTCGTCCCAGCCGACCGCGCCGCCGAAAATCAGGTTGCCCACGATCGCGATGTCCAGCGCCGCCAGGAACAGGATCGTGTTGGCCCTGACCCGCTGCGCCACCGCCTGCCCCGCCAGGTAAAACAGGATCACCACGGGCCCGGTCAGACCGGTCATGCCGCCGATGACCCCTGCCGCCGCGCCGATGGCCAGCAACCCGGGCAGGTTCACCTGCCCCGAAAACCGCCAGCCCGCCACCAGCACGGCCAGGGTGCCGCCGGCGATGACGGCGACGCACCAGCGCACGGTGGTTTCGTCCAGCACGTTCATGATCCACAGGCCCAGTGGCACGGTGACGATGGCCGCCAGCGCCAGCAGGCCCACCTCGGCCCGTGCCGCCTGCCGCCAGGCCCGCGGGATCAGCGCCGCCATGCTGGCGACCCCGGTCATCGTCATCAGCGCGATCACCGTTTCCGGCGGCAGGAAGATACCCGCCACCGGCACAAAGATCAGCGCCGTACCAAACCCGGAGAAGCCGCGCACGATCCCGGCGATGCTGATCACCAGAATCAGCCAGAACAGGCCGGGCGTGGCCCAGACCTGCGCCAGGATGTCAGGCATCTACATTGGCGAACTGGTTGCCGGCATTGGCGTCCGGCTTGCTCCAGTCACGTTTGACGCCCAGCCACAGCAGGATCGAGCTGGCCACGAAAACCGATGAATAGGTCCCCACGATCACGCCCCAGATCATCGCAAAGACGAAGCCCCGGATCACGTCGCCGCCCAGCACGTAAAGCGCCAGCAGCGCCAGGAGCGTCGTGACCGAGGTCATGATCGTCCGGCTGAGGGTCTCGTTGATCGAGATGTTCAGCACCTCCGACAGCGGCTTTTTCTTGTATTTGCGCAGGTTCTCGCGCACCCGGTCAAAGACCACCACCGTGTCGTTCAGCGAATAGCCGACGATGGTCAGCAGTGCCGCGATGATCGCCAGGTCGAACTGGATCTGCAATTCCGAGAAAATGCCGATGGTCAGCACCACGTCATGAACCAGCGCCGCCACCGCGCCCACGGCAAACTGCCATTCGAAGCGCAGCCAGATATAGATCAGCACCGCGGTGATCGCGAGGGTGACGGCAATGATCGCCGCCGTGATCAACTCGCCCGAGACCTTGGGGCCGACACTTTCGACCGCGGTGAATTTCAGGTCTGCGATGGCCGCCTGCAACGTGTCCTCGATCTGCAGGATCACGTCGTTGGATACGCTTTCCTCGCCTTCCTGCGCCTGCACCTTGATCATGGCGACATTTTCATCCGGGCCGAAGGTCGGATCGAACACCTCGGTGATCGACACATCGCCCAGATCAAGCTGCCCGATGGCGTCGCGGTATTGGCCCACATCGACCGGCTGCGTACTTTCGGTCCGGATGGTGGTGCCGCCGCGGAAATCGATGCCGAAATTCAACCCCTGGAAGGCGAAGGAAGCGAAGGAGATCACGATCAGCACCGCCGAGATGCCCAGCGAGACCCGCCAGCGGCGGAAGAAATCCCAATTGGTTTCCTTGGGCACCAGCCGCAGCGCACGGCCCTGCAGCACCGTCTTGGGGCGCTTGCGCTCGTACCAGATCACCACCATCAGCCGGGTCACGAAGATCGCCGTGAAGACCGAGGTGATGATGCCCAGCCCCAGGGTGATGGCAAAGCCGCGCACCGGACCCGATCCCATCGCATAGAGGATCAGCGCGGTGATGAAGGTGGTGATGTTGGCGTCGGTGATGGCGCTCAGCGCCTTTTCATAACCCAGCTCGATGGCGCGGGCCGGGCCCTTGGCGGTCTTGATCTCCTCTCGGATCCGCTCGAAGACCAGCACGTTGGCGTCAACCGCCATCCCGATGGTCAGCACAATGCCGGCGATCCCGGGCAGTGTCAGCGTGGCCCCGATCAGGCTGAGCAGGCCAAAGATCAGGCCCACGTTGACGATGAGCGCGATATTGGCAAAAATCCCGAACGTGCCATAGCTGAGGAACATGAAGACCAGCACCAGCGCGAAGGCCACGATACAGGCAATCTTGCCCGCCTCGATACTGTCCGCACCCAGTTCCGGCCCGATGGTCCGCTCTTCGAGGAATTTAAGCCCCGCCGGCAGCGCACCGGCGCGCAGCAGCACCGCCAGATTGGTCGATTCCTCGACGGTGAACCGCCCGGTGATGATGCCGGATCCGCCGGGAATATGGCTCTGGATCACCGGCGCGCTGATCACCTCGCCATCCAGCACGATGGCAAAGGGATTGCCGATATTCTCGGCGGTGTAATCGCCGAATTTGCGCGCGCCTGTCGGGTTGAACCGGAACGAGACCGCCGGACGGCCGTTCTGGTCGAAATCCGGTTGCGCGTCGACCAGCTCCTCGCCGGTCACGACAGCGGCTTTTTCGAGGATGTAGAACGTTCCCTCCTCGTCCAGCGAGGGCAGGATTTCATTGCTGGCGCCCGGATTCTCATTCTCGTTGGTCGTGCGGCTGACCACGGGTTGAAAGGTCAGCTGCGCTGTGGTGCCGATGATTTCCTTCAACTCCGCCGCGCTGCCCACGCCCGGCACCTGGATCAGGATCCGGTCGGCACCCTGCCGCTGGATCGTCGGTTCACGGGTGCCGACCTCGTCGATCCGGCGGCGGATGATTTCCAGCGCCTGGCGCACGGTGCGCTCATCGGTGGCCAGTTGCTCGGCCTCGCTGAGGCGCACGACCACCTCGTCGCCCTCGGTGGTGACGTCGATATCGCTGGCGCCCACGCCAGTCAGCGTGGTGACCGGGCGGGCAAGGCCGCGCACAAGCGCGGCGGCCTCTTCGACCTGGTCGGGGTTTTCAACCAGCCGGACGCGCAGTTCAGCCGCCTCGGTAGGCTGCAGCCGGATCGGCCCGATGGTGGCACGTTCCTCGCGCAGCAGATCACGCACCTCGGGCCACATCCCCTCGACCCGGGCCTGGTAGACATCCGCCACCTGCACCTCGGCCAACAGATGCGCGCCGCCCCGCAGATCAAGCCCCAGATTGACCAGCCCCGAGGGCATCCAGCCGGGCCAAAGCGCAATGTCCTGCGCCAGGTTGGCGTCATCCTGCCCGGCCTCGAACGCCGCGACGGCGTCGTTATGGGTTTCGACGCGGGTATAGAATCCGTTTGGCAGGGCCAGCAGCAGGCCAAGCGCGACAAGGCCCCAGATCAGAACGCGTTTCCACAGGTCGATTTGAAGCATTTCCGTGCCTTTTCAGCGAGTTGTGATGCGGATTGAAACTCAGCTATCGGCCGGTTCGGTTTTCGACAGAACCTGCGCGATGGTCGACCGAACCAGGCGCACCTTGACGCCCGTGGCGATCTCGACCTCGACCTCATCCGCGTCCTTCACCCGGGTGATCTTGCCGATCAGCCCGCCTTGGGTGATCACCTGGTCGCCCTTGCGTACCGCATCGACCATTGCCTTGTGTTCCTTGATCTTTTTCTGCTGCGGCCGGATCAGCAGGAACCACATGATGGCAAAAATCAGAATCAGGGGAATGAATTGTCCAAGCCCGTCCATGGGATGATTTCCTTCTTGTCAGAGGGCGGGGACGCCCCCGCGAATTTTGACGGAACCTATGGCCGGAACCACCCATTTGCAAGGCGAGAAACCTTGTATGGCCGACGTATGGCTTTGGTATGGCTTTCGGCCATACGCTCATGAGAATTGGCACCGCAGCCAATTCGCGGTTAGGTTGCCGAAAGAGGCAGATTTCGGGCAAGGCATTTTCAATGAGCACAAACAACAAAACTGACCTGCTGGACTGGTTGGGGCTTCGGCGGCGGCCAGAATATAGCAAAGCCCGCTGGCTGGGTCCGATTATCAGCGGCGCAGTCATAGTGATCATTTTAATGCTCGTAGTGCCCACGGCGCTGGAATTTTTTAAGGCGGTAACCGGCATCGACCAATTTGACGATGACGCGGACCAAAGTGCGGCCATTCGAAACACAGGACTCGTTCTGGCTGCCGTCATCGGTGTGCCCTTCGTCGTCTGGCGATCCGTCGTCGCCCAGAAACAGGTAGATGTCGCCGAACAGGGCCACATCACCGACCGGATCAACAAGGCGGTAGAGGGGCTCGGGGCGACAAAGCTCACCAAGACTGTTTACGAAACGCCGCGCTATCAAAAAAAGGCTGGAGAATGGATTCGCGACGATGACGGCAATCCTGTTCCCGCCTTGCGCCCCGATGGTCAGGAGATCATCGAGCGCGAAGTTATTGAGACGTCAGAACCCAATTTGGAAGTGCGCATTGGCGCGATCTACGCGCTGGAACGGATCGCGCAGGACAGCGACCGGGACCATATACAGATCATGGAGATTCTCTGCGCCTATATTCGCGGAAACGCACCGGCACATCTGTCAGTAATAGTCCCCACCGATTGGGATAACTTTGTAGGTTTCTTAAGGCAATTCGCTGAAATAACTCCAGGTGCTTTCGTAGACCTGAATACTGCTGTAAAAATTGCAATCAATAGAGCAGTGACACCGCGACCAGACATCCAAGTAGCAATTGATGTAATTGGCAGAAGAACTCAAGAACAAATTGAAATTGAGCGGAACTACAAAAAAGAACCAAGCCACATTGGCTATAGACTCAATCTAATGGATTGCAATCTGCAGGGCATCGAAATGCTACAGGGCAACTTTGACTTTGCTTTATTCGAGAACTCCCATCTTGAGTTTTGCGGAATGAGGTGCGGGAGCTTTGAGAGTGCGTCATTTAACGGCGCAAGATTACAGGGCGCGCAAGCACAAGAAGCAAAATTCGGCGGAGCTTTCCTAAGGCAATCTAACTTGATAGCTGCTGATTTCAGTAAATCTGAATTCTCCTCACCGAGAACTACCATCCTACATCTGTGCCAAACAAACGAGAGTATCTTCTCAGGCTGTCTAGTCGAGAATGCGCGGATTTTGTTTCTTTCTGGAAATGTACCGCCGTTACTGGATTTCGCTGCGTTTCGGAATCTTAGTCTCTCTAAATCGGGGGTGTCTACCGATATGATCCAAAAATCTTTTGCGGACGCTTCGGTTACTTTGCCGAATGGGAATGGGCCGGATCATCCAGACTGGCCGTCTCACTGGCCAAAATTTGACCTCGGTTTCGATTTCTATAGCGAATGGCGCAAGTGGCAGGCGGATCCGGAGGGGTATGTGCCGCCGGAGCCTCCGGACGATCCGGGGTGAGCCGCGCCGGGGATGGTGGGTTGGCACCCACCCTACGCGACGGGGAATGCAGCCCTACACCCTGCCGGAAAACTGGGGCATAACACCTCTGCGACTCAAATGATTCAAAGGACGCCCCAAGATGCATGACATCCGCGCCATCCGCGAAAACCCTGCCGCCTTCGATGCCGCCATGGCCCGTCGCGGGGTTGAGGCACCGTCGGGCGAGATTTTGCAGATCGACGAGGCGCGGCGGTCGCATATCCACGCGGCGGAAACCGCGCAGGCTGACCAGAACAGGGCCAGCAAGGAAGTGGGCGCCGCCAAGGCCAAGGGCGACGAGGCCGAGTTTGAACGGCTGCGCGGCCTCGTGGCCGAGAAAAAGGCCGAGGTCGCCGCCATGCAGGCCGAGGCCAAGAAGCTGGACGGGCAACTGACCGAATTGCTGATGGGCCTGCCGAACCTGGCCTATGACGACACGCCCGACGGCGCGGACGAAGACGATAACGTCGAAATCCACCGCTGGGGCACGCCCAGGACATTCGATTTCACGCCGAAAGAGCATTACGATATCGAGGGCGTGAAGCCGGGCATGGATTTCGAGGTGGCCGCCAAGCTGAGCGGGGCGCGCTTTGTGGTCATGTCCGGGGCCGTGGCGCGCATTCACCGGGCGCTGGCGCAATTCATGCTGAACACGCATATCGACGAAAACGGGCTGACCGAGACCTGGACGCCGGTGCTGGTACGCCCCGAGATGATGTTTGGCACCGGGCAATTGCCGAAATTCGGCGAGGACAGCTATGAGACCACCAATGGCTGGTGGCTGGTGCCGACCGCCGAGGTGACGCTGACCAATATCGTGAACGGCCTGACGGTCGAGGAAAGCTACCTGCCGCGCCGCTACGTGGCGCATACCCAGTGCTTCCGCTCCGAGGCTGGCAGCGCGGGCAAGGACACGGCGGGGATGCTGCGCCAGCACCAGTTCGAAAAGGTCGAGATGGTCAGCGTGACCCACCCGGACAAGTCCCGCGAAGAGCTGGACCGGATGACCGGCTGTGCCCAGGGCATCCTGGAGAAGCTGGGCCTGCCCTACCGCACCGTGGTGCTGTGCACCGGCGACATGGGGTTTGGCGCGCGGCGCACCCACGACATCGAGGTCTGGCTGCCCGGGCAGGACAAGTATCGCGAGATCAGTTCGGTCTCGGTCTGCGGCGATTTCCAGGCGCGGCGGATGAACGCGCGGTTCAAGTCCAAGGATGGCGGCAAGCCGCAATTCCTGCACACGCTCAATGGTTCTGGCCTGGCCGTGGGCCGTTGCCTGATCGCGGTGCTGGAAAACGGCCAGCAGGCCGATGGCTCGGTCGCTCTGCCCGAGGTGCTGCACCCCTATCTGGGCGGCAACACCAGCCTGGGGGCGGACGGCGAGCTGCGCTGAGTCTTTCCCCGGCCTTTGCCGGCGGCGCGGGTTATGCCGGCGCCATAGGCGCGGGTGGCAATACCGTCATTGCGGTGTCGATATAGCGACACAGTTCCGGGAAATCGCTGCCGCTGCTGGCCAGGGCGCCGAGCGCCAGCGCCTGGGCCGAGAAAAACGCCGACAATGCGTCAGGATCGGCATCCTGACCCAGCTCTCCTGCGGCTGCTGCGCGGTGAAACCGCTCTGACAGGGCGCGGTTGCGTCTTTCATTCAGCTGGCGGCCAAGCGCCGCGATTTCCGAGGGTTTGTCCGAGTTTTCCACCAGCGTGTTGGTCAGGAAACACCCGCAAGGCGTACCCGCGTCGGTGACGGACCGGGCCACCGCCAGCAGAAATTCCCGCAACGCGTGTTCTAGCGGACCGGCGGAGGCGGCAAGTTCGGCGACCGACACGCCGAATACATTGATATACCGGTCAAGCGCCTTGGCGTACAACGCCTCCTTGTTTCCGAAGCAATTGTAGAGACCTGGCTTGGCCATGCCGGTTTCGGCGGTGATATCGTTCATCGACGTCGCCTCGAACCCGTTTTTCCAAAACAATTTCATCGCCCTGTCGAGCACCGTGTCGATATCGGTTTTCCGGGGCCTGCCGCGGGTCATCGTCGCTCTCTCAGAATAAAGGTACCAATCGGTATTTAAACCTCTTGACTTCACCCGGCAAGCCCGCATTTAAATACCACTCGGTACTATTTTTAATCCCCTGAAAGGAAGTCAGAAAAATGAGCAAGATCGAAGGAAACGTGGCCCTCGTCACCGGTGCGAACCGCGGCATCGGCAAGGCCTTTGTCGAGGAGTTGCTGAACGCCGGCATCGCCAAGGTCTATGCGGCGGCCCGCAACCCCGACAGCCTGGCTGATCTGGTCAAGGCCGGTGCCGGGCGCGTCGTTCCGGTGACGCTGGATGTCACCGACGCGGCGGCAAGCGAAGCCCTGGCAAAGGCCCATCCCGATGTGGGGATCTTGATCAACAATGCCGGTGTCGCAAGCTATGCCGGGATCCTGTCGACCAGCGACACGGCCCCTGCCCGGCACGAGATGGAAACAAACTATTTCGGCGTCATCAACACGATACGGGCGTTTTCCGACGTACTGGCCGGAAATGGCGGCGGCATTATCATCAACATTGCCTCGATCGCCGCGCACGTGAATTTCCCGGTTCTCGGCTCTTACAGCGCGTCAAAGGCCGCGGTTCATTCCCTGACCCAATGCGTCCGGGCGGAACTGGCGGCACAGAAGACACTGGTCGTCGGCGTCTATCCCGGCCCGGTTGATACCGAACTGGCTGAATCGTTCCCGCTGGACAAGACCGCCCCGAACGATGTGGCCCGGCAGGTGCTGGAATCGGTCGATGACGGGCAGGAAGACATCTTTCCCGATCCGGCCGCTGTCCAGATGTTCCAGGGGCTACGTGCCGATCCCAAGGCGGTCGAAAAGGAAGCCGGGCAGATGCTGCCGGCCTAATCGCCGCGCCTGAAATCAAGCGGGTCCGCGCGGCACATGGCGGCGCGGGCCGGTTCAGTCACGCGGCGGCTTTCCCAGGTGTTTGCGCAGGCGTGACGGCGTCGATTTCTTCTTGGCCTTGTAGGGGTTCTTGTCGGACTGGCTGCGCATGTGCAGGCGGATGGGGGTGCCGGGCATGTCGAAGTCCTCGCGCAACCCGTTGACCAGGTAGCGCGAATAGCTGTCGGGCAGCTTGTCGGGATGCGAGCACATCACCACGAATCCCGGCGGCCTCGTCTTGGCCTGGGTCATGTAGCGCAGCTTGATGCGTTTGCCGCCTGGTGCGGGGGGCGGGTGTTGTTCCAGCATGCCGGTCAGCCAGCGGTTCAGCTGCGCGGTCGTGACCCGGCGGTTCCAGACCTCGTTGGCCTTTTCCACCGCCGCGCGCAACCGGTCGAGCCCCTTGCCCGTTTTCGCCGAGACCGTCACCAGAGGCGCGCCGCGAAGCTGCGGCAGAAGGCGTTCGAACGCCTCGCGCAGATCGCGCAGTTTCTGCTGCTTCTCCGGCTCCACGTCCCATTTGTTGACCGCCACCACCACCGCGCGGCCCTCGCGCTCGGCCAGGTCGGCGATGCGCAGATCCTGCTGCTCGAACGGGATCGCAGCATCCAGCAGGACCACCACCACCTCGGCGAACTTGACCGCGCGCAGCCCGTCCCCGACCGACAGCTTTTCGAGCTTGTCCTGCACCTTGGCCTTCTTGCGCATCCCGGCGGTGTCGAAGATGCGCACCGGCATCCCGTCCCAGTCAAGCTGCAGGGAAATCGCATCGCGGGTGATCCCGGCCTCGGGGCCGGTCAGCAGGCGATCCTCGCCCAGTATCTTGTTGATAAGGGTTGATTTTCCGGCGTTCGGGCGCCCCACCACAGCCACCTGCAGGGGTCGTGCCTTGGTCGGGACGCGGATACCGCCATCGCCATCCTCATCCAGCGCCACATCGGTTTCAGGGGCCTCGGCGCGGGCGCGCTCCTCGTACCTGTCGGCCAGCGGCATCAGCTGCGCATAGAGGTCGTTCAGCCCCTCGCCATGCTCGGCCGACAGGCGAATGGGCTCGCCCAGTCCCAGGCCATAGGCCTCGATCACCCCGGCATCCGCCGCCGCCCCTTCGGCCTTGTTGGCGGCCAGGATCACATGCTCGGATCGTTTGCGCAGTATATCGGTGAACATCTCGTCCGTGGGGGTCACCCCGGCACGGGCATCAATCATGAAGAGGCACACATCCGCCATGTCCACCGCCCGTTCGGTCAGCTTGCGCATCCGGCCCTGCAGTGATTCATCCGTGGCCTCTTCAAGCCCGGCGGTGTCGACCACTGTAAAGCGCAGATCGCCCAGGCGCGCCTCGCCCTCGCGCAGGTCACGCGTCACGCCGGGCTGGTCATCGACCAGCGCCAGGCGCTTACCGACAAGGCGGTTGAACAGCGTGGATTTGCCCACGTTCGGGCGTCCCACGATGGCAAGGGTGAAACTCATGACCTAGAGGCTCCGGCAAGGATCAGGCCGCCCTGTTACAGCATTCAACGCCTAACGGAAAGCGGCCAATTGCCCCTTGGTCGTCACGACATAGAGCGTGCGCCCGGCCACTACCGGGTTGGTGGTGGCGCCACCCGGCATCGACACACTCCGCCGCAGCGCGCCCGAGGCCGGATCAAACAGTCTCAGTTGCCCGTCGCTGGAGGCCACGATCAGGTTGCCACCGGCAATGATCGGCCCGTGATGGGCAAAGATCTCGGCCTGGCGCCGCGGGCGGTCCTTGGTAAAGAACGGCAGTTCCTCGCCCCAGATCTTGGTGCCGTCCTCGGCGCTGAGCCGCATCAGCTCGTTCCGGTCGGATATCATGAACACGGAATCGCCCGCCGGCCAGACCGGATTGAGCGCACCGTCGCGCGCGGTCCAGATGCGTTTGCCATTGCCGATATTCATCGCCACCGTGCGGCCGGAATGGCTACCGACATAAAGCCTGTCACCGTCGACGACCGGATCGCCGGTGATGTCGCCGATCCGCGCGGCGGCATAGCCGGGGCGCTGCCCCGCCACCTGCGCATCCCACAGACGCAGCCCCCCCTTGCGGAACGCCCCCTGCAATTCACCCGAGCCGAAGGCGAAAATCGCGTATTTTTCGGTGATCGCCGGGGCCGGGCCGCCCAGTACGTTGTTGATGTCGGGGGTTGCCGACAATTGCCAGCGAATGCGCCCTTCCTTGGTATCAAGCGCCCAGGCGATCTCGTCCCCGGCCACCAGATAGACCAGATCGCCAACAACCGTTGGCGCGCCCGACCCGGTTGCGCGCAGGTTCTGCTGCCATAGCTGCGCGCCGGTTGCCGCATCAAGCGCCGTCATCAGTCCGAACCCGGACGACACGTATAGCGCGCCGTTGGCATAGGCGAGGCCGCCGCCGGTGGCATCCTTGGCGGAATCATTGGCGGGCACCAGATCGGTTGACCACAGCACCTGGCCGCTGGTGGACACGGCGGTTACCCGCGCCTCGGCGTCCAGGGTATAGATCCGGCCATCCCCCACCACCGGATCGGCGGTGATGCGATTCTTCTTGCCGTCACCGGCGCCGATCGAAACCGACCAGGCCAGCGCGGGCGCGGCGGAAAGCGCCGGATGCGCCGTGCGCGTCGCCGGTGTGCTGATGCTCTGGGTCCAGTTGGCATTCGCGGTCGCCGGCGGCAGCGACAGCGGCAAATTGCGGTTCTGGGCGACCTCTGCGGCCGGCAGCTCGGCCGGGTCGGCGATCACGTCGCGAATGGCCTCGCGCTTGCCCGGCAGGATCGGCTCTTTCTTGGTACAGGCTGCAAGGGCAACGGCGCCCGCAAGCGCCAGCAAGATACCATTTTGTTTCAACACGTTACGCCCCCACTTGTCCCCTGTTTCCATTGCGTCCGGCCACCTGGCGGCGCAATGACAGCGTCTATTCGTTCGCCGGTTCCCCCGAAGGATTGCCCGGCATTTCACCACCAAGTGCCACAATCACCTGCGACGCGCGCGTGCGCAAGCCTGTCGTGGCTTCGGCATCGACAACAAGCTGCTGCAACCGTTCGATCGCAGCCCCCGTGTCGCCCAGTTCGACCTCGATCATCGCCAGCTGCTCCTCGGCCAGCAGACGCGCAACCCCGCTGCCGAGGGCAAGGCCCTCCATCCGGTTGCGGCGTTCATCAATCGACAGGCCTGAGCCGGGAATGCTGACCGCCTTGAGCATGGCGATCTGGCGGTAGACAGTGTCGATCCCTTCGCGATCCGCCAACGCCAGAAGGCGTTCTGCCGCCTCGGCGGGCGCATCGGCAGAGAGTTCCCCCGCGGCCAGAAGGTCAATCATCGCCTGGCTTGCATCACCGGGCGCCTCGACATCGCTAAGTGCAGCGACACGCATCCCCCCGTCGGGGGCCGAAAGCGCCGCCAGCATGTCGTCGCCAAAGGCTTCTGCCGACGCGCGCGCCTGCGCCTTGGTCCATTCGTTCCAAGCCGCGCCGCCGACAATCGCGATCACCGCCAGGACGGCGATCCAGCCATAGCGCCGCATCGCCTTGAACAGGCGGTCCCGGCGCACTTCTTCGGTGACCTCATCAATAAAACTGTCGGTATCGCTCACGCTGCTTGCCTCTTTGACATTCCGACCCCTCTTACCCTGTCGATCAGGCCCTGCCAAGAGGCCCAGGTTGTGACCGCAATGCACCACCTTGCAGGGGGGACACGAAAAGTTTAAATTGAACCGGATAGTTTAGTGTATAGGCCAATTGAAACTTCTGCCCGGGACTACATCTCTTTACGAGTGGTAGTCTTTCAAGACCCGTGCGCAATGGAACTTAGAAGGCTTTGAGATGCGATTTTTCCCGATTCTGGTGGCCGTTCTGGTATCCGCGCTGATCTATGTGTTCATCTTTCAGCGTGATGCACTGACCACCCAGGATGAACAGGCTGCGCAGGATACCGCCGACGCTGGGACCGCCAGCGGCGACGACAGCAATGCCGACGGGATCGGCGTGGTTGCCATACGTTCCGTCGCCCGCACGATCGACAGCGCCGTGGTGCTGCGCGGCCAGACCGAAGCCGACCGGCAGGTGGTGCTGCGCGCCGAAACCTCTGGACAGGTAATTTCGGACCCGCTGCGCAAGGGCGCGTTCGTGGAAAAAGGTCAGCTTCTGTGCCGGCTTGACCCCGCCGCGCGCGAGGCGACGCTGGCCGAGGCCCGCGCCCGCCTGCAAGAGGCCAGATCACGCATCCCCGAGGCGCAGGCGCGCCTGGACGAGGCCATCGCGCGCCTGGAGGAGGCCCGGATCAACGATAATGCCGCCGCCCGCCTGTCCGAGGGTGGCTTCGCCTCGGAAACGCGCGTGGCCGCGACCAAGGCCGCCGTCAGCGCCGCAATGGCCGGGGTGGAAACGGCACGCTCGGGCCTTGAAAGCACGCAATCGGGCATCCAGTCCGCCGAGGCCGCCGTGGCGGCGGCCGACACCGAGATCGCGCGCCTGTCGATCAAGGCACCTTTCGCCGGGTTGCTGGAATCCGACACGGCCGAACTGGGCAGCTTGCTGCAGCCGGGCGATCTCTGTGCCACTGTGCTGCAGCTCGATCCGGTGATTCTGGTCGGTTTCGTCCCCGAGACCGAGGTGAACCGTGTCGACCTGGGCGCGCCCGCCAACGGCCGCCTGGCCACGGGTGACAAGATCCAGGGCGAAGTGACCTTCCTGTCACGCGCGGCCGATCCCGAAACCCGCACCTTCCGCGTGGAAATCGAGGTACCGAACCCGGACCTGATCCTGCGCGACGGTCAGACTGCCGAGATCGTGATCGCTGCCGACGGTACCAGCGCGCACCTGCTGCCGCAATCGGCGCTGACGTTGAACGATCACGGGGATCTTGGCGTGCGCCTCGTGACCGAGGAGTTGACCGCGAAATTCACCCCCGTGACCCTGCTGCGCGACACGATCAACGGCGTCTGGCTGGCCGGTTTGCCCGAGCGCGCCGATGTCATCATAATCGGCCAGGAATTTGTCTCTGACGGGGTACGCGTAGCGCCCGCCTACCAGGAGATCGGTCAATGACGGGTCTTGTCGATTGGGCCGCCGCCCGCGCGCGGATGGTCATCGCGTTTATCGTGCTGTCGCTGCTGGCCGGCGGCCTGGCCTATACCGGCCTGCCGAAAGAGGGCGAGCCGGACATTGAAATCCCCGCCCTCTTCGTCTCGGTCCCCTTCCCCGGCATTTCCGCCGAGGACAGTGAAAAGCTGCTGGTCAAGGTCATGGAGACCGAGCTCAGTGACCTCGACGGGCTGAAGAAGATGTCAGGCACCGCGGCCGAGAACTATGCCGGCGTGGCGCTGGAGTTCGAATTCGGCTGGGACAAGACCAAGATCATGGCCGACGTGCGCGACGCCATGAGCACGGCCGAGGCGGATTTCCCCGAAGGGGCCGAGCGATACACGATCAACGAGATCAATTTCAGCGAATTCCCGATCATCATCGTCAACCTTTCGGGCGCCGTGCCGGAACGTACGATGGCGCGCCTGGCCAAGGATCTGCAGGACCGGCTGGAATCGCTGGAGCCGGTGCTGGAGGCCGGGATTGCCGGCAACCGCGACGAGATGGTCGAAGTGGTGATCGATCCGCTGCGGTTGGAGGCCTATAACGTCACCGCGATCGAGCTGATCAACGTGGTGCGCAACAACAACCAGCTGATCGCGGCGGGCGAGGTGGAAACCGAACAGGGCACATTCGCGGTCAAGATCCCCTCGTCATTCGACGAGGCCCGCGACATCTATGACCTGCCGGTCAAGACCAATGGAGACCGCGTGGTGACGCTGGGTGATCTGGCGACGATAAACCTGACCTTCGAGGATCGCCTTGGCACCGCGCGTTTCAACGGTGAAAACACCGTGGCCCTGCAGGTGGTCAAGCGCAAGGGTTACAACGTGATCGACACCGCCCAGCTGGTGCGCGACACCGTGGCCGCGGCGGAAAAGACCTGGCCGGCCGAGCTGCAGGCGGCGGTCAATGTCGGCACGTCGAACGACCAGTCGCGGATCATCGCCTCGATGGTCCGGCAGCTCGAAGGGTCGGTCCTGACGGCGATTGCGCTGGTGATGATCGTGATGCTGGCGACGCTGGGCATCCGTCCCTCGCTGCTGGTGGGTTTCGCGATTCCCACCTCTTTCCTTCTGTGTTTCGCGCTTCTGGCACTGATGGGTGTGGCGGTGTCGAACATGGTGATGTTCGGGCTGATCCTGGCCGTGGGCATGCTGGTGGATGGCGCCATCGTGGTGGTGGAATACGCCGACAAGCGCATCCGCGAAGGATCGGGGCCGATGCACGCCTATGTCGAGGCCGCCAAGCGCATGTTCTGGCCCATCGTCAGTTCCACCGCGACCACGCTCTGCGCCTTTCTGCCGATGCTGTTCTGGCCCGGTGTGCCGGGGCAGTTCATGCGGATGCTGCCGGTGACGCTGATTTTCGTTCTGTCGGCCTCGCTGCTGGTGGCGCTGGTCTATCTGCCGGTGGTGGGCGGGGTGACCGGGCGGACCGAGCGCTGGTTCAACGAGCGTATCGAGCAAATCGCCGGGGCCAAGTGGTATTGGCACCTGCTGCTGTTTCCGCTGGCGATTGTCGCGGGGCTGGGCGCCTCCAGCGTCGTGCCGGTGCTGCTAGAGGCGGTGGGCGGACAGTTCGCCGCCATGGACGGCACCCGCATCCTGGGATCGGTGGTGCCGGCGCTGATCCTCAGCTTTGCCCTGCTGGTCTGCGTTTCGGCCTTCGCGGCGGCCGGGCTTGCCGCGGTCGTCGCCACGCTTCTGGGTCTGCTGGCCCTTGTCCGGCGCGGCCGCAACCTGATCAGCCGGCTGCGTGAACGCTACTTCCCGCACCATCGCGATCGCGTCAAGGCCGGGTACCGGCGCACGCCCTTCGGCTGGTTCATCCACCTGATCGCCGCCAACCCGATCGCGCCGCTTCTGTCCTTCTGCGCGATCTTCGTGCTGGTCGGGTCGGTCATGATGTATTTTATCAACAACAACCGCGGCGTCGAATTCTTCGTCGACAGCCAGCCCGAAAACGCGCTGGTCTATGTCAAGGCGCGCGGCAACCTGTCGCTCGATCAGAAAGACGCGCTGGTGGACCAGGCCGAAGAGATCGTGATGGCCCATCCCAATATCAAGAGCGCCTTTGCCTTCGCGGGTGACGGCGGGCTCAATAACAATACCGGCGGGGCCGAGGCGCCGCTGGATACCGTGGGCCAGATCCAGATCGAGCTTTATCCCTGGGAGGAACGCCCCACCGCCTATGAAACCTGGTTCACCATCCCGATCCTGGGCTACGAGGTTCAGCGACAGATCTCGAGCCCCGAGACCGACGGCAACAAGACCATTGATGAACTGACCGCCGCGCTGAAGAAAATCCCCGGCATCCAGATCGAGATCCTCGCGCTGGAACAGGGCCCAGCCTCGGCCAAGCCCGTGCATCTGCGGATCAAGGGCGATGACTGGAACACACTGACCGCCTTTACCGAGCAAGCCCGCGCCCAGTTCGACAAGACCTACGGGCTGAAACTGGTCGAGGATACCCTGCCCCTGCCCGGCATCGACTGGCAGATCGACGTCGATGTGGAAAAGGCCGGGCGCTATGGCGCGGATGTGGCCACCGTGGGCGCGATGGTGCAGCTGGTCACGCGCGGCATCCTGCTGGACACGATGCGGGTGGACAGCAGCGACGAGGAAATCGACATCCGCATCCGCCTGCCCGAGGAAGACCGCGTGCTGAGCACGCTGGATACGCTGAAACTACGCACCGACAAGGGGCTGGTGCCGCTGTCGAACTTCATCAGCCGCAAACCGGTCCCGCAACTGGCCCAGATCAACCGCGTCGACCAGACCCGTTACTTCGACGTGAAAGCAGGTATCGTTGACGGGCTGATGTCCACCACGAACGACGAGAACGGCAATCAGGTCGAGGTGCCGCTGACGGCGAATGAACGCATCGCGGAGCTGACCAAATGGCTCGATAGCGGTGTGCTGCCTGCCGGGCTGGAATATGAATGGACCGGCGATGCCGAGGACCAGGAGGAATCCGGGGCCTTCCTGCAACAGGCTTTCCTGGGCGCCTTGGGGCTGATGTTCATCATCCTGCTGGCGCAGTTCAACAGCGTCTACAACGCCATCCTCGTGCTGCTGGCGGTGGTGCTGTCAACCACCGGCGTGCTGATCGGGATGCTGGTGATGGATCAGCCATTCTCGATCATCATGACCGGCACCGGGATCGTGGCGCTGGCCGGGATCGTGGTGAACAACAATATCGTTCTTATTGACACCTATCAGGATTTCTCGCGCTACATGCCGCGGATCGAGGCCATCACCCGCACCGCCGAGGCGCGCATCCGCCCTGTCCTGCTGACCACGATCACGACGATGGCGGGCCTGGCACCGATGATGTTCGGCCTCAGCCTGAACTTCGTCGATGGCGGCTATACGTTCAACGCGCCGACCGCGCTCTGGTGGAAGCAACTGGCGACGGCGGTCGTGTTCGGGCTGGGCATCGCCACGGTGCTGACGCTGATCTTCACCCCGTCGATGCTGGCGCTCAGGATCTGGGCCGGGGTCTATGTGAAATGGGTGTCGAAAGGGCTGGCGAAACTATCGCTGGGCCGCGGCAGCCGGGTCGCGCGCGACTGGGCCCTGAACATCGAGGCCCGCCGCGTCAGGGCGCCCGAGATCATCTGGGATATCGACCCCGCACCTGACGCGGCGCCTCGGCCCGACAGGACCGACGAAAAACCGGCCGGCAAGCCGCTGCGCGCGGCGGAATGATCCCGCTTCTACGGTCAACTCAATCCGGCGGCTTCGACGGAAAACGGCCTTAGCTCGAACGCGCGCATCAGTTCGCCGAAAGGGCGGGCGCGCAACTGTACCCGTGATCCGACCTGAAGAGTGCGCCACAGCTTCGGAAAATCCTCACGGTAAGCCACGCATAGCGGCACCTCGCTGAGCACACACCAGATATGCGCAACCCTGCCACCCGGCGAGAAAAACAGAACGACACCTTCGATCATCCTACCTGCTCCAAAATATCGACGTCCCGGCTGGTTCATCCCCAACCGATGCCCGGCGGCCAATTCACCGGGATCACGAAATTAATGTGATGGCATTTGTCATGCCTGCTCCGGGGCCCACTCCTAAGGGGAAAAATTCGCGTGTCATGTCAGATCGCCCGATTTTCACCGGGTCCGCAGGATGACGTCGCGTTACTCTGCCGCCTCGCTGCGGACCCGCTCGCTGGCCTGACGCTCCCACAGGCTGGCGTAGCGGCCCTGCCGCGCCAGCAGCTCGGCATGGGTGCCTTGCTCGGCGATCCGGCCGTCTTCCAGCACCACGATCCGGCCGGCATCGGCCACCGTGCTCAGCCGGTGGGCGATGGTGATCACGGTGCGCCCCTGCCCGGCAAGCGACAGCGCCTCCTGAATGCCCTGCTCGGTTTCACTGTCAAGCGCGCTTGTCGCTTCGTCCAGCAGCAGAATGGGCGGGTTCTTGAGCAAGGTGCGGGCGATCCCCACGCGCTGCTTTTCACCACCCGAAAGCTTCAGGCCACGTTCCCCCACCAGCGTGTCATAGCCTTCGGGCAGACCGGCGATGAAGCCGTGGATCTGCGCGGCGCGCGCGGCGTCTTCGATCTGTTCCTGAGTGGCCCCGTCCAGCCCGTAGCCGATATTGTAGCCGATCGTGTCGTTGAACAGCACCGTGTCCTGCGGCACCACGCCGATGGCCGCGTGCAGGCTGGACTGGGTCACGTCGCGCACATCCTGCCCGTCGATCGTCAGCGCCCCGCCCTGCACGTCGTAGAACCGGAACAGAAGCCGCCCGATGGTGGACTTGCCCGAACCCGACGGCCCGACCACGGCAACGGTCTGCCCCGGGCGGACCGTCAGCGTGACCCCTTTCAGGATCGGGCGGTCGGCCTCGTAGCCGAAATGCACATCCCGCAGGCGCAGCTCTCCGCCCGTGACCTGCAACTGCCGGGCATCGGGCCGGTCCGTCACATCGGGGGCCTGTTCCAGCAGGTCGAACATCTCGCCCATATCCACCAGTGACTGACGGATCTCGCGATAGACCGTCCCGAGGAAATTCAGCGGCATGGTGATCTGGATCATGTAGGCATTGACCATGACGAAATCGCCCACGGTCAATGTACCCGCCTGCACGCCGATGGCCGCCATCACCATGACGATGACCAGCCCGCCGGTGATCAGGAAGGATTGCCCGAAATTCAGCAGCGCCAGCGAGTAGGAAGAATGCAGCGCCGCGTGTTCATAGCCCGCCATAGCGGCGTCATAGCGCGCGGCCTCGCGCCCCTCGGCGTTGAAATACTTGACGGTTTCGAAATTCAACAGGCTGTCGATCGCCTTCTGATTGGCATCGGTATCCTGGTCGTTCATCCGCTTGCGCAGTTTGACCCGCCATTCGGTCACCTTGAAGGTGAACAGCGTATAGGCCGCGATCACGGCCATCACCACGGCCACATAGCGGAAATCGAACAGCGTCCACAGCACTACCGCGATCATCAACAGCTCAAGGATCAGCGGCCCGATGGAGAAAAGCAGGAAACGCAGCAGGAATTCCACCCCCTTGACCCCGCGTTCGATGATCCGGCTCAGCCCGCCGGTCTTGCGGCTGATGTGATAGCGCAGCGACATCGCGTGGATATGGCGAAATGTCTTGAGCGCGAGCGCCCGCAGCGCCCGTTGCCCGACCCGGGCGAAAATCGCATCGCGCAACTGCTGGAAACCCACCACCGTCAGCCGGGCGACGCCATAGGCCACCGTCAGCCCGATCGCACCGAGCGCCAGCATCCAGGCGGCGGTTTCGCCCTCGCCCGCCAGCGCATCGACCGCCGCCTTGTAGAAAAGCGGCGTGCCGACCGCGACCAGCTTGGACAGGAACAGCGCCAGCAGGGCCAGTACCACGCGGCGTTTGACCCATCCCTGGCCCTCGGGCCACAGATACGGGGCCACCCGGCGGATGGTGCGCCACCCGTTCTTGGGCGCGTCGGTGGTGGTCAGGCTGGTTCGGCGCATCTGGACGTTCGTTCGGATATCATCGCCCAGACATAGGCCGCGAACCAGGTGATTGCCAGCCCCGCCGCCCTATTGGGGAATGGTAAAGACCTGACCGGGATAGATAAGATCGGGATCGCGGATGCGGTCCCTGTTGGCCTCGAAAACCCGGACATACAGGATACCTTCGCCGTAGGCCGCGCGCGAGATCGCCCACAGGGTCGACCCCTTGACCACGGTCACGGCGGTGATTTGGGTTTCCTGATCCTCCGATTGCAGTTCGGTCAGGACGATATCCCCCTCGCGCTTGAACGGCGTTTCGACGCGCGAGGTGACGTTGCCCTCGGCGTCCAGCTCGTCGATGCGCAGCGTATAGACACCGGTATCGACCTGGGGCAGGTCGGATTGCCAGTTTCCGTCTTCCGCGACCTGAGAGGTGGTGATCGGCGTATTGTCCAGATAGACCCTTACATGTCCGTCACCCTGCGCCCGGCCTGAAATCTGCACCTGCCCCTCGTCCGAATAGGCGATGGCGTCCAGCGCCACGGTCGACATCAGCGCCGGCCCGCCTTCCTCAGCGGGTTCGGGCGCCTGCAGGACGCGCACCCCGCTTTCGTCGCTCAGCAAGACGGTCTGCGCAGCGCCATCGGTTGCCGTGTCCTGCCCTGTGTCCTGCCCTGTGTCCTGCACGATTTCCTGCACTGCGCCCTGCCCCGTGTCCTGTCCGGTCTCGGCCGCACCGGCCCCGGTTTCCGGAAGCGTTTCGGCCATCTGGGTCGGCGACGGGGCGATGATGATCTCTTCGACCGAGGTAACGACCCTGTCGCCGTCGCGCATCGACAGGCTCAACACGCGCGGCTGATCGCTGGCAACGAGATCGACGAATTCGGCAAACTGGCCCCCCGCATCCGCATCCGCCATATGGATCGCCTCACCGTCCAGCAGGATCGATGTCTCCCACTCGGGGTGGGTCCGGCCCGAGATCAGCATCCGCCCCCCCGCATCCAGGCGGAAGGTGTCGATGGTCGGCGGGTTGGGCAACTCGGCGGCCGCAGGTGCCGCCGGTTCGGTGGTCGCGCCCGCGCTCTCGGCGGCATCGCCCGGCGGCGAGGCGGGCGCGGTCTGCCCGGCCGCGACGCTATCGGAATCGGGCGCTTTCTCAGGGGTCAGGAACCCGCCCAGATAGACGGACGCCACAGCGGCCATCACGACTGCCGCCGCCAGAAACCCCAGGGTTGCCCCTTGGGACAAGCCGTTGCCTTCGCTCATCTTTTCCCTTCCATGATCCGTGCCGGACGTCCTGCACGGTTGTCGGACGATAACAACAAGGGTATCACTGGTCAAAACAACGCTGCGCGAAACAGGGGGTATTTCATGGTAGCACGCTCAGTCTGTGTCTTTTGCGGCGCACGTTCGGGCGTGCAACCGATTTTCGAGGAAGAAGCCAGGGCGGTGGGCCAGATGCTGGCCGATCACGGCTGGCGGCTGGTTTACGGCGCCGGCGATGTCGGGCTGATGGGCGCCACCGCGCGTGCCGCCCAGGAGGCCGGCGGCAAGACCTTTGGCGTCATCCCGGAACATCTGATACAGGCCGAGGCCGGCAACCAGGATCCAAGCGAGCTGATCGTGACCGCCACGATGCACGAACGCAAGGAGCTGATGTTCAAGAATTCCAGCGCCATCGTCGTGCTGCCGGGCGGCGCGGGCACGCTGGACGAATTTTTCGAGGTGCTGACCTGGCGCCAGCTTGGCCTGCATGAAAAACCCATCTTCCTGCTGAATACCGAGGATTTCTGGCAACCCCTCATCCAGATGCTGGGGCATCTGATCGCCGAGGGTTTCGCCGAGGCATCGCTGTTGGACTATGTGCAGGTCGTGGCGTCCGTCAAGGAGCTGTCGGTCGACCTGCGCAAGGCGCTGAAACCGGCCTGAGCCTGCCCGGCCGGGTTTTCCTCCGGATCGCCCGCCCATTTCCAGCAGGACGGATCGTGTCGCCGGTTGACCCTATTCAGTGACAATTACAGCAAGTGTCCCGATTTTTTCGCCTTGGTGGCCAGATACGCGCGGTTATGTGCATTCTCGCCCACCTGTAGCGGCACGCGCTCGGACACGGCAACGCCGCAATCCTCCATCATCGCGATCTTGGAGGGGTTGTTGGTCAGCAGACGCACCTCGGAAAACCCCATCGACCTGAGGATATGGGCGCCGATGCGGAAATCGCGCTCATCATCCTCGAAACCCAGCCGGTGATTGGCATCGACCGTGTCGAACCCCTGATCCTGCAGGGAATAGGCGCGCATCTTGTTGGCCAGGCCGATGCCGCGCCCCTCCTGGTTGAGATACAGCAGCACGCCGGCGCCCTCGGCCCCCATCTGCGCCAGCGCGCCGCGCAGTTGCGGCCCGCAATCGCATTTCAGACTGCCCATCAGATCGCCCGTGAAACAGGCCGAATGCAGCCGCGCCAGAACCGGCCTGTCGCGCGTGGGCCTGCCGATCTCGATCGCGTAATGCTCTTCGCCACCATCCTCCGGGCGAAAAATGTGCAGCCGCCCCGCCTCGCTGACCTCCAGCGGCAGGCGCGCGCTGACGACAGGGTTCAGCGGGCTGGTCTCGTCCAGCAAGGATCCCGCCTGCGCCGCCTCCACGATGGTCAGCCCGTTGCGGACGGCAAAATCAGCCGCATCCGCCAGCGGCAGAACCAGTGCCGCGGGCAGCAGCCGCGCCGCCTTGATCAACCGCAATGCCAGCCGGTGCAGATCGGCCCCGCCGCCGCGCTGCGAAATCAGCGGGCCCTTCATCGGGGTCTTCAGGTCATCGGCCGGATCAGCCACCCCCAAGACCCAGGCCAGCGTGGCGTCGGGCGGCAACTCGACCCGCGCCAGATCACCGTCATAGGCGCGCGCCTTGAGCGTTTCGGCCCGCCGCGCGGTGATCGCCAGGACCGAGCCGCCGCCCAGTGCCCGCACATCCGCCAGCCTTTGCGCATCCAGCGTTTCCGCCGCCAGCACAAGCACCGCTTCGCCATCGCCGGACAATATGACAGGCACGCCCATCCGCAAATCGGCACGGGCGCGGGCAATGATTTCGGTCGTGTCAGGGGCCAGGCTCATAGGGGCGGCGATCCTTGGTAAACTTTCGCCAGATGTACAGGTATTTGAAACGGATTGAAACATTCGCTCGCTAGGTAACACGTGGCCGTGAAAAGACTGTAGCACATCTTGTCGCCGCGGCGCCCCTGCCGCATCTTTCACGAAACAACGCAGGGAATATTCCTATGGGACAACTGAAAAAAATCTTGCTGGTCGATGACGATGACGACCTGCGCGAAGCGCTGAGCGAACAGCTGGTCATGACCGAGGATTTCGACGTGTTCGAGGCCGCCAACGGCGCCGAGGCGATGAGCAAGGCCAAGGACGGCATTTATGATCTGGTTATCCTGGACGTGGGCCTGCCCGACACTGACGGCCGCGAACTGTGCAGGCTGATGCGCAAGCAGGGCGTGAAATCTCCGATCATGATGCTGACCGGCCATGACGGCGATGCCGATACGATCCTGGGCCTGGATGCCGGGGCCAACGATTACGTCACCAAACCGTTCAAGTTCCCTGTCCTGCTGGCCCGTGTCCGCGCGCAGCTTCGCCAGCACGAACAATCCGAGGACGCGGTGTTCCAGTTGGGGCCCTACACGTTCAAGCCGGCGATGAAGATGCTGGAGACACAGGACGACAAGAAGGTCCGCCTGACCGAGAAGGAAACCAACATTCTCAAGTTCCTCTACCGCTCGACCGAGGGCGTGGTGCCGCGCGATGTGCTGCTGCACGAGGTCTGGGGATATAACGCCGGCGTGACCACCCACACGCTGGAGACCCATATCTATCGCCTGCGCCAGAAGATCGAGCCCGACCCGTCGAACGCCCGCCTGCTGGTCACCGAATCCGGTGGATACCGCCTGCTGGCGTAAGGAAAACCTGACTGTTCAGGTCATTGTCTGAACGGTAGATTGATTGCACTACCCGTCGCATATGCGGGCACTCATATGTACCTCCCTGTTGGACTGACCCCGGCATTGTCCGGGGTCTTTTTTTCGTGGGTTGGCAGCGCCGCTGCAAGCGCAGGGCGCAACCTACGGGCAACCTCCCGTCGTGCCTTAGACCGGCGCGAAACTACCGGCAAAGGCGGTCAGCAATGGGGATCCGGTGGCGATCAGGGCCTGGATCGCCTCTGTCATGCTGATCTGAAGCCCGTGCGTGGCCTTCCATTTCTCCAGCCGTGTCACCGTCGGCGCCAGGTCATCGGCCGCCGCTTCGGGCAGGCTTTCCTCTTTCACCAGGCTCTCCATCGCCAGTTCGTCCGACCGGCGCGAGGCCAGATACATCACCGGCCCGAACCCGGTGACAATCAGCAGCGTGTAGAACACACCATAGTAGAACAGCGTCGCGTTGATCGTCTCGCCATAGCTCGGATGCGTCGCCGTATCGACCAGCGGCATCGGCCATTGCATCCACGACATCTGCTGGAACATCCCGGCGCTCAGCATCAGCCCCGCCAGGTACAGGAATCGCCGCGCCGCCCGCTGGTTGCGCCCATGATCGAAGGCGCGGACCTCAAGCGGCGTGGACGCGGGCGGACAGGCAAGCGAGAGGATCATCCCCAGCACCAGCGCCGCCACCCCGAACCCCGACATAACCGAGGTGTAATCCAGCAATATCCGCAACAGCGCAAGGGTGGGGTTTTCCGTGCAGGGCCGGCCCAGCAACAAGGTCTTTTCGGGGATCGTTCGATAGGCCGGCACCCCGCCTTCCCAGACCAGTTCCTGACAGCGGCGCACCTCGCCGCGGGCCAGCACCTGTTGCATCACGTCGCTGCCCAGCTGGTGATAGGAACGCCAGCTCCAGATCGCCTCTTCCTGATGGCCCAGCACGCTCGCCAGCACCGGCAGCTGCACCAGCAGCAGTACGGCGATGGCCAGAACCCGTGCCTGAACGGTCAGCGGCTTGGCCAGTTCCCCCAGGAACATCACCATCGCAATGACCACGAGCACGCTGTAGAACAGCAAAGCCCCCAGATAGCGGTTGCGCCCCCCGGCCTCCAGATATCCCTTGCCGTCGATCAACAGCTCGTCGGCGGTGATGTCCAGCATTGGCACGCCCAGATTGGGCACCAGCCAGTCACTCAGCAGGAAAATCAGCACCGGCAACGCCAGGATCAGGAAACAGGCTGGCGGTACCCGCCGCTTCTCGGTCAGGAAATTGCGCATGTCTCAATCCGTCAGGTCGCGGAGGCCGCGGGTAATACCGGCACTCTACCACATCGCCTTAAACGCGCAAATCTGCCTGGTTTATTCCCGTGGCAGTACGCCCGAGGCCATGAAACCACCATCGACGTTCAGGATGTGGCCGTTGATGAACCCCGCCTCCCCGGAGGCCAGGTAACATACGGCCGAAGCCACCTCTTCGGGTTCGGCATAGCGCTGGATCGGGGTCTGCGCGTACCACAATTCGCGATCCTTGGGGCCGTGCACCTGCCGGATCATCGGTGTGTTCACCGGAATCGGCGCAACCGCATTGGCGGTCACCCCGCTGCCGCCCAGTTCCGCCGCCAGAAGCCGCGTCAGCATGTCCACTCCGCCCTTCGAACAGGAGTAGGCGCCGCGCCCCGTATTGGCGATCTGACCGTTGACCGAGCTCAGCGTTATGATCCGGCCCCAGCCCTTTGCCACCATCTGGCGCCCGGCCAACTGGCAGCAGTGGAATGTCCCGTTAAGGTTCACGTCGATGATCCGGGCCCAGTCATCGGGGTCAAAATCCAGCAGGCGCGCGGCCTTCACAATGGCCGCACAGGTCACCAGGATATCCACGCCGCCCCGCTCTTCGAGCGTTGCGAACCCGGCCTCCACCGCCGCCCGGTCGCTCACGTCAAAGGCAAGCCACTCCGCGCCCGCCGGCAGCGCCGCCACGGCGCGTTCGCAGGCCGCCTCGGTAACGTCGGTGATCGTCACCTGCGCGCCTGCCTTCAGCAGCCCCTCGGCACAGGCCATGCCGATCCCCCCGGCCCCGCCGGTGACCAGCGCCCTTTTCCCGGCCAGATCACGCACGTTGCCGCCCCCCTACCGGGAAGATGAAACACCGGTCGCGGCGGATCATCAGCCATAGCGGCTTGCCGCGCGCGGGCAGAAAGACATTGGGCACGGTGGCCTTCAGGATCGACCCGTCATGATCCATCCTGAATTCCACCAGGCTTTCGCTGCCCATGAACCGTGCTCGCTGCACGATCCCGCGCGCCGCGGCCCCGTCCGTGATCGTGGGGTGTGGCCCGCGGCCGTTGCGGTCAAAGTCGATCTTGATGTGCTGCGGACGAATAACGATCTCGACGGCCTGGCCCTCCATCGCGCCGGGCGCCAGGAACTGACCAAATGGCGTTTCCACCAAAGCCCCTTGAACCGTGCCTCGTATCACGTTGATATCGCTGAAAAATGCAACGGAGTCCCGATCTGCGGGCGCATTGTAGATATTATAGGGCGCGCCCTGCTGCACAATTCGCCCGTCGCGCATCAGCGCGATCTCGTCGGCCATGCGCATCGCCTCTTCGGGCTCGTGGGTGACCAGCAGCACGGCGGTATCCTGTTCGCGCAGGATGTCCAGGGTTTCATCCCGGATACCATCGCGCAAACGGTTATCGAGACCCGAGAACGGCTCGTCCATCAGCATGATCCGGGGGCGCGGCGCCAGCGCGCGGGCCAGCGCCACCCGCTGCTGCTCGCCGCCCGATAGCTCGTGCGGATAGGCATCGACATACCGCCCCATACCTACACGGTTGAGCAATTTCTCGATCCGGGCGGCTTTCTGCGCCTTGTCGCCTTCAAGCCCGAAGGCCACGTTCTCGCCCACCCGCAAATGCGGAAACAGGGCGAAATCCTGGAACATCAGGCCGATATGGCGCCGTTCGGGCGGAACACGGGTGACGGTGTCGCAAACCAGATTGCCATCCACCCAGATCTCACCCGCGTCCTGCATCTCGACGCCGGCAATCATCCGCAGGGTTGTCGATTTGCCGCATCCGGACGGCCCCAGCAGGCAGGTCACCTGCCCCGGCATGACCCTGAGCGAGACATCGTCCACCACGACGCGGCCATCATAGCAGCGCCGAAGGTTCCGGATTTCAAGTCTTGGGGGGGTCTCGTCCACGGGGCCTCACGTTTTTCCGATCAAATTGATCGGACATTCAACAGGCCAGATAACAACCAAGCTGCCCCGAGGCAATAGAAACCGCGTGTGCGCCTTACCCGCGCCGGCGCGCCCCCGACAGGACAGCCGCGAATCCGACGGCCAGGACGACCAGGCAAATCACCAGCAATTGCTCGTATTTGTGGGCGTCGGGCAGCAGGGCCGCAAACCAGTCGTCACGGGCGAAATAGGCAATCGCGCCGGTCAGTGCCGCCCCGAAGGCCACAACATAGGACCAGAGCGCGATCTTGCGCCCCAGGATCAGCCCGACAAACAACACAGGGGTCAGGAACATGCTTGCGGTACCGCTGACCGCCACCGCGTCGAACAGGGTCTGGTTGCCCCACAGCGTCAGCAGCGCGCCGAACAGCATGAACACCGTCATGGCAAGACGGCCACCGTTCAGGGTGCGCGGGCTGAGCCCAAGCTCGTCCACCACCAGCCGCGCGGCGCTGGCCAGGGCCGAATCCAAGGTGCTGAGCGCCGAGATCAGCAACGACAGCAGCAGCGCGACAAAAAGCCAGGTTGGGAACATATCCATCCAGGTGCCGATCAGTTGGTTCTCGTATCCGGCGCCCTGAAGCCCCGCCTGAATGCCGAAGAAACCGAAACCGATGATGCAGAGCGTCGAAATCCAGAACGCGTGCAGAAAGGACCGGCGCGTGGTTTCCGGGTCGGCGATGAAACCGCGGTCCATCATCACCGGATCATGCGCCGGGTAGGAAAACACCTGAAGCAGGGCCACCAGCAACAGCACCTGTCCGTTCCAGGCGCCGCTTGTGCCCGTTGCCGTCAGCACCGCGCCCAGATCGAACCCAGGGCTGGTCACCAGCGCGCCGAAGGCAAGGCCGAATATCATCAGGAAAACCATCATCTGAAGCACATCCGTGCGCAACGCGGCGCTGAGCCCGCCCCAGGCGCTGTAGCCCAGCCCCAGGACCGCCACCAGCACAATGGAATATTCGCGCGCCATGGCCACCTCTGGCAGGGCCGCGGCAAAGATCAGCCCGACGACAAGCAGATTGGCAAAAACCTCCGACAGCAGGCGCAACGCGATCACCATGTTATAGCAACCCGCGCCCACGGCGCCGAACCGCATCTTCAGCCAGTCCTGCATCGAGCCCGCCCCGCTGGCGCGCAGCCGTCCGACGATAAACCCGCCGGTCAGGAAAGACCCGTAATAGGCCGCATAGGCCAATGTGCCCCAGATGCCGTAGTAATACCCCAGAATGGCGGAATTCATCAGCGACCGGGCAAAGATCCATGTCGTGACCTGGCTCAGCACCAGCACCCACAGCCCCGGCGCACGCCCGGCCGGGTTGGCACCGCTGAAAAACCCGTCGATCGTGGCGCGGCGCGGCGCCACGGCGACGCTTGCACAGATAACGAGCCCGAATAGGGCAATGATGGTCGTTGCTTGCATGTCGGGAATTCCTGTTTCCGCTTGGGGGTTTACACCGGCCTAGCAGCCGCAATCGCCCCTGGCCAGAACCTGTTACAGGGACCGACGCGAATGTGATACCTGTTCAGATCACCGTGCCGGCGCCGCCTGCAGATCGAACGTCGCTTCGGCCACGATCCGGCCGTTCACCTGAAGCTCGATCCGGTGCGGTCCGGGATGCAGGGTGAAGGTGGTGGCGTTGCCTTTCAGCAGGTGTTTCTTGCGCAGCGCAAGCGGCCTGCCCGCCTGTGTCCGCCCCTGTTTCAGCTTGAAGACCTTGCGGCCAGCCCGCCCGGTGGGCCGGTGCAGATGCAGGACATAGTCAATCAGCACATTCGCCGGCTCTTGCGTCTGGACAGAGCCCGTGAACTCCACCGCGTCGCCGATGCGAACCGGCCCCGGCATGATCGTGATGCCCGCAATCATCTCGAGATCATCGCGGTACCCCAGCATGCGCAACGCATCCGGATGTCCGTTCTTGACCAGCGTCCGTAGCGCGTGGCGGGTCATCCAATCCAGCTCCTTGCTGGCCTGGCGGCCCTCGTTTTGCCAGGCCTCCAGCCGGCCGATGACCACAGACGGATCAATCTTGGCGAGATCATTAAGATGGTTGGCCACCGATCTTGTCACGTAACGCGTCGGATCGGCGTGAAGCCTGTCCAACAGGGGCAGCGGCATCATCGGGTCGGTTGCAAGCTTTGCCGCCCAAGGCAGTTTCGGCCGCGTCCCCTCGCTGACCAGCCGCCGGACATGATAGTTCTGGTCCTCGGCCCATGCCGTCAGCCGCGCCATGGTTTCCGCGGGCCAGCGGTTCAGAAACGGGCGGATGTAGAACTCCATCGAAAACCGTTTGGTCGCCTCGTACAGCAGGTCCAGGGCCCTCTCGCGATGATTTTCCAGGCCGTGGCGCACCGCCAGAATACCCGGCACCGCATGGATGAACCGGCCGAAATCATCATCCTGCAAACCGGGATCCAGCGGCGGCGGCATGCAGGCTTCCAGCTGATCGGCCATCGTGGCGAAATCCGGGGCCAGGTACGGCTCAAGGCAATCAGCGATCCAGTCGAGCCGCGCCAGCAATTCACGCGGCGCCAGACCGGCCATCACCGCTGCGTGGAACCGCGCCGCATCGAAGCCCGGCAAGATGGCGAATTCACCGGCCAGATCACCGATACTGTCCGCGTTAAACAGCTGATCTTTCAGCGAAAAACCCTGAGCCACGGCTACATTGTCGAATTCGTGGCACCGCCATCCAGCAGGATGTTCTGCCCGATCATGTAGCCTGCATATTGCGAACACATGAAGGCGCAAGTGGCGCCAAATTCCTCGATCGTGCCATAGCGGCCCGCCGGGATGGTGGCGTTGCGGTTGGCCTTGGCCTCCTCGACCGAGATACCGGCCGCCTTGGCCGCGCCCTCATCCAGCGAAACGGCCCGGTCAGTTGCGTGAATACCCGGCTGCAAGTTGTTGATAACAACACCAGAACCGGCCACCTGCCGCGAGGTTCCAGCGACATAGCCCGTCAGGCCCGCGCGGGCCGAATTGCTGAGACCCAGCACCGGCACCGGCGCCTTGACGCTGACCGAGGTGACGTTGACCACCCGGCCCCAGCCGCGTTCCATCATCCCCGGCAGCAGTGCTTTCATCAGCGCAATCGGCGTCAGCATGTTGGCATCGAGCGCCTTGATGAAATCATCCCGGTCCCAGTCGCTCCACAAGCCCGGAGGCGGGCCACCGGCATTGGTCACAAGGATGTCCGCGCCCTCTGCCGCCGCCAGCACCTGCGCCTGTCCCTCGGGCGTGGTCACATCGCAGGCCACGGTCGTGACCTTGACCCCGAACTCGTCGCGAATCGCGGCGGCGGACGCCTCCAGCGCCTCGGCCCCCCGGGCATTCATCACCAGATCGACACCGGCCTCGGCGAGGGCACGCGCGCACCCCAGCCCCAGCCCCTTGGACGACGCACAGACCAGCGCCCGTTTTCCCTTGATTCCCAGATCCATGAGTTCAGTCCTCCGATTTTCCCCATGACGCATAGCATCCATGCGCGCAGGATTGCCAGCAAAAGCCCCGCGGATTGACCCCCTGACCGCACAATTCTAGTCTGACCCACCAGCCGCCCGGCTGAGCGTATCCGGTGAGCCGAAACAGTATGACCAAATCTCCGTCGAAACCCACGCAATCCATCCCGGTTTACCGGTCCGGAGACGTGACCGTGGTCAATGGCGCCAACCTGGGCGACCCGGTATCCTTCGCCGCCGAACTTGACCTTGACGACACCTACGAACTGCGCCGCGACGCGACACCGCATCTGCTGACGCTGCACACCGATCGCAAGGATGGGTTCACCATCGCCGACATGTCCGAGGTCGGCACACCGGGGGCCACGCTCTATCTGGACAGCTGCCTGACACTGATGTCCGGCAACGGCGTGACGACCGAGGTTCTGGTTCTTGTCGAGGTCGATGATGAATGCGATGTCGAGGCCGTCTATGCCCTGCCGCTGGCGCCGCTGACACCGCGCCTCGGCTATGCGCTGGTGGGAATCAGCCACGACGATGCCCGCACCAAATTCGCCGAGGTCGCCTGCGTGTCCTTTACCCGTGGCACGCATATCACCATGGCCTCGGGCGCGCAGCGCAAGATCGAGGAACTGCAGATTGGCGATACGGTTCTGACCCGCGATGACGGGCCGCAGAAGATCCGCTGGATCGGGCACGCCACCGTGCGCGCACTGGGGGATTTCGCCCCGGTGCGCATCAAGGCCGGAACGCTGCACAACGAAAACGATCTGTTGGTCAGCCCCGACCACCGTCTGTTCATCTACCAGCGGTCCGATGCGCTTGGCGCCGGGCGCAAGGAGGTGCTGGTGCGCGCCCGCCACCTGCTGAACGGCGACACGGTCGTGCGGCAGGATGGCGGGTTTGTCGATTACTACCAGTTGCTGTTCGACGATCACCAGATCATCTATGCCGAGGGGATCGCCGCCGAGACCCTGCTGGTCGACACCCGCACAAGCCCGGTCCTGCCCCCGGAGCTGAGCCGGCAGATGGCGCAATCGCTGGCCAGCCACGATTCCCGCGACCACCAGAAATTCGAGGTCAGTGAAAAGCTGCTGAAACACCCGGACATGGCCAAGCTGTTGAAACGCGCGTCGACCCGGTGACGGGTGCCGGTTAGGCACCCTCCATCGCATAGAAGAATTCCTCCCGGACGATCTTGCCGCCGACGACGGAATAGAGCGCCACCTCCTCCATATCCATCATCTTGCCGCTGCCTTTCTCGCCCGCCCGCATGCGAAAGATCACCGCAAAACGGTCATCGCCATGGGGCATCGGGTCCGAGACTTGTGCCTCTTCCACCTCCATCGTGCTCTCCCACCAGTCGTGCTTGGCCTTGATCGCCTCGATGCCCCGGACCTCGCGCCCCTGCCCCATATCCACGGCCTCGACGGATACGGCGTCGGAAGCATAGAGCTTGTCCAGGTTGTCGCGGGCACGGTTCTGACGGCATCCGGCAACGAGTTCATCTGCAATTTCATTCAAGTCCATAGTCAGGTCCTCCGGGCGTTCACTAAATGTTCCCAACACTTCGTTGAAATCAGACACCAAGTCTACTGACAATTTCGGGAGGTGGCACGATCGTGCTGAAGCCGAGCCAAGAAGGCCGCGGTCGCGTACTGGCAGCGGCCTCCTTGAACTTATGGTGTTGACCTATTTCTTGTGATTCTTGGCCAGTTCATCGGTCACGTCATCGTCGGCGCCCCCGAATGAGGGCTTGCGCGCTTTCATCGCGATCGCCTCACGCGACCACGCGTTGTCTTTTTTCGGCGCACCGAACGGATCTTTTGCGGCCACGTCATTGCCTGGCTTGGCGTTTTCGCCGGGTTCGCGTTCGGCGGCGGGTTTTCCCGGTTCGCGCTGACTGTCGAGGACGCGTGTTTCCGAGATTTTCTTCTTGGATGTCATCATGTTCCTCCTTTTGTGCTGACAGATCAACGCGTGACCATCGCCTCAGTTCCTGAGAATATCGGGATATTGCACAGCAACTCGGTGCACTCTATACGGCGGCTATGCTCGACACCGCCCATAACCGCCCCGATCTGCCGCCCGAAATCGCGCGCCGCCGCACCTTTGCGATCATCTCGCATCCGGATGCGGGCAAGACGACGCTGACTGAGAAATTCCTGCTGTTCGGTGGCGCGATCCAGATGGCCGGCCAGGTCCGCGCCAAGGGCGAGGCGCGGCGCACGCGGTCGGATTTCATGCAGATGGAAAAAGATCGCGGCATCTCCGTATCGGCCTCTGCAATGTCGTTTGATTTCAAGACATTCCGGTTCAATCTTGTTGACACGCCGGGCCACTCTGATTTCTCCGAGGACACCTATCGCACGCTGACGGCGGTCGATGCTGCCGTCATGGTGATCGACGGCGCCAAGGGCGTCGAATCCCAGACCCAGAAACTGTTCGAGGTCTGCCGGTTGCGCGACCTGCCGATCCTGACTTTTTGCAACAAGATGGACCGTGAAAGCCGCGACACGTTCGACATCATCGACGAGATCCAGGAAAACCTGGCCATCGACGTGACCCCCGCGAGCTGGCCCATCGGGGTCGGGGCCGATTTCCTGGGCTGCTACGACATGCTCAATGACCGTCTGGAACTGATGGACCGCGCTGATCGCAACCGGGTCGCGGAAAGCATTCAGATCAACGGGCTGGACGATCCGGCACTGGCCGATCACGTGCCCGCCAACCTGCTCGAAAAGCTGCGCGAAGAGGTCGAGATGGCCCGCGAATTGCTGCCCCAGCTGAACCCGCAATCGGTGCTTGAAGGGCACATGACGCCGATCTGGTTCGGATCTGCGATCAACTCTTTCGGGGTCAAGGAACTGATGGATGGGATCGGCACCTACGGGCCGGAACCACAGCCGCAACGGGCAGAGCCGCGCCAGATTTCCCCTGACGAATCAAAGGTTTCCGGCTTTGTTTTCAAGGTGCAGGCCAACATGGACCCCAAGCATCGCGACCGCGTGGCCTTTGTCCGCATGGCCTCGGGGCATTTCAAGCGCGGCATGAAGCTGACTCATGTGCGCACGAAAAAGCCGATGGCAGTCAGCAACCCGGTGCTGTTCCTGGCTTCCGACCGCGAGCTGGCCGAGGAAGCCTGGGCCGGTGACATCATCGGCATCCCGAACCACGGGCAGCTCAGGATCGGCGATACCCTGACCGAGGGAGAGGCCCTGCGCGTGACCGGCATCCCCTCTTTCGCACCGGAACTGCTGCAGCAGGCCCGCGCCGGCGACCCGATGAAGGCCAAACACCTGGAAAAGGCACTGATGCAATTTGCCGAGGAAGGCGCCGCCAAGGTGTTCAAACCCGCCTTCGGCTCGGGTTTTATCGTCGGCGTCGTCGGTGCGCTGCAATTCGAGGTTCTGGGATCCCGGATCGAGTTGGAATACGGCCTGCCCGTGCGCTTCGAGGCCAGCCAGTTCACCTCGGCCAGATGGGTGAAGGGCGACAGGCAGGCAATTGACAAATTCACCGAATCCAACAAGCAGCACATCGCCCATGACCATGACGGCGATGTTGTCTACCTGACCCGCCTGCAGTGGGATATCGACCGGGTGGAACGCGACTATCCGGAAGTGACGCTGACAGCCACCAAGGAAATGATGGTTTAGCGAACCGGCCGCGGTTCCGGGCGGCGGCGACTAGACCGCCTTCAGGCCGTCCCTGAACCTGCGCATCCGCGCCTGGTAGTGCAGTGCGCTTTTCTTCAGGCCCTCGATGGCCTCGGCATCCAGTTCACGCACCACCTTGCCCGGCACGCCCATCACCAGCGATCCGTCGGGGATTTCCTTGCCTTCGGTGATCAGCGCGCCCGCGCCGATCAGGCAGTTATTGCCGATCCTGGCACCGTTCAGGACGGTGGCCCCCATGCCGATCAGGGTGTTATCGCCCAGAACGCAGCCATGCAGCATCGCCTTGTGTCCGATGGTGCAACCCTGCCCAATGACCAGCGGATAGCCCATATCGGTGTGCATCACCGTGTTTTCCTGTACATTGGTACCGGCGCCGATATGGATAACCTCGTTATCGCCGCGCAGGGTGCTGCCGAACCAGACCGATGTGGCGCTTTCCAGAACCACGTGGCCGATCACATGCGCGCCGGGCGCCACCCAGAAATCACCATCCTCGGGGGTCTCGGGGGACCGGCCTTCCAGCGTGTATAACGTCATTGCATCGCCTCGAATTCACTGTGCAGCATCTTGACATGGGCGTTCAGCCCCGGCTGCTGGATGCGCTTGAGCCGGGCCGCTTCGACGATGCTTTTCAGCCGGGCGCCGGTCTGGTCCAGATCGTCATTGATCAGCACATAGTCATATTCCGCCCAGTGGCTGATCTCATCCCAGCTCTTGCGCATCCGCTTGGCGATCACCTCGGGGCTGTCTTTGCCGCGTGTCTCAAGCCGGCGGTGCAGTTCCCTGATCGACGGCGGCAGGATGAAGATCGACAGCGTATGCTGCCCCAACACCGAGTTCTGGATCTGCTGCGCGCCCTGCCAGTCGATGTCGAACAGCACGTCGCGCCCGGTGTCGATGGCCGCCTGCACCGGTCCGCGCGGCGAGCCGTAGAAATTGCCGAAGACATGCGCGTGCTCCAGCATCTCGCCATTGGCCACATCGCGCTGAAACGCCTGTTCGGTCAGGAAATGATAGTCCTCGCCATCCACCTCGCCTTCGCGCGGGGTCCGTGTCGTGGCCGAGACGGAAAAGGCGATCGTCGGATCCCAGTCTCGCAACTGTCGCGACAGGGTGGATTTGCCGGCCCCGGACGGGGACGAGAGAATGATGAGAAGTCCGCGTCGTTTGGTCATTGCCGTCCCTTATTCCACATTCTGCACCTGTTCGCGCATCTGATCGATCACCGTCTTCAGCTCCAGCCCAACGCCCGTCAGCGCCACTGACTGTGCCTTGGAACAGATGGTGTTGGCCTCGCGGTTGAATTCCTGGCTGAGGAAGTCCAGCTTGCGGCCGATGGGCGACCCGGCAGCCAGCAGATCCCGCGCCGCGGCGACATGGGCGCCCAAGCGGTCGATCTCTTCGGTGACATCGGCCTTGACCGCCAGCATCGCCAGTTCCTGCGCCACCCGCGTTTCGTCCGCGCCATCGCTGTTTTCTAGCACCCGTGCCAGCTGCGTACGCAGGTTTTCGGCCACCTCGTTCTTGCGTTCCTCGGCGATTTCCGCGGCCCTGGCGGTCAGATCCTCGATCACCGCCAGCTGATCCGTCAGCACGGTTTCAAGCGCGCGCCCCTCGGCACCGCGCATGTCCAGGAAACTTTCGACCAGCGGGTCCAGGTCGGCCAGCAGCGCCTTGCACAGCGCCGCGGTATCCTGATCGTTATTGCCCGCTTCCAGCACGCCGCGAATGCCCAGGATTTCGGCGGCATTGGCCGGTGCCAGCGACAGACCCACATCCATCGCGCGGGATTCGACATGCGCCATGGCCCGCAGCACATCCTCGAGCTGCGCGGGATTGACCGACAGCCCCCCGGCCTGATCTTCGGACAACACGCGCAGCGAGAGGGCCAGGTTCCCACGGGAAACCGCCTTGCCCAGACGCGCACGTATGCCGGCCTCAAGCCCCTCGATCCAGTCCGGCACACGCAGCCGAACGTCCAGACCCTTGCCGTTCACGCTGCGCAGTTCCCATGTCCAGGAATAGGTCTCGAACGCTCCCTTCCCGGAAGCGAAAGACGTCATCGAGTATATCACCGCGCTCTCCACTTGACTGTCCGCCCGTCCTAGCCATTCAGCCTGAGGCTGGCAAGCGGCCCGGCGCGGCAGCAGCGCACACACGGTTAACCAAGTGCATAATTTTTGTAAGCAATAACCCTAAAAATGAGTCATAATTGTACCGAACCGGGCGACAGGGCCCAACGGGCGACTGAACCGAGCGCCGTATTCCAGGATTAGGTGAACCATGCAGGAAGACATCAACCACGTGAAGACAACGCTGATCCACAGCGGTATGCGCGGGAAAGAGAAGAACCTTGCGGCCTTCATCACCTACTGGTCAAGCATGCGCAAAGGTCAGGTCGTGCCCCGCCGGACCGATATCGACCCGCGCGGGATCGAGGCACTGCTGGAAAACGCCTTCATCGCGGAAAAGATCGCACCGGGTCTGGCCCGGCTCAGGATCGCCGGCACGCATCTGAGCGATCTGATGGGCATGGAAGTCCGTGGAATGCCGATCAGCGCCTTCATCGCGCCGGAACATCGCACGACGCTGTCGGAACTGCTGGTCGAGGTGTTCGACCGCCCGGCCATCGTCAAGATCAACGTCGAATCCCCGGCGGGTATCGGCCACCGGGCGCTGAAGGGTACGCTGCTGATGCTGCCGCTGCGTAGCGATCTGGGCGATACATCCCGTGCCCTGGGCTGTTTCCTGACCGATGGGCTGATCGGGCGCACCCCGCGCCGGTTCAACATCGTCAGCCACAGCGTCGAAAACCTGGCCGCGCCCGCGGAGACCGCCCCGGCGCCCACCGTTGAAAAAGCACCCGAGGCAGGCTTTGCCGATCCGGCCACACCTTATGACGCAACCCCGCAGAAACACCCCAGCGAGAGGCCGTATCTGCGCCTTGTACAGAATTCAGAACAAAGTGATTGAAGCCACGGCGCCCCAACGGGCGCCGCTTTTTTTAGACCGCCTGTGCCTCGGCGCGGGCTTCACGCAGCGCCGATAGCTCCTGTGCCACGAGGAAGGCAAGCTCAAGCGACTGGCTGGCGTTCAGCCGCGGGTCGCAGGCGGTGTGGTAGCGATCCGACAGATCCTCTTCGCTGACCGCGCGGACGCCGCCGGTGCATTCGGTCACGTCCTGGCCGGTCATCTCGAAATGCACACCGCCGGGGATCGTGCCCTCGGCCTTGTGCACACCGAAGAATTCGCGCACCTCGCGCAGCACGCTTTCGAACGGCCGCGTCTTGTAGCCGGTGGCCGACTTGATCGTGTTGCCGTGCATCGCGTCGCAGACCCAGACCACGTTGGCGCCCTCTTCCCGCACGGTCTTGATCAGGCGCGGCAGATGTTCCGCCACGTTGCCCGCACCGAAACGCGCGATCAGCGTCAGGCGGCCGGCCTCGTTATTCGGGTTCAGCGTCGCCATCAGCCGCTTGAGGTCATCCGAGGTCATCGACGGGCCGCATTTCAGCCCGATCGGGTTCAGCACGCCACGGCAGAATTCCACATGCGCCCCGTCCGGTTGGCGGGTACGGTCGCCGATCCAGATCATGTGACCGGAGCCCGCCAGCCATTTTCCGGAGGTGGAATCAAGCCGCGTCAGCGCCTCTTCGTATTCCAGAAGCAGGCTTTCATGGCTGGTGTAGAAATCCACCGTCTGCAGGGTATGCGCGCGATCGCTGTCGACGCCGGCGGCGGTCATGAAATCCAGCGCCGCACTGATATTGTTCGCCATGTCGCGGTACCGCGCGGCCTTTTCCCCTTCGGTGAATCCCAGCGTCCAGGAATGCACCTGATGCACGTCGGCATAGCCGCCGGTCGAAAACGCCCTGAGCAGGTTCAGCGTGGCCGCGGCCTGCGTATAGGCCTGCAGCATCTTCTCCGGGTCGGGAATGCGCGCCTCGGGGGTGAAGGCCAGGTCATTGATGATGTCGCCGCGGTAGCTGGGCAGCTCGACGCCATTCACGGTCTCGGTGGGCGCGCTACGGGGCTTGGCGAATTGCCCGGCCATCCGGCCCACTTTCACCACCGGCACCTTGGCGCCATAGGTCAAGACCATCGCCATCTGCAACATCACCTTGAACGTGTCACGGATCGCATCGGCGCTGAACTGCTCGAAGCTTTCGGCGCAGTCGCCGCCCTGCAGCAGGAAGGCCTCGCCCCGGGATGCAGCGCCAAGTGCGGCCTTCAAGCGCCGAGCCTCGCCTGCAAAAACCAGCGGAGGATACTGCGAGAGTTTCGATTCAACCCGGTTCAGTGCCGCGCCGTCGGTATACTCGGGCATCTGAACCCGCGGTTTCGCACGCCAGTCAGATTTTTGCCACTCAGTCATCGTCTTTCTCCGCTTTCAGACTTCGAGACCCGTCTATACTAAACGGGCTCCCGGGACGCCATATATGTATTCAACGAAACTACGCAATTTTGCCCTCTGCCTATTGCCATTTGCAACAGTTTCCTAAAAGAGGCCAGAATGGCCCAAACCTGCAAGGGATTCGAGCGCAATGAACTGGGGTACCACCGGCAAGCCTGACGCTGCTGCGGGAAAGCCGCGGCGGTTCGTGTTCGTCTTGCTGGACAACTTCACTCTGCTCTGCTTCGCGGCAGCCGTCGAAAGCCTGCGGATCGCCAACCGCATGGCCGATGAAACGCTCTATGATTGGGTGCTGGCCGGCGAAGGCGGCGAGGCGGTTTCCTGCTCGGCGGGTGCCACGTTCAACGTCGATATCGACCTGGAAGAGCTCAGGCGCGACGACGTGGTGATGATCTGCGGCGGCATATTCGTTCAGGAAGCGACCACCAAGAAAGTGCTCAACTGGCTGCGCCGCGAGGCACGGCGCGGGCTGACCGTGGGCGGATTGTGCACGGCCGCCTACACGGTCGCCAAGGCGGGTCTACTGGATGGCAAGCGCGCCACGATCCACTGGGAAAACCACGACAGTTTCCTGGAGGAATTCGAAGAGGTCAACCTGACCAAATCCGTCTTTGTCATTGACGGCAACCGGATGACCACCGCCGGTGGCACCTCGTCGATTGACCTGATGCTCAAGATCATCGCCGAGGACCACGGCGAGAAGCTGGCCAATGCGGTGGCCGATCAGCTGATCTATTCCACCATCCGCACCGACCAGGACACGCAGCGGCTGAGCGTGCCCACGCGCATCGGGGTCCGCCATCCCAAGCTGAGCCAGGTGATCCAGATGATGGAAGGCAATATCGAGGAACCGATCAGCCCCTCTGTCCTGGCCAAGGATGTGGGCATGTCCACCCGCCAGCTTGAACGCCTGTTCCGCCGCTATCTGAACCGCAGCCCGAAACGCTATTACATGGAACTGCGCCTGCAGAAGGCCCGCAACCTGCTGATGCAGACCGACATGACGGTGATCAACGTGGCGCTTGCCTGCGGTTTTGCCTCGCCCTCGCATTTCTCGAAATGCTATCGGTCGCATTACAACACCACCCCCTATCGCGAGCGCGGCGCGCAATCGGCACGGCTGTCATTCTGACGCGGCGGGTCAGCCGCCCACGCCCGATCATTCATACGTTGCGGTGCGCCCGGTTGGCCAACTGACCCGAAAGTGATGGCGTGACGACTGGACCTTCGGGCAGGGCGCGATAAACTGCCGGGATGCCGCTTCAGAACCGCGTCCTGCCCACTGGTGAAATCGCCGCGCAACCGTGGCGCGGCACGCTGATGGGCAATCGCGGCATTCTGCATGACGACCGGCAGCACCTGAAATCCGCACGTTGGACGCATCCGCATTGGGTCACCTGCGTCCTGAAATACAAGGACTGGCACCGCCCGGTGATGTCCCCGCGCCGTTATACCGAGCTGTTTTTCCCGGATGAATCCTGCGCCCTTGCCGCCGGGCACCGTCCCTGTGGCCTGTGCCGCCGCCCGGATTACGAGGCGTTTCGCGCCGCCTGGGCAGAGGCGCATGGGGATAACCCGCTGGATCACGACGACCGGTTGCTGCATGCCGCCCGCGTCACCCGCAATCGCCACCACCGACGCCATGAGGCCCAGATTGCAACCCTGCCCGATGGTACCTTCCTGTGGGTCG
This sequence comes from Roseovarius sp. CAU 1744, assembly GCF_039839345.1. Taxonomy (NCBI): domain Bacteria; kingdom Pseudomonadati; phylum Pseudomonadota; class Alphaproteobacteria; order Rhodobacterales; family Roseobacteraceae; genus Roseovarius; species Roseovarius sp. CAU 1744. Next base: position 67,836 of record NZ_JBDOQV010000002.1, on the reverse strand, counting down.
ACGGGGCGGCGCATCTGCTCTGGTCACGGCAGTTGCTCAGATACCAGGCGGGCGGCTATATCGCCGCCCTGCCCCGCCCGCCATCGGGCGCCGTCACGGTCCTGACGCCGGAACCCACCGTCGCAGCGCTGGCCCAGGGCTACCGGCCCATGATTCACCCATCTGCACGGGCGTTTCTGGACGCTGCCACGATGCCCTGAGCACCCACTTGCGTCACGCCGGCAGGGCCGCACCGAACGTGCCCCTACCGCAGCAGAGGCGCGCACCACACCGCTGATTTCCGCTTGATCCACAGCCTGCATTGACCACACCCCCCATCTTCCGGTAAACGCTTGCAAACCGGATCATTCTTGTGGATGGCCACGGGCCCGTTCGGGGTCCGATCCGGATATCAGACGCGCGGGCCAAGGCAGTGTCCGCAAAAGACGGACACATATGACCAAGTTTTCCGAGTTGAAGCTGAACCCCAAGGTTCTGAAAGCCATTGACGAAGCCGGGTACGAAACCCCGACCCCGATCCAGGCAGGTGCGATTCCACCCGCGCTGGAAGGGCGTGACGTTCTGGGCATCGCCCAGACCGGTACCGGCAAGACCGCCAGCTTTACGCTGCCCATGCTGTCGCTGCTGGCCCGTGGACGGGCCCGGGCGCGGATGCCGCGTTCACTGGTGCTGTGCCCCACGCGGGAACTGGCCGCGCAGGTGGCCGAGAATTTCGACACCTATTCCAAGCACCTGAAGCTGACCAAGGCGCTGCTGATCGGCGGTGTCAGTTTCAAGGAACAGGACCAGCTGATTGACAAGGGCGTCGACGTGCTAATCGCCACTCCGGGCCGCCTGCTGGATCATTTCGAACGCGGCAAGCTGATCCTGAGCGACGTGAAGGTCATGGTCGTGGACGAGGCCGACCGGATGCTGGACATGGGGTTCATTCCCGATATCGAGCGGATCTTCGGCCTGACCCCCTTTACCCGCCAGACGCTCTTTTTCTCCGCCACCATGGCGCCCGAGATCGAGCGGATCACCAACATGTTCCTCAGCAACCCCGAGCGGATAGAGGTAGCGCGGCAGGCCACCGCGTCCGAGACCATCGAACAGGGCGTGGTGATGTTCAAGGCCAGCCGGCGTGACCGCGAAGGCACCGAGAAGCGCAAGCTCTTGCGCGCGCTGATCGACGGTGAAGGCGAGAAATGCACCAACGCAATCATCTTCTGCAACCGCAAGACGGATGTGGATATCGTCGCCAAATCGCTCAAGAAATACGGCTATGACGCCGCGCCCATTCATGGCGACCTGGACCAGTCGCAGCGCACCCGCACCTTGGACGGGTTCCGCGAAGGCACGCTGCGGTTCCTCTGCGCGTCCGACGTGGCCGCCCGCGGTCTGGATGTGCCTTCGGTCAGCCACGTGTTCAATTTCGACGTGCCCGGCCATGCCGAGGATTACGTGCACCGCATCGGCCGCACCGGCCGCGCGGGCCGTGACGGCAAGGCGATGATGATCTGTATCCCCCGGGACGAAAAGAACCTGGATGCAATCGAACGCCTGATCCAGAAGGAAATCCCCCGGATCGACAATCCGCTGAAATCCGATGATGCCCCGGCAGCGGACACTGACGAGGTCAAAGCCGACAAACCGAAACGCACCCGCTCGCGCAAAAAGCCCGAGGACAAGACCGAGACCAAAGATACGGCGCAGGCGCAGAAGCAGCAGGACGACACGCCCAAAACCCGCAGCCGCGCAGGCCGGGACAAATCGGATGGCGGCAAATCCGATCGTGGCGGGCGCAGCGGCAACAAGGTTGTCGGCATGGGCGATCACCTGCCCAGCTTCATCGCGCTCAGCTTCGACGACCGGCGGACAGGCTGATCCGCGTCAGCGCACCGGCACGGAAAAGAGGATGTACCCTTGCACCCGCGCGACCTCTTGCGCGCCCGTTTCGGTGACAAAAACCCCGACACCTTCGTAATCTTCCGGGCAGCCCACCAGATCGGCGGCATCATCCAGGTAATTGACCGTGGCCGCGCTCTCTCCGACCAACTGGCACTGATCGGCCGGGGCGCGATAGCCGCGCACAAAGGGCAGGTCCGCTTCGGGCCGGGGCTCGGGCGCGCAGGCCGCCACCAGCAGTGCCCCTGAAAACATCAGTTTACGCATCCCCCAATCTCCTCCTCTGAATTGGCTTCGGCATCGACAGAACGACAGATTATCCCGCGAATTGCAATCACAGGGAATCGGGACGGGCAAAGTTCGACCGCAACCGCACAAACCCATTTTCCTTGACCTAAGGGAAACTTCTCCTCAAAGTTGTTTTATTTTCAAACAACTATTGGAGGTATTCATGTTGCGATCCGTCAGAATTTGTTTCATCGCCGCCCTGTTGGCCCCGATCCCCGCCATCGCCCAGCAGACCCTCGGCGACAGCTACGGCACCCATGATTACCCGATCACCCGGGGCGACAATGCGCAGATCGGCCTGCCCTTCGATACGGTCACCAGCCAGTTCAAGGGCCCCGAACCCTGTATCGAGGGCTTCACCTCGTTCACCAGCGAGGGCGACAAGGGCCCCTATGACAAACGCCTGATGCAGGTGTCGAACACGCTGGGGTTGATGCGCACGCTGAACATCGACGTTTCGGCCAGCGGCAAGGTTTTCGGCGGGGAAGTTACCGGGAAAATGGGCTTTGCCCATGACAGCAAGCTGAACCAGACCAGCCTGAACTATGCGCTCTATGCCCATTACCAGGGGGCCCCGGAAAAGATAAAGGTCAAGGAGGGCGCCAGTATCCGTCTGACCAAACCGGCCAGGAATATCCTCAAGAACAAGGGCGAGGCCGCGTTCCGCGAGAAATGCGGCGATTCCTTTGTCAGCATGATCTATACCGGCGCGCAGGGCTATGCGATCCTGTCCTTCCACAGCGTTGACCAATCCACCCGCAATAGCATTTCCTCGTCGATGCAGGCCAAGGGCGCCGGCTGGAGTGTCGACAGCAAGGTCAACGCCACGGTCAACCAGCAGAAAGCCAGCGGCAAACTGCAAATCACCTACAGCCAGACCGGCGGCAAACCCGTTTCGGGCGTGTCCGAGAGCGGCACCCCCGTCGATGCCGAATGGGCATCCGTCAAGACCGCGATCGACGGGCTGAACCAGACGCCCAACACCGTCAATGTCGGCTATCAGGTGCAATCCTACGATGCGCTTGTCAGCTGGAATCACAAGAAGCTGACACCAAGCCCCGACCTGCTGAGGCTGGCCTATTACCGGGCCGCCTATAACACGATGCTGAACACGGTCGAGCCACTGGTCAACAAACCAGGCGCGGCAGAATTCACCCATGTTCTGGGCCGCAACCAGAACGCGGGTGCCGGCGATCAGGACAGCCTGAGCAAGCTGCAAAACGATCTGCTGGCGAACCGCGCGACGGTCGAACAGCTCTACAAGGACTGTAACGACTGGCGGGTCAAGAACGCGCCGGCCAAATGCGCCGATGACCACGCCCTGACCGCCTCGCTCGACGATGAGGCGACCGACCCGTACCTGCTGATGGCGCGCCTGCCGCTGCAGATGGCCAACCCGGCCCAACCGGCCGAGGCGTTCCTGGGCAAACCCGACCTTGTGGACGCGATCTTTGACCAGGATCATGTCGCGGCGCGCAACAGCTATTGCCAGTTCGAGCAGAACCTGGGCTTCAAGCATCCCGGCTGCATGGACATCCCGCAGCTGCGCGCGGCCTATAAGCACAAGGTCGAAGATGCCGTCAGCGACATCTGGTATCCGGCCCCCGGGCTTTACCAGATGAAATCGCTCTATCGCCATGACGCGACCTGCCTGACGGCCCAGACCGCCAAAAGCTCGGATCAGAAACTATACATGAAGACCTGCGCCTCGGACGCACCCAAGGCCCTGCAGCGGTTCCGCTGGCTGCCCACCGGCCAGCTGCAGATCCGCGAAAAGGCCTGTATCGCCGCCCCGGTCAAGAACGGTGCCCATCTTTCCCCGCATGCCTGCCACAGCAAGGAAGGCGTGCAGCAATGGCGGTTTATCCCGGTGAAACGCGATGCCAATGCACGCAAACCCGGTGCCGCGGGCGTCCTGCAAGAGGCGGGATATGGCCGCTGCTTGCTGTTCGGCACACCGAAGCAGGGCGAGAAAACCTATGTGGTGACGAACCATTGCAATCTCGACAGCGGAAACCAGCACTGGAGCTATATTCCGAAATAGCGGCACAACCGGTCACGCGAACACCCGGGCGGGCTCAGTCCAGGTAATCATCGGCCCGCTGCCCGGCCCGCTGGTGGTGAATCGGCAAGGTCCGGCCATATAGCTGTTGCGTACGCTCGGGCGCGCCGACCATACCCGGCTCTTCCACATAGGAGAAAATCGCCACATAGCGCGGGCGTGCGCCCTTCAGCGGCGCCACCCGATGCAGCGAATAACGCCCACGGAATAGTTGCAGATCGCCGGGTTCCAGCTCCAGCACCGTCACCTTGTCCGAGGTGCCGTTCAGCACCCGCGCCACCTCTTCGAAGTTTTCGTTGCCTTCGCGAATGCCCGGCGCATATTCGAATGCGCCCCCCTCCTCGGCGTTCTGGATCGCCAGCGTCACCGTGAAATTGTTGGTGTCGAAATGCCAGGGGAACCCGTTGCCCTCTTCGGCCACGTTGACGATCACATCCGCCAGCGGGTCGGCATAGCGGTAGAACTTCTCTTCCTGCAGGCAGTCGCGGATGAAATCATCGAACCCCGGCGTGTCATAGACGCTGCGCAGCGGGCCGTTCGCGGGGAAATTGTCGGCGGGCACAAACGCGTTCGACCGGTCATAGAACTGTCGGCGCGGGTCATCATCTGGCAGGCTGGGATCATCCTTGGTAAAATAGGCGTTGGTCCGGCTTTTCGACCAGTGCCCCTTGGCGGCAACGCTGTCCGCCTCGGCCGCCAGCGCGGCAATACCCTCCGGGGTCAGAAACCCCTTGAGCACCGCGCAACCGTCGCCGTCCAGGTCGGCTCGCACCTGCGCCAGCACCCGATCACGCGCGGGGCCATCCCGGTTGATCGGATAGCGGGCCAGGTCGATCAGTCGGGTTGCGTCGGCAGTCATCGAGGTCGGCTCCGTTTCATGGATCCATGAAACGCCCCGCGCGCCGGACCGGTCTGCGCTGTTTTCGACATTTCCGGCGTCGCAAACGCGAAAACGGCGGCGTTTCCCCCCGACAAGGCGCCGGACTGCCGGGGACCGCCTGTTTCGGCCCCGATGACCGATCCCCTACGAGGACAACCGGCTGATGATGATCGACACCTCGGGTTTCTTGCCGATCTCGCCCTGGGCGCTTTGCCGCGTGACCCGGCGCAGGCCCTCTTCCAGCTTGTCGTCGTCGATCAGCGTCTTCGACCCGGCGCGGCCCATGAACTGGCTCAAGTCTTCCTCTAGCACGTCGACCAGCGGCGCGCGGCTCAGCCCGGTTTCCGGCAGGCCCTTGATTTCACACCAGGGCTCGCCCAAAGGCTCGTCATCCTCGTCCAGGATCACGTTCACCATCACATGCCCGTTCAGCGCCATGCGGATGCGGTCGCGCACCACCCCGTCCAGCGCGCCGATCTTGACCGACCCGTCCAGATAGGTTCGCCCGGTCTCGATATATTCGGCCACTACCGGCGGGCTCTGGCTGAGGTCGATCATCATGCCATTCACCGCAAGTACGCCGTATAGGCGGTTGTTCTTCGCCAGTTTTACATGTTCGCGCAGATGCCGGTGTTCGCCATGCATCGGGATCACCATCTGCGGATGGATCAGCTTGTGCATCCGGTCCAGGTCCGGCCGGTTGGCATGGCCCGATACGTGGTAAAGCCCGCTGCTGTCATCGACCACGTCAACGCCCATCTCGCTGAACTGGTTGACGATCCGGATGACACCGCGCTCATTGCCGGGGATGGTCTTGGACGAGAACAGGAACGTGTCGCCCTCGGTCAGGGTGATACCGTTATACTTGCCCTGCGCCAGCTGCGCGCTGGCCGCGCGGCGTTCCCCCTGTGATCCGGTGACGATCAGCATCAGGCTTTCGCGCGGTATCTGCTTGGCGTCCTCCGGGCTGACAACTTTGGGAAAGCCCTTCAGCACGCCGGTTTCCACGCTGGCCTCGATCATCCGCCGCATCGCCCGGCCCATCAGGCAGACCGACCGACCGGCGCGCACCCCGGCCTCGGCCAGCGTCTTGACCCGTGCCACGTTACTGGCGAAGGTGGTGCAGACGAACATGCCTTTTGCCCCGGCAACCAGCTTTTCGATCTCGGGGCCGATGCTCGATTCCGACCGCCCCTCGGCAGGGCTGAAAACATTGGTGGAATCGCAGATCAGCGCCTTGACACCGGGTTTGGCGATCTCTTGCCACTGGCCGGGGTCGAACGGCTCGCCCACCACCGGGTCGGCATCCATCTTGAAATCGCCGGTATGCACCAGGCGCCCCTCGGGCGTGTCGATCACCAGACCCGAGCTTTCGGGGATCGAATGGGAAAGCGGTACGAACCCCACCGTGAACGGCCCCGCCTCTGTGGTCTCGGGCCAGGGCGAGACGGTGCGCACGGCAGTATCGGGGTGGCCGTGTTCCTCCATCTTGCGCCGCGCGATATTGGCGGTGAAAGCGCGCGCATAGATCGGTGCGCCCAGTTGGTCGTAATAATGCGCAACCGCGCCCACGTGATCCTCGTGCGCATGGGTGATGAACACCGCCTCCAGCTGATTTCGGCGCTCGGCCAGCCACTGAATGTCCGGCAGGATCAGATCGACACCGGGGCTGCCATCCATATCCGGGAAGGTCACGCCCAGATCCACCAGGATCAGCCGTTCCTCGCCGGGTTTGCCATAGCCGTAGACATAGGCGTTCATGCCGATTTCGCCCGCCCCGCCAAGCGGCAGGTAAATCAGTCTTTCGCTGCTCATCGGGCTTCAGCCTTCCTTGTTGTAGTCATGGATCACGGTCAGCCCATGCATTGTCAGATCATCCTCGAACACGTCGAACATCGCGTGCCCCTGCTCGAACAGCGGCGCCAGACCACCGGTCGATATCACCTGCATCGGGCGGCCGAACTCGGCCTTAACTCTTTCGCATATCCCGTTGATAAGCCCAACATATCCCCAGAAGACACCGGATTGCATGCAATCGACGGTATTGGTGCCGATCACATGGGACGGCTTGGTCACGTCGATATGCGGCAGGGCCGCGGCGGCGGTGTGCAGCGCCTCCAGCGACAGGTTCACCCCCGGCGCAATCACGCCGCCGACATAGGCACCGTCATGATCGATCACGTCAAAGGTGGTCGCGGTGCCGAAATCCACCACGATCAGGTCGCCGCCATGCCGGTCATAGGCCCCTGCGGTATTGACCAGCCGGTCCGGGCCCACCTGCGTGCCCTCATCCACCCGCGGTTCCACCGGCAGACGGCATTCCGGCTTGCCCACCACCAGCGGCCGGCAGCCAAAAAACCGGTCGGCAAAGACGCGCAGGTTGAAAACCACGCGCGGGACCGTGGAGGAAATGATGACATCGGTAATCTCGACATCGATCCCGAAATGTTTGACCAGCGTGGAATACCAGGTGAAATAGGCATCCGCCGTGCGCGCATGATGGGTCGAGGTGCGCAGGGTGCACAGGAATTTCTTGCCATCCCAGATCGAGAAGACGGTATTGGTGTTGCCGCAATCTATCGCCAGAAGCATTTCTTCTTTATCTCGTCTCAGGTTACAGCGCGTTCGAGAGCCGCCATCAGCATGTACTCCAACTCATGAAATTTCGCATCAAAAATAGCGAACTCTTGTTCAAGAGCCTCACTGATAACTTCCTCAACTATATCGGGAGCCGTTCTTGCTGTGTTTTGCCAGCGCAGTATCGCCTGCATCAAATTGTCGGCCAGCGTTTCCTGCTGCAACTCGCGGGCAGTTCTCGCTGCCAGCGACCACTCTTCCTGATGCGTTCTGTTGAGAAAGTACTGGAAATGACCACCGTTATTGACTTCCGATTGATACCAAAACAGGGCGTAAAATCCTGTTTCCTCGCGGCGCGGTGGGGCCTGTTCCGTTGCACGAAGGCAGAAATTATTCCAAGGGTGTTCGGACAAATTCATCAAAAGAACACGTCCGCAGCCGGGACCGCCACGCGGGATTTGGCCGTAGATAGTACAAGATTGCCGGCCGCGTCCACCGTTTCAAAAGTACCTGTCAACTCGTCACGCGATGTCCGGGCGGTCACCACCTCGCCCAGGCGGGCGGCGCGATCCAGCCAGGCGGTGCGGATGGGTTCGAACCCGTAGGTGGCGAACTGATCCTCGTATTTGGCATAGGCCGGGGCCAGCAGATCGAGGAACTCTTCGGGCGACACATCGGCGCCGGTTTCGGACAGCAGCGAAACCGGCCGCGTGGCCGTCTGCTCGACCTGCACGGCGGCTGGCGCCTCTTTCAGGTTCACCCCGATCCCGATGGCAAAATGCGTCAGCCGCCCGCCGCTGCCCGCGCTTTCCAGCAGGATGCCCGCCAGCTTGCCGCCGTTCAGCAGAACGTCATTGGGCCATTTCAGCGAAAACGGCTCGGACCTGCCGGTGGCCGCCACCAGCGCATCGTAAAGCGCAAGGGCCGCCACGAAGGACCGAAGCGCAACCTTGTCCGGTGTCTCTGCCGGATGCATGACCAGCGTGGCGGCGAAATTGCCCGCCGGATTGACCCAGCCGCGTCCGCGTCGGCCGCGGGCGGCCGTCTGCTCCAGCGCCAGGATCCATTCCGGCCCGCTCAGGCCGGGCGCGATCCGCGCGGCCTCGGCATTGGTGCTGTCGACGCTTGCCAGGACCCGCTTGCCATATCCCTCGGGCCAGCCGGTCATGGGTGCAGGCCCGGATCAGTTGACAAGGGTTGCCGCCGCCGCCTCGGCAATGGTTTCGACACCGAACATGTTGATGATGCCCACAAGCATGACCGTGGCCGACACCATCAGCAGGCTCCAGAGGATCGGCGACCGGGTTGTTTCCAGGCCCTCCCGCTCTTCGCCGAAATACATGAAAAAGACGATCCGCAGGTAGTAATACGCGCCGATGACCGAGGCGATCACGCCCGCCACCGCCAGCCAGGCCAGCCCGCCGTCATAGGCCGCACGCAGCACGTAGAACTTGCCGAAGAATCCCAGGAGCGGCGGCACGCCGGCCAGGCTGAACAGCAGTACCAGCATCGCCATCGCACGGGCCGGATGGGCCTTGGAATACATGTTCAGGCTGGCGATATCCGTCACCGGCTGGCCGTCGCGCTCCATGCTGAGGATGAAGGCGAAGGTGCCCACATTCATCGTCACGTAAATCGCCATGTAGATCAGCATCGCCTGCACCCCGAACGCATTGCCTGCGGCAAGGCCCATCAGGGCAAAGCCCATATGCGCGATCGAGGAATAGGCCATCAGGCGCTTGATGTCGGTCTGGCCGATGGCGGCAACCGCACCCAGGAACATCGACAACACGCTCAGGAGCGCGATCACCTGCTGCCAGTCACCGACGACCCCGCCATAGGCATCATGCACGACCCGCGCAAAAAGGCCCATTGCCGCCATCTTGGGGGCGGTGGCAAAGAAGGCCGTGATCGGGGTGGGCGAGCCTTCGTAGACATCCGGCGTCCACATGTGGAACGGCACTGCGCTGACCTTGAAGGCCATGCCCGAGATGACGAAGACGATCCCGAAGAGCAGCCCCAGCGGTGCCTGACCGTCGGCCGCCGCGATGATGCCCGAAAAGAGCGTCGTGCCGGCATAGCCATAGGTCAGCGATGCACCGTAAAGCAGCAGGCCCGAGCTGAGCGCGCCAAGCACGAAGTATTTCAACCCGGCCTCGGTCGAACGGGCCGAGTCGCGGCGCAGCGAGGCCACGACATAGAGCGCCAGCGATTGCAGCTCGAGCCCCATATAGAGCGCCATCAGGTCGCCGGCGCTGACCATCACCATCATGCCCACGACCGACAGCGCGATCAGCAGCGGATATTCGAACCGCAGGATATTGCGCCGGGCCATGTATTCCTGCCCCATCACCAGCACTGCCGCGGCGCTGAGCAGGATCGTGACCTTGGCAAAGCGGGCAAAGCCGTCATCGACGAACATGCCGCCAAATGCCTCGCGCGTGCCGCCCGTGGTCGCGCCGATAAACAGGGCCATCGCCACGAACAGCGCCGCCGTCAGCCAGACCAGCAATCCGGCCATCCTGTCCTTGCCGCTATAGACCGTGAAGAGGAGCGCCGCCATCGCGTAGACCGACAGCACGATCTCGGGGACGATAATGTTCAGATCAGCCTGGATCATCTCTCGGGCCTCCGGTTAATGCGAAACGGCTGCGGTCTGGCTGGCGGCGTGGCCGTCTGCCAGGGCAGTGTCATAGTTTACGATCAGCGCCTCGACCGAGGGGCCGATGATGTCGGTCACCAGGCTGGGATAGACCCCCAACAGGATGGTCATCACCACCAGCGGCGCAAAGATCGCGCGTTCACGGCGGCTCATGTCGGTGATCGACTTCAGGCTTTCCTTGATCAGATCGCCCATCACCACGCGGCGATAGAGCCAGAGCGCGTAGGCCGCGCTGAGGATCACGCCCGAGGTCGCCACAAGCGCCACCCAGGTATTGACCTGGAAGATGCCCATCAGGGTCAGGAATTCGCCGATGAACCCGGACGTGCCCGGCAGCCCGACATTGGCCATGGTGAACAGCATGAAGATCAGCGCATAGGCGGGCATCCGGTTGACCAGACCGCCATAGGCGTCGATCTCGCGCGTGTGCATCCGGTCATAGATCACGCCCACGCAGAGGAAGAGCGCGCCCGAGATGAACCCGTGGCTGAGCATCTGGAAAATGGCGCCATCAATGCCCTGCTGGTTGGCGGCAAAGATGCCCATCGTGACGTAGCCCATGTGGGCAACCGAGGAATAGGCGATGAGCTTCTTCATGTCCTCCTGCGCCAGGGCGACGAGCGAGGTGTAGACGATGGCGATGGCCGACATCCACAGAACCAGCGGCGTCATCACCTCGGACCCGATGGGGAACATCGGCAGGCTGAAGCGCAGGAAGCCGTAGCCGCCCATCTTCAGCAGGATCGCCGCCAGCACGACCGAGCCCGCCGTCGGCGCCTGCACGTGCGCATCCGGCAGCCAGGTATGGACCGGCCACATCGGCATCTTGACCGCGAAGCTGGCAAAGAAGGCGATGAACATCAGCGTCTGTGCCCCGCCCAGGATGTAGATGCCCAGGATGCTGAAGCTTTCGGACGAGAACTGGTGGTTCATCAGCGTCGGAATGTCGGTGGTGCCCGCATCGGCGAACATCGCCACCATCGCCACCAGCATCAGCACCGAGCCGAGGAAGGTGTAGAGGAAGAACTTGAAGCTGGCATAGATGCGGTCCTTGCCGCCCCAGATGCCGATGATCAGGAACATCGGGATCAGCCCCGCCTCGAAGAACAGGTAGAACAGCACCAGGTCGAGCGCCATGAACACGCCCAGCATCAGCGTTTCCAGCACCAGGAAGGCAATCATGTATTCCTTGACCCGCGTGGTGACGTTCCACGAGGCGGCGATGGTCAGCGGCATAATGAAGGTGGTCAGCAGCACGAAGAGCACGCTGATCCCATCGACGCCCATCTTGTATTTCAGACCCAGAAGCCAGCTGCGTTCTTCCACGAACTGGAATCCGGTGTCGTTCGGGTCGAAACCGGCCAGGATGAAGAGCGACACGATGAAGGTCAGCGAAGTCGCGATCAGCGCCACCCATTTGGCATTGCGCTGCGCCGCCTCATCCTCGCCCCGCAGAAAGATCAGCAGGATCGCCGCCGCGATGGTCGGGATGAAGGTGGTGATGGAAAGCAGGTTATCCATTAGCGTGCCCCCCCGCTAAAACTCATCCAGGTGACAAGCACCGCGATGCCGATGACCATCCAGAAGGCATAGGTGAAGATGTAACCCGATTGCGCCCGCCCGGCGAGGCGGGTGAAGAAGGGGATGATCCCCATCGCAACCCCGTTGATCGTACCGTCGATCACGCTGCCATCGCCGCGTTTCCAGAAGAACGAGCCGAGCGATTTTGCCGGCCGCACGAGGATCGCGTCGAAGATCTCGTCGAAATACCACTTGTTCAGCAGGAACAGGTACAGGGGACGCTGGTTTTCGGCCAGTTTCCGGGGCATCTCGGGATTGGCGATATAGAACCAGAACGCCACCGCGAAACCGATCAGCATAGCGATGAACGGGCTGACCTTGACCCATTTGGGCGCATGGTGCGCGTCGTCCATCACGTGGTTGTCCGGCGCCATGAAGATCGCACCCTTGGGTGCTTCGCCACTATGGGCCACCTCAGCATGGGCATCGTCTTTCGCCGTCGCGCCATGCCCGTCATCGGCCACTTCGCCATGACCCTCGTCTGCGGCATGGGTGTCCGCTGCGCCGTGGCCGTCATCCGCCGCGCCGTGGCCATCCTCTGCGCCATGCTCTGACGCCTCGGCGTGGTGGTTCGGAATGCCGAAGAAACTGTTCACCTGCTCGTGCTTGCCGAAGAAGCTGCCATACCAGATCATGCCCGCAAAGACCGAGCCAAGCGCCAGCACGCCAAGCGGCGCCAGCATGGTCATCGGGCTTTCATGGGCATGCTCGTGGGTATGCTTGTCGCCCCGCGGTGCGCCGTAGAAGGTCATGAAGATAAGCCGCCAGCTGTAGAAGCTGGTGAACAGCGCCGCGATGACCAGCGCCCAGAAGGCATAGCCCCCCGCCGTGCCCGCATAGGCGCTTTCGATCACGGCGTCCTTGCTGAGGAACCCGGCGAAACCGATCGTGGTCAGCGGGATGCCGACGCCGGTGATCGCCAGCGTACCGATCATCATCGCCCAGAAAGTATAGGGCAGCTTGTCCTTCAGCCCGCCATAGTTCCGCATGTCCTGTTCGTGGTGCATCCCGTGGATGACCGAGCCCGCGCCAAGGAAAAGCATCGCCTTGAAGAAGGCATGGGTGAAGAGATGGAACATCGCCACCGAATAGACCCCGACGCCCGCGGCCACGAACATGTAGCCCAGCTGCGAGCAGGTCGAATAGGCGATGACGCGCTTGATGTCGTTCTGCACCAGGCCCACGGTTGCCGCGAAGAACGCGGTCGAGGCGCCGATGAAGGTCACGACCATCTTGGCCTCGGGCGCATATTCAAACAGCGGCGACATCCGGCACACCAGGAATACGCCCGCCGTCACCATCGTCGCCGCGTGGATCAGCGCGCTTACCGGTGTCGGGCCTTCCATCGCGTCCGGCAGCCAGGTGTGCAGGAACAGCTGCGCCGATTTCCCCATCGCCCCCACGAACAGCAGGAAGGCGATCAGGTTGGCCGCGTTCCATTCGGTCCACAGGAAGGTCAGCTGCGTCTGCGCCAGCTCGGGCGCGGCGGCGAAAACATCATCGAACCTGATGCTGTCGGTCAGGAAATACAGCGCCATGATCCCAAGCGCAAAGCCGAAATCCCCCACCCGGTTGACGACGAAAGCCTTGATCGCCGCGGCGTTGGCCGACGGCTTGCGGAAATAGAAACCGATCAGCAGGTACGAGGCGAGGCCCACCCCCTCCCAGCCGAAGAACATCTGTGCCAGGTTGTCGGCCGTCACCAGCATCAGCATGGCAAAGGTGAAGAAGCTCAGATAGGCAAAGAAGCGCGGGCGGTAGCTTTCGTTTTCCTCGTCGAAATTCTCGTCATGGGCCATGTAGCCCATCGAATAGAGATGCACGAGCGCCGAAACGGTCGTGACCACGATCAGCATGATCGCCGTCAGCCGGTCCAGCCGGATCGCCCAGGCGGTATCCAGCGTGCCGGACTGGATCCAGTCCAGCACATGGATGTAGCGGGTTTCGCCATCATGCGCGAAGAACACGATCCAGCTGAGCAGACAGGCCAGGAACAACAGACCCGTGGTCAGCCATTGCGCGCCCTTGTCGCCGATGATCCGCCAGCCGAAACCGCCGATGATGGCCCCGATGAGCGGCGCGAAGAGGATGATCTTTTCCATGTCGTCAGCCCTTCATCACGTTGACATCTTCGACCGCGATGGTGCCGCGGTTGCGGAAGAAGCAGACCAGGATCGCAAGTCCGATGGCGGCCTCGGCCGCCGCCACGGTCAGGACGAAGAGGGCAAAGACCTGCCCCACCAGATCACCCGCAAAGGACGAGAAGGCGACAAGGTTGATGTTGACCGACAGCAGCATCAGCTCGATCGACATCAAGAGGATGATGACGTTCTTCCGGTTCAGGAAGAGGCCGAAAATGCCGATGACGAACAAGGCCGCCGCCACCGTCAGATAATGTTCCAAACCAATCATGTCGTCCCTCGGTTTTTCTTTTTTGCCTGGGTCAGACGGGTCACAGCCCCTGCCCCGGTTTCACGTCTTTCAGTTCCATCACCTTGGCCGGATCGCGGTACATCTGGGCCAGCACATCCTGGCGTTTGACATCCGCGCGGTGGCGCAGGGTCAGGACAATTGCCCCGATCATCGCCACCAGCAGAATGAGCCCCGCCAGCTGGAAAAGCAGGAAGTACTTGTCATAGAGCAGCAGGCCCAGGGCGGCGGTGTTATGGGTGCCCTCGGGCGGCAGGGCGGCGCGGGCGGCCTCGGCCCCGTCTGAGGTTTCCCAGACGCCGTATGCCAGACCGAACTGCATCAGCAGGATCATCCCGATCAGGATCGCCAGCGGCATGTATTTGGCCATCTCCGCCTTCAGCTCGGCGAAATCCACGTCCAGCATCATCACCACGAACAGGAACAGCACCGCGACCGCGCCCACGTAAACGATCACCAGCAGCATGGCGACGAATTCCGCCCCCAGCAGCACGAAAAGCCCCGCCGCGCTGATGAATGACAGGATCAGCCACAGCACCGAATGCACCGGGTTACGGCTGATCACGGTGAACAGCCCCCCGGTCAGCACGGAAATCGCGAACAGATAGAAGCACAGCGTTGCGATGGTCATGTCTCTTTTCCCTCTTCCTCGTGCCCGTCCAGCACCTCGCGCGCGGTTTCCATCGCGCGGGTCATCGACGGCAGGCCCGCGAATACCGACATCATGCCGATGGTCTCGGCGATCTCATCCCTGGTGGCCCCGGCCTCGAGCGCGTGGCGCACGGTCATCCGGATCTGCGTATCGCTCTGGGCGCCCAGCATCGTCAACCCCGCCAGCGTGATCAGCAGCCGCGTCTTGGCGTCCAGCCCGTCCTTGCTGATGCCCTTGCCAAAGGTCATCTCCATGAATTCCTTGGGCATGGTCGGCCACAGGTTTTCAAGGTCTTTCGGCGTGAAAGATTCCAGCGCCGGGTTGAAGGCCTTGGCCATCTCCTGCGCCTGCTGCATCATCACCGCAAAGGGGTTGGTGGTATCAGCCATTCTCCGCCCCCTCGGCCTCGAAGACCTCCAAGGCGGCGTTGAGCGCGTTGATCATCGCCGGAAACCCGCCATAAAGCGCCATCTGGTTGATCACTTCGGCCACTTCCCGCTGTGTCGCCCCCGACCGCAGCGCATTGCGGATATGAACCTGCAATTGCGGGCGTGTCTGCCCTCCCAAAGCCGCCAAGGCGGCCACCGTGGCCAGGTAGCGGGTTTTGTCATCCAGCCCGTCGCGGGTGTAGTAATGACCGAACGCGACCTCCATCATCGAGCTCGAAAACCCTGGCAGGATCGCGTCGTAACGCGCCGCCAGAGAATCCTCTATCCCGGGATTTGTGGCCTCGGCCATCGCCTTGCCACGGATATAGGCGTCAGAATGGCTCATCTGTAGGGCGCGTCCAGTTCGAGGTTGCGGGCGATCTCGGCTTCCCAGCGTTCGCCATTCTCCAGGAGTTTCGCCTTGTCATAGAACAGCTCTTCGCGGGTTTCGGTGGCAAACTCGAAATTCGGCCCCTCGACAATGGCATCCACCGGGCAGGCCTCCTGGCAGAAGCCGCAATAGATGCATTTGGTCATGTCGATGTCATAGCGCGTGGTGCGGCGCGACCCGTCATCGCGCGGCTCGGCGTCGATGGTGATCGCCTGCGCCGGACAGATCGCCTCGCAAAGCTTGCAGGCAATGCAGCGTTCCTCACCATTGGGATACCGGCGCAGGGCGTGTTCCCCACGGAACCGCGGGGACAGCGGCCCCTTTTCATGCGGGTAGTTCACCGTGGCCTTGGGCGCAAAAAAGTATTTCAGCCCCAGCTTGAAGCCCTTGATGAAGTCGGTCAGCAGGAAATACCCCGCCGCGCGTCCGTAATCGATATTCGCCATCGCCTCAGCCTCTCGCTTCGTCCAGCCGGATTTCCCCGGCATTGGTGTGGCCTTGCCACGTCGCTTCGTAATCGCTCTGCAGGGCATAGTCCGGCAGATGCGATTCCTTCGTCTTCTCGACCTCGTAATACAGGTATGTCCGCCCCGGCCCGATCTTGTTCTTCAGCCGTAGCCGGTGCCCGGTCAGCGCCGGATCCTCGAACACCACATGCCCGAATTCCAGCCCCGGCTCGATCGGCACGGCGCGGCAGTCGATCACGTTGCAATTGCAGGCGCGTTTCCAGAAGGTCCAGACCAGTTCGGGATTGAACTGGTACATGCCATGCCCGTACCAGCCGTTCAGCCCGTTGGCCGAGATAAACCGCCCGCCGGGTTTCAGCATCCGGTACACGCATTCCAGCGCATTGGGCACGTTGAAGACATGCTCAATCGTACCGCCGTCGAAAATCAGGTCGAATTTCTTTTCAAGCGTCTTGGGGGGCAGGTTGTTCAGATCATGGATGATCGTGGCGCCCTCGTAATCCGAGAAATCCATCGTCTCCATCGCGCCGAAACCCAGCTTGGCCATCAGCGTTTCGCAATAGCCATCCTCCTGCAGAAAATCGAACCGTTTGCCCTCGACCCCGCAGCGCCGCAGAGACGCCTCGTATTCCCGGCGGAAACTGGTCTGAATCCTGAACCCCTGACGCCCCAGCATCAGGGTCCGGCCTTTCGGCTGGAACCGGGTCGAAAGCTCGACCAGACGTTCAAAAAGGACGCAGTCAATTGCCAAGGGTCAGCCTCCTACGGCCCAGCGGGCCCAGGCACCGCCGAGGACTTCGAATTTTGCCAGGAACGACACGATCACCACCCAGGCAAGGCTCAGCGGCAGGAACACCTTCCAGCCGATACGCATCAGCTGGTCATAGCGGTAGCGCGGGGTGATCGCCTTGACCATCGCGAAGATAAAGAAGAAGAACGCCATCTTGGCAACCATCCACAGCACGCCGTCCGGCAGGCCCGGGATGGGCGAGAGCCAACCGCCGAAGAACAGCAGCGAGGTCAGCGCGCACATCAGGAAGATGGCGATATATTCACCGGCCATGAAGAGAAGGAACGGCGTCGAGGAATATTCGACCTGGTAGCCCGCCACCAGTTCCGATTCCGCCTCCGGCAGGTCAAACGGCGGCCGGTTGGTTTCGGCCAGCGCCGAGATGAAGAACAGGAACACCATCGGGAAATGCGGGAGCCAGTACCAGCTGAAAAACCCGTATTTGCCATCCTGCGCAGCGACGATATCGCCGAAATTCATCGAGCCCGTAGAGATGATGACACCGATGATGATGAGGCCGATCGACACCTCGTAGGAAATCATCTGCGCGGCTGAGCGGAGCGATCCCAGGAACGGGTATTTCGAGTTCGAGGCCCAGCCCCCCATGATCACGCCGTAAACCTCCAGCGAGGAGACCGCGAAGACAAAGAGGATGGCCACGTTGATATCGCTCAGCACCCAGCCATCGTTGAACGGAATGACCGCCCAGGCCAGGATCGCCAGCACGAAGCTGGTCATCGGTGCCAGCATGAACACCGCCTTGTCGGCACCGGCGGGCACGACGACCTCCTTGACGACATATTTCAGCGCGTCGGCCACCGACTGTAGAAGCCCGAAAGTGCCCACCACGTTGGGCCCGCGCCGCATCTGCACCGCGGCCCAGATCTTGCGGTCGCCGTAGACCAGGAACAGCAGCGAGATCATGACGAAGGCGACGACGGCCAGACATTGCGCCACGATCAGCACCGCGATCCCGAGCGGGGTTGTAAAGAATTCAGCCATCAGGTCCTCACACCATCGGTATTCCGTTTTCCGCGCAATGCGCGGCGACGACTTCTGCGTCGATTGTCTTGAGCCCACGGGGCAGCGCCGGCGAAATCGTATAAACCGCATCGCCGCGCCAGACGCCACCCTGTTCGACCACATTCGTGCGCACATGGCGGGCAAAACCGTAGCCGCGGATCAGCGCATATTGTGCGGCGGCGCATTGGGCGTATTGATCCACGTCATCGGCCAGGTCATCACCGACCATGGCAACGTGGAAATTCACCAGATCGCCATCCAGCAGCCGGGTATCGATGCCCTGATAGACCGGCATGTCGCGGGTCACCTCGCCGGTCTGTTTTTCACAACCCGACACCCCCGCCGCAAGGGCAAGGACAAGAGGGGGTATGAAAAACCGGCGGCGCATTACTCGGCCGCCATGGGCTTCTTGCCGCGCGCGCTGGCATTGGCGCTGAGTTCGGCCATCAGCTGGCTGGCGCGGGCAATCGGGTTGGTCAGGTAGAAATCGGCAATTGCGCCGCGGAAATCCGCCTTGCCCAGTTGGCCGGCCGGCAGCGGCTGCCAGTCGTTTTCCGGCACCGCGTCGATCTGCGCCAGATGCGGGGCGGTCTCGACCATGGCCTGGCGCAACTGCGCGATGCTGTCATAGGGCAACGCCGCGCCCATCTCGCCACTGAGCGCCCGCAGGATCGCCCAGTTTTCCTTGGCCTCACCGGGGGCAAACCCCGCGCGCAACGCCAGTTGCGGACGGCCTTCGGTATTGACGAACAGGCCCTGTTCCTCGGTATAGGCGGCACCCGGCAGGATCACGTCGGCGCGGTGCGCACCACGATCACCGTGGCTGCCCTGGTAGATCACGAAGGCGCCCTCGGCGATCTCGACCTCATCCGCGCCCAGGTTATAGATCACCTCGGCGCCGTCGATAGCGGCGTCCATCCCGCCCTCGGTGGTACAGCCCACATCCATCGCGCCAACCCGGCCGGCCGCGGTGTGCAGAACCAGAAGTTTGGCGCCGGACTTGTCACAGATCGCCTGTGCCGTTGCCAGAACCGCCGCGCCATCCGCCTCGGCAAGGGCACCCTGGCCGATGATCGCGATGCAGTTCTTGTCGTGAAGCCCGGTCATGTCGAGACCGGCAACATGTTCAAGCGCGGCACGGTCGGTGCCCATATGCTCGTATTCGTAGGTCAGATCGACCCGCTCGCCGACCAGAACAACATCCGCGCCATGTGACCATGCCTTGCGTATGCGCGCATTCAGCACCGGGGCCTCGACCCGGGGGTTGGTGCCGATCAGCAGGATCTTGTCGGCACTGTCGATATCCTCGATCGCCGCCGTGCCCACATAGGCCGAACGGTTGCCCGCAGGCAGTTTCGCGCCATCGGTCCGGCATTCGACACGGCCGCCCTGCCCTTCGATCAGCTGTTTGAGCGCAAAGGCCGCCTCGACCGGTGCCAGATCACCCACCAGACCGGTGACTTTCTTGCCCTTCATCGCCGCCGCGGCGGCGCCAAGCGCCTCACCCCAGCTGGCCGGGCGCAGTTTGCCGCCCTCGCGGATGTAAGGTTTGTCCAGCCGTTGGCGGCGCAGCCCGTCCCAGACAAAGCGCGACTTGTCGGAAATCCATTCCTCGTTCACGCCATCATGGTTGCGCGGCAGGATGCGCATCACTTCGCGGCCCTTGCAATCCACCCGGATGCTGGAGCCAAGCGCATCCATCACGTCGACGGTTTCGGTCTTGGTCAGCTCCCACGGCCGCGCGGTGAAGGCGTAGGGTTTCGACACCAGCGCACCCACCGGGCACAGGTCGATGATGTTGCCCTGCATGTTGCTGTCGAGCGTCTCGCCCAGATAGGCGGTGATCTCGGCATCTTCGCCACGTCCGGTCTGGCCCATCTGGGTAATGCCCGCGACCTCGGTCGTGAAGCGCACGCAACGGGTACAGGAGATGCAGCGCGTCATGTGGGTTTCGACAAGCGGTCCCAGGTCCAGGTCGTCTACCGCGCGCTTGGCCTCGCGGAAACGGCTGAAATCCACGCCATAAGCCATTGCCTGGTCTTGCAAATCACATTCCCCGCCCTGATCGCAGATCGGGCAATCCAGCGGGTGGTTGATGAGCAGGAACTCCATCACCCCCTCGCGGGCCTTCTTGACCATCGGACTGTTGGTCCTGACGACCGGCGGCTGTCCTTCGGGCCCGGGGCGCAGGTCGCGCACCTGCATGGCGCAGCTGGCCGCCGGTTTGGGCGGGCCGCCGACGACCTCGACAAGGCACATCCGGCAGTTCCCGGCAATCGACAGGCGTTCATGATAACAGAAGCGCGGCACTTCGACCCCGGCCTGCTCACAGGCCTGGATCAGGGTCATCGCACCATCCACCTCGATCTCGTTATCGTCGATTATGATCTTGCGTAGGTCAGACATCCGTTCTCACTTTGCTCTGAGCAGCGTGCCGATCCGGCTCTGCTGCTTGATTTCGGCATGGCCCAGCACGCACAGGCTCTGCGGGTCAAGATTGCTGGCACCCTTGGAGTTGAAATAGGCGTTGCGGCGTTTGCGCATCTCGGCCCGGTTGGCCTTGTTTTCGATATAGCTGTTCACTTCCTGGCGGCTGTATCCAAGCGATGTGGCATCCGATTTGAGATCGTTCACGAAACGCTGTGCCTTGAAGAATTTCACCCCGATACTGTCACATCCCCGGTTGATCTTATCGACCACCGACACGATCAGCAGCCTGTCGTTGATGTCGGTCTCGTTGTGCAGACCGGATTGCGCCGATACGCCGCCCGATACGGCAAGCAGGCCCACGGTCAGCGAGGCAAGGGAAGTCATACGCATAACATGTCTCCTTTCATGCGAGGCACGGCTTCCCCCAAGATGGGCTCACCGCGCATCGCAAGACTGGAGCCGCCAATGCCTGATATGCAATAGCAGGCACCGCAACATGTTGATATGGCGCGCTTTATTCCCATACGCGACAACGCCCTTTCAGAACGAGGTTTCCCCTGGATTGCGTGGCATCGGCTGTCGCGGCGTCATCCGGGCCGACGATCCAGTCAATCTCGGAATAGCCGAAGGTCTCGATGCAGTATTTGATCCCGCCGTGCCGACCCGCCTCGCGCGCGCCCGCGATACCCTGCGACGCCCGGCGGACATTCACCACGAAACTTTCCCGGTCACCCTTCACCCTCTTGGCCTTGGTGGGGTAATACTTGCCGTCGAAATAGACGCGCTTGTCCCGGTCCGCGCAGGCACCAAGCATCAGCGTCATTGCCGCCAGAACTGCCAGCATCCTCATGCGCAACCCTCCGCTGCCAGTCGATGATATGTGTTCATCGTACTCATCCTAGAAAACCGCCACGATGGCCATGATCGCCAACAGCAGACAAGCCAGCCAGCCGGCGACATAGATAAACGATCGTGCGCCCATATGCGGCTTGCCGATACCGTTGATATGCACCACCGCCAAGACGATGCGGCTGAGGAAAAACACCGACGCCAGCAGGTTGACCCAGAACGGGCTGGCCCCGGCCAGGATGGCCGCCAGGGTGCAGGCCACGAAAAACCCCATCGTCTCGGCCAGATTGCAGTAGGCGCGGTGCCAGCGATAGACCGAACTGGTGTAGTCAGGTTCGGGCTGACAGCCCGGAGAAAGCCCGACCCTTGACTTGCGCAAGGCCGACAGCGGGCTGATCAGCAGCCCGAAGACCGCCGTTCCCGCCATCGCGACAATCGCATGTCCATATGCTGCGAACTGCTCCATTCCCTACTCCGCCGCCACGGCGCTGACCGCGCCGGTGCGTTTTGCCTTGATCCGGTCCTCGATCTCGTCCCGGAAGTTGCGGATCAGGCCCTGGATCGGCCAGGCCGCCGCGTCGCCAAGCGCGCAGATCGTGTGGCCCTCGACCTGTTTGGTCACGTCCAGCAGCATGTCGATTTCCTCGGGTTCCGCATCGCCCGTCACAAGCCGGTCCATCACCCGCATCATCCAGCCCGTGCCTTCGCGACAGGGCGTGCACTGACCGCAGCTTTCGTGCTTGTAGAATTTCGAAAGCCGCCAGATCGCCTTGATGATGTCGGTGGAGTTGTCCATCACGATCACCGCCGCCGTGCCCAGGCCCGAGCGTTGCTCACGCAGGTAGTCGAAATCCATGATCGCCTCGCGCATGTGCTCGCCGCGAATGCAGGGCACGGAGGATCCGCCGGGAATGACCGCCTTGAGGTTGTCCCAGCCGCCGCGAATGCCGCCGCAATGCTTGTCGATCAGCTCCTCGAAAGTGATCGACATCGCCTCTTCGACGACACACGGGTTGTTCACATGGCCGGACACCGCGAAAAGCTTGGTGCCGGCGTTGTTCGCCCGGCCAAACCCGGCAAACCAGTCCGGGCCGCGCCGCAGGATCGTGGGCACCACGGCGATGGATTCGACGTTGTTCACCGTGGTCGGGCAGCCATAGAGGCCCGCCCCCGCCGGGAAGGGCGGCTTCATCCGGGGCATCCCCTTCTTGCCCTCAAGGCTTTCCAGAAGTGCTGTTTCCTCGCCGCAGATATAGGCCCCGGCACCGTGGGCGAGGTAGAGGTCGAAATCGAACCCCGACTTGCAGGCGTTCCGGCCGATCAGCCCGGCCTCGTAGGCCTCGTCGATCGCGGCCTGCAGCGCCTCGCGCTCGCGGATATATTCGCCGCGGATATAGATATAGCAGGCATGGGCGTTCATCGCGAAACTGGCGATCAGGCAGCCTTCGATCAGCGTGTGCGGATCGTGGCGCATGATTTCGCGGTCCTTGCAGGTGCCCGGTTCGGATTCATCGGCATTGACCACCAGATAGGCCGGGCGGCCATCGCTTTCCTTGGGCATGAAGGACCATTTCAGCCCGGTCGGGAAGCCGGCACCGCCGCGCCCGCGCAACCCGCTGGCCTTCATCTGCTCGACGATCCAGTCGCGCCCGTTCTGCAGGATTTTCGCCGTGCCATCCCAATGGCCGCGCGCCTGCGCACCCTTGAGCGTGCGGTCGTGCATCCCGTAGAGATTGGTAAAGATACGGTCCTGGTCTTTCAGCATCCGTGACTACCCCTGGTTATCCTGACGCGCACGCCAGATTTGAAAGATCATCCACAGGGCCCAGATGAACCCTGCCCCGGCGATCATGGTCAGCAGCGCCCGGATCCGGTTGCTCCATCCCATCTGCGCACCGATCAACTCGGACAAAATCCAGAAGACCGCCGTTCCGGCGATGACAAGCGCCACCCGGCGCCCCTTTCTGCTTTCGTCCTCTTGTGCGCTCATCACCCATCATCCGTCAGTACACGTCGCCATCTTCGACGCGTTTCGAAAATTCGGTTTCGCCGCCCGCCGCCAGGATCCCGGCCTGTTCGACCCAGTTGTCACGGCTGACGCGCCCCTTGAACCCCTTGAGGTTCTGATCGACCCAGGCAACCTCGTCCCCCGTCCAGTTCGCGATCTGGTCGAAGTGATAGAAGCCAAGCGAATTCAGAAGCTTTTCAAGCTTTGGCCCGACGCCCTTGATCTGCTTCAGATCATCGGCACCGCCGTCGCGCGGCGCGCTCAGCGCCTCGGGCTTCGTGCCCGGCCCGGCATCCGCCGCTGCCGCCGTTACCGCGCCACTCTCGTCCGAGGTCTTGTCCGCCGCTTTCGGCTTGGCCTTCGACTTGGCCTCGTTCCCCTCGGTCGCTTCCGGCTCGGGGATATGATGTTCTTTGGCCGCGATTTCCTGCGGGGTTTCGTTGATGTCGACGCTGGGCGCCTCTGGCCGATGGTTGGCGCCATGTTCGCGCCAGGGCGTCAGCAGCGGCACCTCGGAGCCATCGATGCGCTTGACCGTCTCGCCAAGATCCGTCGCCAACTGGACGCTGGCGTTATACTTGGTGTGGCCGCTGTCGAAATCCTTCAGGCTGGTCAGCCCGCTCAGCGGTTCGGCGGCATAGCGGCCGTTCTGCGGGCCCGGCGTGGGCACCTTGCCGGCGGCCAACTCGTCGATGATCTCGGCCAGCCGTGCCGCGGTCAGATCCTCGTAGTAATCCTTGCCGATCTGCGCCATCGGTGCGTTCGCACAGGCACCGAGGCATTCGACCTCTTCCCAGCTGAACTTGCCATCGGCGCTCAGCATATGCGGCTTGTCGGCGATCTTTTCGCGGCAGACCGCAACCAGGTCCTCGGCCCCGCAGATCATGCAGGACGTGGTGCCGCAAACCTGGATATTCGCCACGGAACCAACCGGTTGCAGCTGGAACATGAAGTAGAAGCTGGCCACCTCGAGCGCGCGGATATAGGCCATGCCCAGCATATCCGCCACCGCTTCGATGGCCGGCCTGGTCAGCCAGCCCTCCTGCTCCTGTGCGCGCCACAACAGCGGGATGATGGCGCTGGCCTGGCGCCCCTCGGGATATTTGGTGATCTGCGCTTCGGCCCAGGCCCGGTTGGCCGGGGTGAAGGCAAAGCTGTCAGGCTGCTCGTGATGAAGACGGCGTAGCATTATCCGGCACAGGCTCCTGTGGTCAGTTTCACACCACCGTCAGCCAGGTTGACGGCACGGTCGGCGGCGAGTTCGTATTTGGTGATGGCAAGCGTCTGCTCGCGGGTCAGGCCGGCCTGCAATTCGACCGGCAGATAATCCGATTCGTGCTTGAGGACGCAGCCGATACTGGCCACGGCGGCCTCGTATTCAGCGATCTTCTCTCGGCTCACCCCGTCCGGCGGCAGGGCACAACCAGCCGGCACGAGGCCGGCGACGATCAGGCAAAGGGTACGGTTCAGCGTCATTCACAACATCCAATCGCATATTCTGTCAATTCTCAGGCCTCCTGCTGCAGCGCAAGCAGGGCCACACCCACCACGATCAGCGCGGCAAAGCCCGCCGCCGCGTGTTTGGCAACCGGGTGCTTGCCCCGGGCATAGATCCAGGCATCGGCAAACCCCATGAAGGCGAAAGTGGCAAAGAGCACGGCAATCACCTTGAGATCGCCATAGAGCGTCGCCCCAAGCGCCAGAATCGTGAAGGCGACATAGCGGTCCGCCATGACCTGGGGCAGTTTCTCGGGCAGATGCGATGTCTGCGTCATGCCCGCCACCGGATCACGCAGGAACAAGAGCGCCAGCGCCCCCGTCACCAGGATCCCGATGCCCGAAAGGGTTATGGCAACCGCGTGAAGCGTCATTACCGGTCGATCTCCCCGAACACCACGTCCATCGTGCCGATGATCGCGGCCACATCGGCCAGCTGATGGCCACCGGCCACGTGATCCATCGCCTGCAGGTGCAGGTATCCCGGCGCGCGGATCTTGGCCTTGTAGGGCCGGTTGGTACCGTCCGCCACGAGATAGACGCCAAATTCACCCTTGGGCGCCTCGACCGCGGCATAGACCTCGCCTTCGGGCACGCGGAAGCCCTCGGTATAAAGCTTGAAATGGTGGATCAGCGCCTCCATCGAGGTCTTCATGTCGGTGCGCGTCGGCGGGGTCAGCTTGCCCCGCGCCAGCACGTCGCCCTGCCCCTCGGGCTCGCGCAGCTTGGCGATCGCCTGATGGATGATGCTGAGCGATTGGCGCATTTCCTCCATGCGGCAAAGGTAGCGGTCATAGCAATCGCCGTTCTTGCCGACGGGGATCTGGAATTCGAACTCGTCATAGCATTCATAGGGCTGGGCGCGGCGCAGATCCCAGGCCATGCCCGAGCCGCGCACCATCACGCCCGAAAAGCCCCAATCCAGCGCGTCCTGTTCGCTGACCACACCGATATCGGCATTGCGCTGCTTGAAGATGCGGTTTTCAGTCAGCAGCCCGTCGATATCGTCGATCACCTTGGGGAATTCATTGGCCCAGGTCTCGATATCGTCGATCAGCTCGGGCGGCAGGTCCTGATGCACCCCGCCGGGGCGGAAATAGGCGGCATGGAGCCGCGCCCCGCAGGCGCGCTCGTAGAACACCATCAGCTTTTCGCGTTCCTCGAAGCCCCAGAGCGGCGGTGTCAGCGCGCCCACGTCCATCGCCTGCGTCGTCACGTTCAGCAGGTGGTTCAGGATGCGGCCGATTTCCGAATAAAGCACCCGGATCAGGCTGCCCCGGCGCGGCACAACCGTGCCGGTCAGCTTCTCGATGGCCAGGCACCAGGCATGTTCCTGGTTCATCGGCGCCACGTAATCCAGCCGGTCGAAATAGGGCAGGTTCTGCAGGTAGGTGCGGCTTTCCATCAGCTTTTCGGTGCCGCGGTGCAAAAGGCCGATATGCGGGTCGCACCGCTCGACGATCTCACCGTCCAGTTCCAGCACCAGCCGCAGCACGCCATGCGCCGCCGGGTGCTGAGGCCCGAAATTGATGTTGAAATTGCGGATCTGCTGCTCGCCGGTCTGGGCGTCTTCATAGCCGCGTGCGCTGGTGGAGCCGTCCATCATTGAGCAGCCTCCCTTGTCTTACTGGATTTGCGGTGTCTCTTGTTTTGAATTGCTTTTTTCGCAACCTGTCCAACAAACGCCCAGATCATTGCGGAAATAGTTTTAAAGGCAGTGTTCAATGTCGCACTAACTATCAGCCACGTTCCCAAATTGGGATTAGCAGAGTTCGTTGTCGAAACATCTGGGAGCGCGAGCCGGGCAGAGGCATAAATCAAAACGCCACTGAGTAGAAAGACACCGCCTGCAAGCAAAATTCCTTTGTAGCTGGCGACAAGCCAACCGAGAACCAGCCCAGAAATAACGACCTCCGGCCACAGGAACTGCTGAACAAACATATCTAGCAAAGGGGCGTTCACTGTTTTGCCTCCTCCTGCTTTTCATCACCGGGCAGGATGTATTCAGCCCCCTCCCAGGGAGACATGAAATCGAACTGGCGGTATTCCTGAACAAGCGAGACCGGCTCGTAGACGACGCGTTTCTGCACCTCGTCATAGCGCACCTCGGTATAGCCGGTGGTCGGGAAGTCCTTGCGCAGCGGAAAACCGCGAAAGCCGTAATCGGTCAGGATACGGCGCAGGTCCGGGTGGCCCGAGAACAGGATGCCGTACATGTCAAAGACTTCGCGCTCGAACCAGTTGGCCGAGGGATGCACCTCGACAATCGACGGCACCATATCCTCCTCGCGGATCGCCACACGCAGGCGGATACGCTGGTTCTGGTACATCGAGAGGAAGTGATAAACCACATCGAACCGCTTGGCCCGTTCCGGGTAATCGACAGCGGTGATGTCCACGAGGGTCGAGAACTTGCAGGTCTGGTCGACCTTCAGGAACTCCACCAGCCCGACGATATTGCTGAGCGCCACATCGACGGTCAGCTCGTCATGGGCCACTTCCCAGGACAACACGCAATCGGTGCGTTTCATCTCGATATGGGTGCCAAGCTCGTTCAGCGCTTCAGTCATTTGTCCGTCCTTTCACGCCCGGGTCAGCGAACGATCGTCCCGGTGCGGCGGATTTTGCGTTGCAGGGCCATGATGCCGTAAACCAGCGCCTCGGCGGTGGGCGGGCAGCCGGGCACGTAGATGTCCACGGGCACCACGCGGTCACAGCCGCGCACCACGGAATAGCTGTAGTGGTAATAGCCGCCGCCGTTGGCGCAGGAGCCCATCGAGATCACGTAACGCGGTTCGGGCATCTGGTCATAGACCTTGCGCAGCGCGGGCGCCATCTTGTTGGTCAGCGTGCCCGCCACGATCATCACGTCGGACTGGCGCGGGCTGGCGCGCGGGGCAAACCCGAAGCGTTCCACGTCATAGCGCGGCATCGCGGTGTGCATCATCTCGACCGCGCAGCAGGCCAGGCCAAAGGTCATCCAGTGCAAAGATCCGGTGCGCGCCCAGTTGATGATGTCCTCGGACGTGGTCAGCAGGAAACCCTTGTCCTGCAGGTCGCGGTTCAGCTCCTGCGTGGCATAGTCGCGGTCGCCGCCCGCGGTATTGGCACCGGTTGCTAATCCCATTCCATCGCTCCCTTGCGCCATTCATAGGCAAACCCGGCGGTCAGCACACCCAGGAACACCATCATCGACCAGAAACCCACCATGCTGATATCCTTGAAGGCCACGGCCCAGGGAAACAGCATCGCGATCTCCAGATCGAAGATGATGAACAGGATGCAGACCAGGTAGAACCGCACGTCGAATTTCATCCGCGCGTCGTCGAACGCGTTGAAACCGCATTCATAGGCACTTACCTTTTCCGGGTCGGGGTTGCGGACGGCGATCACGACAGCGGCAAGGATCAGGACGAGTCCAAGACCGATGGCGATGGCCAGAAACACGAGAATGGGAAGGTATTCCCTCAGCATCTCTTCCACGTGGTGGCTCCTTTCATGCGCTTGAATCGGCGCGCATTCAGATGGCTGTAATCACTCCATTCGGGTTTACCCCTGCCCCTTGGTGGGGTCAACCTGACCGCGTCATTTTAACACCGCCGCGTCACAAGCGATTGCGGCAGATAGGTCGCCGGCAAACGCTCAGACGGATTTGGCCGCCGCGCACATGTTTTTAAGCTTTTTCATCGCCAGGTCGCGCCCCAGAAAGCCCAACCCGCAATCCGGCGCAGCAATCAGGCGATCGGCCGGGAGGTGCTGCAGCACCTCGATCATCCGCCCGCGAATTTCCTCGACCGGCTCCACCCGGCTGGAGGCGACGGTCACGAATCCCACGATCAGGCTTGATTTCTCGAACCGGGGAAAGAGATGCGCGGGGTTGTGCCGGTGTGCGTCCTCGATCGAGATCTGGTCGGCAAGGCCGTCCACCGCGTCGGCAATCTGCAGGTAAGCGCCCGGATCGGCCTTGGGATAATCGTCCTGATCCAGGTAGGACGGATAGCCGCAGCACATATGGACGACGCGGTTCACCCCCGCGGGCACCCCGTGAAAGCAGCGCTCCAGCGTCTCGGTCCCATAGGCCAGCGCGGCGTCGGGTTTGCGGGCAAAGATCGGCTCGTCTACCTGGATGTTGCAGCACCCGGCCCCGGCCAGCGCGCGAATCTGCCCGTTGAGCGCATCCGCCAGGTCACGGGCCAGCTTCGGCGCGTCGTGGTAAAACGCATCCGCCGTGGTGTCGGAAATCGTCATCGGGCCCGGTACGGTAATTTTCACCGGCCGGCCGGCGGCCTTTTCCGCCACCTGCCAGTCGCGCACCAGGGTTGAATTGTCGGTGGCGCGGATCGGTCCGCGGATCGTCGGCAGTTCGGATTTGTAGGCGCCGTTGCGCTGAACCGTCTCGGTCAGGTTCTCAAAGTCGAAGCCTTCGAAATGGCGGCACTGGTAATGCACGTAATTCTCGCGCCGCTGCTCGCCATCGGTGGGCAGGTCGATGCCGCATTCGATCTGGTCGGCGACCGCCTCGGCGGTGGCCCGGTCCAGCAGTGCCTCAATGTCCTTCTCGCTGTATTCGGTCCATTTGCGCAATACCTTGTCACCATAGTCCACATCATCGCACCGGACCTGGAACCAGTCCGATATCGGCACGTAACCGGGCTTGGGATAAGCCCCGATGCAGGTTGTGGGCAACGGCATGGCAGCGTCCTGTTGATCGGGTCCGAACTGGTGCGATGCTAGCCAGGCGATCCAGGCGTGGCAAGGAAACAGGCAGATGTCAGGCGGCGGCCACCTGCGCCCGGTACCGCGCCGGCGGCAGACCCTTTTCCTTCTTGAAGACCCGCGAAAACCCCGATTCCGAGCTGTATCCGACCTGTGCCGCGACATCGGCGATCGACCGGCCAGAATCGCGCAGTGCCCGGCAGGCCAGCTGCATCCGCCAATAGGTCACATATTGCAGCGGCGGCATCCCGATCCTGTCGGCAAATCGCACGGCAAACCCGGTGCGCGACATTCCTGCCTCGCGCGCCAGCATCTCCAATGTCCAGCCATGCGACGGGTTGGAATGGATCATCGTCAGCGCCCGCGCCAGCTGCGGATCGGAAAAACCCGACAGGCCGGCATCCTCGGCCTCGGTGCTGGACAGAAAGGCGCGGATGGCCTGGGCAAAGATCGCCTCGGAAAGTTTCAGCGCGATCAGGTCACCGCCCATCGCCCGACCGCCGGTTTCGGCGCCGATCATCCGCAGCGTGGCCTCCATCCACTGCCCGGCCTGGGCGCCGTAATCCCGGATATGCACGAATGGCGGAAGACGGTCGAAGATCGGGTGTTCCTGGCCGTCCGCGATTGAAAAATGCCCGCAGATCAACTGCGTCTCCCGATCCTCCACATTGTCATCCCCGGGATAGACCAGAACGCCCTCGCCCCGGTATCCCGCGCGTTCCAGAACCGTCTCAAGCGGCAGCGCATCCGGTTCCGTTTCCGGCTGACAATAAAGCGCATGACCTGCCCCGCCGGGCACGATCACCAGATCACCCTGCGCCAGCCGCACCGGCTCGCCGCCCTGCTCGTGCCGGATCAGACACTCGCCCCGGTGGGCGTAGTGAAACCGCGCCACATTCGAATAGCTGGGCACCCGAACACCCCAGGGCGGCCGGAACGAAGCGCGGAAATACAACGTCCCCTTCATGGAGAGCTGCATCAGGATATCGCTGAGAAGGTCACTCATGAGCGTAGTTTTGCAGATCGTTTGCCGCGCGTCCATCCATCTGAACGATCGGTCACGAATTCTGAACGTGGCGGCATTCTAAATTCAGACGCAGCGGCGTTGATTGGGGTCATCCGATACTGAACCAAAGGAGAGATAGATGAGACCCCTTATGACCGCCATCCTGGCTGCCGCCCTTGCCACCCCGGCGCTGGCAGGCGACCCGGCCAAGCTCAGCGATACGGAAATGGCCCACGTGGCCTATGTCGCCGACAATATCGACATTCGTTATGCGCATCTGGCGCTGGCCCTCAGCACGACGCCGGAAATCCAGGAATTTGCCCGGACCATGATCCGCGACCACGAGGCGGTGAACGAGGCGGCGCTGGCGCTGCTCGACAAGCTGGGCGCCGAGGCACAGGACAATTTCCTGTCACAGAAGCTGGCAGCCAATGCCGAAGGTATCGTGGATCGCCTGTCGCAACTGCGCGGGGCCGAATTCGACCGCGCCTATGCGGAAAACGAGCTGGGGTATCACCAGGCCGTCAACAACCTTGTCGAAAGCACTTTCATCCCCAATATCGACCACCCCGAAGTCAGGGCGCTGTTCGAACAGGGGCTGGAGATATTCAAGGTGCATGAAGGCCATGCCGAAATGATGGTCAAAGCGGTTCAATGACATTGAACCGCCGCAGCGTGATGGCCGGCGGGCTGGGGTTGTTGATCGCCCCGGCCCTTGGCACCCCGAGCCGCGCACAGGGTGTGGCGCACGAGGTTGCCATCCGCGATTTTGTGTTTGACCCCGGTCACCTGCGTGTCGCGGTCGGGGATCGCATCCGCTTTACCAATCACGACCTGGTACCGCACACCGCGACGGCGCAGGATGGCAGCTGGGATACCGGTACCCTGGAACAGGACCAAAGCGCCGAGTTGCTGGTCACGCCCGAGTGGACGGGCAGCTATTTCTGCGCCTATCACCCGTCGATGATCGCCGATCTCGAAATCACCGGTTAGTGCCCGCCATCGCCGCGGCGATCAGAAGGTCAGTTCCGCACCAAGAATGAACGTATGTGATTCAACGCTGCGGTCGCCCGTGACCGTGGGCAGGATCAGCGGCACGAAACCGTTATTGTACATGTATTCGGCGCCAAGCTTCAGGTGCGGGACCGGCTCGACCTCTAGCCCCAGGATGACCTGCTCCATCCTTTCCCATTCGGTGCCGCCTGCCCCCTGCACGCCACGGCTGGCGCTCAGCGAATAGACCGCCGGACGACCGAACAGGCTGGATCTGTAGCGCCCCTGCAGCGTGGTCGCCGTGACCTTGTGGCCGGTGGCCGGCCAGATGTCATCGGTGGTTGTAAACTCGGCCATCACGTCGAAATTCGATCCGCTGAAGGTGGTGTTGAAGTTATAGGCCCCGTTCCACGACCGGAAAGTGCCCTGCCCCGGCGGGTGGTGTGCAATGGCGCTGTCATAGATCGTGCCGCGCAGATAACCGCCGCCCACGGTCAGGCTGTTGCCGCCCTGCAGATCGAACCGGTGCGATCCGTTCAGCGCGAAATTCGACAGGCCGCCATTGTTTTCGGGGCTGCTGATCACGCGCAACCCGCGATGTTCAGGGATCAGCGACAGCGCCAGGTGGGTCCGATCGGTGACATAGCCCAGCTCGATCACCGGATCATCGGACTGGGCCCAGAAATAATGGCTGCTATGGCTGTGGGTGAACGGCGCATAGGACGCGAAATTGCCGAAATTCACCGTCTTGCGCCCAACCGCCGCGTAGACCGGGAACCGATCCAGATCACCGACCGCCACCCAGTATTTGCGCAGCTGCAGGGATTCCTGGCCGGGATATTCGACCTCGGTATATTCGCCCTGTGCAAAGGCGGTGACCCAGGGCAGTGTGATCGTCGTGTTCAGCGATGCCTCGTTCACCACGCCATAGGAATCCGACTTGCCCGAGGTATGGGTGGGCGGCAGCCGCGACAGGATCGGGAACTTGCCCGCCGTGTTGGTCTCTTCGAAGATGTAGGTCAGGACAAGACGCCCGCCCAGATAGAAGCTCAGCGGTTCCAGAGCACCGGATTGCCGGGCCCGCAATGCCACGGCGACCTTGTCGGTGACGTGGTCCTGACGGTCGAACATCTGTTCCGAATATCGCAGGTCGGTCTTCACCACCCCGTCCAGATCATAGGCGCCGGTACGGCCATCCGGCCCGGCGGCGGCGGGCTGGGAAACGCCCAGAACGAATGCGATGAGGAGAAAAGAAGGTATCAGGCGCTGCAACATCACGACTCCGTGAGTAATCGTTACTATTGCGTGACTGGTAATCTGCCCTTGCTCTGACTGTCAACCGATTTTGAGTTAAATAACAGTTAATTACCGGAGGCCCATGCCGGCGCGCGCTTGTCGAAGAAAGCACCGATGCCCTCGGGTGCCTCATCGCCGGCCCAACAGGCGCTGAGTTCGTCGATGGTATGGGCGATCACCTCCTGATCTATGCGCGGTCCCAAAGAGCGCAGCAGCGCCTTGGCGCGGGCCACCGCCCCGGGCGCACAGGCCAGGTAGGGCGCCACTTCGGCCTCGACCGCGGCATCCAGATCATCCAAGGGTACGGCGCGGGCCAGAATGTTCAGCTCGACGCCCTCCGCGGCACCGAAAAGACGCGCCGACATGAAGACGCGCCGCGCCTTGGCCTCGCCCATCCGGGCGCAGACATAGGGGCCTATCGTGGCGGGGATCAGGCCCAGCTTGGTCTCGGTCAGACCCAGCTTGACATGATCGGCCCCGATCACGACGTCGCAGATGCTGGCCATGCCGATGCCACCGCCAAAGGCATTGCCATGCACCCGGCCGATCAGGGGCTTTGGCAGCGTGTTCAGCGCGTTCAGCATCATCGCCAGTTTCCGGGCCTCGGTGGCACGCAACTCGGGCGTGGCATCGAACTGCGCGCGCATCCAACCCAGGTCACCGCCCGCGCAAAACGATTTGCCCCGGCCCGCCAGCACCACCACCCGCACCGCATCATCCGCGGCCAGCTGCGCCGCGGCGGCGGTCAGATCGGCGATCATCTGCGCCGACAGGGCATTGTGCTTTTCAGGCCGGTTGAGCCACAGTGTCGCAACCCCGCGTTCGTCCTGTTCGATCTCAAGCGTTTCAAACATCTTCGTGTCCTTTCATCCCTGCCGCATGGCGCGCGCCATGTCCGCGGCCTGTCCCAGAACCCGGGCATCCAGCCCGGTATCGTACCCCAGGGCGGTCAGTCGGTCATGCACCGCCTCGGTTGCCACGTTGCCCGCCGCGCCGGGCGCGTAGGGACACCCGCCAAGCCCGCCCACCGCCGCGTCGAACACCCTGATACCCTGCGCCAGCGAGACTTCGATATTGGCCAGTGCGCGGCCCGCGGTGTCATGGTAGTGGCCGGCCAGCTGCGCCACCGGTATGGCATCCTTGACCGCCGCCAGCATCGCGTCGATCCGTTCCGGCGTTCCCTGCCCGATCGTGTCGCCCAGCGAAACCTCGTAGCACCCCATGGCAAAGAGCTCGCCCGCCACGCGCGCCACCTGCCCCGGATCCGTCGGCCCGTCATAGGGGCAATCGCTGACGCAGGAGACATAGCCCCTGACCGGGATGCCCGCCGTCTGCGCGGCCTCGGCCACCGGCCTGAACCGCTCCAGGCTCTCGGCGATGGTCGCGTTGATATTGGCCCTGGAAAATCCTTCCGATGCGGATCCGAATATGGCCACTTCATCCGCCCTCGCCGCCAGCGCGCCCTCGAATCCGCGCATGTTCGGCGTCAGCGCCGCATAGCGAATGCCCGCCGCCCGCGCGATCCCGGCCAGCACCTCGGCGGAATCCGCCATCTGCGGCACCCATTTCGGGCTGACGAAGCTTGCCACCTCGATCCGGCGAACCCCGGCGCGGCTCAGGCAATCGACCAGCTCGATTTTCTCGGCCGTCGGTATCTGGCGCTTTTCGTTCTGCAGCCCGTCACGCGGACCAACCTCGAATATCTCGACCTGTTCGGCCATCTCAACGCTCCGGAAGGGGAAGGAAATCCCGGGGGTATATGTCCTGCTCGCCCTCCCGGGCGCGCGCGGTCTTGTAGGCCTCTCGCGCCTCCAGCCGGGCGCGATAGGCTTCCAGCCCGGGGAAACGCGACAGGTCCACATAGTAGGGTGCGGCGAAGAGGTTGAACCCCATCATCGCATCCGCCGCTGAAAATCCCGATGGCAACAGGTAATCCTGATCGCCAAGCAGGGTTTCCATCGCGCCAAGCGTGGACCTGAGGCGCGCGGTAATCAGTTTCAGCACGACGGGCGAGGCCTGCGACGGGTCGCGCAGAAACAGGTGCTGCATGTTCAGGTTCTCGATCAGGCTGGCCATCGTCTCGGCGAACCCGATGATTTCCAAAAAGCGGGCGCGATCCGGCGCACCGGGTGCCGGCGCCAGGCCCGCCTGCGGATGCCTTTCGCACAGGATCTGCAGGATCGCCGCGCTCTCGAAGATTACTTCACCATCTATTTCCAGCGCGGGCACCCGGCCGGCGGGCGACTTGGCCAAGTAGGCAGGATCGCGCAGGCTGCCGTCGCGGATGGAATAGCGGATCAGCTCACAATCCAGACCAAGTTCCTCCAGCAGCCACAGCACCCGGAACGAGCGCGAAAACGGTACGTGATGCAGTCGGATCATGCCGCGCCTCCCCTGGTTTCAAGCTCGGGGCGCGTAAGGGCCGCCGCGCGCCGTCGCCCGGCCGCATAGACCCACCCGCTGAGCGCATCGCGTTGCGCCAACAGCTCCCGCCCCTCGGGCAGCATCGCAAAATAGTCCAGCATCGGAAAGAGGTGACAACAGGCCAGGCTGGCGCTCTCGGGGCGCAGGACCAGCCCCTCGGCGGCGATTTCCTCCAGCGCGTCCAGAACCCGCGGCGCGGCCTCCAGCCCGTCCTGCATGCGGGCCATATCCGCGGCCTCGCCGACAAGGGGCCGATAGACGCCGTGCGAAAACGCCTGCCGCACCAGTGGCCAGTAGACGTAATTGTCGACCATCGAAATCACCTGCCGCATCCGGGCCGCCGCCTGTGGATCGCCGGGCACAAGCGCGGGGCCATCGAAGGCCGCGTTGATGTAATCCAGAATGGCCGCGGTCTCGTAAAGGCGAAACCCGCGATGCTCCAGCACCGGCACCCGCCCGAAAGGATGCGCCTGCAGCAATGTCAGCGCATCCGCCGGATCGAACGGGTTGCACTCGGCATAGTCGCAGGTAACGCCCTTCTCGGCCAGCGCCATCCGCGCCGACCTTGTATAGACGCTCAGCGCGTAGCCCGTCAGAACAACCCCGGCGCCGGCAGCAGGCATCACGATTCCCCGGCCTCGTCTTCCAGCCGGACCAGCGCGGCGCCCGCCGTCACCTGAGCACCCTCTGAAACCAGCACTTCGGCCACCACGCCGTCACGCGCGGCCAGCAGGCTGTGTTCCATCTTCATCGCCTCCAGCACCGCCAGCCGGTCGCCTTTCGACACGGCCTGGCCGGCCTTGGCGTGAACGGACTTGACCAGGCCCGGCATCGGCGCCTCGATCACGGCGGCATCGCCCGTGGCGGTACTGTCGCGCTCCAGCGGGTCGATGATGTCAAAGCTCATCCCGTATTGAGAGAACACCGTCACCACGCCATCGGCGGCCGCCACGTCCGGGGCAACCTGACCGTCCAGTTGCCAGCGCCCGCCAATCCGGCGCGCGGCGACAACCGTGTCGCCAATCACCACGTCATGGGCATCCCGCGACAGCGTTCTGATCCGCAACTCATGGGTGTCATCACCACGCCGCAGCCCCTGGACCCGGCCCACCGGCGACCAGAGCGCAAAGCCCGATTCTTCGCCGGCCAGATCCATCACCCCCGAGGCCGCCATTCCGGCCAGCGCAAGCTCGCGCGGTCCCGGCTCCGGCGCAACCACCAGCATGTCGATGTCGCGGGCGATAAGGCCGGTATCCACATCCCCCGCTGCAAAGCCCTTATGCGCGGCCAGCGCCCCCAGAAAGCCCAGATTGGTCACCGTGCCGGCCACCTGGCATTCGGCCAGCGCGGTGGACAGGCGGCGCAGCGCCACCGCGCGGGTCGGCCCGTGGGTGGTCAGCTTGGCGATCATCGGGTCGTAGAAAGGGCTGATCTCATCACCCGCGCGCACCCCGCTATCGGCGCGCGCATCGGCGGGGAACCGCAAATGCGACAGCGTGCCGGTTGCGGGCAGGAAACCCTTGGGCACATCCTCGGCATAAAGCCGCGCCTCGAAGGAATGCCCGTTGATCGACAGATCCTCCTGCCGCGCGGGCAGCCCCTCGCCGCTGGCCACGCGCAGTTGCCATTCCACCAGGTCGACCCCGGTGATCGCCTCGGTCACCGGATGCTCCACCTGAAGGCGCGTGTTCATCTCCATGAACCAGAACCCGTCCGTGCGCAGCCCGCTTGAGCCATCGACGATGAATTCCACCGTGCCCGCACCCGCGTATCCGATCGCCTCTGCCGCGCGCACGCCGGCCTGTCCCATGGCCGCGCGCATCTGGTCGGTCATGCCCGGCGCCGGGGCTTCCTCGATCACCTTCTGATGGCGGCGCTGCAGGGAACAGTCGCGCTCGAACAGATGCACGGCTTTGGAGCCGTCGCCAAAGACCTGCACCTCGATATGGCGCGGTTTTTCGACGAATTTCTCGATCAGCACCGCATCGTTGCCAAAGGCCTTGGCGGCCTCGCTGCGGGCACTTTCCAGGGCGTCAGAGAAATCCTTGGGCTGCTCGACAAGGCGCATCCCCTTGCCACCGCCGCCGGCCACCGCCTTGATCAGGACCGGATAGCCGATCTTGTCAGCCTCGGCCGCCAGATGCGCGCTATCCTGGTTGTCACCGTGATAGCCGGGCACCACCGGCACACCGGCCTCTTCCATCAGTTTCTTGGCGGCATCCTTCAACCCCATCGCCCGGATGGCGCTGGCCGACGGGCCGATAAAGACCAGCCCGGCCTTTTCGACCGCCTCGACGAAATCCGGGTTCTCGGACAGGAACCCATAGCCCGGATGGATCGCCTGCGCGCCGGTATCCAGCGCCGCCTGGATGATCACGTCGCCCTTCAGATAGCTCTCTGCCGGGGCGGATCCGCCGATATGCACCGCCTCATCAGCCTGCGCCACATGCCTGGCCGCGCGGTCCGCATCGGAAAACACCGCAACCGAGCGCACCCCCATCTTGCGCGCCGTTTCCATCACCCGGCAGGCAATCTCGCCCCGGTTGGCAATCAGGATCTTGTCAAACATCTCGACCTCTTTTCCTCAACACCGCATCAAGCCGGTATTCTATTGCGCCGACCTGTCCAAGACTCCCTGCCCGTGCAGGGCGGCGGGTGGGTGGGTGGGGCCGTCCTGCACGGGCAGCCTGGTTACATGCGGAATACGCCAAAGCGTGTCTCCTCGATCGGCGCGCAAAGCGCGGCACTCAACGACAGCGCCAGCACGTCGCGCGACTTGCGCGGGTCCACGATACCGTCATCCCAGAGCCGCGCGCTGGCATAGAGTGGGTGCGATTGCGTCTCGAACATCTCGATCGTGGGGCGCTTGAACTCGGCCTCCTCCTCGGCGGACCATGTCCCGCCCTTGCGCTCGATCGCGTCGCGACGAACCGTGGCCAGCACACCTGCCGCCTGCTCCCCACCCATGACCGAGATACGTGAATTGGGCCATGTCCACATGAAGCGCGGCTGATAGGCACGGCCCGACATGCCGTAGTTCCCCGCCCCGAAAGACCCGCCCACGACCATCGTGATCTTGGGGACGTTCGTGGTCGCCACCGCCGTCACCATCTTGGCCCCGTGCCGGGCGATGCCCTCGTTTTCATATTTCCGTCCGACCATGAAACCGGTGATGTTCTGCAGAAACAGCAGCGGGATGTTGCGCTGGCTGCACAGCTCGACGAAATGCGCGCCCTTCTGCGCCGCCTCGGAAAACAGCACGCCATTATTGGCGATGATCCCCACCGGGCAGCCCTTGAGATGCGCGAAGCCGCAGACCAGCGTTTCTCCGAACCGGGCCTTGAACTCGTCAAAGCGCGACCCGTCCACCAGCCGTGCGATCACCTCGCGGATGTCATATGGCGTGCGCAGATCCGTGGGCACGACGCCCAGCAGCTCGTCGGGGTCATAGGCAGGTTCCTCGGGCGTGGCCCAGTTCACCGTCTGCGGTTTCGTGCGGTTCAGACTGGCCACCGCCCGCCGTGCCAGCGCCAGCGCATGGGCATCATCTTCGGCCAGGTAATCGGCCACGCCGGAAAGCCGCGTATGCACGTCCCCGCCGCCCAGATCCTCGGCGGTGACCTCCTCGCCCGTCGCGGCCTTGACCAGCGGCGGCCCGGCCAGAAAGATCGTGCCCTGATCCTTGACGATGATCGTCACGTCGGACATGGCCGGTACATAGGCCCCACCCGCGGTGCACGAGCCCATCACCACGGCGATCTGCGGGATGCCCTTGGCGCTCATCCGCGCCTGGTTGTAGAAAATCCGCCCGAAATGATCACGGTCGGGAAACACCTCGTCCTGGTTGGGCAGGTTCGCGCCGCCGCTGTCGACCAGATAGATGCAGGGCAGATGGCATTCCTCGGCGATCTCCTGCGCGCGCAGGTGCTTCTTGACCGTCATCGGGTAATATGTGCCGCCTTTCACGGTGGCGTCATTGCAGACGATCATGCACTCGACCCCCTGCACACGGCCGATCCCGGCAACGACCCCGGCACAGGGTGCTGCGTCGTCATACATGCCATGCGCCGCCGTCGCGCCCACCTCCAGGAAGGCCGAGCCGGGATCGAGCAGCCCCGCCACCCGGTTGCGCGGCAGCATCTTGCCGCGGCTCAGATGCCGCTCGCGCGCGGTCTCACCGCCGCCAGTGGCCGCCCATCGGGCCGCCTCCTCGATGACGGAAAGCGCCTCCAGATGACCCTTCCGGTTGGATTGGAACGCCTCGGATGACGGGATCGCCTGCGAAATGAGTTTCATGTTTCCTCGCACGATGTGGACGGCACGTTGCTGCGATGCAGAATCCTACCGCCAATTGAAAACCTGTTCTTTTTGACCTGCATCAAAGCATGTTGCTGCGACGCGGCGTAATCGCGGGTCATTCGATAAGGAATGGAAAGATGACCAACAAACTCACAACTCTGACCCTCGCCGCCCTTCTCGGCACCGCTGCCGTTCCGGCAATGGCCCAGTCCAAGGGCGACTTTACCCTTGGTTTCGGCGTCCACTCGGTCACCCCCGACAGCAGCGACAGCGTGACGGCCGTGGGCCGCATCGACGTCGATGCGAATATCCGCCCGACGCTGACGGCGGAATATTTCCTGGCCGACAATCTGGGTGTCGAATTGCTGGTGGCATGGCCGTTCGAACATGACATCAACCTTGTCGGCACCGGCGAGGTCGCCAAGACCAAGCACCTGCCGCCGACATTGTCCCTGCAATACCATTTTGCGAACCGGTCCAGCTTCACGCCCTTCGTCGGCGCCGGTGTAAACTACACCTATTTCTTTGACGACCGCGGCGTTGGTCCGCTGGCGGGAACGGCGGTTGACCTGGACAATTCCTGGGGCTTTGCCCTGCATGCCGGGCTGGATTATGCGATCAGCGAACGCGGGTCTCTGCGTGTCGACATGCGCTATATCGACATCGAGACCGACGTGAAGATCGGCGGCGCGCCCGTGGGCAAGGTCAAGATCGACCCCTGGGTCTTTGGCGTGGCCTACGTGCACAAGTTCTAGCCTCAGTTTGATTGGAGCGGGCTTTGTGCTTGCCCGCTCCGTCACGCCGGCGAAGGACGGATACATCATGGCTGCCTCTCCGCTTCGCGCGCGGCACGCGCCTTCAGCTCACGCCGGATCACCTTGCCGGTCACGGTCATCGGCAAGGCGTCCAGAAACCCGATCTCACGGGGATAGGAGTATTTTGCCAACCGGTCCTTGACGAAAGCCTGCAGCTCTTCCGCGAGGGCATCCGAGGCGGTAGCTCCGGGTTTCGGCACCACGTAGGCTTTGACGATCTCGGTCCTGAGCGCATCGGGTTTGCCGACCACGCCCACCGTCGCCACCGCCGGGTGCTGGAGCAGGCAATCCTCTACCTCCGCCGGGCCGATGCGATAGCCCGCAGAGGTGATCACGTCATCCTCACGCCCGACAAAGCGCAGATATTCGCCGTCCCAGACGCCGCGGTCCCCGGTCAGCATCCAGTCACCTCTGAACTTTTCCGCCGTCTGCTCGGGCCGGTTCCAGTATTCCAGCATCATCGAGGCCGAGCCGCGCCTGACCGCCACATCGCCCTCGTCCCTGGTCGGCTTCCCTTCGGCATCCAGCACCGCCACGTCATGGCCGGGCACCGTGCGCCCGATGCAGCCCGGTTTCGGTTCGAACAACTGCTGGCAGGAACAGGCCACCAGATTGCATTCGGTCTGGCCGTAGAATTCGTTGATCGTCAGCCCGAAGGCGTCACGCCCCCAGTCCAACATCTCGGCGCCCAACGGCTCGCCCCCGCTAGCCACCGTGCGCAGCCCGCCGATCCGCGCATCCGCCGCCTTGAGCATCCTCAGCGCGGTCGGCGGAAAGAAGATATTGCGCACCCCGGCTTCGCTGATGATCCGCTGACATTCCTCGACATTAAATTTTGCCATCCGCGCGGCCACCACCGGCACCCCCAGCGCCAGCCCCGGCATCAGGATGTTAAAGAGCCCGCCGATCCAGGCCCAGTCCGCCGGGGTCCACAGGCAATCGCCCGCCTGCCCCAGGAAATCATGCGGCAGTTCGGCGCCCGGCAGGTGCCCGGTCAGCACCCGATGTCCGTGCAGCGCCCCCTTGGCCGAACCTGTCGTGCCGCTGGTGTAGATCAGCACGCCGGGTGTCTCCGGCCCGGTCTCGGCGGTTTCGAACGGCGCGTCGCTCAGCTCCAGTTCCTCGGGCAAGATCGGCGTTTGACCATCCAGCATCCGCGCGCCCTCGGGATCGGTGATGACGAATTCGGCGCCCGCATCATTGACCCGACTCAGGAGCGCCTCGCGCATGAAAAGCTTGAAGAGCGGGATCGAAATCGCGCCCAGCTTCCAGACCGCAATATGCGCCGCCGCTGTCCACACGCCCTGCGAGCGCAGCACGCCCACCCGGTCGCCGGGCTTTACGCCCCGCGCCACGAGATCATGCGCTAGGCTATCCGCGAGCTTGCGCAACTCGCCATAGGTCACATCGCGCCGCCCATCCGTCAGATCAATGATCGCCACCCGGCCCGGATCGCGCGCCGCCCAGTCATCGCAGACCTGCGCCGCCATGTTCAGCCGCGCGGGCAGGTTCCAGCGGAAGCCGTCGCACAACGCGTCATATGTCGCGGCGCGTTCCAGCATTCAGCGTCCCAACCCCGAATTTTCCAGATAAAGTGTCTGTTCGCCGGTTTCGTTCATTAAACAGGCCGTGATCGCCGGGCCGCCGCCGGTACCGCCGCCCCATTGCGAATACTCAAAGCCGCACTTGCCATCGCGGAACGGGATCCAAGCCCGCTGCATTTCGCGCAAGGCGTCGGCCTGACTGGAAACCGTTGCACCCAGTTCGGCCATCTCGGCATCAACCGCTTTCGCCTGCGCCATTCTTGATTGATAGGCGGCGTTAAGGCGATTGTCCCAATATTGCCTCTCGGCATCGAGGCAGCCCGCCATGCCAACCGTCGTATGCCCGCCCGGTGTCGCGCTCATGCAGGCCTGCGCCGACAG
This sequence comes from Roseovarius sp. CAU 1744, assembly GCF_039839345.1. Classification (NCBI taxonomy): domain Bacteria; kingdom Pseudomonadati; phylum Pseudomonadota; class Alphaproteobacteria; order Rhodobacterales; family Roseobacteraceae; genus Roseovarius; species Roseovarius sp. CAU 1744. Next base: position 25,460 of record NZ_JBDOQV010000002.1, on the reverse strand, counting down.
CCCAAAGCAAAGGCGCTGCTGTTCAGGGGCCGATGAGGCAAGACAACTTTCAGTCTGCGCGGGCGAAAACACCAGATCCTGTGCCGAAGCACTGCCCGCCAGGAACACGAGGGCAAGGGTCAGCAGCTTCATGACATCGCCGCCATCAATTCGCGGCCTACCAGCATCCGGCGAATCTCGGACGTGCCGGCGCCGATTTCCATCAGCTTGGCATCGCGGAAGATGCGCGCGACGGGCGCGTCGTTCAGGAAGCCCGCGCCGCCCATCGCCTGCACCGCCTGATGCGCCTGCACCATCGCTTGCTCGGAGGCATAGAGGCAACAAGCCGCGGCGTCCTGCCGGGTGACATCGCCCCGGTCACAGGCCTTGGCAACCTCGTACACATAGGACCGGGCCGAGTTCATTGCGGTATACATGTCGGCGATCTTGCCCTGCATCAGCTGGAAATTCCCGATCGGCTGACCGAACTGCTTGCGCTCGGCCATATACGGCATGACCTCGTCCAGACAGGCGGCCATAATCCCAAGGCCAATCCCCGCCAGCACCACGCGTTCATAGTCCAGCCCCGACATCAGCACGCGCACGCCCTTGCCTTCCTCGCCCAATACATTCTCGAACGGCACTTCCACGTCTTCGAAAATCAGCTCGGCGGTGTTCGATCCGCGCATCCCCAGCTTGTCGAAATGCGGGCTGGTCGAGAAACCTGTCATGGATTTCTCGATGATGAAGGCGGTGATGCCCTTCGATCCGGCCTCGGGGTCGGTCTTGGCGTAGACCACCAGCGTCGTCGCATCCGGGGCGTTGGTAATCCAGTACTTGTTGCCGTTCAGGCGATAGTGATCGTTGCGCTTTTCGGCCCGCAGCTTCATGCTGACCACATCGCTGCCCGCGCCCGCCTCGGACATGGCCAGCGCGCCCACATGTTCGCCCGAGATCAGTTTGGGCAGGTATTTGTGCCGCTGCTCATCGGTCCCGTTCAGCTTGATCTGGTTGACGCAAAGGTTGGAATGCGCGCCATAGCTGAGCGAGACACTGGCCGAGGCGCGCGCGACCTCTTCGACCGCGACCACATGCGCCAGGTAAGACATGCCCGCACCGCCGAATTCTTCCGGAACGGTGATGCCCAGCAGGCCCAGCTCGCCCATCTCGGTCCAGAGCGCGTTCGGGAAACTGTTCGAGGCATCGACCTCCGCCGCCAGCGGCTTGACCCGCTCCTGTGCCCAGCGATGCACCATCTCGCGCAGCGCGTTCACGTCCTCACCCAGATCGAATTGCATCACGGCATTGAACATCTTGTCCCATCTCCGGCGCTTATTGAACAGTTGTTCATTTATAGCGCGCGGAAGTGAGTCGGGTCAATCCCGCAAATCAATGCCTCGGCAAGGACGTGGTCAGGTCGCCTGCCAGACCGCGCCCACCTCGGCGCGGATGATCCGGGCGATCAGGGCGCAATCCTCCAGGCTGAAAGTCAGCGGCAGGCGCATGTCGATGATCCCGCGCAGGATCCGGTCGGTTTCCGGCATCGGCTCGGACGGGGCATAGCGCCAGCTGTCATAGCGGCTGGTAAAACCGGTGGGTTCCGCCCCGCCGAACCATTTCAGCTCGACCCCGCGTTTCCGGCAGCGCGTCAGGACATCTGCAATCGCTTCGCTGGTCCAGTCGAGCAACAGGAACTGGATCGACGAGCCCACGTATTTTTCCTCGGTGGGGCGGTCGATCACGGTCAGCCCGGGCGTGCCGCGCAGCCCCTGTTCGACACATTCATACCGTGCGTTCCACGCCGCGCACTGGCTGTCGAGCATCTGCAACTGAGGCCGCAGGATGGCCGCCCGCAGATGATCCATGCGGCCCGAGACATTGGGCGTGTCGTATTTCACCCGTTCGAACATGTCGGGCGGCGGCACGGTGCCGTTGCGTTCATAAAGCATGTAGGAACCCGACAGGATGGTCGCCCGGGCCATCACCTCGTCATCGTCGGTCACGAGGAAACCGCCCTCGCCCGAGTTCATGTGCTTGTAGGTCTGGGTGGAATAGCAGCCGATCAGCCCGTCCCGCCCCGAGGCGCGCCCGTTCCACGCCGCGCCCATCGTATGCGCGCAATCCTCGATCACGGTGATCCCGGCCTGCCCGCAGATCGCCATCAGCCGGTCCATGTCGCACAGGTGGCCGCGCATGTGGCTCAGCATCAGCACCTTGGCCTGATCCGCCTTGGCCGCCAGATCGTCAAGGTCGATGGTCAGCCCCGCCGTCACCCCCACAAAGACCGGCACCGCGCCGATGCTGGCGATGGAACCCGGCACCGGGGCCAGGGTAAAGGCATTGGTCAGCACCTTGTCGCCCGGCCCGACCCCGACCGCCCGCAGCGCCGTGGCCAGCGCATAGCCGCCCGAAGCCACGGCCAGCGCGTATTTCGCGCCAAGGTAAGCGGCGAATTCACGCTCCAGCAGACCGGTTTCGCCGATCTCCCCCTCGGCCAGATTGTAGCGATGCAGCCTGCCGCTGCGCATCACTTCGAGCGCGGCCGCGATCCCGTCATCGGGGATCGGCTCCTGTTGGGTGAAACTGCCTTTGAAAATTTCCGTCATGCTCCGGTTTTGGGGCCGCGCGGCGCGCAGGTCAATGCCCGATACCCGCCCCGCCCGCTTCATCGGGAAACCCGCAACCCGCCTGCGCCTTTCCCGAACCTGACCCGTTCGAAGCCGTCAAAATGCCCGGCGCGGGGTGGGCGGGTGGGCGCGACGGGCATTTTGACCGGGATCAGATCACCCGATCAATGCCTTCACGACCCCCGGCAATTCATCGAAATGATCAATCGTGGCCTCGGGGGCCAGCGCGATCACATCGCCGCCATTGGGACCAAAAGTCACCAGCACCGACGGAACCCCCGCCCGGCGCGAGGTTTCGCGATCGGTCTCGGTATCGCCCACCAGCACACAGCGCGTCCTGTCGCCGCCGGCCCGGCGCACCGTCTCGAACAGGGGGGCGGGGTCCGGTTTGCGCACCGTCAGGCTGTCCGCCCCGATCAGCGCGTCAAACAGGTCTAGCGCCCCCAGGCGTGTCATCAGCAGCCGCGCCAGGTATTCGGGCTTGTTGGTGCAGATCGCCACCGCGTAACCGTCGCGGCGCATGTCTTCGACGCATTTGATCGCGTTGGGATAGAATACCGTATGGGCATCAATGGCCCCTTCATAGGCCTCCAGCAGCAGCGGGTAATAGCGATCGATCACCGCCTCCTCGACACCATTTCCCAGACGCTCCAGCCCCAGCCGCAACATCGCCCTTGCGCCGCGCAGCGCGGTGCCTGCATCGCGCCCGGGCTCCAGCTGATCCTTCTCGCCCATCTGGCGGAAACAGGCATTCGCGGCGGCAATCAGATCGCCGCTGGTATCCGCCAACGTCCCGTCCAGATCGAAAACCACGGTTCTCATCCCGCCTGATTCTCCCTTGTTTCAATGGGATAGGCGGTTTTTCGCTACCACCTGTCACATCCCGCAATCTTGTTTGATCCCGCACCACCTTGCGCCGGACCGCGTTCCGGATAAAACGGGCCGGGCGTAATTACAAAGAGAAACCGCATGAGCACCGCGCTGATCATCCTGGCCGCAGGCAAGGGCACCCGCATGAAATCCGACCAGGCGAAAGTGCTGCACCAGATCGCCGCGGCGCCAATGCTGGTCCATGCCATGCGCGCCGGCCAGGCACTGGAACCCGACGCCACGGTGGTTGTCGTGGGACATGATGGCGAGGCCGTCGCCAGCGCGGCAAAGGCCCATGACCCCGGCGTCCAGATCGCCCGGCAGACCAAGCAGCGTGGCACCGCGCACGCGGTGGCCCAGGCCGCCCCGGCGCTGGCGGATCACGCGGGCGATGCCATCGTGCTCTATGGTGATACACCGTTCATCAGCCAGGACACGCTCTTGCGCATGGCCGAGGCGCGCAAATCGCATGATGTGGTTGTCCTCGGCTTCAACGCCGCCGATCCCGGCCGATATGGGCGGCTGGTGATGAACGGCGACACCCTGGAGCGCATCACCGAGTTCAAGGATGCCGACGAGGCCACCCGCGCCATCACCTTCTGCAATTCCGGCGTGGTCGCGGCCAGCACGAAACACCTTTTCGACCTGATCGACGCGGTCGGCAATGACAATGCCTCGGGCGAATATTACCTGACCGATATCGTTGAAATCGCCCGCGAAAAAGGCCTCGGCGCCACCGCCATCGCCTGTGACGAATCCGAGACGATGGGCATCAACTCGCGCGCGGAACTGGCCCTGGCCGAAGCCGCCTTTCAGGCCAATGCGCGGGCGCGTGCGCTGGATGACGGCGTCACCCTGCCCGCCCCTGACAGCGTGCATTTCGCCTTTGACACGGTGATCGGACGCGATGCCATCATCGAGCAGAATGTCGTCTTCGGCCCCGGCGTGACGGTCGAATCCGGCGCCCGTATCCGCGCGTTTTCGCACCTGGAGGGCTGCCATGTCTCACGCGGCGCGACCGTGGGCCCCTATGCACGCCTGCGCCCCGGCACCGAACTGGCCGAGGACACCCGCATCGGCAATTTCGTCGAGGTGAAGAACGCCATCATCGACGAGGGCGCCAAGGTCAATCACCTCAGCTATATCGGCGATGCGCATCTGGGCGAGGCGACAAATGTGGGCGCGGGTACGATCACCTGCAACTACGACGGGGTGATGAAGCACCACACCGAGGTCGGCAGGAATGCGTTCATCGGCTCCAACACGATGCTGGTGGCGCCGGTCTCGGTCGGCGATGACGCCATGACGGCCAGCGGATCGGTCATCACCAGGAATGTGCCCGACGGTGCCCTGGCCATCGCCCGCGCGGCGCAGGAAAACAAACCGGGCTTTGCACGCAAGCTGTTTGAAATGCTGAAGAAAAAGAAACTAAAACGCGATGAGAGGGCGGGATAATGTGTGGAATTGTCGGGGTTCTGGGCCATCACGAGGCCGCGCCGACCCTTGTCGAGGCGCTCAAGCGGCTGGAATATCGCGGGTATGACAGCGCCGGGATCGCCACAATCAACCTGGGCAAGCTGGACCGCCGCCGCGCGGTGGGCAAGCTGGTCAATCTCAGCGACCTGCTGGTGCATGAACCGCTGGCTGGCAAATCCGGTATCGGCCACACCCGCTGGGCCACGCATGGCGCGCCCAACGTGTGCAACGCCCACCCGCACCGCGCCGGCCGGGTGGCCGTGGTGCATAACGGGATCATCGAGAATTACCGCGAGCTGCGCAAGGAACTGGCGGATCAAGGTATCGGTTTCGAGACCGATACCGACACCGAAACCGTGGCCCTGACAGTGCAACGCTACCTGTCCGAAGGGGATACCCCGGTCGAGGCCGCACGCAAGACCATCGCCAAGCTTGACGGCGCCTATGCGCTCTGTTTCCTGTTCGACGGCGAGGCCGATCTGCTGATTGCCGCCCGCAAGGGCAGCCCGCTGGCGGTGGGGCATGGCGATGGCGAGATGTTCGTCGGTTCGGACGCCATCGCGCTGGCACCCCTGACCGACCGGATCACCTATCTGGAAGAGGGTGACATGGCGGTGATCACCCGCGCCAGCCTGGAGATCACCGATGCAGGCGGCAACATCGCCAACCGCGAAATCCGCAAGGTCCAGATCGACAGCGCGCGGGTGGACAAGGCCGGGCACAAGCATTTCATGGCCAAGGAAATCTCGGAACAGCCCACGGTGATCTCGAATGCGCTGAATTTCTACCTCAACAAAGAGGGCAACGACATCACCCTGCCCGGCGAAGGCGTGGATTTCACCAGCATCGACCGCCTCGTCATGGTCGCCTGCGGCACCGCCTATTATGCCTGCCTGACCGCCAAATACTGGTTCGAGCAGCTGGCCCGGATGCCGGTCGAGGTCGATATCGCCTCGGAATTCCGCTATCGCGAGCCGCCGGTCATCCCCGGAACCGCCGCGCTATTCGTCAGCCAATCGGGCGAGACCGCCGATACGCTTGCCGCCCTGCGCTATTGCGAGGACAAGGCCGACAAGATCCTCTCTGTCGTCAATGTCGCCGAAAGCTCGATCGCGCGCGAAAGCAACCTGGCGCTGCCAATTCATGCCGGAACCGAAATCGGCGTTGCCTCAACCAAGGCCTTTACCTGCCAGCTGACGGTGTTGCTGTTGCTGGCGCTCAAGGCCGCGCGGGCGCGCGGCACCATCAGCACGGATGAATTTGCCGACAAGCTTTCCGCCCTGCGTGCCCTGCCGGGTACGTTCAACCATGCCTTCGACCAGAACCCGCAGTTCAAGAAATCCGCCCGCCGGCTGGCCGAATCCGAGAACGCGCTGTTCCTGGGCCGTGGGGTGATGTATCCGCTGGCCCTTGAGGGGGCGTTAAAATTGAAAGAAATCAGCTATATACATGCCGAAGCTTATGCGTCAGGAGAATTGAAGCACGGCCCCATCGCGCTCATCGACAAGAAAATGCCCGTTGTCGTCATGGCACCGCGGGACAGCCTGTTCGACAAGACCGTGTCGAACATGCAGGAGGTGATGGCGCGGGGCGGCAAGGTGATGCTGGTCACCGATGCGGCAGGCGCGAAAGAGGCGGGTGAGGGCGTCTGGCAAACGCTTGTCATGCCGCAGGTCGATCCCGTCCTGACCCCGATCCTCTATGCCCTGCCCGCGCAGTTGCTGGCCTATCACACCGCCGTGGCCAAGGGCACGGACGTGGACCAACCGCGCAACCTGGCGAAATCGGTGACCGTCGAATGACACCCGACCAGGCACTTGCCGCGATGACGGCCCTGATCGAGCCGGGCCGGGCCGAGGGCATGGCCGCCTATCACAAGGTGCCGCGCCGCTATCTGGGCATCGCCAACCCGGCGCTCAACGAACTGACCAAGGAATGGCGCGGGCGGCTTTCGGTCGATGAACGCGTCGCGCTGGCGGATACCCTGTGGCAGACCGATATCTTCGAGGCCCGCCTTGCCGCGGCCAAGCTGCTGACCCAGGCGCGTATCCGCCCGGATGACGCGGTGTGGGCGCTGATCACGTCCTGGGTGCCGGATTTCGACAGCTGGGCGATCGCCGATCACGCCTGCATGGCCGGTCAGAAACGCCTGATCGCCGATCCGTCCCGCCTGGACGAGGTCGAGGCCTGGACCCGCGCGGACAGCCACTGGACCCGCCGCGCGGCGATGGTCATCACCCTGCCCTGGACCAAGCAAAACCACCCGAAACCCGCCGATGCCGCCATTCGCGAGCGCGTTCTGGGCTGGGCTGCGGGCTATGTCCGGGACGAAAACTGGTTCATCCAGAAATCCGTCGGCTGGTGGCTGCGCGATCTGGGCAAGCACGATCCCGACCGTGTCCGCGCCTTCATGTCCGAGAATGGCAGCCGGATGAAACCGTTCGCCCGGCGCGAAGCGGAAAAGAACCTGCCAACGCTCTGACGGCAAGGGGTTTCGTCAGAGCGCGTCCACGTCGATCACCTCGGCAAAGACCAGGCGTTCTTCGATGATGCGGCGCGGATAGGTGCCGGTGCCGACCTTCTGGTTGACGATGTTGTCCGAGTAGAACCGCTCAAACTCCCGCACCACGACGCGGCGGGGACCGTCGCCTGCGGTTACCTTGGCCTCACCTTCCCAGAAAGCCGGGTCAATGACGAAGGGATCGAACACGCCCAGCGTGCCCGCCACCGCCATCTGACCGGCCTGGGTGGCCAGCGCACTGGCCATCGGCTGACGGGTGTTCAACCCCAGGACTCCGACATTGACCGAGCTTGCCAGCCTGACCGTTCCGCCAGAGCGCGGCCGCACGATCCGGCCCGGCCCGAAGGGGTCACGTTCGGGAACGCGGCCCGAGACTCCGCCGGGAATACGCCCGGGGGTCACGACGGGCGGCCTGCCCGGCGGCTCTTCGGGTATCGGTTCGGGGACGCGGTCGGTGATACGCCCGGTGTCGATGATCGACGGGTCCAGATCGGGCCGGACGGTGATCACCGGGCCGCCGTCTTCCTCCTCCTCCTCCTCCTCGCCCACGACATGCTGGGCAAGGATGGATACATCCTCCCAGCCAAGGTCACTATCCATTCCCGGCTGCTGCTCCTGCAAGACCATCTCGACCCGGTTGCGCCCGGTCTCGAACGGGCCGTTGAGGAAGGAAAGACCCTGATAGGCCGAGTCGCGGGTGTAATGCAGCGGGCCGCTCAGCGGATCGGGACCATGCAGCGACACCGACAGGGTGTTCCCGTCCTTGCGCGCGATCAGCTTGCGCCGTGGCAGGATCTGGCTGAACTCGGCCAGCACCACCTTGGAAATCTTGGCGCCGGTCAGCGCATTCGGCTGGTATCGGACCAGTGCCAGGCGCACGAAGGGCATGTAGGTGGCGCCGGGGCTGAGCTCGATGTCGCAATACCAAAGGCCACGATCGCCATCCCAATGCACCCGATGCCCGACGATCCGCGCTGCGGGCGCGCCCGGTTTCTCCTGCAGCTTGATGCTTTCGGCGGTGACACGGGCGGGAAAATCCTGATCCCGGATGGTCTGTTTGGGTGTCGCCGTTTCCCACAGCGGATCGGTGCCCCATTGCGTGACCAGCTTTTCCATATCCTCGGAAATACTGCTGAAATTGGCGTTGTTGGAATGCAGGACCACGCCCAGCAACTCTCCGTCCCCAGAGGAGAACCAGGGCCGGTCCAGCCAGACGCGCAGCCCGTTGCCGTATCTGGTGGCGTCATGCCTGCCCTCGGAATTGGAGCGGGTCCATTTGAACGTCGGCACCACGTAAAGCAGCTTCGGATCCTTGGGCGCCGCGGTGGACGGCACATAGCTTTGCGCCTCTGATCCGCCCGCCTGACGCAGCACGGGCGCGCCGGGGTCATCCTCGGCCGGCAGTGCCACGGCCGGGCCCTCGGCAACCGGCCCCAGGCGCGAGATCAGCTCGGGCTGGTCATACATGGACGGCGGCAGATATTCGCGGAACCGGGTGGTGGCACGGGTGCGGTATTCGATCAGCCGGAAACGGCTGTCGCCCAGCTCGTGCACATCACCGCGCACCGCCTCGGGATCGGCCAGCTGGTTGTCAACCGCGCTATCAAGCGGGAACTGGTTGGCGTGATTGTCGGCCAGGCGCACTTCGCCCAGCTGCCCGCTGAAGGCCACCCGCTCCGGGCCGGGCCGGTTGATGTCATCCACCCATTCGTGCCAGCGCGCCTCGATCTCGAACTTGCCGGTCGAGGGGCCGTGCAGCCGCACCAGGTCGCAATGCAGCGTCACGTTATGCTCGCCCGGGCCGCGCGCCGGGGTCATCTTGATGAGCTCGGGCTGGCAGACCGGCTGCTGCGTGGCATGGACCATCGTCAACCCGCGATAGGGCGTCATCAGCCAGTTCGCCCCCATCGCGGCGGCCTTCATGCAGTTTTCGCCCGCATGTTTGGTCTGCGTCCAGCGGGGAATGCCGAAATGATGCAGATAGTCGGGATGAACGAAGCTGGCATAGCGCAGGTGCAGGATCTGCCCCTTGGCCAGGTAAAGCGTCAGAACGCGGTTTTGCGCGTCCCAATCCGGCCTGCCGTCATCGGCAAAACTGACCTTGCAGGGCAGATCGGTATCGTTTTCTGCACGCTCGGCCAGGACCAGGCGGAAACCGCGGCTGTCGGGCCAGTCATGGCGATGTCTGACCAGCAGGATCAGTTCGTTGGTCTCGTCACTCTGCACCACGCGGCATTCCTCGCCCAGCTCCAGCCCCGCGTGGATGCCGGGGATGTGATGGCCGGGAACGGCGCGGATCGCGACACCGGCGGCGGCCCCGTCGGGCAGGTAGGGCGTGGCCAGATCGGCCTCGCGATGAAGGATATATTGCCCGCCCGCCATCCGGTCGCCCACCGGGTTATCGGCGCCGGGCAGCTCGGGCGGCACCGCGGAGGTGGTCGCGACATCGGCCACCGCCTGCGGGGTTATCAGCTCGATCTGGCTGCCGGGCACGGGGTCATAGAGCGAGCCTTCCTCGCGCGCGGCAATCTCGTAGCCCTGTTTGGCCGCCTGCCAGCCGCCGCCAAGATAAGGGTCGAAAAGGCCGTGAACCTCGCATTGCTGCTGTGAGGATTTCGGCGGCACCACGTGGCGTTCGTTTTCCTCCACATACGCGAAATCGGCCGAGGCCGGCAGCGCGATCGCGTCCTTGAAATCCTTGGTCTGAAGATAGCCCGCCGTGCCCACGTCCCAGTTCGAACGGATCACCATCCGCTCCAGCTGCTCTCCTTCGCTGACCCGCTCCCGGTGGATCAGAACCGGCGGATCGACCGGCTCGAACCGCCAGTAGCCAACCGCGTCGCTGGCCTGCTCCAGCGGTTCGATGGACGGGTCGTCAATTGCCAGCGAGTTGCCCGCCAGGTCCACGTCCCGCGCCCGCACGCGGTACAGCGAGCCAAAGCGCAGACGCGGCAGCGATCCCTTCAGCGCCTTGAAGGTCGCCGCCAGCCCGTTGCCGTTCTCGGCGGTGTCGGTCACATCGGCGGGCACCTCGGCCTGAAGGTTGTTATCCTCGTTGGTCTCGGACCTGATCACCTTGCCGGGGCGCGGCGCCACCAGCGACCAGCCCGACCAGCGAAACAGGCTTTCGTGCATGTAATGCTCGTCAGCATCGTTCACATCACCGCTGAGCGACGCGCCCGAGACATAGCCCTCATCCGGCGGGAAGTTCAGCTGGACATCGTTTTTCAACGCCCGGTAGCTGCCCTCGCGGGCGCAAAGCGGCTGCCATTTGCCGGGCTGGATGAAATCCGGCACCCGCGCGATGTCCACCCGATGCCCGCGATGGACGTCTTCGGCGAACAGCACAACGTTTTGCGCGTTTCCGTTGACGATCTCGGTGTTCTTCAGGTCCGAAGCCGCCGCCAGCTTGGCCAGTTTCCCGGCGCGGCCGTGCTGCGAGATACCGATACCGCAGCTGCGCAGCGCCGCCATCGCCTGACGGTCGCCGGTGGTATAGGTCACCTCGCCGTGCTTTTGCCTGATCGACAGGCTCTTGGTCAGCAAATTCTGTGCCGTGAGTGTGAAATTTACCGTTTTCAGCGCGGCGCCGTCCGGATCGACCTGGTAGAGGTCGAACAGCCCCTCCTTCTCGTCCTTGCGATGCGCACCCCAGCCATCGTCGGAACCTTCCAGCCGCAGGAAACCGTCGGCGTGATCGTCGGTGCGCGGGCGGGCAACGAAACGGTCGCGCTGCGCCTGCCAGGCGGTGCGCGGGCGGGCATCCTTTCCGGGGGGATCGCCGTCCCACTTGATGCCCAGCTGCATCTGCCCAACCCCGGTGCCGCCGCCCAGCTGGATGCGGTCCCTGATCGTACCCTTGTCGGCAAAGACGAGGTCGATCACCAACCCCAGGCCGCGCAGCAGCGCGCCGTGGTCCGCATAGGATGCCACCATCTGGTGAAAATCGTATTCCGGGGCCTCGGGGGGCGGGGCGATATCCTGGAAATCCGGGCGCAGCTTGGCCTTTTCCGCAGCGGTGGGCCGGTTGCGGCGATAGAACCTGTCCGCCTGGTAGAAGGTATATTCGTCCTTGCTGGCGAAGTTGCTCATCAGCCCCGCATCGGCCCCGGCAAAGGCCGGATCCTGCCAGTCGGGCTTCATCACCCGCAGGGATTTCTTGGAATGGGTGTGCGGCGTGTCGGTATCCACCTCGACGCCGGGGGCAACCACATCCATGTCATAGACCGGTTTGCGGCCAAAGACGCGGGCTGTCACTTCTTCCTCGAATCCGTCGGCGTGGAACCGCGAGAAACCCGGCAGCGGCACCTCGATTTCGCGGTCGCCGAGGGTCACCTTGTAGGTCCGCGTGCCGATCCCGGTCAGCATGTCCTTGACCCCCGCGTCGGCATCGGACCAGGGCAGCAGCCTGGGATGTTCCGCGCCGTTGTCGGCCGCCAGCCGGCCATAGTGATCGCGGGCAAAGGACAGCACGTTCTTGACCGGGTAGGAATGCAGGTTGACCGTGCTCATGTCCTTGTAGACAAAGCCCGCCACGGGCGTGTTGTCGTCGAAGAATTCTTTCCACAGCCCCGTGTCAGGCTTGCTGATCCGTTCCAGCGGCACCTTGTCCATGCCCACACGCAACGAAAACTGCGCGCGCTCCAGCGTGCCGGGCCAGTCCAGCCATTCGCCGAACGCCGCAAGGGTCTGTTCATTTGCGGCCTCTGGTGTCAGCCGCGGCGAAACCACCACCGAGATCCGCCATTTGCCCTTGTGTTCCCCCTCGCGCACCCGGCCATAGGGAAGAGCGGTCCAGACGATCAGTTGTTGTGCCATCTTCTCCCCCTCCTCACGCAAAGGCCTCGGCATATTCGCGCCAGCCATATTCCACTTCGGGCCCCGTGATCGCGGCCAGTTCCTGTTCCAGCGGCAGCTCGGGCAGATGGCCCATCATCACACGCAGGCTGGGATCGCCGTTCGATCCGGCGAATTTCTTCTCGCAGCTGATCGTGACGCTGCCCGAAAACACCAGGACCGACACCTCGATGGTCAGCGACGCGCGGCCGGTGCATTTGCCGGATGAAAATTCGTATTCCAGCTCCAGGTACAGCTCGAGCGAGGCCGAAATCAGCCCCAGCACATCGACATGCCCGCCCAGGCGGAAATAACCGGTCAGCGATGCCTCGTCCTGCTCCATGCGGAAATAGATGCCGGCCATCACCTCGACCCCGCCGGAGGCAACGCCGAAATCGACCGAGATCGAGGCGCCGAACTCGAACGCGGCCTCAAGTATCTGAACGCCCTGCGGGTCGATGGTGACACCAAAGAACCCGCCGCCGCCGAACATGTAGACGGTCAGGCAGAAGGGCTGTTCACGGCTGCAGAAATTGAACGACACCGACAGCGGCTGGCCGATGAAGGGCACGGTGAATCCCGCGCCAAGGCTGAGGTTCGAGATATTGAGAACGCCCACCGCCACCGTCGGCAGCGCGATGTCGAACCCGGCGCTGATCCCTTCGGTCGATATATCCAGGTAGGGCGGATCCGAGAAACCATCGAGCGGGATCAGGTCGCGCAGGGTTTCGACAAAACTCAGCGGGCCGACGAATTTGATGTCCTGCAGCAGCACATCCACGTCCATCTTGGCCGCGCTGTCGATGGAAAAGCTGATGCGGTCGAAATTCAGCTCAAGGAATGCAGCGGGCGCGATCAGCACCAGATCGAAACTGCGCAGCGAACAGGTCACCGAAATCTGCGGGCTTGAGGCGCCGTTCTTCTTGACCTTGCCCTCGACCGAAACGATCAGCCCCTTGGTGTCATTGGCGCGGAACAGCGGGTCAGAGGCGGGCCAGCTGGCAATTTCAGGGTTCCAGTCGAACCGGATGGTCAGCTCGTCGCCGGTGAGCATCTCCAGCAGATCGGCCAGTTGCCCGGCGATGCCCAGTGCATCCTCGAAATCATCTAGTGCCGAGGTCAGCGGATCCTTGATCGCCTCGGGCAACAGATCGAAATCGGCAATCGCCGTGCGGAAGGGCGCGATGGTGGCCTCAAGCGCGCCCAGCTTGTTGCCGAACTCCCCCGGATCGTCAAAAAGATCGGCCAGACCCTGCGGATCACCGACGATGGCATCAAGCTTCTCGAACACATCCTTGCCGGTGGTGAACAGGGTCTGCACATCGCTGATGGCCTCCAGCACCGTCTTGAGCCCGTTGGCGAAGGCCACGATCTGCTGGCGGATATTGGCAGGGATCAGGTTGCCGTTCGGCGGCGTCACCAGCGCCAGCAGTTCGGTGATCTTGGTCTGCAGCGCCGGCAGATCCGCCAACGCGCCGGTGAAATTCGGATCAGTGTCGATCGCATCAACCGCGGTTTCGACCGCGTTCTCGATCTTTTGCTGCAGCGCATCCACCAGCGCCACCATCTCGTTCAGCTTGTCGATGACCTGCTGCATCTCCTGCTGCACGGCCTGGCCCTGCTGGATCAGGTCATCAATCTTCGCGAAATATTGCGCAAGCGCCCCCTGTATCACGCCCAGCGGCGCCCGCGGCAGATCCACCGCAAGTGCAAAAAGGCGCGTGAGCGTCGCGATGAAGGTTTCGAACTGCGTGCCCGCCTCGGACGCGAATTTCGGCACTTTTTCGGGCGCGCCGGTGATATCGCTGACAAGCTGGATCAGCTCACCCAGCGGGATGCAGCCGAACAGCAGCGGCAGCGGCAGATCGCTCAGCGACGGTTCGGTCGGGAAACCCGCTCCGCCTTCCAGCTCGCCCTTGGCGAATTTCACCGGATCGCTCATCACCGGACCTGCCATGCGCGACAATGCCTGCGGTTTCAGGTTGGGCTGCATGAACCCGCCGGACTTGTCCCCCTGGGATGAGAAATCGAGCTGCCCCATCGTGCTCCCGGTCTGGACGATATCGGCAAAGACCTCGCCGATATTGCGGTCCGGCGCGGGCGCGCCCATGTCGGTATTGAAACCCACCCGAAGGTATTGGGCATTCCATTGCAGCTTGTTGGTCTTGGTCGACCCGGTCAGATGCACGACCGGGCCCAGCCGGGCCTCGACCTCGAACAGTTTGGGCACAAATAGCGGGCGGGTCAGATCATTGCTGTAGGTCCGCAGGCTGGGGTTCGAGGTGGCGGGCCCGCCATCGACGATCCGTTCAGGGGCTTCGATGTTGAAGGTGACCGATTTGGCCTCGACCGCGCTGTCGCCCGGTTTGTTGGGGGTGGCCATCGCGATCCGCTGCAGGTCCATCTCGGCATCATGCAGGAAACTGGCATTGTATTCCTGCGCCGCCGTCGCCGCATTCGCCTCGGCCTCCTCCCAGGCGGGTACAAGCTTTTCGCTGACATTGTTGCGCGGACAGGCAATGGTGTTGTCCATGAAGATCATCGGCAGTTCGAACAGTATGCGGCGATCATCCAGATCGGTCGCGGCGCATTGGAACATGAACGGATTGCCGCCGACATAGGGCCAGAAGAACCGCTGCCCGCCATTCATCCCCTGGATGACCATGTCCGTATCGCCGGGGTCATCCAGATCCGGGGTCTCGTCGGTCAGGATCTCGACCTTCGAGAAGGGAAATTGCCGCCCGTAATTGACCTGCCCGTCATTCGATCCCGTCGCGTGAAAGGCGCTGTCGTCGAAATGGCGGATATGTTCGCGGATCACGATAAAGAAGCGCTGACGCAGATAGGCGTGCTGACGCAGGTCCTGATCGGAGCTGTTCTTGGATTTGTGGAATTTCCGCTCGGTCACCTTGATCAGCGATACCCGGTGACCGAAGGGCACGAGGAAGCCGCGGTAGACGACCTTGACGTAGTGGTCGCGCGCCATCGCCGCCCGATGCACCCATTCCTCGACCGACAGCCCGACGGGTTCCCACGCGCCGCGGCTATCCAGCCAGCCCCCCAGGGTCGACAGCATCATCAGCTTGGTGTCGATCGGTTCGGGTTTGTAGTTGCTGGCCCCGAAATTCGAGGACAGGTGCACGATCTGGAACCGGTCGAAATCATCCATCGGCTGCCGGAACGGTACCATGTTGGGCGGCGGCAGTTCGGACGATCCGGGATAGTCGTTCTGCATCTTCGGATGCGCGGCCTCGGTGCCGCTGCCGTCCCGGGCCCAGATCGCACGGATCGTCCGGTTCGAATCCGGGTAAGGCGGCATGATATAGGCGCCGTCGGATCGCGGCGTGACCATGCGCGTATGCCACAACTCGGTGCGCCCGGTGGCCGGTGACAGCACCGGGTCGGCAGCATGGCGCCACGCCGCCCCGGCATGGGGCGATACGATCAGCCGCCACGGCATCTCGATCGAGGTCTGCGACGGGGTCGGGTTCTTGGGTTTCGGGCCGGCGGCCGGCAATGCGATCGAGCCTAGATCAAGGCCGGCATCGTCGGGCACGATGGCCAGGAAATCATTGTTGGACGCCGCCTGCCGCGCCCGGATGGTGGTCATGTCCCCTGCCCCGCGCGCCGCCAACCGGAAGGACGAGGCCACATGTGCCGACAGGGCCGCGCGGCGCTTGGGCGACAGGGTATTGACTGCCGCCATGTTCAGCAAATCGCCCAGCGGAATGAAGATGCCCGGTGTCTTCACCTTCGGCTTGGCGTTGGCGGCGACCACCAGTTTCAGATCGCGCACCGCCTGCAGGATACCTGCAAGCGAATAGGCGATCTCGGCGTCGGCAGGCACCTCGAAGACCAGCCGGGATTCGTTGCCGCTGCGCGCGCGGATCGGCGGGCGGCGCAGGGTTTCGTCCTGTGTCGGATCGGCAGGTTCCGGCTTGGGCTGTCCCCCGTTCTGGTTGGCCGGATGCTCCGGGTCCGTTGTCGGATCGGAAATATCGTCCGGCGGCGGCTCATAAAATGTCTCTTCGGTGATCGTCTGGGGCGGGAAATGCAGGATCAGCAGCCCCTTGCCGCGACCGGTCTTGCGAATGGTCGGGGGCGATCCCGGCGTGATGTTGCAATTGCGCAATTCCACCCGCATCGCCACCAGATCGTCGACCCGAAGCACCGGCGTGCCGGGTCGGCTCTTTTCAAAGATGTTCTTGATCGTGTCGGGGGATGTCGGGATCAGCACCAGGTCGCTCAGATCGGCCTGTTCAGCCGAAACGACCGCGCCCGAAGAGGTCAGAGCACTGACCGTGTTGGTCGCACCAAGGGAAAGACCGGAAAGCGAATATGCCGTGGGGCGGATTGGCATCGCAACCCCCAAGAAATGAAATTATCTATATCTCAACCCTAGCACGAAACGCGCGGCCCGGCCGATTCGACCGGTCAGACCGTTGCGCTTGTGCGTGTTTCCGCTCATTGGCGGCGTTCCTCGATCGCGCGAACGACAAAAGGCCCCGGCGTGGAAACCGGGGCCCTTGCCGCAGAAACTTGGCGAGACGCGTGCCTAGTTGACGGCCTTGGCGTCAACCACGTCCTTTTCGATCTCATCCGCCTTGGCGATCTCGATCCGGCGCGGTTTCAGCGCCTCGGGCACCTCGCGCACCAGGTCGATATGCAACATGCCATCGGCATGGGCCGCACCGGTGACGCGCACGTGATCGGCAAGCTGGAACTTGCGCTCGAACGCGCGGGTGGCGATACCACGGTGCAGGTAGGTCTTGCTGTCGTCCTCGTCCGATTTACGGGCGGAAACGACAAGCGCGCCTTCCTTCACCTCAACCGACAGATCGGCATCCGAGAAGCCGGCGACCGCGATCGAGATGCGATAGGCATCATCGGCGGTTTTCTCAATGTTATAGGGGGGATAGGTCGGGTGGCTGATGTCGCTGGACAGCACACGGTCCATCATGTCTGCGATCTGATCAAAACCAACGGTGGCCCGGTACAGCGGAGCCAGGTCAAAGTTACGCATGGGTCATCCTCCTTTGAGCGATAACTGATGTAAGCGCCTTCCCAACACGGGACAGGCAGGTTGCGTCCGGCCCTGAACTGGCACCGGAACACCTCTAATGTGGGAAGTGGTTTTGCGGGTTTCAAGCCCCTTCAGGTCGCGAAATTACCGTTTTTTATCAGGGCTTTGCAAATTTTGCGCCCGATGCGCCGCCACCCTGCCCCACCTTGGCCCGCCGTATCCCGGACCCCGCAACCGGAACCGCCGGCATGGCGCGCAGATCGCGTTTCAGGTCGGCCACCAGCGGGGCAAGGGTCATCCCGTAGGCGACAGGCGTGCCATCATTCATGTTGCCACCGCTGACCAGCGACAGGATACGCGCCCGGCTGCCTTCGCGCACGAAGACCGGCGCGCCGCTGGACCCGAAGGTGATGTTGCAGTCAAAGGCGATCAGGTTGCGCCCGCTCCAGAGCTGGCCGCAATCACGCTGCCAGGACAAGGCATCGTCGCGTCCCTGCCCGTAGGAAACGACACTGACCCGCTGCCCGTCACCGGCCCCCTGATGCAGGACAAACGGATCAGCGAGGGCGGTCGGAATCGGCTGCGCCAGTTCCAGCAGCGCGGCGTCGTGGCGGATGTTTTCGGCACCGTAGGGGCGTTGCGGATCATATCCCTTGTGGGCGGCAATCCGGGCGACTTTGCGGTCGGCGATGGACGTACCGTCGCGCAGCCCTGCGCGAAACGTGATGTCAGAGGCGCTGATCGCCTCCTGTTCCCGGTCATAGACGCAATGCGCGGCGGTCAGCACCAGCTTGGGTGAAATCAGAACGCCGGTGCAATAGCCGTCTTGCCCCAGTTCGATCCGGCCGACCGCCTCCCAGCCGAACAGGTCGTCACGGTCGGTCAGGCGGATCAATCCGCTGCCGGCGGGCGCCTGGGTGGCAAGCGCGGCCACCGCCATCACGGCGATATGAAGCCCACGCCGGATCATGGTTTGGCAAATTTCGCGCCGGTCTTGCGGCGCTCGGCCCCGCTGAACATCTTGGGCGCCGGATCCTGAAAGAAACCCTGGCCTGCGTCCAGCGCCGCGCGCAGCACTTCCAGCGGCTTTTCCAACTGCGTGCCCAGCGATACCTTGGTGCCATCCACCTCGGCCATCGCTGACACCACGGAAACGATCCGGGGCTCTTCGCCCTCGAAGCTGAAAACCGGTGCGCCGGAAGAGCCGAAATTGACGTCGCAGGACATGATAAGAACACCCAGCTGGCGCGCGCGCACGTCGCAGACCTCCTGCAACGATGGTGCTTCGGACCGGTCCTTGGCATAGCTGACCACGCCGATCCGCTGCCCCTTGCGCGGGCGGCGATCCGTCAGAAAGGGTGTAATCCGCGTGTTGTTGATCGGGTGCTGCAGCTCCAGCAGCGCCACGTCGTTGCGCACCCGCAATTCGTTGGCCGCCCCGCGGTAGTTGAACTCGGGATGCACGACCGCACGGCGGACCATGCGATAGGCCGAGGCACGGCCATTGCGCCAACCTGCGAGAAATTCGATCTGGGTGTGGTCGATGCGTTTGCCGCTGCGGCGGTTGAACAGGCAATGCGCGGCCGTCAGCACCAGGTCGGGGGCGATCAACGCCCCGGTGCAGAACCCGCGGCCACCGATATCAAGCCGCCCGACGGCCTCCCATGCGCGGCCATCATCACCGGTATCCAGCCGTTGCAGCCTGCTGTCCTGGGCCCCTGCCGTTCCGCAAACAAAGATCAGGGCAATCATAAACGAAAAAACGCGCAATACGGGATCTCCGGTCGTGGGGTCTGGTACTTGGGGGCAGGTCTAGACGGGTTTTGGGGCGAAATTAGGGCGTCATCTCAACATGGCGCGGTTTGCTGATGGTTCGCGGGAATGATCCATTGGCGCAAGGTCAGCGTCACATGATTACGCCTAATTTCATTTAACAACAACTGATTGACAGGTGATCTTAACCCTCCACCCGATACACCCTGATCTCGGGCAGTCCCGTGAAAGGCGCCCCGATCAGGCGCATCGCCGAAAGCGACATCCGACTGCCCGCCGTCTTGGGCCCGTCGATCGGGATCAGATCAACCTGTGCTGACTTGCCCGTGCCGGGATATGTCACCCGCCCCTTTGCAGGCGCGCTGACCAGCGGTGTTTTCAGCCAGAAACCCGGTTCGCTGGGCGCGCCGAGCGATGTGACCGTTAGGCCCAGATCCTGCCCCCCGCCCGAGGCGCCCGCCGAGGCGGCGGCGGCTTTCTGTTCCTCGGTGGTGGTGTCGAATTGCTCGACCGTGCGCGCAGCGGGCGGCACCGGCGCCACACCCTGATCCGGCGGCGCGACTTCGGCGGGATCGCTCACCGCCACGTCGTCCGGGGACGTCCGCAACGTGCCCGGCCATTGCAGCTGCGCACAGCCCGAAATCAAAGCGGTTATCACGAAAAAGGTGGAAAGCTGTCTCATGCTCTCAATCTAACCACGCCGCACAGGTGCTTCAACGGCAAGTTCCACCTTGCCCCCGGACGCGCACACGCCTAAATTTGCGGCATGACTGCCCCACTGATTGATCCCTTCCAGCGCGCGATTTCCTACCTGCGTGTCTCGGTCACCGACCGCTGCGATTTCCGCTGCGTCTACTGCATGTCCGAGAACATGACCTTCCTGCCGAAAAAGGAACTTCTGACGCTCGAGGAACTGGACCGGATGTGTTCGACCTTCATCCACCTGGGCGTTGAAAAGCTGCGGATAACCGGCGGCGAACCCTTGGTACGCAAGGGAATCATGACCTTTTTCCAGACCATGACGCGGCATCTGGACAGCGGCGCGCTGAAAGAGCTGACACTGACCACCAATGGCAGCCAGCTGGAGCGTTTCGCCGATGACCTCTATGCGGCGGGCGTGCGCCGGGTGAACATTTCGCTCGACACGATGGATGAGAAGAAATTTGCCGACATCACCCGCTGGGGCCGCCTGCCGCAGGTCATGCGCGGCATCGACGCGGCGCAAAAGGCGGGACTGCGGGTCAAGATCAACACCGTGGCGCTGAAGGGGTTCAACGAGGATGAGCTTTTCCCGCTGATCGAGTGGTGCAACAGCCGCGACATGGACATCACCTTCATCGAGGTGATGCCGATGGGCGATATCGGCAACGAGGACCGGCTGGACCAATATTGGAAGCTGACCGATCTGCGCGCCCGTCTGGCGACGGAATACACCCTGCGCGACCTGCCTGAACGCACCGGCGGACCGGCGCGCTACGTGGCACTTGAAGAAACCGGCCAGAAGGTCGGGTTCATCACCCCGCTCAGCCACAATTTCTGCGAAAGCTGCAACCGCGTGCGCCTGACCTGCACCGGAGAGCTGTACATGTGCCTCGGGCAAGAGGATATGGCCGACCTGCGCGCACCGCTGCGCAACAATCCGCAGGATGATGCGCCGCTGGAAGATGCCATTCGCAAGGCCATCGCGCTGAAACCCAAAGGGCATGATTTCGACTATTCCCGGCAGGTTGTGGACGGGAAGATGTCGCGCCACATGAGCCATACCGGCGGCTGATGCCCCCCCTTCCCATCCGTCTGTACGCGGCAGCCGCAAACCTGATCGCGCCGATTGCCTATCGCCGGGTGAAGGCCAAGCTGCGCGCACATGGCACCGACCCGGCCCGGTTTCGCGAGCGGATGGGCAAGCCGACCGCCAAACGCCCCGATGGCACGCTGATCTGGTTTCATGCGGCCTCGGTCGGGGAAAGCCTGTCGGTGCTGCGCCTGATCGCCCATATGGGCGAGGTTAACCCCGGCTGGCATTTCCTGCTGACCTCGGGCACCGCCACCTCTGCCGAGATCGTCGGCCGCAGGCTGCCGCCGCGCTGCATCCATCAATTCGCCCCACTGGACGCCCGCCGGGCGATGCGCCGGTTTCTCGGTCACTGGCATCCTTCTGCGGCGATCTTTGTCGAAAGCGAACTGTGGCCGCAGATGTTGCAGGAAACCCGCGCGGCGGACATTCCGCTGGCGCTGCTCAACGCGCGTATTTCCGACCGCTCCGCCCGCAACTGGAAGCGGTTCCCGGCCACGTCGCGGCACCTGATGGGCCATTTCAACCTGATCCACACGCAGGATGCGCGCACCACGGCGCATCTGCATGACCTGGGGCTGCGCCACGCCTATACCGGGCAGAACCTGAAATCGGTTTCCGGGCCGCTGCCCTTCGACGCCGATGACCTGGCCCGCATGAAAGCGGCCATCGGACAGCGGCCGCTCTGGGTCGCCAGTTCGACCCATCCCGGCGAGGATGAGGTGATGATCGCCGCGCACAAATCCCTGCTGGCAGATCACCCCGACCTGTTGCTGATCCTGGTGCCGCGCCACCCTGACCGCGCCACGGCGATTGCCGCCCTGATTGCCGCCGCGGGCCTGGCCGCCGCGCAGCGCAGCACCGGCCAGGAACTGACTGCGGACACGGCCATCTACCTGGCCGATACCCTGGGCGAAACCGGGCTCTGGTACGCGCTGAGCCCGATCACCTGCCTGTGCGGTTCGTTCACCCCCGTGGGCGGGCACAACCCCTACGAGCCCGCCTATGCGGGTTCGGCCGTTCTGCACGGGCCGCTTTTTGCGAACTTTGCCCAGACCTATGCCGATTTCGATGCAGGCGGCGGCGCGCGTCGGGTTGCCAACGCGGCCGACCTTGCGGAACAGCTGCACGGCCTGCTGACCGACGGCGACGCGCTGGCGGTCATGCAGGAGAGATCCCGCGCCTTCGCCGCCGCGCAAGAGGATATGCTGGACGAGATCACTGAAACGCTCACCACGTCGCTAAGCCTGCCGGGACACACCAATGGCTGAGCTGATCGTCACCAATTTCAACCGCAACTTCACCGGCGTCTCGGCCACCGCGGCGGGCGTGATCCGCAAGCAGATGGGCCGCTATGACATGGCGCTGGCGGGCGTGGCCCTGCCCGGCTGCCCCGATCCAGTGACCACGGCCCAGGCCCGTGCGCTGACACGGCGGGTGCCGGTGCACCGGCCCTTCGCCATCTGGCATGTGCGCCGCAATACCGAGATGCGCGCCGCCCTCTGGGCCCGCGACGTGTTGCGCCTGCCGATCAGGATCGTCTTTACCTCTGCCGCGATTCGCCGGCATTCGGCGTTTCCCCGCTGGCTGATCTCGCGCATGGACGCGGTCATCGCCACCACCGAGGCGGCGGCGGGTTTCGTCCCGCATGTGCGCGGTATCGTGCCGCATGGCGTTGATACGGAACGGTTTTCCCCCGCCGAAGATCGGGCTGCCGCCTGGGCTGCCACCGGTTTTCCCGGCGCATGCGGCATCGCCACCATCGGGCGCATCCGCCCCGAAAAGGGAAGCGAGCGTTTCGTCGAGGCGATGCTGCGGCTTCTGCCGGACCACCCGGGGCTGACCGCGCTGCTGATCGGCCGTGCCGGGCGATCGCATCAGGCCTTTCTGGACGGGTTGAGGTCGCAGGTTGCGGCGGCGGGCCTGTCCGACCGTATCCTTTTCCCCGGCGAGATTGCGCCCGACGCCCTGCCCGCCCTGATGCGCGGCCTGTCGGCGGTCGTGCAGCTGCCCCGCTACGAGGGATACGGCATGGCGCCGCTCGAAGGCATGGCCTCGGGCGTACCGTTCGTCGCCACCGACCAGGGCTATTACCGCAGCTTTTCCGGCCAGGGCAGCGCCGGGATCATCGTCGCCGAGGACGACCCGAAGGCCACCGCGCAGGCCCTGGCAGATCTGTTGTCCGACCCCGACCGGCACCGAAGAATGGCACGGACGGCCCACGAGGCCGCCGCGTCCCATTTCAGCATCCAGGCAGAGGCCGACGGCATCGACGCCGTCTACCAGCAACTCTGGCGCGAGGGTTAGACACGACCACCACCAAAACATGAAGGGCCGTGCGAAACGCCAGGCAGCCATATGCCCATCCAGACATTCTGCGGGCGGTCACGATAGCGCGGCGGATGCGCACCAAATCCTGAACCACCGCATTACCTGCTGTGCCAAAGATGAGGCTGGGCATCAATCACATCTTGAGCACATCCCGTTTCCCAGGGGAAAAGTCCCTGTCGCGCACCTGGCCACACCAACTGGTAGACTTGTGGATTGCCGCTATGCCCGGTTTCGCGCCAGTACCAGTCTGCTGATACCGCATAGTCGGAATAAAGTGTCTCGTGCACGGCCTTCCGGCTGATGCAATCAAACCCCTCCAACACGCCTTGCCAACGCATGTTGTCTTCCGGGAACGCACCATTCTTGATCTGGTTGTGAACTTCCCACAGCATGCGCTGCATCAACCCCCGCTCAAGACCAAAAACAATGAATTCCGGCGCGTTAAGTGATTTGGTAAAACCAACCGAGTATCCAAAGCCCGGTGCCTGGCCGTCAGGGTCGAAGACATAGGTAAACTGCCAACCATGTTGCTCGATAACCGAGAGCAACCTCTGTTCGTAATCCGAATATTCTGACATTTTCAGATGCTACCCACTCTGTCTTTCATTGCCAAATGCGAATGATTGCTGCGCCCACGGAACGGCCTTCAATGCACCCGCTTCTGGATCCGCCGGATCATCCACCAGACAAGGGCAATCACCGGCAGGGTGACGAGCGCCGTCAACATACCCTTGCTGATCCCTAGCGCACCGCTCAGCGGATAAAGCAGATACGCCGCCAGCGACACCGCGTAATAGCTGATCGCCACCACGCTCAACCCCTCGACCGTGCGCTGCAGACGCAGTTGCGCGTCGGCGCGGCGGTTCATGCTTTCCAGCAGTCTTTGATTCTGCGCGCTGCGTTCCACATCGACCTGCGTCCTCAGCAGGTTGCCGGCCCTGAGCGCCCGGTCCGACATGTTGCGCAGCCGCTCCTTGGTCGATTCCACGGTCCGCATCGCCGGTGAATATCGCCGCATCATGAACTCGGAAAACGTCTGCCGCCCCTCGAACCGTTCCTCGCGCAACACCTCGATTCGCTGATCGACGATCCGGCAATAGGCCTCGGTCGCACCGAAGCGGAAGGATGAGCGCGCCACCATCATCTCCAGCTCCGCCGACACCTCCAGCAGATTGCCCAGCGTCCTATCGGCCGGGGTGCTGCCATCGGTCATCTCGGCCATCAGGCGCCCCAGACGGCCGTCGATATCACCCATCCGCGCGCCCATGTCGCGCACCCGGGCAAAGCCCAGCATCGACATGGTCTTGTAGGTCTCGATCTCGCACAGGCGCTGAACGATCCGCCCGATGCGCCGCACCCCGGTCCCCGGTGCGACGCTGACCAGAAATCGCAGATGGCCCGCTTCGTCGATCCGGAAATCCCCGGCGACGACGGCGGAATTGTCCAGCACCCGGGCCACGGCCACGCTTTCGGGCACGAACCAGCTGGTGATGTCGCGGCGCAGCGCCTCGTCGCTGTCCATTGCCACCACCCGGATCACGGCCGAGGTCATCCGCTGACCCGGCGCATTGTCCAGCCAATCCTGCGGGAAGACACTGAATTCATCCGGATCAAACGGCTTGTCGGCAGCGCCGTCCGACAGCATCATGTAGGTCACGAATTCCGTATGGCTTTCCCATTTCAGCATATGCCGCCCGACCTGCCCGAAATAATGCGTGGCATCGGGCTGCGGATGCGGCGCGCCGTAGCGGTCCAGCAGGGCAATCAGATGGGCGCGATCCGCGGCCCGGTCACGCTTGGCCGCGTCCACCGGCTGCTTGATCGCCAGAAACACGGCCGTTGCCGGCACGCCCAGCGATGGGAACGGCCGGGCATGGAGCTCGTTTGCCAGGGCATAGCGCAGCGGATGGTCGTCTATCGGGGGCATCATCGCATTCCTCGGTTCCCCGCACACCCTAGCCGGACCTGCCAGCGAAAGGAACGGATTCTTTTGTCACACCAAGGGCTTAGCGGCACACGATGGCATACAGGCCCGGATCCCGCATTCATCGTTCTCAAAATACTCAATACCCCCCCCGGACAAAAGCAAAGGGCGCCCGAACCGGACGCCCCTGGCCTTTTTTTCATTCGGCCTGGGTCAGTTGATCTTGCTGAGCAGGCTGTTGACGCTGTCTTTTGCGTCGCCGTAGAACATGCGGGTGTTTTCCTTGTAGAAGAGCGGGTTTTCGATGC